>JBBSOX010000008.1:0-119302 GCA_038259325.1 Chroococcales cyanobacterium | reverse complement strand
TCCCCTGCCTCCCCTGCCTCCCCTGCCTCCCCTGCCTCCCCTGCCCCCTGCCCCTTCTCTACTCATAAATATTACTGAACTCATGGTGTGATGTTATGAAGTAAAATTTTGCCTAAGTATTATAAATTTTACTGATGATTTCCTTATCCAAATTTTTCAAGGAAAACCAATTGAGTCAGGTAGCAGCACTTTTGTTATTGCTAGTGCTGCTGGCAATAGGAGGGGTTCCCGGATATCTGACAGGAAAATGGCAATGGAAACAACCACCACCAGTTACTACCCTCAACCAGTTAAGACAGATCCGCAAAACAGGGTTAGCCCTTCCTGGTTGGAAAACCATTGAACAAGCAGAACAGCAAATTGGCGAACATAAATGGTCTTTGCAGGTAATTAAAAAAGAAAGTTCCGAATCCCAGGCAATCTTGCTTTTGCTGCCGCAAAATGGGCCGATGGATCAACCAGAGGTAGAGTGGACAGACGTTAACGGCTGGGGAAGATTACGCTGGGGAAAGTGGGATATAGCTCAATATCGCTCTGCTGACTTTACTGTAAAACCGCCTGCAAAGTTGACATCTGATGTCGAAACTAAAGTAAAAGCTAGGTTCTTTCGCGCCTCTACGCCACAGCAAACCTTCGCTGTCTTGCAATGGTATGCTATGCCAGACGGCGGAAATCCATCACCTTTCCACTGGTTTTTAGCGGATCAATTAGCACAGTGGCGTCAGCAACGCACTCCTTGGGTGGGTGTGAGCATTCTGATTCCAATGGAACCTTTGGGGCAGGTAGAAACATCATGGTCTTTAGCCGAGTCTATTGGAGAAACAGTGCAAGCTGTATTGATGGCAGGCCCTTTATAGAGTCTGTTACACATACCTTTTTGCAGAGATTCTTCGGTTGTATGTTTATAATCGCGTTCAGGTTAAAAATATGAAGTTATAAATTAAAATTGGCAAAAATTTTATACTTTTTGTTGGTAGAATATTTGCAGATAAAAAAGACATTTAGGAAATTTTTAGAGTAAAATTACCACTCGGCGCGACTAATTCTTATATTCATTTTTCCTGCACCGATGTTTATAGATCCAAGTTCTTATATGCGTGCATTCAGCGCCTTGTGTTTGATCAATCTTCAAGTAGGAGTTTTTTTAACAACACCTATCCAACTTGTTGTTGCCCAGCCTTTTCCACCTCAAGGACAATCACCAAGACAACCTCCTTCGCCTGTGCCAGGGACTGAGGTTGTACCTCCAGGTGCAAATGACGAAATTTCCCCCCAACTCAGCCGCTATCTCTTGGGTCCAGGAGATGTAATTGGTGTTCTCCTTCAGCGTCCTCCTGGCCCGTACCGCTTAGGAATAGGAGATGGAATTAGCGTTTCAGTTCAGCGCTTTCCAGATTTGAGCTTTCAAGCTTTAATCAACCCAGAAGGTAACATTGTGGTGCCGCTACTGGGAAAAGTTTCCTTACAAGGTTTAACTTTGGAAGAAGCTCAAGAAAAAATTCGCTTGGGTTTAAATCGTTATGTTGTTGATCCAGTAATAGTTTTAGGTCTAGCAACGCAGCGTCAAGACTTAAGTTTTCAAGCTGCAATTAGTCCAGAAGGCAACATCGTAGTCCCGCAAGTGGGAACAATTTCTTTACAAGGTTTGACTTTGGAAGAAGCTCAAGAAAAAATTCGCTTGGCTTTAAGTAGCATTTTACCCGATCCAATCGTTGTAGTATCCTTGGCAGGGACGCGACCAGTTCAAGTTACCATTAGCGGGGAAATATTTCGACCAGGAATTTATCCGATTAATTCAGCAACACCCCGGATAGCTGATGCCTTGCTAATATCTGGTGGTTCAACGTTGAATGCAGACCTGCGACAAGTGCAAGTACGCCGTAAGTTAATAGATGGTTCTGTGATTTCACAAAATATTGACTTATATGCAGCACTGCAAAATGGCGGTTCAATTCCTAATTTACGCTTACAAGACGGAGATGCGATTCTCGTTCCCCGTCGTGAAGTTGGTAATGATGACGGTTATGACCGCAATTTGGTAGCACGTTCATCCTTAGCTACACCACAGATTAGAGTCCGGGTTTTAAACTACGCTGCTGGAGGTCTTGCCATTCAAGCACTACCTAACGGGAGTACATTTGTAGATGCTTTAGGAGGAGTCAATCTCGACACTGCTAATCTTCGAGATATCGCTCTGGTTCGCTTTGATCCTGAACGAGGTCAAGCTGTTACCCAGAAACTTGATGCTAAAAAAGCTCTAGGAGGCGATGCATCTCAAAATGTGGCCCTTCAAGATAATGATGTTCTTGTTGTTGGTCGGAACCTCATCGGTAGAATTACTAATTTCTTGACTACTATTACCCAGCCCTTCTTCAATGTCCAGTCCTTTCTCCGATTTTTTGACGACTTCGGTGGTAGGCGAAATTAGTGACTTTCACCTCTTCACCGATTATTACCGGATTTGAGAGGGGAAGATGAAGGTGACAAATATAATAACTGATAACTGATTCTATATGCCCCTGCCATGACTCCACCAATTGTTAAACGCTATCTTATTGCTTTTGAAAAATACAAGTGGATTGGACTAGCTAGTTTTGGTTTAGTTGTAGTGGGGTCAACGGTGGTGGCTATGCAGCCAGAGCCACCTACTAACTACATAGCATCTGCCGCACTTACCTATGCTGGCCCACCAGTTTCTTTTTCTGCAACTGGCAGTCAAATCCAACAGCAAGGAAAGGAACTGAATCAGGAAATTTTATTATCAAACCAGATAATTGCGACAGTGGCAGAGAAAGTGAATGTCAAACCGCAAGAACTCGGTTCCAGGATTGTCCTTTCTTTACCTAAAAAAAATCCCAGAACTGGAGAATTAGAAACGAGTATCTTTGATCTGAAATATGTAGATAGTGATCCCAAACGAGCCATAGAGGTCTTGACTGAATTGATGCAATCAATGATTAAGTTGAGTAGTGACATCAATACTGGGCGATTACAAGCAATTATTGAAAAGGTTAACGAGCGCTTACCACAAGCTAAACGGGAATTGCAAATTGCAGAAAAGAAACTGGAACAGTACGATCGCATAGAGCGAACGGCAATATTAGCAGCGGAAAATGGCAGCTTGCTAAATGGCATTACTAACAGCCAAAATCTCCAACGGCAAATTCAATTAACTATTGCTGGGGTTGATGGTCAAGTTCGCAGTATAGAAAATAAGTTAGGCTTAACAGTCGGACAGGCTTATATTTCTTCTGCTTTGAGTGCCGATCCAATTATTGCTAACTTGCGATCGCAAATTTATCAAAGTGAGTCGCAAGTTGCCTTGCTCAGAAAAGATTTGCGACCGGAACACCCAACGATGGTTCAGTTGCAGCGTCAGAAACAAGCTGCTGAAGAATTGCTGCAACAACGTGCTACGGAGGTATTAGGTGGCGATGGGACGGCGGCTCCACTTCGGGGTAGCGTTGCCGGGATTCGCGCCCAAAGTAGTTTAGACCCAGCCCGCCAACAGTTGGCAAACCAAATGGTGTCTTTGGAAACCCAAAAGGAGACGCTGCAACAACAATTAACTCAAGAAATCCGACAAGAAGCGCGACTACGGCGAGAGTATTCTCTGATACCCAATAAGCAATTAGAGCGATCGCGTTTAGAACAAGAGGTTGGACTTAAAAAAGCCATTTATGACCAAATGCAAGTGAAGCTAACCGATGCTAAAACCGCAGAGGCAGAAACTACCAGCAGCCTCAGCATTGCCAGACGCCCCACAGCGGCTGAGGAACTCAAATCTCCTAAGAGTATACCTATTACTCTTGCTGTGGGTGGTTTCTTAGGTGTCTTGATTGGTGGCGGAGTGATATTTTTGTTGGGAGCGCTGGAAAGTACTTTCAAAACCAGGGAGGATATCCGCGAGAGCCTCAAGCAACGGGAAGTGGCACTATTGGGAGAATTGCCTTTAATGCCAGTTGATGATTTGCCTCCAGAAGCAGTGCCAGTGGTACTTTCTGCGGATTCTCCTTATTTAGAATTTTATGAGAAATTCCGTAGTAATCTGCGCCGGATTGGTGGTCAAGCCTTAAAGGTAGTGTTGATTACTAGTACCAGTAGCCTAGAAGGTAAAACCGCAAGTGCATATAACTTGGGTATAGCTTCAGCCCGTGCTGGTAAAAGAACCTTGATTATCGAAACAGATTTGCGATCGCCTTCCCGTTGTACATCCCTGAATGTAATTCCTGACCCCGACGCCACCATTGAACCCCTGCGTTATTACGCTAACTTAAGTGAATGTATTCGTTTAGTTCCTGATGTAGAAAATTTATACATCATTCCCAGCCCTGGCCCTGTGCGGCAATCAGCTGCTATTCTTGAATCCAACGAAATACGGCGGCTAATGGAGGATGTGCGCGAACGTTTTGATTTAGTTATTTTAGATACTAGCCCTCTTAGCATATCCAATGATCCTTTGTTAATCCAACCCTACAGCGATGGCATGGTACTTGTGACGCGACCACACTATACACAAGAGAACATGTTAAGTGAAGCTATTGATCAATTGGTTGAATCGGAACTAGGGTTATTGGGAACAATTATCAATGGTGCTGATATCATTGTTTCTCTACCTGAACAAGTCGTACAATCATCAAGATTTACATCTGAGACGGAAGAATCAGAAGAACTTTCAGCAGGCGCTAATAAAAACTAATGGTTTCCCAAAGAGTGGATTGCCAAGATAGCATCTGCTCATTTTAAATTGCTTAGTGCAGCTTTGGGTCAACCAATTTTGGATTTTAGATTGACGATAGCGTAGCGGTACCGACGCAGGAGCGTCTTTTAGATTTGTTTTGCCCACTTTCTTGTGGGGCTTGTACCAAATAAATAATCCAAAATCCAAAATTTAAAATCTAAAATTGGCACGGTCAAACTGTAATTAATCGAGCGTGGAAATTTAAACATAGAGGATTGAGAGGTAGCAATTATTTTGCTACGAATTAGGAGATTTTGTACTTAGTCCTGCCTAAACACCCCAAATAGGGGAGCGAGAATCACCCCAAAAACAAAACCACCGATGTGCGCCCAGTAAGCAACTCCACCAGTTTGCACGCTCATGCTAGCGGCTGTTTGCAGGGTAGCAAGACCGGAGATGACATTTTGCACAAAGAAAAGTCCAATTATTACTAATGCTGGCACTCTGATTGTGGTGATGAAAAACCCCAAAAATACTAAAGTCCTGACTCTAGTCTGGGGAAAGCGGATAATGTAAGCACCTAGAACACCAGAAATTGCACCACTTGCTCCCAAGGAAGGAATCTCCGAATTCATGCCAATGAACCATTGGCACAAAGCAGCTAAAGCACCACATGCCAAATAAAAAATCAAATATTTGGCGTGACCCAATCGATCTTCAATGTTGTTACCAAAAACCCAGAGAAACACCATATTTGAGATTAAGTGCCACCAACCACCGTGTAAAAATTGCGATGTAAATAATGTTGTCCACTCTGCACTAAAATTGGTGGTTAACTCTTGGGGTATTACTGCATACTGGCTTAAAAACTGATTCAATTGTGCATTTGGTAGGCTCACCTCGTGAAGAAAAACTAAAATATTCATGCCAATTAACCCGTAGGTGAAATACGGGGTGATTCGCGTTGGATTTTCGTCGTAGAGGGGAAACACAGGTGTTTTTCCTAAATTATTGACTAATTGCAATATACAGCAGAATTCAGAATTCAGAATACAGGATTCAGGAGTAAAACACGCTTTATACCTGAGTAACAGACTTAGCTTGTGTATTTCACCAACTTGAAATCTGCTGTAACTTGTAAGGCTAGCAGTTGCCAGGCTTAAACAATTTCACCTATTTAATTAGCTTGATTGAAAGCCCTGATGATACCTTGAACAATTACTTATCCCAAGATTCTTCTAGCGATTTATCGTTAAATAAACCCAACAATGGGCCAAGAATTGCCCCAAAGATAAACCCGCCTGCATGGGCCCAGTAGGCAATACCGCCGCTTTCCATACCGATGTTGGTAGGTGTTTCGAGACTAACAAGCCCGTAGAAGGCTTGTTCAAGAAACCAAAATCCCAAAAAGAAATATGCCGGGACGCGGAAAGTCGGGAAGAAAAATCCTAAAGGCACTATACCGAGAACTTCGGCGTTGGGAAAGCGGAGAATGTAGGCTCCCAAAATACCTGCGATCGCACCACTTGCACCCAAAGAAGGAATGCTAGAATCTTGAGCGAAGAACCACTGGGTCAAGGATGCCAAAACACCACAAGATAAATAGAACAGTAAATATTTGGCATGACCTAACTTATCTTCAACGTTGTTACCAAAAATCCAAAGAAACAGCATATTGCCTGCTAAGTGCAAGAAACCACCATGCAAAAATTGCGAGGTAATTAAAGTTGCCCACTCTGGCACTGGTTGATGTAGAGATATACCACCAAAGCTTAAAGTCAGTTCTCGTGGAACTACAGCCGCAAGGTGTAGAAACCCATTTAATGCTTGGGGGGGAAGACTTGCTTCATAAATAAAAGCGAGGACATTAGCAGCAATCAGTCCATAAGTTACATAAGGCGTGATTTTTGTTGGATTATTATCTCTAATGGGAACCACGAGCGTTTTTTCCTGAATTTTAAGATAGCAGTTACACAATACTCAATAATACAAGTAGTTTCTTCTACCTCGTGGATGGATCTCATTTTGAGACTTAAAAACCGAAAGCCAAAAATCCTCCATCGACAGTGATGCATTGTCCAGTAATGAAAGATGCCCCTGGCATACAAAGAAATGCCACTAAACCTGCTACTTCTTCTGGTTGGCCAACTCTTCCCATAGGTGTTTGGGACAGAACTAATTTGAGAAAATCTTGATTATCGAGTACAGACTCGGTTAAAGGCGTGCGAATAGCCCAAGGCGCTACAGTGTTCACCCTAATATGATCGCAAGCCCATTCAACTGATAGCGATCGCGTCAGTTGATTTATAGCCGCTTTAGTCATACCATAAGGAGCGCCTGTACGATTCGAGACTAAACCCGCTACAGAACTTATATTCACAATGCTGCTGTTTTCTCCATTTTGCAACAGAGGGTAAAACAGACGGCACATCTCAAAAATTGATGTCTGGTTTGTCTGAATGATGAACTCATATTCAGCCGCTGTGTAATCTACTAGTTTTTTGCTAATATTCGTTCCCACATTATTAACCAGGATGTCTAATTTATCCCAGGTTTTGCTAACTTGCTCAAAGATGACTTGACGCCCATCAGGGGTTGAAACATCTGCCGTGATCCCATAAGCAGGCAATCCAGCTTGTTGCCAGATAATTAGTTGTTGGTCAACATCATAAGAATTTCGTGCCACAATTGTGACTTCTGCACCCAGAGATAAGAACTCATTGGCAACAGCTAGTCCAATGCCTTTAGTGGCACCTGTAACCAGTGCTTTCTTTCCTGTTAATGTCCAGCGTTGGCGTAGCCCGCCGTAGGCATCGCTCATTTGTAATTCTGCGGATTTTTTTATTTTAAAACTATCAATAACCTAAGAGTTTATCTTGCAAGTGCCCAATGCGATCGCCTTTTGTCGTAATGTATATGATCGCAATACCTAAACCATTCACCGCATCTGATTCCAATTGAATCGCTGACCAAACCCACTGACAAACTCATGTTTTCTTCAAATCCTCTAGAAAATCAACTCCAGCGCTGGAACGAAACCATTTGCAATCAGCCGAAAAACCCTAAGGCTTACATTCGCCGGGGTATGGTTAACTTTCAACTGGCCAAGATTGATGAATCTATTCAAGATTTTGACATGGCAGAGCAGTTGGATGCCCGTCTTAAACCTTACCTCTGGCAACGTGGATTATCATATTATTACGCAGAGAGATTTGCTGAAGGCGCTCAACAATTTGAAATAGATTTGACTGTGAATGCTCAAGATGTTGAAGAAACAGTCTGGCGATATCTCTGCATAGCTCGTTCATTAGGCGTTGAAGAGGCGCGTAATTCTTTACTAACTGTAAAAAATGACCCTGGACGTGTTATGCAGCGCATATATGATTTGTATGCGGGGGATTGCACTACAGATGATGTTTTAACTGTGGGTCAATCAGAAGGGATAAAGGGAAATTTTTACAGTCATCTTTACTTGGGGTTATATTACGAAGCCGCGAATAATCTGGATTTAGCCCAGGAGTATATAGCTAAAGCTGTTGTTAATTACAAAATTGATGATTATCAGAAAATTGGGTTTAAAACCTGTGCTTTTAGCACGGTTTTATATTAGAGATATCGTGGTAAAATTAAAGTGGTCGTTGACCCACCCAGACATCGGAGACATAAAGCCTAACACCAAAGTTTGATAGAAGACTATCAACGGCGCAGAAAAGACGGCAGACTGGGATAAGAACGAGAGGCAATGGTTTCATCCTTGAGTTACAAAACACCTGAGAATTTTGTTTGTTTTCGAGTTGCTGCGGGACACGCAGTCGTAAAGTCTGTGGAGCGAACATAAGACCAAATCCTCTTAGGGGGTGGAGGCAGTTGCTATGAAGCAGAAACCTAAGTCGTGAGTCTTAGGAATCCCCGACGGTTCACGGCGGGGTGGATGTCAAATGTGGTATCTGGCGCAGGTACATAAAAATCTGCGAGGATGGCAATAGTTTATAGACATCTCCAGAAATTAATTATGCGTTACCTGAAACCCTTGTAGAGACGTTGCATTGCAACGTCTCTACATTCATTTTCGGAGATGTCTTATGTATTAATGTCCCAACATTCTATCGCATAGGTGCTTAATGCGATCGCCTACTTGTAGCTTGGGCAGTTTTTAGCCAGTAGAGCATTTGTAATCGCTCTTTGCTACTAGCTTCTGCGGCATATTTAACAGCTTTGTTCAATTCTTCTTGGGTCTGTTTAATCTCAAAAAAGTAATTTGAGACCCATCGCACTTATACCTAATACACCCTTGTTGATAATTTAGCGCAGCTTCATACAGGAAAGGTATCAGTAGACCAGGAAACGCTATATATAGATTTCATGTGTGGCTGGATTTGACAACTAATTTTCTAAGTAAATATACAGACAGATCCCGCAATCGCTTTTTTGAATTACGTAATATTGCGCTTACTAAAACCTTTGTGAAATAACATAGTATATCCTCAAGACTTAACTGGGGACAAAAACATGTCATATAGAAACTACTGGTGATCAAGTACGGCAAGAAGCATTAACAGGCTTAATTACTAATTTCGGCAATCAAGGTCATCCACATCAATATGCTTAAGGGATGACAACTTCAATTACTTTTTAGACATACCCAAATTTAAGAAATGCCCAAATCCGTCTTTAAAACTGGTTGAATGATTGAGTTTCACTGATAGATTAAACAAGCATTTTTTTACTCTAGACTAGGAACATAGCTGATGAGACTTAATGAATGGATTAACCAAAAGTTGTTGCCATCCATTTCTACTGAGTTAGATACAAAAAATAAAGCTTCTGTAAAAATTCAACAATCGATTAAATTGTCTATTGTCACCCAATTTTTTCCCCCAGATTATGCAGCTACAGGGCAGTTGCTCGAAGAGCTAGTGAAACAGTTAGGGACACAAGGGGTGGATATTGAAGTTTTTACAAGTCAGCCAGGATATGCATTTAGCTCTCAGACGGCCCCAGCGGTTGAATCGGCTGACCAAATCAGAATTCAGCGATCGCGCACAGCCCAACTCTGGCCGGGAAGGATTCGTGGTAAAGCTATTAATGGGGTACTATATACTTTACGGGCTACGCTCTATCTCCTAAAAGCTTGGCGTCGCAACAATATATTATTACTAACTACAGCTCCCCCATTTTTGCCAGTTATCGGATATTTGGCTCATTTATTGTTCCGATTGCCCTATGTATGCATACTTTATGATTTATATCCTGATATTGCGATCGCACTAGGTGTAATTTCTAAAGATAACTGGCTAGTGCGCTTGTGGCGTGATATCAACAAGCAGGTTTGGTTAAATGCTAAGGGGATTATCGTACTTAGCCCAGCGATGAAACAACAGGTAGTAGCCCATTGTCCAGAAATAGCTGATAAGATTTCTATAATTCACAGTTGGGCTAACCCAGAAGCGATCGTGCCGATTGCCAAGGGAGAAAACTGGTTTGCTTGGAAGTACAATTTAGTTAATAAATTTACCGTACTCTATTCTGGCAATATGGGTCGCTGCCATGACATAGATACCATATTGGAAGCTGCCAAGGAACTGCAAGATGAGCCAATTCAGTTTGTCTGCATTGGTGGTGGTGCCAAACGTGAAGAATTAATTGCAGAAGTAAATCGGTTAGGGCTGAAAAATTTTACGTTTTTACCTTACCAAGATCAGCAAGTGCTACCCTATTCATTAACAGCTTGCGATCTCTCACTAGTGAGTGTGGATGAAACTACAGAGGGTTTGGTTGTTCCTAGCAAATTTTATTCAGGTTTAGCCTCTGGGCGACCAATAGCAGTAATTTGCTCCCGAACTTCATATCTCAAACAACTGGTGACTGAAGCCAAATGTGGTGGGACATTTGAGAATGGAGATAGTCATGGTCTAGCGCAATTTATTCGCTTTCTGAGTCGAGATCCTCAAATTGCAGAGCAGATAGGCCAAGCAGGTCGTCAGTATTTGCGATCGCACTTTACACCTAAAGTTATTTCTCAACAATACTTGCATGTTTTACAGGAGGCACTATTGTCTGATGAGGTAATAACTATGCCTCAAACGGATGTAAAGTAAGTAAACATATTGAAGTTAATTGAATATTTTTACGGTATTTATTAGGAGTTGGGCTTCGATGGTCTTATTGATCTCAGTCCCTCCAACATAGCCTTCCTTGCTCATAGGTGTTGTCTATACAGGAGGTGAAATTGCAGAAAAGGTGTGACCGAAATCGGAAACGTTCTAAACGACGGGCTATTCTTTGCCCAATTCATAGCTGCTATATCGATAGCGTCAGTCAGAAATATAATATGTTTGCTGACCAAGCAGGTCAGTTACAGGAACGAGGTATGAGCCGGCGGAATGCCTTAATGTTAGTATCATCTCGAACCACAGTTGCTATACAAGGAGAATGGTTAGAAGCTTTTTGGTGTGAAGATTGTCAGAAAACAACTTGGTATCACATTCGTAAGTGTGATGATGGTAGTTATGAAATTTTGGTAGCACCACAAGAACTATGGCAGCAAGTAAGCGGAGTGATTGATTCTCTGGGGAATCCTTCTGTGGGCGAGTTTACTCGTAGGAGTGCCAAACAAGGTGGTTATCAAGGTCTTAGAGGTTTCCAGTTTGTGAGTTAAGCCTGAGAGGATGTTTGAAAAGTTCTCTTTTGGGTATCAAAAGTTTTAGATCCTTCTAAATCCCCGATCAATTGGGGAATTTTGATTCCGGTTCCCCCCTTAAAAAGAGGGAGTTAGGGAGTATCTAAAAGTCCCTAAAGTTGCAGGAAAACACTTTTAAACAATCTCTTAAAGATAAATATCAAAATCAATTTTTATCTCTTTCTAAAACACTGGAAACAATTTGGATTAGCTAAGATAACTCAATGAAGAAAGCTCTCATTTGTGGAATATCGGGTCAAGATGGAGCTTACCTGACACAGTTACTTCTTAATAAAGGCTATATCGTCTGTGGTACTTCACGAGATGCCCAGATTTCTTCTTTCCGAAATTTGGTTAACTTAGGTATTAAAGACCAAGTAAAGTTAGAGTCAATGGCTCTAAATGACTTTCGCAGTGTATTGCAAGTGTTGACCAAAATACAGCCAGATGAGATTTATAATTTGGCAGGACAAAGTTCAGTTGGTTTGTCTTTTGAACAACCAGTAGAAACTTTAGAAAGCATAGCCACTGGTACTCTAAATTTACTGGAAGCTATTCGTTTTATGGGTGTTCCAATCAAACTATATAATGCTGGTTCCAGTGAATGTTTTGGTGATACTGGCAAAACTACCGCTGATGAAACAACGCCATTCCGGTCCAGAAGCCCTTATGCTGTAGCTAAAGCCACTGCTTTTTGGGAAGTTGCTAATTACCGAGAAGCTTATAGTTTGTTTGCCTGTTCTGGGATTCTGTTTAATCATGAATCTCCTTTACGTCCTGAAAGATTTGTGACACAAAAGATTGTTGCTGGTGCTTGTCGTATTGCTCAAGGTAGTAATGAAAAACTGTATTTAGGCAATATACAGATTCAGCGTGACTGGGGTTGGGCACCGGAATATGTTGAGGCGATGTATTTAATGCTGCAACAGGAGCAGCCGGATGATTATGTGATTGCTACAGGAGAAAGTTCTTTATTAGAGGATTTTGTATCAGCAGCATTTGCATCTGTAGATTTAGATTGGCGTGACCATGTTGTGATAGATAATAGCCTGCTGCGACCTACAGATTTGGCAGTGGGTAGAGGGAATCCAGCTAAGGCGAAGGATAAGCTGGGTTGGCAGGCGAAATTTAAGATGCAAGATGTGGTGCAGATGATGGTCAAGACTAGACTAAGTAATTCAACTACACAAAATAAATGAAATTATCACAAAATATTATCAAAATCAAATATGCATAATTCTGGAGACTAATTTTTCATGTCAAAACGCTTTTTTAAAGCTTTTTACTGGATTAAACTATTAAGTAAATTTGTCTCAGTTCAACTAATCGTTCAAGCATTGAATTTAGCTAGTGGAATCTTAATAATTCGTACCTTGAGTAAAGAAGAATATGCTTATTTTACTTTAGCTAATGCTATGCAAGGAACTATAAATGTGTTAGCAGATAGCGGTATCAGTTCAGCACTGTCTGCAATTGGTGGTAGGGTTTGGCAAGATCCATATCGGTTTGGACAATTGATTAATACTGCTATGCAGTTGCGTCGATATCTAGCCATAATTGCGACATTAATTATCACACCCATTCTGTTTTGGATGTTAATTCAGAATGGAGCATCCATTGTATACACATTTTTATTAATCGCTGCTATTTTGATAGAGCTTTTATTTTATCTCAATATAGGAGTTTTGAGAATTGTACCGAGATTACGTTCAGAAATTAGTCTGATTCAGCAGTTAGATTTGCTTTCTTCTGGTTCAAGACTAGTGTTAATAGCCACAGGGTCGTTAACTATTTTAAATGCAGTAACAGGTGCTTTTGCTTCAACAATTACTTCTTGTTTAAATAATTTGTTATTATGGCGTTTTGTGAAAGTTACTGTAAATACTGAGGCTCCTACTAATGAAGATTACAAGAAAGAAATAATAAAGACTGTAAGTTATCAAATGCCAAATACTATATTTTACTGCTTTCAAGGGCAAATAACAATTTATTTAATTAGTATTTTTGGAAAAACAGAAAATATTGCTGAAATTGCGGCTTTAGGGCGATTCGGCTTGGTTGTTTCTATAATCAGCGCTGTAATGCAAAACATATTAATTCCAATATTTGCTAAATGTCAGAGTTCTAGTAAACTTATTCGTCTATATTTTCAAATAATTTTTATTTATGTTGTAATTGCAATTGTTTTATTACTATTTTTGTTAAAATTTCCTAACCAGTTATTGTGGATATTAGGCAATAAATATATAAATTTAAATAAAGAGCTTTTTTGGGTAATTCTTCAAAATCTAGTTTATACAATATTAGGAGCTATGGGATCACTTAATACTTCAAAAGCTTGGATACCTCATCCTTTTATTCTTATAAGTTTAGCAATACTAAGCCAGTGCATAGCCCTTTTATTCGTAGATTTGTCTAGCATAAAAGGGGTATCGATTTTTAGTATTATCTCTGCTATACCTGGGTTCTTTTTAGCTGCCTATATTACATATAAAGGCATTCAATCTATAAATAATATTAGTTTAAAAGAGCAAACTTAATCTAAGGAAATAATATGAATAATAAATTAATTCAAAAGTCACTTCCATACATATATCCCTACAATCCTATTGATCAAAGGCTATTTTCAAGAATCAAAAGAGGATTGATAAACTATGCTCAAGTTAAAGCTAACTGGTCTATGCCAATCATTCAAGCGTGGATTAAAAAACAGAAGTTTTCTTTTATATGGCGAGAGCAGAATTGGTCTTGTAATATCGTAGTCTCTGGATATGATACAACTCATTTATGGGTTGCTAACGAAATTTTTATTGATAAGGTTTATGATTTATCACTAGTTCCTTTTATACCTGATGTCGTTCTTGATATAGGAAGCAATATTGGTCTTTTCACCATTTTAGCTGCGAAGCAATGGTCCCAATCAATGTTCATTTGTGTTGAACCACATCCGACAACATTTTCATTTCTTGGCTTTAACTTAGAAGCGAATAAAATTGAAGCAACTAAACTTCAATGTGCAGTTAGTAGTAATAATGAAATTAAATTTTTGAAGAATGAAGGTGCAGTCTTTCAGGAACTCTCAGACAATGGTGATTTAGATAATAGAGTGCTTACAGTCTCATTGGACTCGCTAATACCCGACTTATCAGACCTTAAACTTTTGATAAAAATGGATATAGAAGGTTCAGAATACGAAGTTTTACAAAAAACGAATTTAAATCTTTCGGACGAATGTTTCTTTTTTATAGAACTTCATAAAGGAGATTGGTCACTTGAATGGATTAATGAATGGGCTTCTAAAAACGGCTTTACTTTTTTTCAAACACGCAGGCGCGATGATGCTATAGATGGATATCTCAAAAGATAAGTACATATTTAAAAATATATAATTATATTAAAACATGTATCACAAAATCAAAAAGATGATTTATACCAATTCTGTATGAACATGTACATAATCAGTCCCCCCTTCACAAGGGGGAACGGCGTAGCCGGGCGGTAAATATATGCAGCTTCACAAAGAAACGGTATTACAAAAAAGTTAATTTAGATGTACCACCATTTAGGATAGTAGCAGGAGTTCCCGCTACTATTATTAAGTACATTAAACCTTATACATAAACCTTAAAATTTAGAATGAATAATAATTTTATTCAATTATCTCAGCTAGTTTTTTTGTCACAATGCATTCCTTGGTTTGGAAAATATACAGGCTATGAGCAACTACCCAAATTTATTAATAGGATTACTGTTAAGCCAAAAATTATCAACATTAAGAATAGTATTGTACAGCGTATACTAGGCAAAGCATATTCAATTTACCGCAAATGGCCTGCTCGTAATTCATTTCATACAGCAGCAGAGTTGCAATTAGCTATTACCAAGTTTTTCCAACCAAATTCCATATACCATATTTTATACCTAGAAGCTAGTTTGCCCTTTCTAGATTGCTGGCAAAAGGCTCCAGTAAATTTAGTAGGTACTATACACTTACCTCCTGCACAGTGGCATCCTAAGATGCTAGAAAATTTAGGAAGGCTTTCTTCTGCAATTATTTTATACCAACGTGATTTAGAATTTTTTGAATCTTATGTTGGTAAAAATCGAATACATTTTATCCATTATGGTGTTGATATTGACTTCTTTTATCCTCTTAGCCAAGAATATATAAAAGCGAAACGTATCTTGTTTGCAGGTCATTACCTCCGCAACACTTCTATGTTGCATCGTGTAATCGTAAGTTTGACAGAGAAGCATCGTGAAATACAATTTGATTTATTAGTACCTGAACATGCGAGAAAAACGGATGGATTACTGCAATTGCTAGAACATCCAGCAGTAACCTGGCACAAAAACCTTTCTGATGAAGCCTTACGAAATCTCTATCAGACTAGTTATATTCTATTATTACCAATGAATAATAGTGGTGCTAATACTGCTATTGTTGAGGCTTTATCTTGTGGATTACCAATCGTCACTACAGATGTTGGTGGGGTTCGAGATTATGGAGGCGCAGATATATATCCAATTGTTGCTAATGATGATGATCAAGCAATGATTGATTTGATAGAAAAATATATTGCTAATCCAGATTGGCGGAAGGAAATCGCTAATAGTTGCCGTAGATTTGCTGAACAAAAATTAGCTTGGCCTATAGTAGCTCAAAAACACTCGGAAATTTATAAAAAATTAGCATGATATCAACAGTCTGCACTTTATTTGAAGGTAATTACCACTACGGTGTAGGAGCGTTAACTAACTCCTTATACCATCATGGCTTTCGCGGAATTGTTTGGGTAGGTTATCGTGGCGAACTACCACCTTGGGCACAGTTTATAGAAGAGTATGAAAATTATCAAGAGTATATTCTTGCAGATGGTTGCGCGATTCGCTTTATTAAACTAGAAACTGATTATCACCTGACAAACTATAAACCAAACTTTATGTTGAGCTTATGGAAAGAATTTTGTCCTGAGGCTGAAGCCTTATTCTATTTTGATCCTGATATTGTAATTAAATGTCGCTGGTCTTATTTTGAAGAGTGGGTTAGTTATGGCGTTGCTTTATGTGAAGATATAAATTCACCTATTCCCCAAAGTCATCCTTTACGGATGGCATGGCGCAAGTTTTATGAAGCTCATGGATTCAGTTTTAATTTTAATACAGATATGTATGTTAATGGTGGTTTCATAGGTTTAGCTAAAAAACAACAAGATTTTTTATGTAACTGGTTAAAAATTCAAGAAATAATGGCTCCAAAGATTGGAGGGCTTCAAAATGCTAATCCAAGGTTACAAAAAGCTAATCCAAGCCATACTATGAATTGTAAATTTGAAGAAGTAGGCCGTACTTTTATATTTAATAAAACAGATCAGGATGCCCTCAATATTGCTTTAATGTCTACTGATTGCTCTGTCAGCTTGATAGGTAAGGAAGGGATGGATATTATTTCAGGTGGATTTACCATGTCTCATGCCTTGGGTAGTATCAAGCCTTGGCGTAAACCAATGGTTCTTTCTTCCCTCCAAGGAAAACGCCCAACCCTTGCTGATAAAAAATATTGGGATTACAGTCAATCGCCTATCCAACTTTACTCTAATCATGAATTTTTTTGGAAAAAACTAAATTTAAAATGTGCCAATATAATCAGTCATTTTATTTCATAAAAACTTATTTTCAATAAAGATAAACACCAAAAAATTTTCTAGTTATTGATTTGTTAGTGATTGAATACCTTAATTGTAAATTTGGTCAATAGGAACATGAATGAAATAATTATCAAAACATTACATAATACTGTAGCAAAATTGAACAGATATAAACATGAAGCAATGGTCAAAATTATTTCTTCAAAATCTTCATGGGAAAGTGAGAAGTCGTACTTCCTCAAGCAAGCTGGATCTCCTGGTTTTTTTCGTCCACCCAATATAGGAGATGCATTATCTTCTTATATTTATGAGCGTTTATCTGCTCATAAAGCTCCTCCCGCTTTAGGAATGGTTAATCCAGCAGGTTTACCAAACTATATGACAGTCGGTAGTATTCTTCAGTTTGCTGATGAACACACAATAGTTTGGGGTTCAGGATTTAACACGGAAAGAAGTATTTTTGGTTGCAAAAATTGGAAAGAAGCAGATGAAGCAATAATTAGAACCACTGTTAAGCCTCGAAAAATTTGTGCTGTACGTGGACCGCTGACAAGAAAAAGAGTAATGAAGCTTGGAGTTGAATGTCCTAATGTCCTCGGTGATCCTGGGCTGCTTATGCCACTTCTATATCGCCCTTTAAATCAAGAGAAAAAAAATTTTCTGGGTATTATTCCTCATTTTTCTCATCTAAATTCTCGGTGTTTTGAGAATTTACTTTTAGGTAATAAGGTCAAAATAATATCAGTTTATCAACACCCTGAACGATTTATTGATGAATTAGTTAGATGTGAGTTTATTATTTCCAGTTCCTTACATGGGCTAATCTTAGCAGACGCTTATAATATTCCATCACTGTGGATTCGTCCCTCAGAGCACTTACATAACACAAAATTTAAATATTTAGATTACTTAGAGTCTATTGAATCAGAACCAAAAGAAGTAACTGTTATTAATTCTCAAACTACAGTTAGGGATATTATGCCAAGAATTCAAATTACAAAAAATAAAAAAATTAATCTTGTTCCTCTAATTGAAGCATGTCCATTTATTGATAAAGATAAACTTACCAATTTATTATTACAATATCAGCCATAGTAGTAAAGAAATAAATTAATCGCGATAAATACTTAGATATTTCTTTTAATTAATAACTTTGTCCAAGATAGTTACACCTAAATATTTAAAACTGCCTTTAGAATATCATTATTGCCAATAAATTAAGGAACAGCTTGAAAGAGAAATCTAGCTCAAATTAAAAAAATAATTTTAAAGTCGTATCATTTAAAACAACTTTTCAGATGCGAATAATTCAAATTGTCAGCCGTTTACCTCCTGCCATCGATGGTGTGGGAGACTATGCACTAAATTTAGCTCGTCAGCTTCGGAAAGATTTTAATATTCAAACTCATTTTGTTGTAGGTAATTTTAACTGGAGTGGTGCCGGAGAAATTGAAGGATTTGCTATTAGCAAAATCACAGAGCCGTTAGCTAACACATTGTTAACTCTACTATCAAAGGATCACTTTTCTAGTATCCTGCTCCATTATGTAGGTTACGGCTATGCAAAGCGCGGTTGTCCAGTATGGTTAGTCGATGGCTTACACCAGTGGAAAAGTATATTTCCTGAGCGATCGCTCGTTACCATGTTCCACGAAATTTCTGCTTCAGGCCCACCTTGGACAAGTGCTTTTTGGCTATCATCCTTACAGAGAAGTTTAGCAGCACGTTTGGCGCAAATGAGCGATCGCTGTGTTACTAGTAAACAACTCTACGCTGATATAATTACTCGCATCAGCCAAGGTAAACATAATCAAGTTCCATTCTTGCCAGTTTTTTCTAATATTGGTGAACCAGAAAAACTACCTCTTGATTTATCACAACGTCAACCTCGTTTAGTTGTATTTGGGGGAGTTGCTAAACGAGCCAGAGTTTATGGAAACTGTCAAACAACCTTGGAGTACGTTTGCCATAAATTAAATATTCAGGAAATTTGGGATGTCGGAGTTCCAACAGGAATTACACCTTCGTCTATTGGTAAAGTACCTATCTTAGAAATAGGAGAACAACCTGCTAAAGAGGTTAGTAATATTTTCACACAATCCCTTGCAGGTTTTTCAGACTATAACCCCGATTATTTAGCTAAATCTACTATTTTCGCTGCTTACTGTGCCCACCGACTGTTACCTATAAACTCTAAAATTACTAGTTCCATAATTGATGGCATAGAGCCAGGTAGGCATTATTGGGTTCCTAATAATCAATATAAGGAGTTAGGAGATAACTTTAATGTTCAAGTGATCGCTGATAATTGTTATTCCTGGTATCTCAGTCATACTTTAATAATCCAATCCCAGACATTTGCCCAGCTTTTGAATAATTAACTATTGAATTTTCAACAGGAGCATAGATGATTTTAAGTATTAAAAACCAACGCCATAATGCTGCCTTAGCTAGTGGCGGTATTAGTAGTCAAGCAGTATATAGTAAATTCTTGCAATTGATTGAAGAATTAAATCTTCATGGTGATTGTCTAGATTTTGGAGCAGGAATTGGTAATTTAAGTCAAAGAATTAAAAGTTTAAACCGCTTTAATTCTATTACTGCTGCTGACATTATGCAGCGTCCCATTGGCATAGATAATTTAATCAATTGGTTAACCTGGGATCTCAATGACCCACTAAATATACTTAGTCAACAATTTGATGTTATTGTATCTGCTGAAGTAATCGAACATCTAGAAAACCCTAGGGCTATAGTACGGGAATGGTTTAGATTACTTCGTCCAGGTGGAACACTTATCTTCAGCACACCAAACAATGAAAGCTGGCGCTCTTTACTAGCATTATTAATGCAAGGCCATTTTGTTGCCTTTAGCGATAATTGTTATCCTGCACATATAACTGCATTATTACGTAAAGATATTGCACGTATTTTGAATGAGGCTGGTTTTTTGAAACCTCAGTTTATGTACACAAATTTTGGTAGAATTCCTAAACTTCCTCAGTTAAACTATCAAAGTTTTTCTTGTGGTTTTCTCCGAGGTATTCGCTATAGCGATAATTTAATAGTAATTGCATCTAAATCTTCCCAAAATTAATTAAATATAAATCAGCCAAAAAAGAGTATGAATATACAAACATTAAAACTTTACGTAAATAGACCAGAATATATTTTTAAGCCTGCTCAAATTTTCTATCATTTTTTCCAGCCAAGCTCCCAGGCAAATAGTAATTTTAAAAATGTTAATTTACCTTGGAAATTAAAAATTAAAATTTCCTCAGACACCAATGATGTTGTGAGTAAAGCAATTTCAAAATATGGAATTTATGACTTGAGTTTAACAGAGGCTCTTTGGCGTTTGACTAGTCCAGGTGAAACAGCTATAGACATTGGTGCAAATATTGGCTACATGACAAGCATTATGGCCAGAAGGGTTGGGAAAGCTGGTAAAGTATGGTGTTTTGAACCTAATCCAGAAGTCTATACAGAACTGTCTGAAAATATAAAAAACTGGGACAATAATCAAGAATTGCATAATATTTATGCCCATCAAATAGCTCTTTCAAACCATTCTGGTACTGGGGTTTTAAACATAAGTTCAAAAAATCGAGGTGAGGCATTTATTGATGACGCGAGTCAGTCAGACAAGCAGATAATAATCAAAACTTTTCCAGTGGCTCTAGAAAGATTAGACACAATTTTTGCAAAAGTGCAACATTTGAGTATTCTAAAAATTGATGTAGAAGGTCATGAGTTAGAAGTTCTAGAAGGTGCTGGTGAGTTAATTTCTCAGCACAGAATACGTGATATTTTATTTGAAGAACATCATGCTTATCCTAGTCAATTAACTCAGTTTTTAGAATCTAATGGCTATACAGTATTCCGAATCTGGAAGGGGTTTTGTAAACCATTACTATTATCACCAAATAAAAACTTAATTCATCAATGGGAACCACCTAATTATCTTGCTACTATTGATACTTCACGAGCTATTAAGCTTTTTGAAGAATGGGGATGGAAATCGTTATATGGTAAATAAGCTTAGTTTAAAATCAAAACATGAAGAAAATATCGTGAAAATTATCTTATTATCGAAGTTTTTTTATCCTAGCTTAGGTGGTAGTGAAACTAATGCCGAAATATTAGCTCGTGAATTTAGCAGAATCGGACATAAAGTAATAGTAATTACCCACAGTATGGGAAATAATCTCGATGTAAATGGATTACCATTCCCTTTTGAAGTCATTCGGAATCCCCATTGGATGAAGTTAATAAAGCTTGTCAGATGGTGTGATGTTTATTTTCATAATGGTATTAATTTAAGGGGAGCCTGGCCATTATTGCTGTACCCAAGACCTTGGGTTATCCGCCATCAAGTTTGGCTCAGAAGTATGGATGGTAGTATAAATAGAATTGGCGGTAATCCTCATAATTGGATTGTTAAGCTCAAACATTGGGTAAATAAATTCGCTGTATCAATTTCAATTAGCTCGGCGATAGCCGAGCATTTAAAATGTCCTTCCACTGTTATCCCAAATCCATATCGTGACCATTTATTCCGAATAATTCCTGAAGCTGAAAAAAAACAAGAACTTGTTTTTCTGGGGCGACTGGTTTCAGAAAAAGGAGTTGATATATTACTGGAATCGCTAGCACATTTGTTAGAGTCTGGATTAAGTCCACGATTAACCATAGTTGGAGATGGGCCAGAAAAGGAAAAACTAGAACTGAAAACTAAACAGTTAAAAATTGATCATCAAGTTGTTTTTGTTGGCTCTAAAGTTGGAGAAGAATTAGTACATCTTCTTAATCAACATCAGATTATGGTGCTTCCTTCTCTTTATGATGAGCCTTTTGGCGTGGTAGCACTAGAGGGTATTGCTTGTGGTTGTGTTGTTGTGGGTTCCGAGGGTGGAGGATTAAAAGATGCCATTGGTTCTTGTGGTATGACATTTCCCAATGGCAATGTTGAACAATTAACTAAAATTCTCTTTAATTTACTAACTTATCCTGAGCAACTAACAACCTATAGAGAAAATGTTAAATCACATTTAATTCGTCATACCAGTGAAGCCGTTGCTCAAGCATACTTAAAAGTTCTGGAGGCAGTAGTTAAATGATGTTACTCATTGCTTTAGCAGGGGTAGTAGCAATTGTTGGATTATCATCTCTAGACTGGCGACGTGCTGTGAAAGCTGCATTGGTCATTGTCGTTTTAGAAGGAGTATTACGAAAGTGGGTACTACCTCAAGCAAGCGACATGATTTACTTTTTCAAAGATTTAGTCCTCCTTGGAGCATATCTTAGATACTACCTGGGTTCTGAACCGAAATATCCTTTGAGATTGACTTTTCTCAATATTGCTTTATTCATGTCATTTGGCTGGTGTGTATTCCAAGTCTTCAACCCTAGCTTAGGCTCACCAATAGTTGGTTTTTTTGGACTGAAAGCATATTTATTTTATGTTCCTTTGATGTGGATGCTACCCACCCTATTTCAATCAGAGGAAGAATTATACAAATTTTTACGCAACTATTTACTATTAGTAATTCCAATTTCTATTTTAGCTATTATTCAATTCTACAGTCCTATCAATAGTCCTATTAATGTATACGGTGGTGGTGTTGAAGCCCAAGCGGTTGCTGGTGGAAACCCCAGAGTTACAGGTACATTTCCTTACCTTGCTGGCTATTCAACTTATCTATCTATTTGTTTTACTATACTTATTCCGCTTCTGTCGGTGCCTCAAACAAAAATCTGGAGTATGTTGACTTTAGTAGAAGTGTTATTAGTTGCTGGTACTTCTTTCATGACAGGTGCGCGGGGGTTGCTGTTGTTTGAGATATTGTTTATATTGGCATACTTCTGTCTTCTTTGGTTTACAAAACCTTCTAAAGCAGTTGGTGCAACTAAACATTTCATTATACCTGTAATTTTGATATTAGCTGTAGTACCCATATTCTTCAACAAAGCAATACAAGCATTTTCCAACCGTGCAACAAGTGCTTCCGACTCATCAACATTTGTTGATCGTATTTTCTCTTCTTTTACGGCTCCTCAGCAAGCGATGCAACACAAGGGGTTTGATAGCTATGGAATTGGAGCAACCCATCAGGCTGCCTCTACTTTGCGTAAGTCTTTAGGGCTATCTATTGGTGAATCTCTTCCACCATCTGAAGGAGAAATGGGGAGAATAGTTTTAGAAATAGGGCCATTTGGCTTTCTTATATGGTACGGATTACGTTTAATATTAATTTTTTCTTTACTAGGAGTTTTTTTAAAATTGAAATCCCCTTTCTTACGTAATTTGGCTCTGGCTGTCTTCTTATTACACGCCATTAGTTTAACTGCTCAGTTAGTCTTCAATAATACTTTGGGAATTTACTACTGGTTCTTTAGTGGTTTTATATTCTTACTTCCAGAGTTGCAATATCGGCAATCGTTATCTCATAAACAGCAGGCAAAGCAACGGTATGTCTAACTCTAGCGTTTCCCTAGTACATCAAATTAACCCTAGCAATGCTCAACAAGCTTCCTTGGCATTAGCAGAGGCTAATTTATTAAAAGAGGTAATTAGCACTGTTGTTTACAATCCAGCAGCACCTGTATGGCGCTATTTAAATTTACTGCCTAAAAAATCAAGGTCTTTAATTACTGGTGAATTGAGTAGAAGAACTTGGGTTTTTCTTGCTAGAGTAAATATTAAAACTTATCCTTGGCAAGAAGTAATACGAATATTTTTATCACGAACTAGACTAGTCAAAAGTTTATTTTTCAGGCATATAGATTTACTTAGCTGGGTCTATGTATCCCTTGATAATCAAGTTGCCAAACACCACCTTCAGGGCTTAAATGCCATTTATAGCTATGAGGATCTGGCTGCAACTACATTCCAGAAGGCTAAAAATCATGGAATTATCTGTCTGTATGATTTGCCTATCCCCTACTATGAAATGACTGGCAATATCATGCGCCAAGAAGCTGAACGCTTCCCAGAATTAGCTCCAGTAATTCAGTCTATTCATGAACCTACCTGGAAAATTGAGCGCAAGGAACAGGAAATTAAACTGGCAGATCATATTTTCGTTGCTTCTTCTGTAACAAAACAATCACTGCTAGAAATTGGTGTAGAGGCTGAAAAAATCAGTGTTATTCCCTACGGCGCTCCGGTAGAATACTTCCAACCCCAACCTAAACCAGACAATTGCTTTCGCGCCTTATTTGTCGGTCGTGTTTCCCCTCGTAAAGGTGTTCATTACCTTCTACCAGCCTGGAAAGACTTAAAACTAAAAGATGCCGAATTAGTGTTAGTAGGACAGAATCTTTTTCCTGCGGGTTGGTTAGAACAGTATAAAGATATTTGCCGACATGTTCCTTCAGTTCCTCATTTACTCCTCAATCAGTATTACAGCAGTGCGAGTGTTTTAGTTTTTCCTTCTTTAATTGAAGGGTTTGGGCTAGTTCTGTTAGAAGCCATGTCCTGTGGCATCCCTGTAATTACAACTCCTAACACAGCAGGGCCTGATATTTTAACTGATGGAATAGAAGGGTTTATAATCCCCGTTCGAGATGTAGAAGCACTCAAAGAAAAATTAGAGTGGTGCTATTCTCATCCCCAAGAGTTAGCAGAAATGGGACGAGCCGCCCGACGCAAAGCTGAACAGTTAAATTGGGGCCTGTATCGACAACGTTTAGCTAACCAAGTGCGATCGCTACTTACAAAATAAACTTTATATGACTAAAACTGCATATCATTTTTGGTTTCCAAATATCTTTGAATTTAAAGGTGGAATCCAAACCTACTCTGCGTTTTTACTACAAGCCATCCAGAATATCTACCCTAATGATAACTATGGCGTGTTTCTCATGCACGATCGCAAACCATCAACTAATTTTACTAACGGAAAACTTACTCAGTTTCACTGCGCTGGAATTGTACCATTACCACTTAGAACACCTGTATTTACTTCACAGTTAATAGGATGGGGAATTTGCCAACGTCCTAATTTAGTTATTGCTAGTCACTTGAATTTCACTGTTGTAGCTAACAAATTAAATCGGCTAGCCGGTATACCATACTGGACAATTGCTCATGGAGTAGAAGCTTGGGATCTGAAAAACGCTGAAGTAAAAAAATCTCTAGGTCATGCAGACCAAATTTTAGCAGTCAGTCACTACACGCGCGATCGCATACTCAAAAAACATAACCTAAATCCTGATAAAGTTTCTGTCCTACCTAATACATTTGAATCCAGTCGCTTTCAGCCAGCAACAAAACCTAGCTATTTACTGGACAAATATGGACTAAAGCCAGAACAACCAATTATATTAACTGTGGCCAGACTAGCTGAGGCTCAACGCTATAAAGGATATGACCAAATCCTGCAAGCACTACCTCATATTCGTCAAATAATTCCTGATGTCCACTACGTTATTGTTGGTAAAGGTAATGACAAAAGTAGAATTGAGCAGATGATTGCACAACTAGAGTTACAAGATTGTGTTACTTTAGCTGGGTTTGTTCCTGATGAACAACTTTGTGATTACTATAATCTTTGCGATGTTTTTGCAATGCCTAGCAAAAGGGAAGGATTTGGTATTGTCTATCTAGAAGCATTAGCTTGTGGTAAACCTGTCTTAGGAGGCAACCAGGATGGAGCTATTGATGCTCTGTGTCATGGTGAACTAGGCGCACTAGTTAACCCTGATAATGTAGAGGAAATTGCTCGAACTTTAGTTCAAATTCTACAGGGTATATATCCAAATGAATTGATGTATCAACCCGATATTCTACGGAAAAAAGTAATTGATTATTTTGGTTTCGAGCGTTTTCAAGCTACTCTGGCTAAATATTTGGACAAGCATTTCCAATCGATGAAATAATCAACAAAAATATTTTTTATAATTTTATAGTATTGAAAGTTATATAATAAATCACTATAAAAAGGCTTTTGGACTTGCTTATAAATACTTTGCAAAATTACTGAAGAGGAGCATAACATATTAATAAACTAATATGATTGTTTTGATTTTGTATTACTTACATAATGGCGGCAAATATTGACAAGATGAAAGTTTTGCATGTGATTCCCTCTATTGCTCCAATCAGAGGTGGCCCAAGTCAGGCAGTTTTAGAGATGGTAAAAGCTTTAAGAGATGCAAATATTGAGGCTGAAATTGCTACAACTAATGATAATGGCACAGAACTGTTGAATGTACCTCTGGGGCAATGCACCCATTACCAACAGGTTCCAGTATGGTTCTTTCCTCGTTTCTCTCCTGCTATCCACTCAGTACGAGAATTTGCCTTTTCCAAAGAGTTAACCATTTGGCTATGGCAGAATATTCACCACTATGACCTATTACATATCCATGCTATCTTTTCTTATGCTTCTACAGCAGCAATGGCAATCGCTCGGCTCCAAAACATTCCCTACATTGTTCGCCCACTAGGGCAACTCTGTGAATGGTCGTTACAGCAAAGCGCTCGTAAAAAGCAAATTTATCTCAAACTAATTGAAAAGTCTAATCTAAATAATAGTGAATACGTTCATTTCACATCTGATCAGGAACAGCAAGAAACTTTACAGTTGAATCTGAGTTCCTCAAGCTTCATTTTACCTCATGGTCTTTCTATCCCGAATCTTATCCCTGATGCTCGTCAACGTCTGCGGCAATATTTAAACCTGCCAGCAGATGAACCAATTATTTTATTTTTATCTCGTCTACATCACAAAAAAGGTTTAGAATACCTAATCCCAGCTTTAGGAAAATTATCTAATTATCGCTTTACTTTTGTGTTAGCAGGTAGTGGCTCACAAGAATACGAAACTGAAGTTAAATCACTTCTTGTGTCCCATGATATTCAAAACCGCACCCATATTGCAGGATTTGTTAAAGGAGAAATTAAAGATTTATTAATGCAAGGATCAGACTTATTTACTCTAACTTCCTACTCAGAAAACTTTGGGGTAGCAGTTTTGGAAGCTTTAGCGGTCGGTCTTCCTGTTTTACTTACTCCTGGTATTGCTTTAGCTGATCTAGTTGCACAGCAACACCTTGGCTATGTTGCAAAACTAGAAGTAACTGCGATCGCTTCTGCTATACAGCAGGTTTTAGATTGTCCTCAAGAGGCAAAGGAGATGAGCGATCGCGCTCGTAAATTGATATTAGAAAATTATACTTGGGATAATATAGCCTCAAAATTGGTTTCAGTTTATCAAGATATTATAAGTAAAACGCATGAAAAACCCGTGTTTTTAGAGCGGGGAGCGCCAAGATAGTAGTACTAGACAGCTTTAGCGATCGCTTATAAACATGACACTACCACAAGTTAAAGCACGAATTTAATTTTTATATGCTAAAGCAGATTACTCCTCTTATTCTCACTTATAATGAAGCTCCAAATATTGAACGCACACTTCAGCAACTTACTTGGGCAGAAAAAATTATAGTTATTGATAGCTATAGTACTGATCAAACTTTAGAGATTGTTAACTCCTATCCCCAAGTTCATCTATTAAAAAGAGAATTTGATAGCCATGCTAGACAGTGGAATTATGGTTTAGAGCAAGTTCAGTCGCCGTGGGTGCTTTCTCTAGATGCAGACTATATACTCACTAATGAGTTAATTTCTGAAATTGCTGCTCTGCCAGTTGATGGAAAGATTGATGGCTATTTTGCCAGATTTAAGTATTGTGTGTTCGGTAAACCAATGCGTAGTACTATACTTCCACCCCGTCAAGTACTTTTTCTTAAAAGCAAGGTTACGTATATTGATGATGGACACACACAACTCTTGCAACAATTCGGTAACTCTGCAACACTTTCTGGCTATATTCACCACGACGATCGCAAACCCCTAAACCGTTGGTTATGGGCACAGGATCGTTATATGGTAATCGAAACCCAAAAACTACTAAACACTCCTAACAGTGAACTTAGCTTAAGCGATCGCATCCGCAGACAAAAAATTCTTGCTCCTTTTGTAATTTTATTTTATTGCTTGATTATCAAAGGCGGTATTTTAGATGGTTGGCATGGTTGGTACTATGCCTTTCAGCGTGTTCTGGCAGAAATACTCTTGAGCATTCGACTTATAGAAGCTGAAAAAATTAACGCGTCGCGGAAGTCCCCATCTTCAAAGTACCCTTAAGAGGATATTTTAAAAGTAGTTGACTATAATTTTAGGCACTTCTTGATCCCCTCTAACCCTCCTAAAAAAAGGGAACCGAAATCAAAGTCCCCCTTTTTAAGGGGGATTTAGGGGGATCTAAAACATTTTGCTACTAACCAAAAGACTTTTAAAACATCCTCTAAGATGGGGATTGCGAGTGGGTGATTTGTCATGCATCTAGATCAATACACAGTCGGTAATTACACTCCAGGCGCACCATACTGCAAACAAGTTCTTTGGTATTTCGTTGGATCGCCCTTAGTTGAAAGTTATTGGCTACCATTTTCAGATTTTAAGCTTTGGGTACTCCGCAGTTTTGGGGCTAAAATCGGTCAAGGTGTCCGTATTAAACCTGGAGTACAAGTAAAGTTTCCTTGGCGATTAAATATTGGTGATTTTGTTTGGATTGGAGAAGATGTGTGGATAGATAACCTTGCTCCTATCACCATCGAAAGCCATGTTTGTCTATCTCAAGGAGTCTATCTCTGCACAGGAAATCATGACTGGAATCATCCTAATTTTAAATTGATTGATGCTCCAATCCATATTCAAGAGAGTAGTTGGATTGCTGCTAAGTCGGTAATTGGCCCAGGAGTTACTGTTGGTAGAGGTGCAGTACTGACTTTAGGTGGCGTGACTGGCAATTCATTAGAACCTATGACTATTTATGCAGGTAATCCGGCTCAACCCATCAAGCAGAGAAAGCTTTGAGATCCAATTTTTGCGATCAGTTGCCTGGGCTGTGGAAGCGTAGATGCATACTCCTAGGTCGAAGCAAGCTGCGCGTAAGCATCCCGCAGGGAACGTAAAGAAGCGGCTTGTTGTTAGACATCGCTCGTTTAGGTGGTTATCTGGCAATACAGTTCAGATAAGACCAAAATACTTGTAGAGACGGCGATTTATCGCGTCTCGAAAACCCAAAACTTTGTACCAGTAGCGCTTAACTGAACCGTATTGGGTTATCTGGAACAATCCATCTCTGGGATGGCAACTATTATTCGGGAGAAAAGCATTCTTAATCTCTTCGGTTGGTCGTAGCAATCAGAATAATTGCTTACCCCAAAATATTGAAGCGATACTAAGTAAGCCAACATAATTGATTACATTACAATTCTTTACTAGACAAGAATTTCAGCCCATATTTTGTGTAATTAATTATGTGTCACTACTGAAAATAGGACATTTCAGGCTTTTCTCAATTATTTTTTGATAAGTAGCCCAGGTATAGCGAAAGCCTGCTATCGCTGCAAAAGCTTGGAAAAATCAAGTTTTAGTAGCTAAAATCTGTATGTTATATTTGGTACTTTAAATTTCCTACCAATGTTTAAATTCTATTGGTATAGTTGAAGCAAGAATATACTAAGTTTATATTTTTAACTTCCTCTCTTACGTACTGCATTTAAGAATAGATAATGAGCTTTGATCATAAGAGAGGATCAAACAAATATGGGCTTTTGTATATATCGTTGCTAGTGTTTCCACTAACTTACTTAAACTTTTTCCAGCCTTTCTACTGAGTCAGATTTAGTGTATTACCAAGTATTAAACACATCATGGAAAATTATACTTCTCAGTTTTCAAATTCTAATCGCAGTAATAACTCTATTACTCCATTACCTCAAATTCAGCCTGTTCGGTGGGCTGAAGAACAAGAAGACGATTGGAACTTACAAGAATTTCTGGGTGTTTTACGGCGGCGATCGCTAATCTTAACAAGTGTAACTATTGGTGTTTTTACAATTATAGTTACGAACTTGGCGCTAAACCGGAAACCTCCAGAATATGAAGGCAGTTTTCAATTGTTGGTGGAACCGGTGAATGATGAAAGTAAAGCTGTGGATGTTGTCAAAGACTTTAACTTACAGAAGTCTAGTTTAGATTATGAAAGCCAAATTCAGGTTCTGAAGAGTCCAGAATTGATGAGAACAACTATTAAATATTTGCAAGCCTCTTATCCAGAAATAGACTATTATTCTATTCTTGAATCTCTGAAGATTAATCGGTTAGGAGAAACCAAGATTATAGAAGTTCGTTATCAAAGTCCCAATCCAAAACAGACTAAAGTTGTACTAGAGAAAATTGCAGCTAATTACTTAGACTATAGTCAAAAAAAGAGACAAACAAAGTTACGTCAAGGGGTTCAGTTTGTTGAAAAACAACTGCCATTTATACAAAATCGGGTTGATCAAATCCAAAAAGATTTGCAATATTTTCGACAAAAGCATAATTTTAATGATCCCGAAAGCCAAGAAAGCCAAATTGCTTTACTATCTGTTGAGTTATCTCAACAAAAACAAGTAATTGATCTACAATTAGCTCAAGCTCGTGCCAATTTTGCTATCTTACAAGGAGAAAATGGGGTAATAGCAACGCTGAATAATTCTCCTTTGTATCAGCAGATGGTTTCTCAAATCCGCCAATTTGATGTTCAGATTGCTATAGAATCAACTCGTTTTCAAGACGATAACCCAATCATCCAATCACTGAAAGAAAAACGAGCTAATCTTTTACCTTTGCTACGTCAAGAAGAAAAGCAATTATTAGCTGTAAAGTTTGCAGAAGTGGCGACGCAGCTTCAAGGGTTAGAAGTACAAAGCCAAGAGCTTGCCAAAATAGAACAGAAAATTGCACAAAAACGCAAGCAATTGCCAGTTTTAGCACGACAGTATATTGATTTACAGCGGAAATTACAAATTGCTAATGAGAGTTTAAATCGGTTTCTATCAACCCACGAAAATCTTCAAATTGAAATATCCCAATCAGCTCTTGGGTGGCAATTACTTCAAGCACCAACCACCACAGATATTCCTCTTGATGCTTTTTCTGCCCAACGGAATCTTATACTAGGATTAGTTGCAAGTATCCTCTCAGGAATTGGTATTATCTTACTAATCGAAAAGCTAGATAATACCTATCATAGTGTTGATGAACTGAAAAAAAGACTCAAACAGCCATTTTTAGGAAATATTCCTTTTGGACAAGAAGTTGAAACAAAGCAAAACCGTGCTTCTAACCAAAAGTTTCCCTTAGTCAATATACAAAATTTTATTTCTGATAAGATTAGTAGTTCAAACATCCTACCATATAAACAAAATAGAGACTCTTCTAGAAATTTTATAGAAGCCTTACGGGTAGTTTATACAAACATTCAACTGCTCAGTTCCGATTGCCCGGTTCGCTCTATAATTATCAGTTCAGCTATGCCTGGTGATGGAAAGTCTACGGTTGCCATCCATCTAGCTCAAATAGCTGCGACAATGGGACAACGAGTCCTACTTGTAGATGCTGATCTTCGTAAACCCGTAATTCACAACCGAGTAAATTTAAATAATCTATGGGGATTAAGTAATTTAATTTCTACAAACTTGCCAGTGGAAGAAGTAATTCGACAGCTACCTTCCATGAACAAATTATCTGTCATCACCGCTGGGCCAATACCACCAGATCCCACAAAGTTGCTCTCATCTGAAAAAATGAAGCAATTAATGGCAGAATTCCATAACAAGTTTGACTTAGTAATTTATGATGCCCCTCCATTAGTGGGATTAGCTGATGCCAGCATCATAGCGCCTCACACTGATGGGCTTTTGATGGTAGTCAGGATTCACAAAACAAATTCTTCAATGATTAAAATGGCTTTAGATAACCTGAAAACTGCTCGGTTGAATATACTAGGCGTAGTTAGTAATGCTAAAAAAAATAGCTCCAATAGCCTCAATAGTTATTATGAATAAAACATGAAGCCAGCAGTCGAATTTAAACCGACAATTTTAAGCAATTCATAACCGTTTAGGATATTGAGCCGAGATAGAGATAAGGGACTTCCAAAAAATAAAATACCCAATTCTAAGAATAATAATCATTACCTGAAACCCTTGTAGAGACGTTGCAATGCAACGTCTCTACATTCATTTTCGGAGATGTCTATTGGTGTCAACTTAACGTGAAAGGCTTGTCAAAACGTGATATCGAGTTCTCTGGCTTCCCATCACTCACCGCGTCACCCCACCCTAACCCTCCCCTTATAAAGGCTATCCATTACCCGGATCTTTCTTAACATTTGTGAGAGTCTTGACTCAGATTTTTATAACCCTGATTCGTTCGTTGTTTATTCTCAATAAAAACGCAGTTTTAGCGAGAATATTAAAAGCGAATTTGTCAAGTATGCCTAAATTCTCGGCGTCTATGACGTTTATAGAACATGGGTTTCAAGATTGTAAAGAAAGATGTGGGTAACGCATAGCTTATAAATGGGAGGGAACTAAATTTCTTTTTTTCCCCCAATATATCGGGGGGATTAAGGGGGGTAAAACGCCTGTGGAATAAGTGTTTGAACTTAAATTGACACCAATGAACATGTTGTGCGTCTACCCATGTACTTCATTTACCTGAAATACGCTGTAATTATCAAATGTGAGAGACTAATAAAGCAGAAAAAAATTTACCAAACCTTTTAAAAAATATTAAAAAGTTAGTGGATTGCCAAAGTCAAATCGCTCCAACTTTTAAAAACTAAAAACTATATAAAAACAGAGCGCCAAGCTTTCCATGAATGCATATTTTGCAATAAGAAAGAATCTTCTGAATTTAACCAGAAGATTCTTATTACACCACTAATAACTTTAGTCTCATCATGCTTAACTTTTATTTAGAACAGATCTTAATTGCTTAAGCAGCTTACCAACTTCTAAAAATTGTGGGTTTTTTCCCAGTTTCCGCAGAACTTCAGGATTACTTTCCATAACAATATTGTTGTAAGCAGTAATAGCAGCGTTTAGCTTATTGATATTTACAATCGCTGGTTCTGTTTTATCAACAATAGTTGTATATGTTGCTGAACATTTAGTGTTAGTAGCTAGATTTATTGGCTTTTCTTTACTTACATCACTTTTAGCTCTAGCCATACCCCATAAAGCACTAACAAGCGATTTTGCCGATGAGGGAGAAGCTCCTAAACTAAGCATACAACTATTTATCTGGCTAGCTGCTTCTTCTGAATTTTTCCCATCTTGCAAGACAACTGCAATAATAGCATCTGGCGTATTTGTGTTTGCAATTTGGCTCAATATATTACTAGCAGTTTCATTCAAATTATTTTGAATTTCTACTGAAGTACCAATGCCATTATTATTAAACTCTACATTTACCCCAGGTGCAGGTTCAAGAGGTGGCTGTGCATTTCCTGGGTTAAAATTATCCCCAGATGAGGAAGAAGAATCTTCACTGCCGCTTGGGATGATTGCCGTACCAGCATTTACTCTCATCGGCGCACCCACAAGATAAGTGCAAAAAGTGAATGCTAGAGCAAAAGCGAGAAAAAATCGTTGTTTCTTCATTGTTTTTATTGTTGATTAAATTTCAATATAACTCAGCATTTAAAACCTAAAACTGTACCCTGCGCTCAACGCAAAACCTAAGCCAGTATCCAAATTACTAGTAACATCTGTGAAAATAGTATTGATGACTATAGGGGTGTTGTTGAAGGGAGCAAAAGACGCACCCATATTGAGACGGTTTCCAGTCCAGCTACTTACTAAGGATACTTGAGGTATCACTCTTAAACCTAAACTAGCAAAAACATTAACAGAATTATCATCTGCTTCTATTGCACCTTTAGAACGAAAAACACCACTACCAAGACCTACCGAAATAGTTAAGGGTAACTTGTTATTAAGACTCTCTGGTTGCAGGGCAAATGACTTAGTAACTACTCCATAGATAGTATCTTTAGCGTTGTTAACATCTCCCCATTTAATAGGATTTGACCAACCCACAGCTACAGCTGTACCATCACCCAAGTATCTGTGTAGCTTAAAACCTATACCGCCACTATCACCAAAATCAAAACTGTCACCACCGCCTACACTAGTAATATTGGCATTAACTTCCAATCCTACAGATTTAACCGCATCTCCTAAACCAAAACCAACAGACAAAGACCCATCTACCCTATCTCTATCGTCATCTAAAGGGAAAAGTAAACCACCACCAATATAGGCTTGGCCAAAACTTGCACCATAGGCAGAAGGAGTACCCGCAGTTGAACCAGGGGAAGCTTTTGGTGGTTCACCTAGCGTCACAATAGGATCAATTAAAAGTTCTTGGCGTAATTTATTAGTCTCGCCAAAAGTATCGCCCAAAATTTCTGAAGAGTCTGTTTGTACAAACAATTTAGGTTGTTTCTGCTTCAATACATTAGTTTGCTCTTTTAAATGCAAATCAGCATTAATAATTTGAGAAACAGTTATTTCTTTCTCTAAATTAGCATTAGCTTTTAAGCTATTTTTAGATTTAAGCAAAAAACTGTTTACAGAAAAAGAATTGCTAAATGTTCCAGACTTAACGTTGGCACTAAAACCATCACGAATCCTTCCAGCCTCTAATTCAGCAAAGATATTACTTTTTTTAGATGTCGAAAACCTTTGCCCTAAGCTGAGATTTTGCTGTAAATTAAGTTTAGATGCCATAAAAGATGGTTTTAGGCTTTGAGATGCACTCAACTGAAATTCTTGATTTTCAGAAACAATATTATCCGCAGCAACTGCCGAGTTGCTAGAAATAGCTGTCAATAGTAGAAAAAAAGCTATCAAGATTGTCCCGAAGTTCAAGTTAGTATAGTTAACACTAATAAATTGAGAAGTATCACTACCTTTGAAAATTTTTTGTGTTTTTTTCATTAAAATATTCCTTATGTAAAACTATTTACGGAAATACAACAGTAATGTATACGCAAAATGTACTAATTTAAAATAGTAATATTACGGATATGTAGGAAATTAAGCTAGTGGAGTAGCAAAGGGCAGGATATTCAGTTAAGGCTTATACCATATGCGCTTGATTATTTACTAAATCCGGAGAATTCCAACCCCATCCCGCCAACGCTACGCTTTGTCTCCCCTCCCCGTAAGCTACGGTATACACGCAAGTCTTTTAGACGCGATAAATCGCGTCTCTACATGAGATATAGCAATAGACATATCAGTTAGGACATCGTATTTTGATTCACGGGGAACAGGCAACAGAAAAATGTCCTAACAATTGTGGCGACTGCTATAAATCGCGTTTCTACATCAGGGGTTTCTGGTTTATCCCAAGCTTAGGGGAGATTCCGAACTTGAACTGTATCAGCAATATAAGGATATCTGAAGCAGCGATCGCAGAAACATCGTTTCATAGTTCCGTTGAAGCAATAACTTGCCAAGGTTCAACCCCACGTTAGTTTTTTTGATATCTGGGTAGTATAAATTACCGAAAAAACTAATTTGGCAGATAGTAATGTTCAAAACTCAATTATCACAATCCCAGGCTTGGGGAGAATTTCCTACCTTAAATTTAATGCATCGCCATATTGGAGCGATCGCAGTTCTAATTTTAATTAGCTTACTGAGTTCATTGAGCGGAACACCAGCCAATCATGCCATCTCTAACCCTTGGGAAGGCTTTCTCTGGGGACTGGCAGATCCAGTAATTGGCTTGGATTGTTTAGTTGGTATCGTTGCTATTGGCTTACTCTCATCTGCGTTTGTTCGTGGCGCTGCGATCGCTGGATCTTTTGTTTTAGCATCAGTCTTGGGGATTGTAATTCATTTATTCCAGCCAAATTTACCAGGCATAGAAATAGCCATTGCCATTTCTACCATCGTTTTTGGTACTATGCTGATGATGCCAAATCAACCAAACTTTATAGTACTTGCTCTAGTGGGTGTCAGTGCTGGTTTATTTCAGGGTTACGCTGATGCTGAATCTATTATTGGGGCAGGAATGATGCCATTAATTGCCTATATATTAGGTATTACCTTAACTCTGTTTACGGTTGCCATGAGTGCCAGAGAAATTGGTAGTGCAATGGGTATGGGAGAAATAAACCGAATTTTACCCTGGAAAATCAGCATTGCTGGCTTCGCCTTCTGTGCGATCGGCATCGTGTTTTTGAGCAATTCAATCATTTAAATCATCATATTTCAATTTAGTGGAATACATTCATTTATGGGGGCGTACACCTAGCTGTGCGCCCCCATTGCGTGTCTAGGGGAACTAAAGTCTTAAAGTCCAGCAAGCAGCACAGAGTTTTAGTAAATAAGCTGATGCACCTCTGCGCTAATCTAGAGATTATATATAGATAAAGGGTTATGACACCTGAAGAAATTGCTAGTACGCTAATAGAATTATTTGGCACATCGGCTGTTGGTGGGGTTGCTCCTGGCTCGTGGCAAGTAGACACTTCTAACTTTCGGCTGTTGGTGTTGCTTTCCGAAGATAGTGATTGGCTACGAGTTTTACTGCCTATTGTGCCTATCCAAGAAGCCCAAGCATTTTTAGGACAGTTCCTAGAAGCCAACTTTGATGAGACTCAAGAAGTACGTTACGCTTTGTATGAAGGGGTAATTTGGGGAGTATTTCAACATAACAGTGGCACTGTAGTCAGTGCAGATTTGTCAAATGCAATTAATCGACTTGTATCTCTCCATAAAGCTGGATTAGATAATGTCTTTAATCGACTAATTGAAAGCCGTATCCGGCAAATTATCCAGGCAGCAAAACAGCAAGGACAATCTCTGCAAGCTACCATGCAAAACTTAGAACGCTTTTACGCAGAAGGATTGATGGGTGAAATAAACCAAACCTCAGAGGAGCGAGAAGCAGTTATAGCTGCTTGGCGGCGTCAGTTAGAAAGTTTATGGCATGAGGGTTGATTTCAATTTTTCATAGAGATTTATAACCGTACCGCGTTTACATATTTAAGTAAGTTAGCACAATAAATTCAAACTATATGAATAAAAATGAACTAAGTTAAAACCCTATTGCCTATTGCCTTATCCTAACGACCATTACTTACACATATATCTATAGGACTCATATTTGATTTTTGAAAAAACTCCGTACACTCAAAAAGTCTTTTTTCCTACTCCCCACTCCCTACTCCCCACTCCCTACTCCCCACTCCCTACTCCCCACTCCCTACTCCCCACTCCCAGCCTACGCAAATAATTTCAGTAATCAAACCGGATTCCTATAGTTATCATGGATATCATTGAAATCCTCAAAGAAGACTATCAAAGATTTCCAGTAAATCAAACTTACAGTATTTACGCTCCAGACGTTTATTTTCAAGATCCACTGAATAAATTTCGTGGCGTTAAGCGTTACAAACAAATGATTAATTTTATCCAAACTTGGTTTATAGATCCCAAGATGGACTTACATAATATTCAACGTTTAGGAGACGCCATAAAAACTGAGTGGACGCTCAGTTGGAATACTCCTATTCCCTGGAAACCACGAATCTCTATTCCTGGCTGGAGTGAATTAGGTATTAACTCTGATGGTTTAATTGTCTCCCATATAGATTATTGGAATTGTTCACGCTTAGACGTGGTGAAGCAGCATTTTTTTACCGCAAACAATTAAGGCTTGCTTGGCGTTGCTAAATTAAAGTATGAATCTGGATGTAGAGACGTAGCAGTGCTACGTCTCTACAAGGATTTTGGTATTATGCAAAATCAATTTCATACATGAAATCAGCAACGCCAAAAACTCTTTATCAACAGATTTTATTTTTCTTTGGACGCTCTCCACTCATTACACCCCACATTCGGGAACTAACTTCGGTAGTTCAAAAACAGAAAACTGCTGTAATAATTGCGTATGAGATGGCCAAATCATTTTTTCCTAGCGCTGTTCACTGCATTTCTATGCATAGCCTTATCCCCTGTTTTAGCAAAACCCCCTGCTATCTACTCTGCAATCCAAAATTTGACCGAGCAAGAGGAGTGGGGAAAACAAGGAAGTAGGGAACTGGTGAATGCTGAATCCCCTACTTTTTACTCCTTACTCTCCCTTAAAAGCGGCCCATCCCAAACGCAAAGCGTAGTGGAACAGGGCAAAATATTATACGACACGGGAAAGTTTACCGAAGCAGTCAAAGTTTTGCAACAGGCTGCTGCTGCATTTAAAGCCTCTAAAGATGGATTACAAGAAGCGATGACGCTGAGTAATCTCTCCTTGGCTTATCAGCAACTTGGTTTGTGGGCTGAAGCTGAGGAAGCAATCACCCAAAGTTTAAAATTATTACAGTCAGGGGATAATACGGGCACTTCCGGTGAGCTTTCCCAAATTATTGCCCAATCTCTAGATGTGCAAGGACAGTTACAACTGGCACAAGGACAAGCAGAAGCGGCTTTAACTACCTGGCAAAAAGCCGCTGATATTTATCAGCAAATAGGTGACACTGCTAGATTAACTCGTAACCGGATTAACTCTGCACAAGCTTTGCAAGCTTTAGGGCTTTATCTTCAGGCTAACAAGATTTTAAATGAGGTACAGCAAACCCTGACAAGCCTTCCAGACTCACTTCTTGTAGCTACAGGGCTGCGTAGTCTTGGCAACATCCGCCGAGTTGTCGGTGATTTGAACGTATCACGGTTGGTATTGGGGAAAAGTTTAGCAGTGGCAAAGCGAGTGCAATCTCCAAAAGCGATCGCTGAAGCTCAACTCAGTTTAGGCAACACAGCCCTTGCCCAGCAAGACACTGAAGCAGCTTCACAATACTACCAGCAGGCTGCTGCTGTATCTGTTTCCTCTACTACACGCATCCAGGCTCACCTAAATTTACTAAGCTTACTTTTGGAGAAAAAGGAAGATAAAGACGCATTGGCGTTGTCGTCTCAAATCCAATCAGAAATTAGCAACTTACCTCCCAGCCGAAGCTCAGTATATACTCGGATTAAGTTTGCCCAAAATCTTACACAATTAAAAGAAAAAACTAGCATCGATACCCTCTCATGGTTGAACATTGCCCAGCAATTGTCCACCGCTATTGAGCAGGCGCAAAGCTTAGAAGACCAGCGAGCAGAATCTTATGCTATGGGCAGCCTTGGTGAGTTGTATGAAAAAACGGGGCAGTTCTTTGATGCTCAAGACCTCACCGAAAAAGCTTTATTCATAGCTCAAAGTATTAATGCATCGGATATTGCTTATCAATGGCAATGGCAACTGGGACGCATACTGAAAAAAAAGGGAGATATTAAAGGCGCGTTCGTCGGAGACGTTGGCGCAGCCATCGCATCTTATAATGTCGCCTACAAGACCCTTCAATCTCTGCGTGGCGATTTAGTAGCCATGAATCCAGATGTTCAGTTTTCTTTCCGGGAAAATATCGAACCAGTGTATCGAGAGTTAGTTGAATTGCTGTTGCGTTCTGTCGAAAGCAGCGCTTCTGTTCCCTTTGAGAAGCTAGATCAACGAGACGCTTCTCTACAAAAGTCTAACGCTCTGCGATCGCCACAAGAGGGTATCAATCAAGACAATTTAAAGCTTGCTCGTGATGTAATTGAATCTCTGCAATTGGCAGAACTAGATAACTTCTTTCGGTCAGCCTGTTTAAATCCTACGCAGGAACTTGACCCAGTAGTTGACGAAAAAGATCAACGAGCAGCAGTAATCTATCCAATTATTTTACCAGACCGCCTAGATATTATTCTCAAATTGCCTAATCAAGAGTTGCGCCATTACAAAACTGTAATAGCTCAAAATGATGTGGAAAACATAATAGCAGAACTAAGGAAAGACTTACTAAATGTCACCGCAACTGCTCGGGTTCAGCAGCAGTCTCAACAAATATATGATTGGTTAATTCGACCTGCACAAACAGAGTTAGTCAATAGTGGGATCAAAACCTTAGTGTTTGTACTGGATGGTGAGTTGCGGAATATCCCGATGGCGGTTCTCTACGACAAAGAGCAGAAGAAATATTTGGTAGAGAAATATGCGATCGCCTTGACACCAGGTTTACAACTCCTTGATCCCAAACCTTTGCGACAGATACAGCTAAATGCTTTAACTGCCGGAGTCAGCGAAAAACGCCCAGTCGAAGGCAAAGAATTTCCCAAATTAGAAAATGTACCACGGGAATTAAAAGAAATCAAATCTGAGGTATCCAAGAGTGAAGAACTGTTAAATCAAGAGTTTACCCAAACAAACCTGCAAAATAAATTGCAAACAGTTCCCTTCTCCGTGGTTCACCTAGCAACTCACGGCGAATTTAGTTCTGATGCTGAAAAAACCTTTATTCTCACCTGGGATAAACTGGTTAAGGTCAAAGAATTTGATAATCTACTGCGAGTTAGCGACAAAAACAAGTTTAGTAGCATTGAATTACTCGTCCTCAGTGCTTGTCAAACTGCTGAGGGAGACAAACGAGCAGCTTTGGGACTCGCTGGGATAGCTATGCGGGCGGGGGTACGCAGTACACTAGCAACATTGTGGTCAATAGATGATCGCTCCACCGCCGATGTAATGAGTGAGTTCTATCGACAGCTAAACGCTGGGGTGAATAAAGCCGAGGCACTCCAGGGGGCCCAATTAGCTATTTTTGCTAAGGAAAAAGCTCCATATTTATGGGCACCCTATGTTTTAGTAGGCAATTGGCTGTAATCATTGGTGTTAACTTAAGCAAAAAGTAGTTTTACTGTTGACTCGCCCGCCTAGAACTAAAGTTCTTTGGCTTTTAGCTAAAGTCTACTAAAGTAGACTAAGGATTTTTCGGATTATTTAGTCATCTTTAGATGACTTTCGCTATTAGCAAGGAACTTTAGTTCCTTGCGAGACATGGCTTTTACGTTAAGTTGACACGTATGGGCTGTAAGCCAGGAACTATAAGGCAAAGCTGTGGGCGCATCAGCCGTTAGTACAACTTCACCCTTAGCATTTATCACCCATCCTTGCGCTTCCACAATTGGCGCTGGACTGGAACTATTTGCCTGATTTGAAACATTTGTACTAACACGATTTTCAGCCTTTGGATTGAGAGTTACCCAATCTAGTTGAACTGCATCAGGAGTAAGGGGTTCAGTTCTGGGGTTGGGTGGTAAGCCACCGCGTCCGGTAATCGTAAAACTGTTTTGATTTTCACCAAGACGTACTTGACAGGCTTGCGACACTTGAGTATCAACTGGTACAGATGGTAAGTTAATTAATCCTTGAGAGGGGTCAACATCGAGGGTATTAATTTCTACAATGCCGCTTAAATCAGGTCTTGTTTGGGAAATTGCCGTAATATCATTTGTCTGAAGTTGACGCGGGTCTAAATCCGTAGGGCGCAACCTTTTAAGGTCTTCCTCAGTTAATGATGCAATGCCAAAAATTTGAGTAGCTTTAATTGTGGCTCTCCCACCACTTCCACTAAATGCATTGGCGGTGATATCGCTGTTTTCATTTGGTTGGGCGACGATGAAGCCGTCAGGCACATTGATGGTAATATTACCGCCATTTCCACCAGATCCTCTAGTACCTGCTGAGGTAGAAATCTCACTATTACGACGCAGTAACAATAAGTCTTGCAAGTTCAGCGTAATATTGCCACCATCACCGGAGTTAGCTTGTCCAATGAGCTTACCTTGACCATCCAATTTAATAGAACGAGCGGTGATTTCCAAATCACCCGCCTTTTTTGTACCTTGACTGCTCACAGTTATGTCAGCGTTATTTAAGACATTTAATTCTCCAGTCTTAACTATGATGCTTCCCCCCTCTCCAGTAGATTCTTGAGAAGTGGAAGCTGAAACCTGCGCTCCATCTTGAACAATCAAATTCCCAGTTTCTATATTTAAGTTACCAGCATTTCCAGTAGATTCAGTCCCAACAAATAAGCCACTAGCTCCCATTTGTGAGGTTCCAATAAGTTGGATAGAGTCCCTGGCGTTGACAGACAAAGTTCCCCCATCTCCAGTAGATTCTGTAGAAGTGGAAGCTGAAATTCTTGCTCCATTTTGAACAATCAATTGCCCAGTTTCTATATTTAAGCTTCCGGCATTTCCAGTAGCTTGAGTCCCAACAAATAAGCCGCTTCTACTCTCACCATTTGTTCCAATAAGTTGGATAGAGTCCCTGGCGTTGACAGACAAAGTTCCTCCCCCTCCAGTAGATTCTAGAGAAGTAGAAGCTGAAACCTGCGCTCCATTTTGAACAATCAATTGCCCAGTTTCAATCTTCAATTCTCCGGCATTTCCAGCACCTTGTGTTACAGTAAACAATCCACTGGGTTTAGGTTTTTCACCTTCTATAATTGGCAAGGTTCCAATGAGTTGGATAGAGTCCCTGGCGTTGACAAACAAAGTTCCTCCCCCTCCAGTAGATTCTAGAGAAGTAGAAGCTGAAATCTGCGAACCATCTTGAACAATCAACCGCCCAGTTTCAATCCTTAATTCTCCGGCAGTTCCAGAGTTTGTTGTCTCAGTCAACAGACGGCTTCCTCTCAAGAGTTCTACTGACTCCGATGCGTTTATCCCTAATGTTCCTCCCGATTTTGAGAATAGGGTATTAACCCCAATATCTGAAGCATCGAATGTAACGCGCCTGCCTTGTATTTGGATACCACCACCGCCTTCACCACTAGCACTTACTGTAGTTAGATTGGTAAAAGATACATCTGCTCGCGCTACACTATCAGGAAAACTTAAGCGGAAATTATTGTTATCAATGTTCAACCCTACTGTTCCCTCTGCTGCCAATCCTCCTAATTCGATTCGACCATCTGGAGCATACACGATCGCTCCTTCTAAATTCACATCGCCTCCCAATAGCACTAAACTCTGACTCTCAGGAACGAATATAAATGCTTCATTGACTTGAATCGGCTTCACAGACTGAGAGGGAATTTGATTGAATAGAAATGCAGAAGGATTCACTCTCAGCAAGGGGTTAAGCGGACTGACGGGTGAAGTCATGGAAAATTCTCCACCACCCGGAAACTGGATCGCACTGGCTGTTGTGCCGATAAATGAACCGCCAATATTTAATGCGGCATTTCCTCCAAATATGATGCCATTGGGATTCATTAAAAAGAAATTAGCCTTACCTTGAGTTTGAAGTGTTCCCTGGATGTCAGAAGGGTTTAACCCTGTAACTCGCACCAAAATATTGTTGATGGTAGCGGCGTTTTGGAAATTGACTACCTCCTCACTCGTAATACTAAAGTTGCTGAAACTATGGAATAAATTTGTATTGCCAACGGTTGTACCCCCTGTAATATCCAAAGTAGTGTCGTCGATTTGCTGCACTTGAGTTCCCACAGAGGGATCGGGAGTGATCTGAGCAGCTGTGCGATCGCCTCCTCGCATTCCAATCGCACCCACTAGAATCACCAAGCAGGGCAACCCTAAGTGGCAACCGCGACCAAACCAGCTTCTTAAACTCACAGAACTTATCTCCTAACCCTTAAAAGTTACTTCATTGCAAGACAGAACATCACTTTAGTAATGCTGGTGTGAACCGTTGCCTCTACCCCTCTCCAGGTAACTCTGTTTGAAGGTTAGGTTTTTAATTACTAATCCGCTGTTGTGACAGTAGTGACTGTACGAATTTTAAGACTTAACGTGAGTTCAATAAACCTCTGTATACACAGTAGAAGGCGAGTTTGGCTCCCCAACTCTAGTAGGAAGCTCTGCTGAGGAGTTAAATTTTTAATTCAAATAATTTAATTCATCATTATTCTCAACTCTCAAAGGCACTATAACAGCTCCATTCCAGTCAAGGTTACGAGGTAGCCAGGCTAGCTGTTGATTCAAATAAAATAGAGCGCCAGTGCCTGCGTTATATGTAAAAATACTAGCAGATTTGCTAGTATTACTCGATCCGAGCGTTAGTGAACGAGTTGTAAACTTAGTAGAGTCAATAGCAGTATCTTCAACCACTTCATAATCGGTCAGAGATGATGGTGTACCAATAACATAATTAGACTTAGAGGAGCTAATAGTAGAGGTAGTAACTTTCAGAATATCGTTAGTAACCGAGAAGTCTGTAATTCTATCAATACCGCCACCTGAGTAATTCAAGACAAAGGTATCTCTACCGTTACCACCAGTGAGATAGTCATTACCACCTCCTCCCACCAACATGTCATTACCTGCCCCACCTATTAGAGTGTCATTGCCTGCATAGCCGTATATTTGATCGTTTCCTTGAGTCCCAGTTAGATAGTTGTTTCCAGAGGTGCCATGAATAATTGCCATGTTCCTTACTCCCGGATAAATGAGTGTTTCCTCTGTTGATTTTAACTAGCAATTAGCATGATTGATAAGATTTGTTAACAACTAAAAATCAGGCGCTTTCTCCAGTACTAACACTGTCAATATATTAGTGAGAAAAGTCGCAACGTTAGTCGCGATCGCTTTTGCATTGAGGGTGACGAAATAATTATTAATTTATAATTGATGGTTTGAACGCAACTACTAGTTGGCAATCTCAAATCTAAAAATCACTATGGCAATTAGCTGGGTTCTGCCACGAACTATGAAGCGTGGTTGTGGGCGCATCAGCTGTTAGTACGACTTCACCCTTAGCATTTCTCGCCCACCCTTGCGCTTCCACAATCGGCGCTGGACTGAAACTATTTGCTTGATTTGAAACATCTGTATTAACACGATTTTGACCCTTTGGGTTGAGACTTACCAAATCTATTTGGACTACATCAGGAGTAAGGGGTTCAGTTCTGGGGTTGGGTGGTAAGCCGCCGCGTCCAGTGATCGTAAAACTACTTTGATTTTGTGCTGTCCGCGTTTGACAGACTTGCGACACTTGAGTATCGACTGGTACGGCTGGTAAGTTAATTAATCCTTGATAGGGGTCAACATCGAGCGTGTTGATTTCTACAATGCCGCTTAAATCAGGTCTTGTTTGGGAAATTGCTGTAATATCATTTGTCGGAAGTTTACGCGGGTCTGGATCATCAGGGCGCAATCTTTTAAGGTCTTCCTCAGTTAGTGATGCAATGCCAAAAAGCTTAGTAGCGTTGATTTTGACTGTTCCCCCATTACCATTGTAAGCATTGGCGGTGATATCGCTGTTTTCATTTGGTTTGGCGACGATGAAACCATTAGGGGCATCGATGGTGATATTACCGCCATTTCCACCTTGTTGATTAGTGCCTGCGGTAGCAGATATTTGGCTATTGCCGCTTAGTAACAATAAATCTAGGTCGTAGAGTGTAATATCACCGCCATTACCAGATGCGGTTTCAGCAGTGATTTCCCCTTGATTCTCTAAGCGAATAAAACGAGAGCCTACCTGAAGTTTGCCTGCGCTCCCTGACCCTTGAGAGCGAACAAACAAGCCACTGTTAGCAGACTCATCCTCAACAAGAACCCCACCAATTCCTCGGACAAGCCGTTTGGAGGTAGCGCTACCAGATATAGTCAGCCTATCAGTAACATTAACTGTGATATCACCTGCAAATCCACTGCTGCCTGTGAAAGCATTAGCAAGGATTTGCCCACCATTAACCGCTTCCACAGTATTCGCGCTCACCGTGATATTGCCAGCATTTCCCTCACCCAGAGTACGGGCATCTACAACCCCATTATCTGCTACCCGAAAAGTATTAGTCTTATTAATAATGATGTTTCCCCCCTGCCCCCCTTTATTGGTACGTGAAAATAATCCACTTGCGGTTCCATCTGTACCAACTCCAAAAATATTAACCGTATCAAAAGCATTAATATTTATGTCTCCACCTTTTCCTTGACCTAGAGTACCACTAACTATCTGTGCGCCATTTTCTACAATTAACTGTCTAGTGTTAATCGTCAAACTACCAGCAGGTTCAGCATTCTCAGTCTGAGTAGATAAAGTGCTAGCGGTTTGCTGCCCATTGGATGATGTTCCTGTTCCTTGTAATTCCACCAAATCACTAGCAGTTACAAATAAATTTCCCGCCTTTCCTTGACTAAGAACATTACTACGATTTAATATTTGCGCTCCATTTTGGACGCTTAAGCGTTTGGTATAAATTGTCAAATTTCCAGCATCTCCAGCACCTTGAGTTTGAGTGAACAAGCCGCTACCAACACCAATAACTTTCACGGAATCGATACCGATTATAGTCAAATTTCCTCCCTTTCCCTTGCTTAAAAGAGAAGTAGAAGTTGATACTCGCGCTCCATTTTGAGAACTTAACCTTCGAGTGATAATTGTTAAGTCACCAGCATCTCCAGCACCTTGAGTTTGAGTGAACAAGCCGCTTGTTGTTCCTGCTAGTTCCACAGACTCCGAGGCGCTAACGGTAAGATTTCCCCCCTGCCCCGTCTTACCCAAAATGGTATCCAAGGTACCAGTTCTGATAAATGAGCTATCGCCTTGGATACTCAACTGTCCAGTTTCAATTGTCACATTTCCCCCGGTTACAGCTGCTGTTGATGAAATATCGGCTTTAATCTGCGAACCATCAGTGAGAGTAACCGCCTTTGTTGTGTGGACAAGCACCTCTCCACCAGGCTCTGTACCTATTGTATCGGCAAAAATCCGTGAGCCTTCAGTTAGAGTCAAATTACTGCTTTGAATCTGAACATCACCACCGCCACCACCGGTAACAGCGACAAACGCTTTGTCTTCCAATCCAATATCGCCAAAATTATTTACAGAGGCGTACCCCAATACCCAATCGTTATCTTTCTGGTTCAAGCTCACTTCTCCAACACCAGCCATACTACCTAGCTCAATCCGTCCTCCTGGAGCTTCCAAATTCGTTTGTGATCGATTTAAAGCTGCTCGTTCACCTCCCTGCAACGTCACATCACCGCCGACGAGTGCTAAAGTTTTACCAAGTTGCACTTTTAGGTCAGATCCCTCTACACGAATCTCTCCTGCTGCTCCCTCAAATTGCAAGCCAATAGGAACACTTACCGTTAGCAGAGGTGTGTTTTGGGGAGGAAACGCGCTAAACAAAGCACCATCTGCAAATTTGAGGCGGTTTGCTGTAGTTGCGATGAACGAACCCTTGATGTCCAATTGGGCATTTGGCCCAAAAATAACTCCATTGGGATTGAGAAAAAACAAGTTAGCAGAGCCATTGGCTTTAATCAGACCATCAATGAGAGAAGGAGAATTACCCGTGACGCGGCTGATGATATTTTGAATATCTGAAGCGTGGTTGAAGTCAGCTTGACTGCCATTAGGTACAGAAAACTGTTCAAAACTGTGGAAAAGATTACTTCCAGCTCGAGTCCCTCCTTCAATAATCCTGGTATTCCCCTCTAATTTGACAGTGGAATTATCGGGTAAAGTGCTATCAGGCGTAATTTGAGCAAAGGTGCAATCCCCAGTATTGACGTATGCGCCACTAATAGCTAAAGAAATCATGAGCCTTAAAAGCCAGCACGAACCGCGTAAGTTTTCAGTCATTTGATGAATTTTCCTTAACGACAGAAATAATCAGGGATTTTTGTGCTGTTTGGACAGCATAAATTATAAACTTTTGTGAAGAAATGGCATAATTGGCAGAAAAATTGATGCTGCAACTTGAGTTATTAAATAGAGGTGATTTTACCTCTAAGGAAAAACAATCAATTAAGTGATTACAATGCATCATTCCTTGAAAATAAAAATCCTGGATTTAGACTATATTGAATCAATTGTTGAGCAGGACATTACAGATGTGGAGGCTGAAAAAATTGTACGAGGAAGCGGATGTGATCCGCATGACGTCCACTGTATAATGAATGTACCTATTGTGCTTGACCCTGGTACTCCTACCTGGATGCCTGACCCTGATATCAAGGAAAGCGTATTTAAATTATCCTTGACTAATGAAGTAACGAAAAAATTAGGTTTATCGCTTGATTTAGTTTCTATAGATGAAAGCATCGCCTAACCTCTTCTCTAAATGTAGGCATTAATGCGATTAATTGAGGCTTAATTAAGATTGAGTTACTGTTATTGACAATATACGCTAACCCTGGCTATTATCCTCAAACCATAGGTTTCCTGGGCGGGGCAGATTTACAGTTACAAATCTCTGTGTAACTTAAAGGACAGGACTTACGCAATCAATAGGCAAAAGCCTTATTTTCATGTAGGGGCAATTCATGAATTGCCCCTACCGCGTTTAGTTTTGCGTAAGTCCTAAAGGATAATGTTGTTTTTTAACCATAAAGTGGCCGCAGGGCAGAACTTAACACTTAAGGGAGTTTGAGACATTTAAATGCGATTGCCTTTGCCACTGCCCTTTGAGCGATCGCTCCAAACTCCTTGTTAGCGACACCCGTTGTACCCATGATCTTACATGAAAATACTCAGATGTGATTTAGCGATCGCCACCTTACCCTTTCATATTTAAAACCGAACGGCAAAATGACAAACTTTTACGCCAACGCCAATTATTTAGAGATTATTCGGGTTGATTCCCTTCTGTTCTAATCTAGCTAAAAGTTTCTGAAGCTGTTGTTGTGTTTGCTCTAGTTGTCGCTGTTGCTCAACTGTCACTTCTTCTGGTGTTGAGTATCTATTACCACTTTCATCATACCAATACAACCATTCTCGCGTGATTCCTTGGTAGGTTCCCCGTTCACGTCCAATGCCTAAACCAATTTCTGGCATCCAGATTTTATCGCCTGGTTGTAAAATATATTCACCATTAACTAAACGATATACTTCTAAACGCTGACGCTTACGACGTAAGCGGGTTGGTGCATAAATGACATAATACAAAATGCCTAATTGGGCATAATCTGCTTTCTTTTGTTCGTATTCAAAATTGTAAGTTTGGGAAACAATTTCTAAGGATAAGATTGGAGAAATGCCATCTTCTTCCCAAAGTACATAACTAGAACGCCCATTTTCTCCAACAAAACGTTCTACACCCAGACTTAAAAACCCATCGGGGACAATGGCAGGTCTATTGATTGTATAATAAATTCCCATGTTGATCCCAAAGAACCAATCATCGCGGGTTTGCCAAATAGCAGCTAATATCGCTAACAATAAGTTGGGAATTAATATTTGCAGTTCGTTATCCACAGGCGTGTCATTAGAATCTGGCAATTCTGCTGATGAAGGTAGGCACTCTAATGGATTGTAGTTGAACATAAGCAGTTCTCAATCCCAATTGATAAATATAAACCTGTTTTACCATAGCTTTAGGGTAGCTCAGGCTGCACATAATACTTGGTGAGTTCTTTGCCCTTAATTTCGGTCTACTGACTATACCTCTTGCATAAATGAGAAATAAAAAGTCTATCTATTGAAGACTAAGTAAGGGTTGTAGTCCACGCTTAGTGGACTTGGGCTATAAGAAAAGAGAATTTATTCTCAGGCGGGATAGGCAGGTGCAAGATATAACTCACCCTAAATGCAGAAACTGTCCTGGCAACATTACGACTGGAAGTGGCTCCCGTTAAGTCGGAAGTGACTCCCGTTAAGACTGAAGTGGCTCCCGTTAAGTCGGAAGTGACTCCTGTTAAGTTGGAAGCGGCTCCCGTTAAGTCGGAAGTGGCTTTCGTTAAGTCGGAAGTGGCTTTCGTTAAGTCGGAAGTGGCTCCCGTTAAGTCGGAAGTGGCTCCCGTTAAGTCGGAAGTGGCTCCCGTCACGACTGATATCATGTCCGCTTGATTACTTACTAAACCACAAGAATCCCAAAGAGCCAAAGCTGCTCTACGGTGTACACACAAGTCGAAGTAAACTACGTATCTAGGCTCTGAGTGCAGGAGTCACTGAAAATTCATTTCTTTAGTTTATCTAAAGTCGCATCTAAGTTAGAGAATTACCTTTCTAAGATAGAAGCAGCAACTATAAGTTGCCATACACGACTAAAACCCAATTAACAGCTAGTAGCTGCGGAGAACCTAAAAATGACTAAAGCGCCAGAATTCTTAGACTCGTCTATCAATGAAATTACAGACTTAGCTCTAGATCGTGATTGTACAACCTTATCCCGTCACGTCCTCCAGCAACTTCAGAGTTTTTCGCCAGATGCACAGGATTTAAGTGCGCTGATGAATCGCATCGCCCTTGCAGGTAAACTGGTTGCTCGCCGCATGAGTCGCGCTGGTTTAATGGAAGGCGTTCTCGGATTTACCGGGGAAGTTAATGTGCAAGGAGAATCCGTCAAAAAGATGGATGTCTATGCCAATGATGTATTTATCTCAGTTTTTAAGCAAAGCGGCTTAGTCTGTCGCCTAGCTTCTGAGGAAATGGAAAAACCCTACTATATCCCGGAAAATTGCCCCATTGGTCGCTATACCCTGCTGTATGACCCAATTGATGGCTCATCTAACACTGATAATAATCTCAGCTTGGGTTCTATTTTCGCCATTCGCCAACAAGAAGGAAGTGATAGCGATGGTAAGGCAACTGACCTCCTCACCAACGGACGTAAGCAGCTTGCTGCCGGATACATTCTGTATGGGCCCTGCACGATGCTGGTTTATACTATAGGTAAAGGCGTTCATTCTTTTGTTCTTGATCCCAGCTTAGGAGAATTTATTCTCACAGAAGAAAATATTCGGATTCCTAATCACGGCTCTGTTTACAGCGTGAACGAAGGTAACTTCTGGCAGTGGGAAGAATCGATTCGAGAATACATTCGCTACGTTCACCGCACAGAAGGCTACAGCGCTCGTTATAGCGGCGCAATGGTGAGCGACATCCATAGAATTCTGGTTCAAGGCGGCGTGTTTCTCTACCCAGGCACAATTCAAAACCCAGAAGGGAAATTGCGCTTACTTTATGAAACCGCTCCTCTAGCCTTTTTGATTGAACAAGCAGGCGGTCGTGCTACTACAGGATTGGTAAATATCTTAGATGTAGTACCGAAAAAACTGCATCAACGCACGCCCTTAATTATTGGTAGCAAAGAGGATGTAGCAAAGGTGGAGTCTTTTATTCAAAACGGACACTAGCACCGCAAGGCGGAAGTCAAAAATCAAAAGTCAAAAGTCAAAAGTTAAAAGGCTTTAATTCCCGGCTTTCTGGCTGTACTGAAATGGTAAGTTTATTTCTGCCGACCTTAAACAGTGTAAAAAGGCACAATTTAGGAGCGAATAAAGCTTGTAAATAAAGCTTTTTAAACTTTTTCAACTGGATAGTTATTTTTGCCATGCTGCACTAGAAGACGGTAATAAAAGGATCAAGGATGCGTCTAGCATCTGGCATTAATTAAAAGTTAATCATGGTGATTTAAGATTGGCGATGCAGAATGGCACTTCTTAAAGATCAATTAAAGATTATCTCAGCTGGCCGATGCGATAAGTGATTGGCAACGCCACAATTCAAAAGTAAGCATCAAATTTTGATGGGTTTTGCCAACTTACTTAGAAACATCACTATACAGGAGTGAAACAAATTAGAGCTATGTCTACCAATCATCTACTAGAAATTAACCAATACGGTCAAAGTATCTGGATGGATAATTTGAGCCGTGACATTATTCAATCAGGCGAACTCAAAGACATGGTTGAAAACCAAGGGATCTCTGGTATTACCTCTAACCCTGCTATCTTTGAAAAAGCGATCGTAGGTAATGTCATTTATGATGCCGATATAGAAGCCGGAGTTCGTGCTAATTTACCCACATACAAAATTTACGAATCGCTAGTTTTTGCAGATATCCGTTATGCATGTGATATTTTACGCCCTGTTTATGAAGCCTCGAATAGACTAGATGGTTATGTGAGTATTGAAGTCCCACCAACTATCGCCCATGATACTGAAGCAACAATAACCGAAGCTCGGCGCTATTTCCAAGAAATTGGTCGGGAAAATCTGATGATTAAAATTCCCGGTACAGAACCTGGTTTGCCAGCAGTGGAGCAGGTAATAGCCGAAGGGATGAATGTTAACATCACGTTGCTGTTTTCTGTAGAAAGCTACGTAAACACAGCTTGGGCTTATATTCGTGGCTTAGAAAAACGGCTGGCTGAGGGCAAGGACATCAGTAGAATTGCTTCAGTTGCTAGCTTCTTCCTCAGCCGGATCGATAGCAACGTTGACGCCAAAATTGATGCTAAGTTGAAAAAAGGCATTGATGATATTTCTGTGGAAGCAAAGCTAAGAGCTGTTAAAGGGAAAGTAGCGATCGCTAACGCTAAGATTGCCTACCAAGAATACAAGAAAATTATCGAGAGCGATCGTTGGAAAGCCTTGGCAGCAAAAGGGGCCACAGTACAACGGCTACTTTGGGCTAGTACTAGCACCAAAGACCCCCACTACAACGACGTGATGTATATCGAAGAGTTGATTGGGCGAGATACCGTTAACACTGTACCGCCAGCGACAATTAAAGCTTGTGCCGATCATTGTAACGTAAGCGATCGCCTAGAAACAGATGTAGATAATGCTTACACGCTAATCGAAAATCTCAAAGATCCCGACATCAACGTTGATCTTAATGCCGTAATGGATGAACTGTTAGATGAAGGTATTGACAAGTTCATTCAGCCCTTCCAGTCCTTGATGAACTCTTTAGAAGAGAAGATCAAGGTATTGTCACCAGTGTAGGGACTAGGGGCTAGGGACTGGTGACTGGGGACTGGGGACTGGTAAACAATTTTCCTAATACTAAACCCCCAATACCCAATACCCAGTCCCTAATACCCAGTCCCCAATCTCAAAATCCAAAACCCAAAATCCAAAATTCCTATGGTCAGTCTGCTAGAAAATCCCTTACGCGTTGGTCTGCAACAACAAGGGATGCCCGAACCCCAGATTATAGTTATCTTTGGCGCTTCTGGTGATCTCACCTGGCGCAAACTAGTGCCAGCACTTTACAAATTGCGGCGAGAACGGCGTATACCGCCAGAAACTACCATTGTCGGCGTAGCGCGTCGAGAGTGGAGCCATGAATACTTCCGTGAACAAATGCAGAAGGGCATGGAAGAGGCACATCCTGATGTTGATTTAGGGGAACTTTGGCAGGACTTCTCTCAAGGTCTGTTCTACAGCCCTGGGGATATAGACAACCCCGAAGGCTACAAGAAACTAAAAACCTTATTGAGCGAATTAGACGAAAAACGGGGCACGCGAGGTAATCGCATGTTCTACCTCTCAGTAGCCCCCTCATTCTTTCCCGAAGCGATTAAGCAGCTAGGAAGCGGCGGGATGCTAGAAGATCCCTACAAACATCGTCTAGTAGTTGAAAAACCCTTTGGTCGGGACTTGGCTTCTGCCCAAAGTCTTAACCAAGTGGTACAGAAATATTGCAAAGAAAACCAAGTATACCGCATTGACCACTACTTAGGTAAAGAAACAGTCCAAAATTTGCTGGTGTTTCGCTTTGCCAATGCAATTTTTGAACCTTTATGGAATCGTCAATTTGTTGACCACGTACAAATTACCGTGGCAGAAACCGTGGGTGTGGAAGACCGGGCTGGCTACTATGAAAGCGCTGGCGCACTACGGGATATGTTGCAAAATCACCTCATGCAACTTTACTGTCTAACGGCGATGGAAGCACCCAATGCAATGGATGCCGATAGCATCCGTACAGAAAAAGTGAAGGTACTCCAAGCTACTCGTTTAGCTGATGTTCACAATCTGTCGCGGTCAGCAGTTCGTGGTCAGTACAGTGCTGGCTGGATGAAGGGTCAAGCAGTGCCAGGGTATCGGACAGAACCAGGCGTTGACCCCAACTCCAGCACACCCACCTATGTAGCGATGAAGTTTTTGGTGGATAACTGGCGCTGGAAAGGTGTTCCTTTCTACTTGCGTACCGGAAAGCGGATGCCGAAAAAAGTGAGTGAGATTTCAATTCACTTCCGCGAAGTTCCATCTCGGATGTTCCAATCTGCTGCCCAACAGACAAACGCCAATATTTTGACGATGCGGATTCAGCCAAATGAAGGTATTTCCCTACGTTTTGATGTCAAAATGCCAGGGGCAGAATTCCGCACTCGTTCCGTTGATATGGACTTTAGTTATGGTTCCTTTGGCATCCAAGCAACATCCGATGCCTACGATCGCCTATTCCTTGATTGTATGATGGGTGATCAAACATTGTTTACACGGGCGGATGAAGTAGAAGCAGCTTGGCAGGTAGTAACACCAGCCCTTTCCGTTTGGGATGCACCCGCCGATCCTACTACTATTCCTCAGTACGAAGCCGGTACTTGGGAACCAGCAGAAGCAGAACTCTTAATTAACCAGGATGGCCGTCGCTGGCGCAGACTCTAAATATTAGTCATTAGTCATTAGTCACTAGTAAAAACAAATGACAAATGACAAATGACAAATGACAAATGACAAATGACAACTCAAAACTACTATGGTTCTCCAAGCTTCTACAATTTTTTCACTCCAGGCACCGAAAGATATTTCGCTTAACGAAATAGATGCCGAACTCAATCAAATTTGGCAAAGTTACGGCATTACTGGTGAGGACGGTGGACTTCCTAGTGCTACTAGGGCAACAACATTTACTTTAGTAGTTTACGAACCAGAAGAAACTCAGTATTTGTTGGCTGCTTTGGGATTTTACAGCGGTCCAATTGATGGGATTTTGGGGCCACAGATGGTAGCAGCATTGCGGGAAATGCAAAAGAAACATAACCTACCAGAAACTGGAACAGCAACACCAGAAACTCTGACTGTATTACGAGAAGAATTCACTAAAGGTCAGCGAGGTGGGACTGTAGGAGAACATCCAGCTGGTGGATTAAATAGCGCCAGCCCCAGAATTGCCGATGAAATCGCCCTCCGCAATCCCTGCCGCATCATTGCGCTATTTCCCATTGCTGGCGAAGATGAAGGGGTTAAGGCTCAAGTTTCTGCCTATTGCCCCATCCAAAAGCAATCGTCAAGCACCCTTATCTGCTGCGAATATATCACTCTCAGTGGAACTGCTGCTGCCTTAGAACGCATCGGTGGTATGATTCCGGCCTTGTTGATTGGCGGCTTGCCAAAGTTTCTCTGGTGGAAGGCAACGCCAGACCCTAACAACAGTCTATTCAAACGCCTAGCAGCAGTCTGCAATAATGTGATTGTAGATTCTTGCAACTTTAACGAGCCAGAAAGTGATTTACTCCACCTACAAGAGTTGGTAGAAGCGGGTGTACCTTTAGCTGACTTGAACTGGCGTCGCCTCGCATCATGGCAGGAATTGACAGCTGAAGCCTACGACTCACCCAACCGTCGCGCCGCCCTCAAAGAAATTGACCGCGTTACCATTGATTACGAAAAAGGCAACCCTGCCCAAGCTTTGCTGTTTTTGGGTTGGCTGGCAAGCCGATTGCAATGGGAGCCAGTTTCTTATGAAAAGGAAAGCGGTGATTACGACATCACTCGCATCCGTTTTATTGCTCAAGAGCAGCGACAAGTAGAAGCAGAGTTAGCAGGAGTTCCGGTTGCTGATGTGGGCGATATTGTTGGTGATTTGATTGCCCTGCGCCTCAGTTCGACAAATCCCCAGGCAGACTGTGGTACAGTTATCTGCTCAGAAACTGGTGGTTGTATGCGGATGGAAACCCACGGTGGTGCTCAATCCGCCGGTCTGTTTCAACAGGTGACTTCACTTTCGGAACAAAAGGCGGAAGCTTTGCTGAGTCAGCAGGTGCAACGCTGGGGCCGCGAGTCACTTTTTGAAGAAAGCCTGGGAGTGACAGCGAATATTTTCAAATCGGCGAATTAAAAGAGACGCGATTAATCGCGTCTGTACAAAAGTTAGGAGAGACGCGATTAATCGCGTACAGGAGTTAAGAGTTATAATTCATAACTTCTCACTCTCAACTCCTAACTTTTTTTATGTCTGTAATCATTGCTGGAGAACGTAGTGGGGTGGGCAAAACAACAGTTACGCTCACCCTTTTAGCATCTTTACGTCGTCGCGATCGCCTGGTGCAATCTTTCAAGGTAGGCCCAGACTACATTGATCCGATGTTTCATCAACACGTAACTGGTCGTCCTTGTCGCAATTTAGACCCGGTGCTAACTTCTGAAGCCTACGTTCAGCAATGTTTTGCCCGTCATAGTCAACTGAGCGAATATGCCTTAGTAGAAGGGGTGATGGGGTTATTTGATGGAATTGGGCATGGGGAATGGGGAATGGGGCATGGGCAAGAAAAGGGAAAATTAACTGATTTTGCGAGTACAGCACACATCGCGCGGCTTTTAGATTTACCTGTAGTGTTGGTGATTGATTGCAGTCGCTTATCTGGTTCTGTGGCTGCGATCGCTCACGGCTATCAATCTTTTGATCCCCGAATTAAAATAGCTGGGGTAGTACTCAATCGCGTGGGGAGCGATCGCCATCTTTCTCTACTCAAAGATTCTCTAAAACCTTTACAATTGCCTATTCTCGGCGTGCTGCGGCGTCAAGATAACATCACAATTCCCGATCGCCATTTGGGTTTAGTACCTACAGCAGAACTTCCCGAACTCAATGCTTTAATTAATCGCCTCGCCGATTTAGGAGATACTTGCTTCGATTGGCAACATTTATTACCCCTATTAAAATCAAAACCTCTCCCTCATTCCCCACCCTGCGGGAAGCTAAAGCTACATCCCCCTCATCCCCCCTCCTCCCCAGTCAGGATTGCAGTAGCCCGCGATCGCGCTTTTAATTTCTACTACCAAGACAATCTTGATTTGCTGCAACAGTTTGGTGCAGAACTGGTTTTCTGGAGTCCATTAGAAGATGCTGCAATACCAAAAGATGTGCAGGGAATGTATTTTGGTGGTGGTTTCCCAGAAGTTTTTGCCCAGCAACTAGCAGAGAATACCAGCGTTCGTGATGCAGTGAAAACAGCAATTCTTCAAGGAATGCCTGCGATCGCTGAATGCGGGGGATTAATGTATTTATGTGAGCAAATTATTGATTTTGAGGGAAAATCTTGGTCGATGACAGGAGTTTTACCCACATCTGCTGTCATGGGTGGGCGTTTAACTTTGGGCTATCGTCGTGCAGTAGCTTTGCAAGATAATCTGTTAGTGAAAGCAGGTACAACTGTTTACGGACATGAGTTTCATCGTTCCCATTTAACTTTAACTTCCACTCAGCCCCTATTTGAAACTTCTCGCTACGATTGTGACGAAAACATGGGATGTGAGGGATGGAGTTTACCTGCGAATATTCACGCTTCTTATGTTCATCTGCATTGGGGAGAAAGTAAAGAAATTCCCCAACAGTTTCTTAAAAAAATGTCGGAAAGTAGCATCTATAGAAACGTAGATTTAAACATGCACAGAACCCAGTAGGGTGAATTAAAAACTATCAAATAATATTTTCTGAATAGATTTTTTAACCCACGGAGGTGGGTAAAGTCTCGTGTAGCCGCGACTTATAGTCGCCAGGGCTAGTAAAAATTAAACTTTCCAAACATCCTCTAAGATTCATAACAAGAACCTTAGAAGGTCAAGCGGTAAATGAATTCATCAGAAAGTTTGCCCTTGATAAACTCTGCATTTCGATTTATTTTGTACAACTTGAACCCAAGTTTTTCAACCACTTTACGGGAGGCAATATTGCACTCGTTCACCGATGCGTGTAGTGTGGATAAGCTAAAGCGTTGTTGGGCTTCAGCGATAGCTAAAGAACTGTATATTTTAGCGTATCCCTGGTTCTGGAAACCAACAAATGTCATAAAACCGATTTCTGCATATTGATCATCAAAAATACCTATCTCCACAACACCAACATGTTGATTTTGGGGAGTTATCGCAACCCATTTCAACCAGATCATAGTCTCGTTATCGGGTGATTTTTCTAGCGCGGCAAACTGGAATTTTTGCTTAACCTCCATGAAGGTCGGAATTTGCTCCTCAAGATATTTGTACAGAGGTGGGTTGCTTATACAGGAGTAGAGGATCTCGGCGTGCTGTTCCGTAACCTTTTCTAGGCGCAAGATTACCGCGTCTGTTGCCATGTTTTTTCTGATTCTCTTTTATTACTCACGTTAAATTAACTCTCGGTTGTTCAAGATTGACTTGATTATTAACTCCGCAAAGAGGTGACATTCATATCGTCATTCAATCTGCGAATCAGACGGGATAGCTCACGAATGATATTCACCGCGATTTCAGGAGTCTCTTCGATCGCATCATACAGCTGCTCTTGGGTCAGTTCCAAAAATTCACAAGGTTCTAAAGTCGTTGCGCTAGCAGATCGAGGTTGAGTATCAAATACTGCCATCTCACCAAAGTATTTTCCCTGCTCTACCTCTGCAAGTTGTTTATTGCCGATGTGAACTTTAACTCGCCCTGACACCACAATATAGAGCGATCGCCCTTCTTCTCCCTGGCGAAAAATGGTGTAATTAGCTGGAAATGACAATTCGTTCATTACTGAAGTGAGCCGCACGATAAAATCATCCCGCAATTCCTTAAAAATTGGGACTCGGCGGACAAATAATAAACGGTCAACACTGGTTAGCATAATTACAAGTTAAATATCAAACATTACTGTAAATGAAACTGAAGCCAGAGCGCGATTAGTCATATTAACCGATGTTGAACGCTAGCTGCCAAGAATATCTCAAAGTTTAGTATGTCTTCAATAGGAGCGATGCCTACGGTGGTAAACTACGCACACAAGCTTCTCAGATAATAACTCAGTATCAAGTGTGTCCGAGTGCTACTCCTCCCTACGCGTAGAGGTAAGTAGTTTTGGTAAAAATCGTGCAAGCGCCGATAAAGCAATAGCTATAAAACAGACTGTTATAAATACAACATGAAAATAGGAGTTAAGAGCGATCGCTTTTATCGCCCTTAACCCCCACTTTTTGATCAATCTATACAGCTAGTTGCAACATACTAGCACTATCGTATAGACCTACCAATTTCCTAACTGCGCTGCTGACTCAGCGCTTTCCTTATCTAACTATCTTTCCATATTTAAAGACTTAAGTCATTACCGAATGGCACGAAGAAAAGCCCAAAGACTTATTGTATACTCGTTCCCAGCCTGGAGGCTGGGAACCAGTTGGGGCAATAGCTGTATCTTAACTTAGCGCTATTCAGTCGTTACCTTTGCTCTGTGACAGTTTGAGATTGCTTTTCTATATTCTACATTTTTACTTTGTTGCCGAGCCTCGATAAATTCGCTCCATTTGCTCTGGAGAAAGCACTGTCATTGGAAACCATTCACGTGTGGAATTAGCGAGTTCCTGAGTTTTAGTGAAATGTATTTCCACATTGCTAGTTGAAGATGGGCTAACTAATGTCTCATCTATCTCCGATGGGAGAAGCTGATTTTGGGGCAAGACATAGGCGTGCTTTTGTGGATCGTATGCCAAAACTTCTCCTGTCTCGATTTGATAAATCCAAGCATAAATCTTGAGTTGCCCTTGGTGAAGCTTAGAGCGAATCACCGGATAAGTCCGTAAATTTTCGATTTGGGTGAGTACATTCTCAGCAATAATTATTTCTAAGAGTTCTTCCCCTTCGTAGTCGCTATAATTATCCTTCACCAGCCGTCGGGTTGCCTCTGCATACTTGAGCCAGTCATGTACAAGCGGCATTTCTATCCGCAAGCTGTCTAACTTCATTAACCCCTTCATAGCACCACAATGCGAGTGACCACAAACAATAATTTGTTGAATATCTAATGCTTGAATCGCGTATTCAATTGTTGCCCCTTCACCGCCATTAGTCGCGCCAAATGGCGGAATAATGTTGCCTGCATTGCGGATAACAAACAATTCACCTAATCCAGCTTGTGTAATCAGGTTTGGATCGATACGCGAATCTGAACAAGTAATAAATAGCACTCTGGGCTTTTGACCATGAGAAAGCTGTTCAAACAGTTCTTCATGGGTGGAAAAATAACTACTTTGGAATTCGCGCAAACCTTTAATCAATTTTTTCATAGAAGTACCTAAATCAACAATTCAGAGGGAGTAGGGGAGAGGGAGTAGGGAGTAGGGAGCAGGGAGCAGGGGAAAGAGAGTTTTAAGATTTTTGCATAGATACCCAGAATAATAACTAATTAAGTGGATATGATGTTAATAATATCTATAAACAGATTGACTTAATTGATCAGATTGACTTAATTGATCGGCTTTTGCCATTGCACCATTGGCTCAGTTAAAGGGTGAAATTCATTTTTGTATTGTTTGAGCAGTCTTGCCAAACTACCCTCTCTGGTCGCATTTTTAATATGAACCCAATCTGTGATTGGTAATAAATTTGGTATTTTTCTCCTTTCACTCATCTAATTTCCCATTTCCTATTCCCCAATGCGGATAAGCAAGGGAGGAAAGAAGATTATTAGACATCTAGTGAAAATGAATGTAGAGACGTTGCAATGCAACGTCTCTACAAGGGTTTCAGGTAACGCATAATTAATTTCTGGAGATGTCTATTGTTCAATACGCTTGGGTTAAAAGTTTGTACCCATGTAATTATCGGAACTTGCGATCGCAACAATAGTAGATAAAGGCACTTCGGCAAAATACTGTCGCTGAAATTGTTCTTCTCGGACAGCGGCTAAAAATCTTGCAACTGCTGCGTCGGCCAAGTTTTCTGCACTATCGGTTGGATGCCAGGTAATTTGCAAATAACGGTCTTGTCGTTTGACTGTGAACCCTAAAGATTTTAAAGCTTTGATGCCTACAAGTAAGGTTTGGTCGCTGATGCCGATTTTCTCTAAAAGTTGGACACGGGTAACTAGTTGATTTGTGCGACTGAGATATTTGGCAATTCCTACAAGAGTTAGCCAAATTTGTTTGGGTGGTTGGAGGTTGGGTTTAGACCAAGCGATCGCTAGTTGTTGCGAACTGCTTGCTGTGAGACATCGCCGTAACCACGCGCGTAAATCATCCCAACTCGTGGGACAATCTTCAAGAATCAACGCTGTTAGCGGATAGCTAGGGTTTAGCCCGTCTTGAGTGCTAAGTGCTGATTGTTCCTGATTTCGTAAGTCTAAGATGAGTGGTGTTAGCGATAGCGGGGCGTTTAGCCCGTTCCGAGTGTTGAGTGCTGAATTAACACTTGGACGCACAGCAATTAATCTGATTTCATAACGTTTTTTGAAGGTGTTGTAGTCTAATTCTGCTATGCAATCACATCTTCCTATGGGCAATTCATCTTTATAGTGTCCCCACCATATACCAGGAAAAGCACTTCTGCCGGAATCATCCCGAATATCAAACTCGGTTTTAATATACTGTACTTTTTTCCCTTGCCAATCCTGCTGATTGCGATGCCAAGCATTTTCAAACCAGCAGTTTTGAATTAGCAATTTCGGAACAGGATTGCCCATTCCACAAGGTTCTAACAGTTTCAGTTCTAAAAATAATTCTTTCCCCAAGTCTGCTACTGTTACCGTCAAGTCTGCTTGCACGGTTGGCGTTAGAGTTGTACTACCTAATGATTGCCGCAACTGCTGATTAATCGCTGCTGTAAATAAAGGGATGTTCTCCACCAACAAACTCAAACCCGCTGCAAAGGGATGTCCCCCAAAGCGATGTAACAGATGTGCTTGGTCTTTCACCAGTTGGTATAAATCAACTGAATTTACCGAACGGGCAGAACCACGGGCGAGGGATTGGGGATTAGGGATTGGGGATTGGGAAAATTCCTCCCCAGTCCCCAGTTCCCAGTCCCCAGTTCCCAATCCCTCTGTACTTAACAAAATCGTCGGGCGACCTGTTTCTTGTGCTACTTGTCCAGCAACTAAGCCCAATACACCCGCAGGCCATTGGGCATCTTCTAAGACGATGACGCTGGTGGTTGATAAGTCTAATTGAGTGAGTTTTTGTGCTACTTGCGCTTGCACATCTTTTTGCAAAGATTTGCGGCGGGTGTTTGCGAGTTCTGTAACTTCGGCTAGTTCGTTACAACGTTTGGTATCCCGACTAGTTAGTAATTCAACGCAAAAACTAGCATCGCCTTGGATGCGGCTGACGGCATTAATTCTTGGCCCCAAACCAAAGGAAATATCTGTGGGGCGATCGCCATTTTTTTGGCACAATTCTAATAATCGCCCCACCCCCGGACGGCGACGCGCTGCTGCTGGCTGTTGAAAATCTGCTTGCAGTCGTTGAATTCCCATCTGTGCTAAATAGCGACAATCTCCACTTAACTGCACTAAGTCGGCAATTAATCCTACTGCTACTAAATCTAATAAATCTTCTAACGGATTTTTTGCAATATTAGGCAGACTTTGATACAGTGCTTCTACCAACTTATAAGCTACCGCTACCCCAGAAAGATTGAACAGTTGATGTTCTCTGGGCAAATAACGAGGATTAATAATTGCTGCGACGGGTGGGCGTTCGGCGGGTAAGGTGTGATGGTCTGTAACTATTACATCTATGCCTAGTTGTTTGGCATAGATAATTTCCTCAATGTTTGTGCTTCCTGTGTCGCAAGTAACAATTAATTTACAACCTTGTTTTGCTAAGTTATCAATTCCTTGATTATTGAGTCCGTGAGATTCTTTCAGGCGATTGGGAATATAGTAAATTAGCCGAGTATTTTGTGTAAAAAATTGCCCCAATCCATCCCAAAGTACAGATGTGGCGGTAATCCCATCAGCATCAAAGTCTCCCCAAATGGCAATTTTTTCTTTGGCGTTATATGCTTGTTGCAACCGTGCGATCGCTAAGTCCATTTCTTGCCCAAACTCAAACGGACTCGCTGGTTGATAAGCTTTATGGTTGATAAAAGCTATTAATTGTTGATGATCTTTAATTCCCCTTTGCCACAACAATTGTGCTGCATATATTCCACTTGATGCGGGTGTATGCTGTTTCACTGCCTCGATGAACCAATCCGGGGGTTGTTCGGTTGCTGCTATAGTCCACTGCTGTTGTTCTGGCATACTAAAGTTAGGAATAAATTTAGAAGTTATAATTTTTTTATCCCCTTATTGGGCTTGACAAAAATCCTCTACTGTATAGAGTTGAGTGAAACTTCTTGAATGCTGTCAAAATCTGGCAATGAGTCTTTCGCTGCTTCTTCAGTAGCTTGTGTGCTGCGTAGTTTACCGCCGTAAGCATCGCACCGTTTGGCAAACTGACAATAATCACAGGTTTTACTACCCTCCACCACTTGAGGAAACTGCTGGTTATTTTGGTAATATTCCAGCCAATTAGTTAACTGGCTTAATAGTTGATTAAGTCTCTTTGCTATTTGATTGTGTTGAACAGAATTGTAATTAAATTTAATATTTTGTGGTTTACCCTCAGATTGGACAAACCAGTAAGTCATCGAAATGTTTTCTGGCAAATAGTCGCTAGTTTCTGCCAATACATACAGATAAAGGCGTGTTTGCCAGTTGGATTCTAACTTGCGTTTATTGGGTGGTTTAGGGTAAGTTTTCCAGTCGAGAATTTGCGCTTGTTGGTTATCTGCAATCAATAAATCGTAGACAACCGTCAGCAAATAGTCCTGAACTTGCAGGGTGCGGTAGTGTTCACTTTCACGGAAAGTTTGATTATCAGATGCAGCCGTTAAAATTTCTGGGGCTGCATCAGCAAAAGCTAGCATCCAGCTTTGCAGTTTAGCATCTGCTTGCAGGAAACTATCAATTGGCAAACCCATTTCTCGCTGCTGCATTAGCAAGTGAAAACGACTACCCAAAGTTTGCCGTTCTTCTTGTTCTGGATTTGAGGGTGAATTGAGTTGTTCTAGGTAAGTATGTTGGAATTTACGCGGACAAGCTTCTAGTAAGTTAAGTTGTCCTTGAGATAGTCGCAGTAGTTGAGTGGGAGTTGACAGCATATTTTTAGATTAGCAAAGATTTTTTGTGAGCTTTACCCTAGTAGAAGCAGACACCCTGTGATGGAAGATGAGAGAAGTACAAATAACTCTTAGTAGATGATTAATCACAACCGATTAGTAATAGGAATCGACTGTAGTACAACTGCGTGTAAAGCGATCGCCTGGAACAGAGAAGGAAAAGCTGTAGGCGAAGGACGGGCAACTTATCCGCTATTACAACCACAAGCAAATTGGTATGAGCAGGATGCAGCCCAATGGTGGCATAGCACTTGTAATGCTATCAAGCAATTGCTGAGTCAGATAGATATTAAACAGGTAGAGGCTGTTTGTATCACCCATCAACGGGAAACTTTTGTAGCTGTTGACCGTGAAGGTAAAGCCGTTCGCAATGCCATTGTCTGGATGGACAAACGCAGCCGTAAGCAAGTGAATTTTTTGGCTCAGAAAATCGGTACAGAACAAATTAACCAACTGACGGGTAAACCAAATGCCATGACTCCTTCTCTACCCAAAATTATTTGGCTCACCCACCATGAACCGGAAACTGTTACCCGCACCCATAAATTCTTAGATGTTCATGGCTATTTAGTATACCATTTGACCAAAAATTTTCGCACTAGTTTAGCTTCTGCTGACCCAATGGGAATCATGGATATGCAAGCTAACACTTGGGCAGATGATTTACTCTCTTGTTTAGGAGTACAAAAATCACAATTTGCCGAGTTAGTACAACCAGGTTCGATAATTGGCTATGTCAATGAAAGTGCAGCAGCAGCAACAGGATTACCTGACGGTTTACCCGTAATTGCTGGTGCTGGAGATGGTCAGTGTGCAGGTTTAGGTGCAAATGCTGTTGGCAATAACCGCGCCTATCTAAACTTAGGCACTGCGATCGTCAGTGGCATCATCAGCAGTGATTATCTGGTAAATCCAGCTTTCCGTACTATGTATGCGCCCATTCCTAAATCTTATTTTCTGGAAACTGTGTTATTGGGCGGTGTATTTACGCTCAATTGGTTTGTCGATAAATTTGCCAACGACTTGCGCTATTCTAATTTGAACCTCAGTCCGGAAGAAATTCTCGAAACGGCGGCAGCAAAACTATCTCCAGGCGCAGATGGGTTAATGTTAGTACCTTACTGGAATCATGTTATGAATCCCTATTGGGATGCTAGCGCCTCTGGTATTACTATCGGTTGGACAGGAACACATGGACGGGAACATCTTTATCGGGCAATTTTAGAGGGGATTGCTTTTGAACAAAGACTTGTAGGGGATGCGGTAATGGCAGCAATGGATCAAAGGTTCATCGAGTATGTAGTCATGGGTGGTGGCAGTCAAAGCAATCTTTGGTGCCAAATTATTGCTGATATTACGGGTGTGCCAGTGGTGCGTTCTACGACTACCGAAGCCACTTGTTTGGGAGCAGGTATTCTCTGTGCTGTTGCAATGGGGTGGTATCCTGACATTAATATTGCTGCTTTATCGATGACGGGTACTGGGTCACGTTTTACACCAGATTCCCAAACCCAAGCTATTTATGAAAAACTTTACACTGAAGTCTACAAACCATTATTTCCTACCTTGCAGTCATTAGTGCAGCGATTGACTGATTTAACTCAAGTTTAAAAAAACTAGTTAGGGATTACAGGCAAAATGGCGAAAATTGTAATTTTGGGTGCAGGAGTTATGGGAACTGCCTTAAGTTTCCCTCTCACTGATAACGGACATATCGTTAATTTAGTCGGTACGCACCTAGACGGTGATATTATTGCCAAGTTACAAGCGGGTTATCCCCATCCCCGTTTGGGTATACAGGTAGGAGAACGTATTACAGCTTATAGCTATAAGCAATTGAGTGAAGCCATAAAAGGTGTAGATTTAGTTGTCATTGGCGTTAATTCTCACGGTATAGAGTGGGTAGCCCAAGCCCTCAGTCCGGTATTGTCAGCCGATATTCCCATCTTGGCTGTCACGAAGGGATTAGTCGGTGATGGCGAAAAATTATCGATTTTGCCTGAGGTTCTCTGCGCTGCTTTACCAAATAGTGTAGGCGATCGCATCCAGATTGCTGCTATTGGTGGCCCTTCCATTGCTCAAGAATTAGCAGCCCGTCGCCATACTTGCGTTATGTTTACCAGTACAAATCAAGCTTTGTTGTCATACTTAGCAGAGTTAGCGCGTACTCCTTACTATCATATTTGGACAAGTACCGACATTATCGGTGTTGAAGTGTGTGTCGCGCTGAAAAATGTCTACGCCCTTGCTGTTGGCTTAGTTATCGGCTTTTTGGAAAAAGCAGGTAAAGCTGTCAATGATGCAGAAATGCACAATTTGGCTGCGGCTATCTTTGCTCAAGGTATGTGGGAGACAGCCTACTTAGTAGACAAGATGGGAGGCAATCCACAAAACGTATACAGTCTTCCCGGTTCCGGCGATTTGTATGTGACCTGTCAAGGGGGTCGTAACAGCCGTATGGGTCGTTTGCTGGGTTTGGGTATCCCCTACAGCCAAGCTAAAGCTGAATATATGCCAAATGATACTGTTGAGGGTGCTTCCTTAGCTTTAGCAATTGGGCAAACGGTAGAAAATCTAATCACCAAAGGAGATTTGGATGATATCGCCTTACCTTTATTACATACCATGATTGATATTGTCTGCCATAATGCCCCTGCAATTATTCCTTGGGATAGGTTTTTTGCTAAATCTCTATCCGTTTCACCAAATCCGGAAAAATCTGCCAGCCTCACTACAAGTTAACGGGTTTACAGCCAACGTTGTTGACAGATAGGGGCAGTGGAAGATGCAGAGCAAAAATAAAAGGTAAAAGAATGAATTTTGCCTTTTCCTTCATCCTTTTACCTTTTTTATGTACCTGATGCTTATTTCATCTTAGCCCTTGCGTCCTTCACTGCGGCAAAGAAAAATAATCCTGTGAGTGGAATGCTCAATGCCAGGATAATCGCCGTAGCTGTGAAACCGAAATCTGGTCGTCCGTAACTGAGTTCAAAAATCGAACCGACAGCCGCGATCGCACTTACACAAGAACCACCCAGAAATAAACCGCTTTTTGGAGTTAAATACACTACTAGCCCCCTATTTTATTGGTTTCACCGCTTGATACGAGAAGCCATTCTTAGATAGCTCTTGGGCTAAAGTCAAGGAGTTTTCCACACGGTCTACAAATACCACGCCATTAAGGTGATCCATTTCGTGCTGAATGCAGCGTCCCAGGAGGTCATTAGCCTTTAATGTCCGGGGACGACCGTATTCGTCTTTATAGGCAATTTCTACGACTTCGGGGCGCTTTACGTCTAGATATACATTGGGAATACTCAAGCATCCTTCTTGGGCAACGGAGATGTCGCGGCTTACTTGTTTAATGGTGGGGTTAATCAGCACCAAAGGTTGATTAGCTGCGTTCTCTGGTTCCAGGTCGATGACAATTAGTTGTTTGTGAATTCCCACTTGGGGTGCAGCCAAACCAATGCCATCTTTGCTATACATAGTTTGCAACATTTCGCGCACCACTTTGCGGAGTTCGTCATCCACTTTCGCAACTCGCTTTGCAGCTTGACGCAGTACGCGATCGCCTAAATAATGAAGCTCCAAAGGTGGATTTTTTAACTTTTTTTTCTCTACAGCAATTTCAGAGGGCATGAGTCTTTATGGCCAGATGGTGAAAATTCCTACTACAATTCTATCAATCTCAGTTGGAGGATGTTTAAAAAGTCCTGGAGTAGACCAAAACCCTGCTTCCATTCCTCTCTGTGGTTGCCTAACGGCACGCTGACGCCAACAGGGAGAGGCCTTGAAACCCCTGTTTCATTTTAAGGAAGGCTTGCTAGGGGGGGTTAGGTCATTAAACGGTACTTTTTAAGCTTCCGAGCCTTACCCAATGTGAAATCGATTGTAGGTCAATTAACAGCCATTTCTGATTCACGTCTGATTGCAACTAGGATTCCTATACAAAATTTTTCTTAGTAAAAGATTTTTTATTGATGGAAACCTATGTTTAACAATATTTTCTCGCATCATCACCACATTCATCGACTAAATATAATAAACACTTAAAACGAAGACCAACAACTTGTTCATAAAAAGGGTTCAATTTGCACAAAGGGGGAATGTGAAACAGAGTCCGCCCGAAAAGTGTAACAGTTCTTTCAAAAGGGCAATTGGAAGGAATTATTTTGCACAATAGTCGGGCCAGATTAGGATTATGTATTTCTACGGACTCAAGCTGATATCGAATCTGGTTTAATAAGTTATTATCCAAATTGGCATTGTTTAAGGAGTTCATAAGTTCCATCTCTTTCAATCAATCTGTTCATCCTTTCAAATTACTACGATCCCCACAGAAAAACATCGTATAATTACTAAACTATTTTCCCCCTTTTTTGAAGGCAATTTAAAAGGACAGTAAAATTGCTGAGGAACCAGAACAGCTAGCCAATTGTGATCAATAACTGTTAAGAGCGACAGTGATTATGTCTGGAGTGAATGGCATAAATATAAGGTAAATGGTCGAGACAGCAGCAGGGCAGAGGAGCAGGAAGGAAGCAGCAATATATAAAAGCTGATATATTGGCAAAGTTTGCACGATTGACTATAAATAGTGGTGTTATTGATGCAAAGACGCAAAAGCTGAACTTAGTGCTTTGGCGTTAAGTTCAAATTTTGAGGTGATGTGTGTTTAAATCTCTGACGAAACTTGACTATCTGCTCAAAGAAACTTTCCTCGGTTTAATGCGGGGGGGGTGGATGAATTGGGCAGCGGTGAGTACTGTTACAGTGTTACTGTTTTTATTTGGCTTGAGTTTGCAAACCTCTTGGCAAGTCGAAAAACTCCTCTATCAGTTTGGTAGTCAGCTAGAAGTTTCCGTTTATCTCGAACCGGATACGCAAGGCGAAAGCATTGAGTCACTAATCGCAATAATGCCAGAGGTAGCGGCGATGCAAACTATTACCAAAGAACAAGCCTGGACTAAGTTAGTTAAGGAAATGAGAATTTCTGATATTGAGAGTGTTACCCAGCAACTAGGTGAGAATCCTTTGGTTGATGAGATGAAGGTGAAAGCGCGTAATTCTCAAGTTGTGCCAACTTTAGCAACGCAGTTGGCTAAATTGCCGGGAGTTGATACGGTGCAGTATGTGGATGAAGCAGTTAAACGCATTGCCCAATTGCACCAAGGTCTGAACTGGATTACTTTAACAATTACGATTATTCTGACTTTAACTGCGATCGCAGTTACTACTACGACAATTCGGCTGATTGTCATGGCGCGACGCCAGGAAATTGAAATTATGCAACTAGTGGGAGCAACCAGAGCTTGGATTTACCTCCCGTTTATTTTACAAGGAATTACCTTCGGCTTAGTTGGTGGTGCGATCGCTTGGAGTTTCATTTCAGTGATTCAACAGTTTCTCGGTAAGTTGCTAGCCAATCAACCTGAGTTTATTCAAGCTATCACCAACGGAGTGCAACTCACTCCAGCCCAAATTTTACTATTACCTCTGATTCTCTTAAGTTTCGGTGCAGCTGTAGGATTAATGGGAAGCTTATTCGCTGTCCGACGTTTTGCCAAAGGTTAATCATTGGGTATTGGGCATTGGGTATTGGGCATTGGGCATGGGGCATGGGTAAAGGACAAAAACTTATGAAATCGCAATGGGAATGTTTTCTACAAAATCTCGGTGTATGGGAAGGTTCATTTACCAATTTTTCTCCTGAAGGTACACTTCTGACCGATACTCCTAGCCATCTTTCGCTAGAAGGTTTGAACAATAACCAAATAGTGCGCTTAACTTTGTGCCGTTCGGGACGAGATGATTTAGTCAAAGAATATAGTTCTGTGGGAGGGGGTCTACTTTTTTTTGAAAATGGTTCATTTTCTGAAGGTTTAATTCAACTAGGGCCATTTTCAGAATTCGGTGCAGAACTCGCTTTTGTTCATGGAAATCACCGCTTACGCCTAGTGCAACTGTTTGATAAGGCTGGTAATCTAAGTAGACTAGTTTTGATTCGAGAACATCTAGCCAGAACCGCAGCAGCAGAACGTCCACCCTTGCAAGTAAATGACTTGTTGGGAGAATGGCTTGGCGAAGCAGTGACAATATATCGAGATTTGCGTTCACCTGATATTTACTCTACAACTTTAAAAATACAACTTGATGATGCTGGGCGATTAATTCAAAGTACCTCTTTTGGCGAGCGTACAATTACCTCAACTGCTACCATCAAAGGTTCCACCGTTCTTTTTGACCAAGATCCCCAAAAGCAAGTACAAGTATTATTGTTACCTGATGGCGCTTCTGCAACTTCTCCCCTCAAGGTGCAATTACGTCAACCATTATTTTTGGAAGCGGGTTGGTTAATCCAGCCAAATCTGCGCCAGAGGATGATTCGCAGCTATAACGATAAAGGTGAATGGGTTAGTCTGACATTAGTGACTGAAGAAAAAGTGTAAGGGATTTGAGAATGCGATCGCTCTATCCATCTTGGAGAGATTATATTGCTTACTCAACCTTCATTTACCATATCTAAAATCTGATTGTATAAGGCTGGAGAAACTCTAAACTCTGATGTAGTAATCAAGGCATCCATCAAGGGTCTGACAGCAACGATGAGATTTTGGTGTTTCGCCTCAATCAAAATACCCAGTAATCCAGTAATCCTCAACCCCAGGCGATTAGCTTCTGCTCGACCTCGACGCTCATCAATCAATAGCAAATCAGCATTCAGTTCTAACGCGAGGGCGATTGCCTCAGACTCTCCAGCGTCTAATCTGACCTCATCTCGAAGGCGTTCAACAATCTCACGGTTTGTAACTTCCCGAACTTCCAGCCAAGAAACAGTTTGAACTTCAGAAGTTCCAGGAACCGGAGGATCGATATCGGTAAGCTCACAATATACCGCTTCGGGAATGGTGACTTGAGTGTAGAGTTGAGGTAGAAGTTGCAAGTGTTGAATTGATGCCAAATTTGTGATTGCCGACGTATCGCTGATAACAATCACAGCCTTCCAAGCTCTCGCAGATTTTTCAAATCTAATTCAAAGTCCTCAACGTCGTAGGAGTAGAGAGGGATGTTTCGCTGCTTGAGGAGTTGGCGAAAGGTATTAGGTTGCATATCCGCTAACTGACTAGCATAGCCTATCGTTAAGCGTCCTGTCTGGAATAGGAACAGCGCAATTTCTTGACAAAACTCACTTGGGGTAAGCTGAGATGCTTGTAGAATTTCGTCTGAGATTACAACACTCATAGCAAGGCTAGTTTTCCGATTATTTATGTTTAGGGTAGCTTAAGAAATTTCAGGTGCAGTAGGTTTGTTATACTGTGATCGCACTTTTCATAGTGTAAGCAGTTAATATTGTCAGTGGAAAAATATGTTGGATTTTCTAGCGTCAACTAAACTTACAATATTAGCGATCGCACTTGAATCAGCAATATGCTGCACTGATTTGTTAGCCTGTGCTCCAGGTTTAGGCAATTTATCGCAAGATATTAAAGTACAAAAGAATTGGCAAAATAGACAGAGCCATTAGCAGAACATGAAGATATGTCTGTAGTGCTGGTCGTCTAAAAATATCTTTGTCACTATCAAATGGTTTAGGTATTGTTCGGTTGAGTGCCTCCACATCGGGTGCGAAAACTTCAAGTGCAGCGTGTGCTCGTTTTTGGTGCATCTTGATAAAGGCCCTTGAACGATGGTTCCAAAGTAAAGCAATTAAGTTAGCAATTATAACTACGATTGGTAATCCTACTGCATTTACCACGTTAAGTTTTTTGATATCTCCAAATGCCAACGAAAATGCAAGTACACTAAGACTAACAATGACATTGGTCATAGTCAATCTTTGCTGCTCTAACTCTTTCATCCTGTCATACTGATGTTGGTAATACAGACGAAAATCTTCTTTAGTAGAAGATTGTGGTCTAGAGGGGTTTTCAATCATAGTTTTTGTTTGCCATTTCAATTTAAAATTGGATTCGCTGATCGTAGACAGAGAAATTCTTCACCATACTATTCTGAAATTACAAGAGCAGTATAATTCCGAAATCATGCCCCTATCAAGAACTTACGATTACTCTAAAACTCACCCTTTATACTAAGTTACAACGACATTGCAACGCTTGCTTGAGTAAAGTTTGATATTCTTCATCCTCAACCTGATAAGCCCCAAACCTCTCCAAATGGGGATTCATCATTTGGGCATCAAAAAACACAAATTTCCTCTGGCGCAATCTTTCCACCAACTTTACCATCGCTACCTTTGAGCCTTCGGGAATGCGGTAAAACATCGACTCACCAATGAAAGCACCGCCAATGACAATCCCTAAAATTCCCCCAGCTAATTCGTCACCCTGCCAAGTTTCAAAACTATAAGCATAACCATTCTGGTAAAGTAGCCAGTAAATCTTTTCCAATTCTGGTGAAATCCAAGTTGTTTCGCGGTTAGCACACCCAGCCACCACAGCTTGGAAGTCCCGATTAATGTCCACTGTAAAACGCTCTTGATTCAAGACACGCTGCAAAGACTTAGGGTAGCGAAACCTTTCATCCAATGGAATGAAAGTCCGATCGCAACTTCCATACCAACTCAGACGATCGCGCTCATCAGCCATGAGAAAATAGCCTTGTGCATAACCATCAACAATAGCGGCGATATCATATTGCATAAATAAATCTAAAAAAAACACTCTTAGAAACGCAATTTGATGCTACCAGTCATTCTCTGCGTTCCTCTGCGTTTCCCTCCGCGTCCCTCTGCGTTTAAGATAAAAAAGATGACTCAACCAATTCCACCGATCACCTTACCACCGCCTGAAAATCCGCTGCTCGAAGGTGAATGGTTACGAGAGCGTTTACAGCGGTGGCTAGATACAGAATTTATCCCCGAAGCAGTCAACCAAAAGATTGCCCAACGAGCCGCACAGATTTTTGTGCGTCAACGGATGGAAGGAGAAAACGACCTTGGTTCTCTGGTAATTGCCATTGTCACAGAGATGCAGTCGTATGATTTTTCCAATAGCTTCTACGGAGAGTTTGCGATCGCTAACGCCGTCAGCGATCTACTCTTAGAAAGTCTGGGAATTGATAAATGTTGTGGTCAATAATTTTTGTCATTTGTCATTAGTCCTTTGTTATTTACCAATGACTAATGACTGTTGACTACCAACTAGACTTAACAACTCCAGGCAATAGACCTTCATGCGCCCATTCCCGCAGCACGTTCCGAGACAGCCCAAAATCGCGGTAAACACCTCTAGAACGACCAGTCAACCAGCAACGATTGCGATGGCGAGTGGGCGCACTATTCCGGGGTAGCTGTTGAATCTTCCGGTGAATTTCCAGTTTATCGAGGGGAGATTCTGCACTTCTGAACTCTTCCAGAAGGGCTTCTCGCTTGTCAGCATACTTTTCTATCAACCTGGTGCGCTTTTTCTCGCGCTCAATCATGCTCTTCTTTGCCATACATTTTTTAATTAATTAAAAGACAGCATTTTCCATTCTACAGTCTCTCAATCAATTCTAGGGTCTGCCTTCCCAAACCATTGATTATTTTTTTAGTTGGAAGTCCCTTAGGGTAATTATCCTAAACCTAAATGACGCCATGTGCGACTTTCTTTCAGACCTAACCCCCAACCCCTTCCCTACAAGGGAAGGGGAGCAATAATCAAAGCCTCTCTCCGAAACGGAGAGAGGTTTGGAGAGGGGTTTTAAGAATAAGTCGCACATCGCGTTAAATGCGTTTGCAATGTTTGACGCATCACTTCTACAGGCACTATTTCCTGCTGCAACCAAATTTTTAATGCTGCCACCCCTTGTTGAACTAGCATTTCTAATCCATCGATGGCAATTGCGCCTTGTTTTTCTGCCCGTTGTAGAAATTGCGTTGGTTTAGGGATATAGATCAAATCGTAAGCGATCGCACCCTTTGGTAAATTCGCTATTTCCTCTACACTCAAAGGGGACTCATCAACCTTGGGATACATACCTATAGGGGTTGTGTTTACCAGCAAATTAGCTTGAGGAATTAGCTTTGGCAATTGTTCCCATTGGTGAATTTGTAAATTTTCACTTATGGGTGAATGGCTCCAACTATTGCCAAACTCCTGTAATCTCTGCACACTACGCCCAACAACATGAATTTTGGCAAAACCTAGTTGGTGACAACCTGCTACAACTGCTCTAGCTGCGCCACCATTGCCTAAAATTACTGCTACCTTTTGACTCCAATCTTGCTTATACGTTGTCTGCAAAGGAGCGATAAATCCTTCTATATCTGTGTTTGTCCCCACCCATTGATTATTTTGGCGACTAACAGTATTCACTGCGCCTATAGCTTGAGCAAGAGGGGTAATTTCTGAAAGCAGGGGCATGATTGCCTGTTTGTAAGGGATTGTAACACTAAAACCGACAACCCCAATAGCCGCGAAACCTGCGATCGCTATTTCTAAATTCTCTGGTGCTATAGGAAACGGAAGATAAACGTAGTCTAATCCCAAATTAGCGATGTCTACGACGAGCTTCGCTAACGCAGCATTATGCATCACTGGTGACAGCGAATGCTCCACCGGATATCCAATTACCCCCAATAGCTTAGTTTTGCCTGTAATCATTTTGTCCCCTTGTCCCCTTGTCCCCTTGTCCCCTTGTCCCCTTGTCCCCCCTGCTCCCCCATTCCTCCGACTAGCCTACAATTATTAAAAGCTACTTAACAATTCTTTGAATCATGCAGGCAACTACAGCCCCCTCTACAACCCCAATTCCTGGTAAATATTGGCAGTGGCGCGGGCACAACGTTTACTATGTGCGTGCGGGAGAGAAGCAAGCGCAACGTCCGCCCTTGCTTTTGGTACATGGATTTGGTGCTTCCACAGACCACTGGCGCAAGAATATCACAGGATTGTGTCAAAATTTTGAAGTATTTGCGATCGACCTTTTGGGGTTCGGGCGATCGGCAAAACCGAAATTGCAGTATAGTGGCGACTTGTGGCGTGACCAACTCCATGATTTTATCAGTGAAGTAATTGGTCAAAAAACAGTATTAGCGGGTAATTCCCTTGGTGGCTATGCTTGCCTGTGTGTTGCAGCACAACGTCCCGACAGTGCGGCTGGTTTAGTTTTGCTCAATAGTGCAGGGCCTTTTAGCGAGAGCCAGCCTACATCGGAACCTGAAGCTTTACAATCAGAAATTGAGGCTCCTAAACAACCCACTACTTTGCAGAAACTTCTTGGTGACGGTACTAAGTGGATTTTTCAACAACCTTTAGCCCAGTCTTTGTTATTCCAATACGTGCGACAACGTTGGGTAATTCGGCAAACTCTAGAAAAAGTTTATCTTGACAAGAGTGCCATTACAGACCAATTAGTAGAAGAAATTTCTCGCCCTGCTTACGATGCTGGTGCAATGGAAGTATTTGTGTCAGTCTTTAGCACTCCTCAAGGAGAAAAAGTTGATGTGCTACTAAAGCAATTAACATGTCCATTGTTGATGTTGTGGGGAGAGGCTGACCCTTGGATGAATGCTAGAGAACGTTCCCAGAAGTTTCGTCAATATTATCCTGAACTCAGAGAACATTTTCTAACAGCCGGTCATTGTCCTCATGATGAAATACCTGATAAAGTAAACCAACTTTTAGGCGATTGGGTTTTGTCTATTACTCAGTAATGCAAACCTCTCCTTGCTTTAAACTAATCTCGTTTACGTGAGGTATACCCTTAGGGGCACGGCGTGCCCATACGTGTCAACTTAAGCTAGAAATAGCTTAACTGTTGGCTGACTCGCCCGCCCAGAAATAAATTTCAGGGCTAATAGCTAAAGTCTACTGAAGTAGACTAAAGATTTTTCGGATTATTTAGTCATCAAAAGATGACTTTCGCTATTATTCTTGGAACTTCAGTTCCTTGCGGGACATGACTCTTACGTTAAGTTGACACCAATGGGCGTGCCGTGCCCTTGCACCTTGCTGGGAACCACTATAACAATCCCTCTAATTCAGCGAATTTACGCAAACGTGGCAGACACTGGCGCTGATAAAAACTGCTTAATGTCGGAATTGACAACCCAAATTCCTCAGATAATTCTTTCCAGCTAACTTCCGGGGGTAGGCGTTTGAGAATTAACACCTGACAATTTACATCTGGACGCCCTTTAATGTAAGTACCGCACAGTTCTCCTTCAGAATCTGTCTTAACCCATATTTCCAAGTCTTCCAGAATGGGAGGTGCTTGGGGGGTAGCCGGGAGGTTATCTACAGGATCAATGGTTTCCCTTATTCCACCCGATGTAGACTGACGAACCCGAAGAGGAACTGTTGTGGCTTGTTCCCGATTCTGATGAATGTAAAAGTCTTGTAGTCTCCTTTTGAGGTAAGCATTTAGCCAAGTGATGACACTGCCATAACTGGGATCATAGATTTGACCTGTCAAACCTTCACAAACATTGCGGCAGAAATACAACCAAGTTTGTTGTAGTGCGTCTTGATAGTAGGGAGTAGTTTCCCTCCAGAGTCTATTTGCTGTCAAGCGAATAATTTGCGTGAGCAGCTTCTGACGCTGAGGACTTCCAGGTTGGTGTCCACAGGCTTCGGTCACTAAGCGGCGTAGCTGTTCATCGAATTGAACCATGACAATCTTGGCGAAGAAAGCAAGAATATCTTAGTATTGCCTATAACAACGCTTTAAAAAATCCCCTTCGTCAAGATGGTGTATGTTTTGTCAAAGGGATTGAGGATTAGATGAAATATTAGGGTTCAACTAATTTTTTCCAGTCCCCAGCGATGCACTGAGCTTGTCGTTGGCGCAGCCTCTCGTAGAGAAGTGTCCCTAATCCCCTCAATTTAATCCAATCCAGGAAACCAAATTTTCCCACCAGGAATATGTCAGATTACCAACACTCAGTTCCATCTTCTTGCGAATGTCTTGAATATTCCAGTTGGTTAATTTAGCTAGAGTTTGCGCCTCTTGTTCAAAACGCTTGGGCAAAGACTGTTTGTATTTTTTACCTGCCTCACACTTAATTTCCCCTTCAAATGGATGTTGCAGAATATAACGCCCTTGGAAAGATTCACGGTTGGCAGTTTGTAGGAAAGTCAAGTCTTCAGGGAATGTGTCGCGGGTGTAGCGAACATGCAGACGGGAGATGAAGACGTTATTAGTAGGAAAGGGACGACCAAAACTGGGGAATACTGGCCCATCATTTGGAGGGTTATCAATTAGCCAAAATACGCCTGCTTCCTTGAGTTCCTCTGAAGTCAGGGGATCAGCAGAACAGGGATCGCAGCTACCCATGTCCCAAGCGTATTCCAAAAAACCGACTCTTCTGCCTTCTTTGGTGTAAGCGGTTTGGAACAAAGATTTGTAGAATTCACCAAATTCATTTTTGATAAATATGGGAAGATTGGCGTTGGTGGGGATTTTCACCGTCCGATAGTTAGTGATTTCTGCCCCTCCTTGAGGCGAGAGAATATAGACAATTAAATCCTGCTCTGTCGTGGCATTGATCATGCCTAAACGAATTGGCAGCATGAACTTGGGTGATTGATAGGAAATTTGTAGCGGACGGAGGAACTGGTAGCCAGATTCCTCGAATTTATCTAAGTTGACTTTGGCAACAAAGAATTTCATTGAGGAACGGATATACGGCTGAAGTAACTGTTTCGCGCCTTGAGGAATTTTGTAGCCATTGCGTGTGAGCCAAGTTTCCAGCCCACCAGATTCTTTCGCGCTGAGGATCACGATGTCGTATTCGCCCACGTTGAAACGCGCTTCCACCGTCACACCCAAACTGCGATCGCTTCCCTGAACTTCCACATTCCCACCATTTCCTGCTGCTGCATTGAACAATAAGTTTCTTGAAAATATTGGTAGTGGGGCACAAGGATCTGGGTCAAAATATTCTACTAATCGCGGCGCACTAAAAGCATCTAGGCGCTCGATAATTTTGGGTTCAGTCACACGAACTTGCTCTTTTTGCAGCACTGTTGGCACAGGTACTACTATTGCAAAATCTTTGACTTCGCCTTGGAAGTCGTTTGCCATTGTCAGGACAGTGCGATCGCCATTTCGTGCTATCACCACCTGAGAAGCTTTGTTATACAGCTTCGTATCAGCTTTAGCTACATAAAATCCACAAAATGCCCAGGCTGCGGGTGCAAAGCAAAACACAGCTACAACTGCCAACAATAATGGCATTAAAACTCGAAAAAATCTCATTTTATACCTCTACTTTTTTATTTTTTTAATGCTGATTTTTTAATACTGAGTTAGGAATTAGGGGTTAAAAGTTCTCCCCCTGCTTCCCTATATCCTTCTTGCCAAGAAAATCGTGGGGCTGACCAGAGAACATCTAGCAGAATGGTCAATGGTGCAAGGGCAAACAGCGCCCAGAAAACTGCGGTAGAAACAAAGAAATAATTTCGTAGGATAAAGGTTAATCCGGCGATGCAAAATGCCCAAATGACCCGCCCAATTCTCGAATTGGGAATTGATCGCGGATCTGTAATCATAAATAGGGCGAACAGTAGTAAAGACCCGCTCATCAGGCGATGCCAGTAAACATCCCAAGTCCAACCCAGCCAGAGATTGCGTATCGCTTCTAGTAATGAATAGCTACCCAAAAAAGCTGCTGTGGTGTCCCAACGGCCAACGCGCTGCAAAGTCATGCCGCCAGTTCCGGCAAATAACAGCGCATACCACCACTCTTCACCCCATTGTCCCGGCGAAACCCAAGCATCGGAGGTCAGAACCAATGCGGAAATGATGCCAAAATTAGCAGGGTTGAAGAAATGCTTATCATGAAATTTAAAGAGAAATTTGCTAGCGATCGCACTTGCTGCGGCTATTGCCATTGTCGTCCAGTGATCAGCCCGCAACAGCAGGCTCAGTCCCAGCGAGGTAATTAAAGCACTGCGAAGATTGGGCATTTGTTCTTTGCCTGTTAGCCATGAGAATATCCATTGGGTTATAAGGCTTGTGGCGATCAATACCCCAATCAACTCTGGTCGCAATGTCCAGTCTCGTGTACCGATTCCCACGACTAGGAACAAGCCCAGAAATGAAATTTGATAATCTCGTATATCTTTGAACAACATTAGCTTTTCATGCAGTGTTTATTCGTAGATTTATCTTCAATTTAGACAAATGGTAGGTTAAATAGTATGGCTCTTACAGATTTTTTACAAAATAGAGCATTGACACTCTCCAACCGACCTTTCTCAACTAACTTTGAAGTGGTGATTGCCATATCCAAGCGATCGCTCTGATGTTTGAATAGGGAGCGCTTGTATCTATAACTCTCTATTTGTACAGTGATTAAGTTTTAAATATAAGCGAGTTAAGCTGTAATTTCTACCGCTTAACTGTCTTATATGAAGTAATCAGTATAGTTATGCAAGATTACGCAAAAAATAAAAAATTTTATGCAACTAGCTCCCCTGTTTCCAATTTTCTACCGCATTCTCCAGCCGAGTTTTCCCAACTGCCTTTGGACTGGAAATCCTAACTCTAAAGCGATCGCACTGACCTTTGATGATGGGCCCCATCCTCAATACACACCTGAAGTTTTGGCAGTGTTAGACCGTTACAACATTACAGCGAGTTTTTTTTGGTTAGGTGTTTGCGTCAACCGTTCACCAGACATTGCTAAAGCCATTAGCGATCGCGGACACTGGATCGGATTACATGGCTACGATCATCGCTCTTTTCCCATGCTTTCCCCTAATGACCTGAAGGACAGCTTAGAAAAAACCCAAGTTGCCATCTACAATGCCTGTAACCTGCAACCTGAACAAGTGCGGGATGTCCGCCCTCCCAATGGTTTATTTACACCTGCTACTTTAAAATTGTTTTTGCAGTGGAATTACCGTACAGTTATGTGGAGTGTTGTACCAGAAGACTGGGTGCGGCCAGGTGTAACCACTGTGGTAGAGCGAATTATGCAGCAGGTCAAAAATGGTTCACTGATTGTCTTGCATGATGGTGCTTGTGGTGGACAAGATGTTGCTGCCACAATCCAAATTCTCATTCCGCAACTGCTACAACAAGGTTATGAGTTTGTGACTGTTGATACTCTATGGCAGCAAACTAAAGAGCGAAGGATTGCTCTCGATAGATTGGGCGATCGCTAAATTATTAGGACTTCCCTAACAAATATTGACCGTTACCAAGAATTTCACCATTACAACCGTCAAAATACATTATGCACAAGAGCAAATAAAGTCTCCACATCCGGCAGAACTTGCCATAGTTCATGCCATAATTTAAATCTTTGATTTTTGCTTGATTTTGATCAAAATTTATCAACCAATTTCTGAGGGTATTTGAGTAATTAGCACCATTTAAATACCATTGATTAATGGTTTTTAGGTCTGTATTAATCTTTGGTATGACATCATAATTCCATATTCGCCCATTGGGGAAAATATATTTATTGATAAAAGGATGGGTTATATTGTAAGGTAGTTTGGTTGTGATAATGTGAATTAAAACCTTACCATCATCTTTGAGGATAGAAGCCAGCTTTGAGAATGATTTTGTTAAATTACCTACATGTTCAAACACCCCAATCGTTATAATTTTATCAAACTTAGTCTCCAAATTAATATCATTAAAGTCCTCTTCATATAAAGTGAATCTATCTGAACTAATACCAAATTTATGTGAGGCTGCATAGAATAATTTCCTTGTCCGGCAGGAGTTTCAAGTGTTTTATTCTGTGCATCTTCATAGAGAATTGGTATAAGGTAACTGTTAGGGTCTTGCATTTTTCTCCGCATATATTCGCATTGTTGATGGCTCAAATTAACAGCCGTTACTTTCACACGCGGAAACCGGGAAAGAATGTAATTTGATGCAGAACCCCAACCGCATCCCAAATCTAAGATTTCGTCTCCATCTTCGATGCCTGCTTTTGCAATTAAATCGTCGAGCATATCCATTTGAGCTTGCTCAAGGTTAGATGCTCCTTTCTCCCATAAAGCCATACTGTATTTGGGATATAAAAGTTCTGTCTCTTTCAAGATCAGACTGAACATTTCTTCGGGTAGGTTGTATTGAACCTTCATTAGTTCGTGCGATCCTTCTGCAAGGCGATCGCTTTCTTGTAACAGCCATTCATAGGGAACTAAAAGAGAAGGAAAATACTTGTAGCTGATTTGGATAGATAGATTTAAAAGGATTTTAAGCAGAGGATCGGGGATTTTTAGCCCATTGATATAAGCCTCTGCTGCTGCCATTACGATTCCATTGAATCCAGTGATCGCTGTGCGACTCGCTTGGTAAGTAATTCGACTTTTATTATTCACATCTCCTACTAAAGGAGTATGTATTTTGATTTTTGGAATGCTGGAAGTCATGTATACAGCCCCCATATTTCTATTAAAATTTTTTATTGTCAGATTTTGGAGATCAATGACTTGCTGGTTAAGGCAGAAGGCAGTCCCAGTGAAATAAGTTTCATCGCCAAGTATGAAAATGTCTTTCTCTCCCTCTGCTCTTTAAAGTCAGAAGTCAGAAGTCAGAAGTCAGAAGGTTTAAGAAATAAAACTCCATCATTTTTTGCGGTGCAAGGGTTGCAGAACCTATGCATCACAATCTTGTCTTAAAGTTGAATCCGAGTTTTTGCCACAAGTTCCACGAATACAGGCAGTTTAAACCTTTTTCCCCTGTGCTTCATGCCCTAAAGCGAGTAACCTTTAATCATTGCCAGAGGTTGCCAATAACTTCTGTTAGACCTATGATAAAACTAAATAAAATTGAGGTTTATAAAACTAATTTTTTGTATTAAAAATTAATATATTTTTTACTTAAGCTTGATAACGGCTCCAAACTAAATTCCCCAGAGGGCGTGTGCAAAAGTATTATGTTCCTTACTTCTGGCTGAAGCGTCTGCACCCAATGCAAAAGTGTTTCTCTTAGGGATTTTAAAACTATTTAATAAGCAGAATGGGATGACGATTTTCGTCCATTTTCTAGTGGGGAGTATCAGCCTGTGGTGGCTGATATCCCAGTGGCTTATGTTAGTTCCTAAAGTTGGTGTGTGGCTAGAAAAGCTTCGACTTCAGCAGTAGTAGGTTGAGAAGCGATCGCACCTGGTTTAATGGTAGTCAGTGCCCCAACAGCACTGGCATAGGTGACGATGCGTTTTACTGTTTCTGCATCCCGCAAGCTGTGAATGCCATGCTGACTTAGTTGGTGGATGAATCCTGCCAAAAAGCTATCCCCTGCACCAGTTGTATCAACTACCGGCATGGAAAAAGAAGGTAATTTGCCTTCGTTTTCACCCAGACAGTAAGTGCAACCGTTTTCTCCATCTGTTACTAGTACTCCTTCAATTGAAGCCAGACGGTAAGTGATGGCTCCGGGATCTGCGGTTTCAAATAGCCATTCAGCTTCTTCTTTGGAGAGTTTGAGGAAATCAACTCGCTTAACTAATTCTGGAATTTTTTGATGGGCGATGTTTGGCTCTTTCCAAAATACAGGACGCCAGTTGACATCCAGCACAATTTTTAAGTCGTAATGTTCTGCTAACTCTAAAGCACGGTGAATTGCCGCTTCACTTTCAGGATAGGCTAATTCCAAAGTACCCAAAACTAGAAAATCTGCGTCTTCAAACAGCGAATTTGGCAATTGTTTGGCTTGTAGGCGAGTATCGGCAAATTCTGCGGTGTCATACTGACCAAATCCGGCGAAGGTGCGATCGCCAGCTAGATCCCGTGTAACATAAACTTGCCGCGTTGGTGCTGTGGGATGGCGTTGTACTCCCGTCGTCTCTACACCTACATCTTGTAATAGCTTGACCAGTGCATTCCCTGGTTCATCTTCACCAACGGCTCCGATAAATCCCGCTGGCGTCCCCAGCTTAACTAAAGCACAGGCTACATTAGCTGGTGCCCCTCCTGGATAGGGAGTCCAGGATTTCACTTCTTCCAGCTTTAGCCCTAATTGATCGGCTAAACAATCAAACAAAACTTCACCGAGGCACAAAACACGGGGATTGCTCATTTCATTTTAGATTTTAGATTTCGATTTTGGATTAATAATTTACAGTATAAAATCTACAACAATTATTGCTCATCTGTCGCCAGCCCTTCATAGAATTAAATAGCAATTTTTATTACTCTATAACATCTGTATGCTTCTGACCATCGCCTAAATACCCTAGTTGTTTATACTTATTATTTTTTCTTTTTAAGTATAAATAATTGCTTTACTCCTTTTATGGATTATATTTTTGCCAACTTTAAATCCAAAGAAAATATTGACAATCGTATTACTGCTAACACTTGAAACCCCTCCCAACAAAAGAATCTTCTAGAATTAGAAAGAGTGATTAAGTACATATACCAAGGGAGGATAGAAATAGTCATGGCTGGTGGCAAGTCTGAGACCCCCGTTAGTCTGTCAGACAGAGAACTGCAAATTATCGACTTAGTAGCCGCTGGCTTAACTAACCAAGAGATTGCAGGAAAACTGGAGATTAGCAAGCGCACAGTTGATAACCATATCAGTAATATTCTTACCAAGACCGAGACAGAAAATCGAGTAGCTCTTGTCCGCTGGGCTTTACAGTGGGGCAAAGTCTGTTTGAATGATGTCAATTGCTGCCTTTTGCCTAACCAAATCGAATAAACCATTTACTAGTAGCAACGTAATTGCTTTGGTCTGGTATATTGGCAAGCCAATTTTAAGGTTTACTGATTGTTCCTGTCTTCACGCCTTAGTATCAGTGTGAACACTCTACCAAAAGTTCCGAGTCCTTCACTCAGCCGGAGTTTATGTTAGTGGAGCCAGCTGACCCTTGGACTCGGAAACTATAAAAGATCAGAATTTCTTTCCAAATTCCGGGCACAAGATTTAAGACTTACGCAGAGGAGCAAAGGGGCAGAGGAGAATAACCAATGCCCAATGCCCAATGCCCCATGCCCAAACTCAATCATCCACAAAAATTAGCAGCAATTCAGTAGTGCAAGCGTTACATTTGAAAGAAATCTATGTTGCTCCATCGGCTTGGAGAGCAGTGTTTCAATGAATACTTCTGCTTCTTTTCAAAGTGGCTCGTCTCCCTTTGAATTTTTTAACTTTGATTTTACGAAACCTCTATCTGAGCAAGTCTCGGGCCCAGAATACCCACCCTTAGACTTTCCGCAACCCACACAAGATGCCGACTTACTTAGACAGCTATCGTTTATTCCAGGGTTGAAAGAAATTCTGATGATACGGCAGGTTCACGCTTTAGAACACGCTACTGTTTGGGTTCTTAGCGAATCAAAAAGTGCCTATCCTACCAAAGGAGAACCTAGTAACGTTCAACTAGATAACGAACTATTAAGCGGTTTGTCTACTGAACAGGGATTTTATCTCTATGGTGAGGTAAATATTAGTGATTTGCGGCGTGCGGTCATACTTGCTCGACATCGCCTCACCAGTGGAGAATGGGATTTGGCTGTACATCCCCGTTGCGGCACAAATTTATCAGTAGCAATGCTCTTAACAGCTGGACTAGCTGTCGGTGTGCATTTGTTACTACCATTTCGACCAATCGAGCAACTTATCGGTTTGGGGTTAGCAGCAACGACAGCCGCCGAACTCGCACCTGATTTAGGTTCTATGGCACAGCGTTACCTAACAACCGCCATTCCTTTTAACCTAACAATTGAAAATATTACCCATACACGCGACGTTTGGGGGCGTCAGGCATATTTTGTTAAAGTGGGCTGGCAAGAGTAGGGATGAAGGAGATAAGAGAGATAAGGGAGATGAGGGAGACAAAAAAATTTTTCTCCATAGTTTTCTCCATCACAGGTTGGCGGAAATAAACCTACCATTTAAAACAGCCAGAAGGCCCAAAATTAAAGCATGGGTGACTTTTGACTTCCGCGGCTCGACTGAGCTTCGCCGAACGTCCTTGCGCTACTTTGCTAAAAAAATTATGAGAAAACTTTACTTTTTACTCCCTGGTACAGATGGCAAATTTGCCTGTGGTGGTCTTTGGGCTGAATTAAAAGCACTTAATCTGGTTCAGCAATTCTGTAGTGCTGATGTTGTAACTTACCGTCAACGAGAAAAAGGTAAGCTTTTTATCGATGATTTGCTAAAAGAGAAAAATTTAAGTGATGTGATTTTTGTCATCAGTTGGGGATTCGATGTAGCTCAACTCGTGGCTAAACTTAAGCAATACAATGTTGTTTACCATGCACATAGTGCAGGTTATCCATTTAGACTACCTGCGAGTATTCCGATTATCACTGTTAGCCGCTATACAATGGGATATTGGGGAGAAAAATCGCCCAATTCTCTCATTTATTATTTGCCAAATCAAATTTCTGATGAGTTTCAAAATTTAGGACTGGAACGAGATATTGATGTTTTAGTTCAGGCTCGGAAGTCTTCTGAGTATTTAATTAAAGAATTGATTCCAGTGTTACAAAAACAGTGTAAAGTATTGGTTGTTGATTCTTATGTAGAGGATTTACCTGGGTTATTCAACCGAGCTAAGGTTTACCTCTATGATTCGGCTGAGTATTGGGCACAACAGCGTGTTAGTGAAGGATTTGGTCTACAACCAATGGAAGCTCTTGCTTGTGGTTGTCAAGTATTTTCTAGCGTCAACGGTGGACTGGCTGATTACTTAGACCCTGGATTTAACTGCTATAAAATTGCTGGATATTCCCAAGAATATGATGTCCAAAGGATTTTGAAGGTGATTGATTCTTCAGTAGCTTTTAGTTTGTCTGAGGAGTTTTTAGTTGAGCATCGGACTGAAAATATTATTAAGCGTTTCCAAGTTATTCTGAATGAGTTGAATGAGTTTTTTGACCACAAAATTCAGCAGCCATCTAATATTAAAAGTTTGACGAAAATACGTGTGGCAAAATTACTCGCTCAGAAGATATATGGGAAGCTGAGGAAGAAATACTTTAAGTAATAGAAATGCACCGCAGAGAACACAGAGAGAAGAGAGGAAATTTAATGATTCGGCGGTTATTAGTTACTGGGGGTGCGGGGTTTATTGGGGCAAATTTTGTTCATCATTGGTGTCAAGTTTATCCAGATGACCGAGTGGTGGTGTTGGATGCGCTTACCTACGCGGGAAATCGTCTGAATTTGGCGCTAGTTGAGGGAAGAGATAATTTTCGGTTTGTGCAGGGTGATATTTGCGATCGCACCATCATAGACGAGTTATTATCAACCGAAAATATAGATACCATCGCCCATTTTGCTGCTGAATCTCATGTTGATCGTTCGATTCTTGGGCCAGCTGCATTTGTACAAACGAATGTAGTAGGAACTTTCACGCTACTAGAAGCTTTTCGGCAACATTGGGAGGCAAAAGCACAGCCATCTGATTATCGTTTTCTACACGTTTCTACTGATGAAGTCTACGGTAGTTTGGGCGCAGATGATGCAGCTTTTTCTGAAACTACACCTTACGCTCCCAATAGTCCCTATTCAGCCTCAAAAGCTGGTAGTGATCACTTAGTGCGTGCTTATTACCATACTTACAACCTCCCGACAATTATCACAAATTGTTCTAATAATTACGGCCCTTATCAGTTCCCCGAAAAGCTAATTCCTCTGATGTGCATCAACACTTTGATAGGTAAGCCATTACCTGTTTATGGTGATGGTAAAAATGTGCGCGATTGGCTTTATGTAGGCGATCATTGCCGTGCTTTGAATGTAGTAATCAATCACGCTAAACCAGGGGAAACATACAATATTGGTGGCAACAATGAGGTGGAAAATCTCAACCTGGTGCAACTTTTGTGTCAGATGATGGATGAATTAGCACCTGATTTACCAGCGCGTCCAGCAGAGCAATTAATTACTTTTGTCAAGGATAGACAAGGACATGATCGGAGATATGCAATTAATGCGAACAAAATTAAAACTGAGCTTGGTTGGACGCCTTCAGTAACAATTGCTGAGGGGTTACGCTTAACAGTTGAATGGTATCTCAATCATCGTGATTGGTGGGAACCTCTACTTTCTACAGAATATTAAGTTTATTATCGTAAAAATTATCTTTAACCCACATTCTGCACCCAATAATGTCACAATCGATAATTACTGTTGTGATTCACTCTGTCGCTGGAGGCATGATTTTTTGCGGCGTAAGACAATATCCCAGCGCCTTCATAATGGAATTGACGTTTTCAAGGCGCGGGTTGCCATTGCTGGATAAAGCTTTTTGTAATCCTCGGCGTGTCATGCCTGTTTGCTCGGCTATCTCACTAATTCCGCGTACACGAGCAACGACGCGCAAAGATGCCAACAACGCGCCGGAATCATTGTCTTCTGAATATTCCTGAAATATCTCGGTCAAATAATCGTCGATTTCTTCCGGGTGCTTACGGAAGTACTCTTCTTCAAATTCATCAAGTGTTCTAAATTTCCTCACGGCTTAGATACTCCTTCCAGTAAGCTTTTGCATCCTCAATGTCCTCAACCTGTGTGCTTTTGTCGCCTCCACACAGTACGACAACAATATTTTCAGCATCTTCGCCAAAATAAACGCGATAACCGGAACCAAAGAACATTCGCAACTCGCTCAAACCATCTCCTATCGGCGCTACATCTCCGTAATTGCCTTGTTCAAGTCGGCGTAGGCGTTGCAGGATGCGTCGTTTTCCTTGTTGGTCGCGTAAATTATTCATCCACTCTGTAAACGGCTCATAGCCGTCTTGATTGGCATAGATGATAATCCGTTTTGGTTGTGCTTCTTTGGCCACCTTTAATCTTTACTGTTATTTATAACATATGCGAATAATAATTCGCACCAATCTTTTAAGGAAACTCAAAATTGAAATCTTCAACTGCTTTTAGTCAATTATCTAGCTCCCACAGTTTCTCTAGATAATGACTATCCTTGAATAGTAAGGAATCAGATCAGCGTAAACTGCCAGCAGGTGTAAGATGCTGCAACCAGAACAGATATTACAAGATCGTTATCAAATCCAGCGCCAACTAGGCAACAATGGAATTCGTCAAACTTGGCTAGCTAAGGATTTACAAGCCTCTAATGGCGAAAATTCGACCGTTGTGGTCAAACTTTTGGCCTTTGGTGGTACTGTGCAGTGGGATGACTTGAAACTTTTTGAGAGGGAAGCCCAAATACTTAAACAGCTAAATCATCCCCGCATCCCTCAATATATAGATTATTTTTGTATCGACGATCGCACACTCTGGTTTGCCTTAATACAAGAATATATTCCTGGTGAGTCGCTCAAGGATAAACTTGCTGTTGGCAAAAGGTTTAGTGAAAAGCGAGCGAGAAAAATTGCTGTTGAGGTTTTAAATATTCTCACGTATCTACATGAGTTGAATCCAGGGGTGTTGCATAGAGATATTAAACCGAGTAATTTAATCTGGGGCGAAGATGATCGGATTTATTTAGTTGATTTTGGCGCAGTTCAAGATAAAGCGGCAAAAGAAGGCGTTACTTTCACCATTGTCGGGACTTATGGTTATGCCCCAATGGAACAATTTGGTGGTCGAGCGGTTGCTGCTTCAGACCTCTATGCACTGGGAGCGACTTTGATTCATTTGTTAACTGGAACTTCCCCTTCTGATTTACCCCAGCAGGATTTGCGACTGCAATTTACAGACCGAGTTAACCTGAGTCCCAGTTTTGTCAGTTGGCTACAAAAGTTGATAGAACCCGCTCCAGAACAACGATTTACTAGTGCCCGCGAAGCGCTGAATGTTCTCAAATCTGGTCTGGCTGTCAAATCTGCAAACAAGAATCAACTTTTGCCGCTAAAAGAAATAATCAACAATTCTGGATGCGGGATAAATAATTACAATGAAACAGTCCCAGAAGAAATTCTCGGTTGGAACTGGGGCGCATTTCTGATGCCTTGGTTGTGGATGTGGCCAAACCAAGTGTGGTATGGGCTATTCTGTTTTATACCCCACGGATGGTGGTTAATGGCGATCGCACTTGGTGCTAAAGGCAATGAATGGGCTTGGAAAAGTAGGCCGTGGCGCAGTATTGAACAATTCAAAGCTCATCAAAGAGGCTGGGCGATCGCTGGTATTCTAATTGGAGCGCCTATTAGTCTTATGCTGTGGCTTCGAGCGATCGCTGTACTCAAATCTGTATTTTAAATAAAAGCGCACAGATGTGCGCTTTTACTATATTTTTGGCTTACTGAATTAAGTATGAATCTAGATGTAGAGACGTAGCATTGCTACGTCTCTACAAAGATTTTGGTATTATGCAAAATCATTTTCATACATGGAATCAGCAACGCCATATTTTTAACTACTAACTTGCGATTCAACTACACCTACGGGACAAGATACGGTTGTCCCTCCTAAACCACAATACCCGTTGGGATTTTTAGCCAGGTATTGCTGATGGTAAGCTTCAGCATAGTAGAATTCCGGCGCATCCAAGATTTCTGTAGTAATCTTGCCATAACCTGCACCGTTAAGGGCTTGCTGATAAGCTTCCCGCGATGCTTCTGCTAGCTGCTTTTGACTTTCAGAATATACATAAATTCCTGAACGGTATTGAGTGCCAGTATCATTACCCTGGCGCATCCCTTGGGTGGGATTGTGGCTTTCCCAAAAAACTTTGAGCAGTTCAGCAAAACTAATCACTTTGGGATCAAACACAACCAACACTACTTCATTGTGACCGGTTCGCCCACTACATACCTCTTCATAAGTGGGGTTGGGTGTAAATCCAGCAGCATAACCTACTGCTGTGGTGTAAACTCCTTTAAGTTGCCAGAATTTGCGTTCTGCACCCCAAAAACAGCCCAAGCCAAAAATTGCCTTCTCTAATCCATCGGGAAAAGGAGCTTTTAAAGGATTCTTGTTGACATAATGAGCCGCAGGTACTGAGATAGATTGTGCCCTTCCTGACAAAGCTTCTTCAGGTGTGGGCATAACTGACTTTTTGCCAAATCCGAATAGTCCCATTGATTTTGATGATATATATCTTTACCTTATTTACTATTGTAAAGATTCTCGCGATCGCTTGGGGTTTTCTCAGAGTCCTTACCGGATTGTGTTGACCTTGTGGCGCTAGTTCGTGCTATTCATCATTATGAATACTTTTCAAGAGTAAGTAGTCGTCAGAAGTACTCATGGATAAAATACCAAAAATTGATCGTCAAAGGGAGCATCAAGCGAACGAACGTACTTTTCTAGCTTGGCTACGTACTTCTATTTCATTGATTGGTTTTGGTTTTGCTATTGCGCGATTTGGTATATTTCTGCAACAGCTTAATATTGCTATTACTCAACGAGAAGCTCCGGTAAATCCATTATCCAATTCGGAAAATTTGGGTCTTGCTTTGGTAGTTTTTGGAATTTTGGTTGTTGCATTAGCTGCGTGGCGATACAACCAAGTTTTCTGGCAAATTGAACGAGCAGATTACAAACCAAATAGGTTAATGGTTTGGATAATGACCGGAGTAGTAATTATTTTGGGACTTCTCAGTATTCCTTTGCTCTTAAGGCGCGATCGAGTCCTTCCTCGTTCTCGTGTTCCAATTCAACCACAGTCCCGAAATTTGCAAAGATTAACCCCAAACCTTAATGTTAGAAAAGGGGCAATTACTACTCAATACAAACAAATATTCTACAACAAGATCCCCGACTTTTTAAAGAAGTCAGGGTTCTGAGCCTTAGTTAGCATTAGCCTCAGAAATAACCGTCACACAAGCATTCACTAAGGGTAACAGCGGCCCTAGTTGCTCTTGTCCATTCACAGCTAAATCGCTGTGACACAAATAAACTCTCTCTGATACACGAGACAATAAATCTGTCAAAATCCTTCGCAGTCGTTGTTCTTCTGCCAATTTCTCATCTTCTGCTGTCCAAGGTTCGCCTAACCTGTCTCGGAGGAAAAACGGCGCACCAAATAACGTCGCCGCACCACCTTTAGCCCATAGAGGTGAACCAGCATCCAGCCAAAAATGCCAACGGTGCGATCGCCTACTAGATCGGTATTGAAATATAGTTGCTAAGGTGACGGCCTTTCTCGCTCCACCAATGGGGCGCACAGGGTAAGGGTTGGCGGTAATCGTACCACGTCGTAGTAGTTGAATGAATTCGATAATAGTTGTGTGAGGCGTTGTCTCAACTGGGGCAATTTGTCGTAATCTGGTGTCAATTTCCCAGTAGTGTTGGGCGGTTTCTAATAATTCCCGCAGTGCTGCTAGTTGTTCGTAGGGGAGATTGCTGCCATTCCACAAAAAACGTTGAATTGCTCTGTCTAAAAGGGAAATGGGACTAGGAATTAAACGCAGTTCTTGTTGCGATCGCTGCTGTTCCAACCACTCTAATATGTCATTATAGGCTGTAGTAGCTGCATAGCCGATTCTATCCCAGCGCTCGAAGGCTGACACTGGTAGCAAGTTGGGGCGATCGGGATGGGGTACAAAGCAGTAATCTGCAATCAAACCAGCACGTACCGGATCAATATTTGTAGATACCCGATTCATCGCGTCTGTTGTAGATACCCGATTCATCGCGTCTGTAGAGTTTTCTGGTGGTTGTTGTTTCCTACTCAATACAACTAGCATTTCTGCCACGGCATCCCGGTCTACGAGGCGTCCCAAGCCGGGATAAACTAGTGCCAGCATGGTGAGTAAGGCGCGAATGACGGGTGAACTAACTAAAGAACGTTGGTCATTCACCGATTCTACCTGGATATTTTGCTTAACGAGGATTTCTACTAGAGTATAACGAGCGATCGCATCTAAACCTGGCGCAATAATCGCCACTTGTTCTGGTTGTACTTGCTGTGATTGGATGGCATTAGCAATTACCTCGGCTGTTTGCCGCAATAGTTGGGCGCGGGAGGTGGTTTGAATTGAATGTACAATCTCAGGTAAGCTCAACAGCACCATTGGTTCTGTAACCAATTCTACCATCTGTTTAGTGAGTTGCTCACCAAGGGACTCTGGAGGTGGCCCGGTCAATATTTCTACCCGACAACGCTCTGCCAACCCTTCTAGATAATTGGGGTCTGCTCCCAATCCCAATCGCACTGCACCGTCGGGATTGTAGCTAAACGCCCCGACTGTGCCTTGATCTAATAACAATTCAAACAAAAGACGCGCTACGCTAGGATAATCATCTACATCATCCGCCAGTACCGCTTGATAGCGTTTAATTAGGTGTTGTTGGTAATTGCGATCGCTTAACAAATATTGACTATAAAGTTCGGTAATAATGCCATAAGTTAGTAACCCCCTTTCTAAACACCAGTTACGCCAATCTAGGAGCAAAGAGGCTAGAAATTCCGGCTCTAAAGTTGTAGGATTTTCTGCCAGACCTTTTGCCAAAATCGGGGCAATATCTTCGCAAGGTACACCACTGTAAGCCGCTAATTGCAATAAATCTAGGATGCGACGCACCAAGCGAGACTCATTCACTCCCGCAATCCGTAAAATTTCTTCGTCTAATTGGGGACGCCAGAGTTTGGTTGCTAACTCTTGCTCCGTTTCTGGCCGCAATCTTACGGGAAACTGTGCCTTCAGGCTCAACGAGTTAATTAGCAATGGCCAAAATAAAATAACTTCATCCTGGAAAAAACCTAGCGGTGTCTTGGCACGCACTGGATATTTCCCTAAGGTAGATGTAACAATTATGTCTCCCAATTCTCGACGATTATCGTCATTGGCAGCTAAGACTAAAACTCCTGGCTCTGTTTGTTTAAGATATAAAAATTCGGCTACATGAGCGCCTTTTTTACGCCCATGATATTTAGTATAAATTGATTCAGTATGCTGCTTTTCAGGTTTTACCCAACTACAAAATTGCTCTACCAAGCGAGCCGTCTTACCACTGCGGCTAGCGCCAACAATCCAAACCGAATGAGAAACCACAAACTCTCTCCTTGTAGATTTGCTAAGATACCTCGTGCGTTAACTTAAGGTTAAGAATCACCAAATAATGCTGGATGATTGTCTCCAATGAAAAATTTTGTTTTTAGCCAAAAAATCTATTCTTTCTTACTTGATACTTATCGATGGTACTTACAAACTCCTGAACGTTCTTTACATCAAGCTTACGATGCAGCATTAAAAATTAAGGAAATAGAAAATAAGCATTTCAATGGTAATAAAATAGACATTGACTCAGCCATGTACAGTAACAGCGTGATGGATTATTTTGAGTCAGACTTAAATAAGCTATTAAAAACTGCCAAAATGCGGTTGACAGAGTTTAGAGCAAGCCGTTGGTTTCTAAATGAAGAGAATCAAAAAGCTGCTCAAAAAGCAGGTATAGAGCATCCCAGTCCTTCTTTGGTTTTGGAAAAGCTTAACTTTATCGATCAAGTTATATCCAAATACGCAAAAATTCCTGAACAAATAATTTCAAAGGCGTTAGTTGTCAAATCTTCTAATCTACCAGCTAACTCTGTGATATCTGATGACAATTCACTGCTCGTAAATACTCCAACGCTACCACCTAAAATACCAATTCAAGGCTCAGATAAAAAACCAAAATCAAAGCTGAAAGCCGATACAATGGGCGTTTTACCCCGCTCCATTTTAAGTACTATCACTCGTCTGCAAGTTGAATTAGACCCTAATTCTGAACAAGAAGTAATTCAGAATTTTCGTCACGCTCAAAGAAGAACAATAATATCTATCAGGTTTATTTTATTATTAATTATAGTACCACTTCTGACGCATCAGATCGCAAAAGCTTTCGTAGTAGGGCCACTTGTTGAGGAATTTAGAAACACTGAGCAAGTACAAATATTCCTCAATTCCGAAATGGAAGAGGAAGCCCTTGTAGAATTACAAAGATTTGAAGAAAAACTCAAGTTTGAAAATCTCATCAGAAATGCCCCTCCACTGTTGTCTGAGCAAATGGAAATTGAACTTAAAAAAAGGGCTGTTGAGATTGCTGAAGAATTTCGTCATGAAAGCTCAAATGCTATCAAAAATGTTTTTGCAGATATTTTTTCAGTTATTGCTTTTATCTGGCTTTTAGTAGTCAGCAAATCTTCTATTGCTGTAATCAAAGATTTTTTTGATCATATTGTCTATGGACTTAGTGATAGTGCCAAGGCATTTATCATCATTTTATTTACCGATGTATTTGTAGGTTTTCACTCTCCTCATGGCTGGGAAGTACTCCTAGAAGGTGTATCGCGTCATTGGGGATTACCAGCACATCGAAATTTTATATTCTTATTTATTGCTACATTTCCAGTGATTTTAGATACCATTTTTAAATATTGGATATTCCGATATTTGAACCGGATATCGCCTTCAGCAGTTGCTACTTACCGTAATATGAATGAATAAGGGATTGGGCATGGGGCATGGGGCATGGGGCATTGGGGATTGGGGATTGGGCATGGGGCATTGGGAAAATATCTTGGTGGTGTAAAAGAAGTAAATTATTTTTAATTTGTGATTTTTGAATTAGAGGAAAGTTAGATAATATCAAAGATTTTGAATTTTGATGAAAAAGACACTTGCTTCATTAGGAAGGTTTAACAAAGTTATTGTCATCAGCTTACCTGTAACTTTATTAATTTTTATGGTGCGGATGCAATCTTTGGGAAATCAAGAACTCAGTCCGCCAGAATGCCGTGTGAAAAAATGGGATATACCAGTATCATTAAGTGCTGAAAATCAAGATGCATTTTCACAACAGCAAAAAGCAGCATTAATTCAAAGGCTACCAGTTACTTGTTGTCAGGATGATACCTCTTGTTTAGATCAAGTTCTATATGGAGAAACATCAGACAAAAAGGCGCTGGTGACAGCTATCGATCGCAGTCTCCAATACCTGCGAACAGCTAATGCTAGGGCTGCTTATCAAAACTATTCGGTGGCTGGGATTACGCGTGATGCTGCCTTCGGCGGCTTGCCCCTTCGCGATCGCGTCATCAAAAGCTTGCAAAGATTCCGCGAACTCTTATTAAAAACTAATTCTGCAACAGAATTACATCAAGCCACCCTGCGGGAATTTGTTCTTTACCAGTCAGTTGGTAAAGATAACAAAGGTTCGGTTTTATTCACCGCCTATTATGAACCGCTTTACGCAGCCAGTCGTGTCCCCACAGCAGAATACCGTTATCCTGTTTATCGATTACCTCCTGATTTAAACTCCTGGACTAGGCCTCATCCTACCCGCGAAGAACTAGAAGGAGCAGATGGTTTACAAGGCGCAAAAGGAAAATTGCGAGGATTAGAGTTGTTTTGGTTTCGCGATCGCCTTGAACCATATTTAGCTCAAATTCAAGGTTCGGCGCGACTTCAGCTTCCCGATGGAACTCAGACAACAATCGGCTATGCGGGTAATATCGCTTATAACTACAAAAGCATTGGGCGAGAATTAATCAATGATGGCAAATTACCACTAGACGGTGTAACTATGCCAACTATTCTCGACTATTTCCAAAAGTATCCCCAAGAATTAAATATCTATATTCCGCGCGATCGCAGTTTTGTTTTTTTCAAGAAAACCACGGTAAACCAGCCCAAGGTTCTATCAACGTACCACTAACAGCAGAGCGTTCTATCGCTACAGATAAATCTCTCATGCCTCCTGGTGCTTTAGCGTTGATTCGCGCTTCTATTCCCTTTGCTAATCCTACCGGAAAAATGGAGGAGCGCATCGTTAGTCGTTATGTTCTTGACCAAGATGCCGGAGGTGCAATTAAAGGCGCAGGTAGGGTAGATTATTTTTTAGGTACTGGGAAATTAGTAGGCGATCGCGCTGGTGTCACAGTCAGCAATGGACAATTATTTTATCTATTACTTAAGTCCAAAAATTAAACACACTCACATTTTAATACTAAGAATCCCGAATTTTTATAAAAAGTCGGGATTCTTAGCCTTTTGGCGTAAATAGGACTTACGCAAGTGTCACAAAAAATTAAACCTTTTAGTTTGTAGTAAGGGCTTCAGCCCTGATTTTGAGGACTAAAGTCCTCACTACAAACTAAAAATAATATGCCAGTTGCGTAAGTCCTAGTAAATAAATTACACATTTCAAATCAATGAAACGTTTGGGGTAAGTAATTACGAATTACCCTACTAGTACAGTGTGACGGAAATCAAGCTGCCATTTTAAAACTTGGAAAAGTCTTGATATACAAAACTTTTGACTTTTGACTTCCGCGTAGCGGTACTAGGCTTCTACATCCATGTCAGCATCATCATCGTCATGATCATAAGGGATATCGTCAAGGTCTATCATTTCTGAAATTTCTTCTACTTCATTTAAATACTCAGATTCTTGTTGTTCCCGCTCTATCAAACGACCAGTTGACTTTAACCATTCCAAAAGAATAAATTCATTACTTGTACGAATTACAGGCGCTCGCTGGTTACGAGGTTCTTCACGCAAAGGACTTGTAGGCATAAAAAAACTCACTTTGAATTATGGGTCACTGTGCAAAAACAGCAAAATTGTACACTAGGATTAAAAGCCTTGTATAACAAGTCTTCTTTCAACAAATGGAGTATGAACCATTGAGTTTTTTATTCTCTTGTCCGTTTAGTTCCCTACCATTAAAATGTCTTCGCGTCAGTCCTAATAATAAAACTTCAAGTGGACGCGATCTCACGAGGCATTTGACACCTTAGCGAGAGTTTCATACATATTAGAGGGTAATGCAGACAATCTGTTCGCTACAGCGACTGCATCAGCTAAGTTGCTAAATTGACACCGGACAATCTCTTGCCCATTTCCTGAGGGAAATCGCTTCCTAGCTTTGTTAGATACAGCACAAATAATCGCCAAAGCTTTGGCAAAGCCATCTTTTGTCAATATTGTTTCTTGAGCGAACCCTTCAACTGGGATAAGGCAAACCTCAAATCGATAGCCGGGCCTCGGAGAAACAGCTATGTCGATATAGGGTTTATCTTCTTTCCTGATTCTGCGTAAATATTGGGCTGTCGAATTAGTATCGTGCAAATCAGTCCCAAGGGCATAAGTAAAAAAGCAATCTTCTGTGAGTGACTCAGGACGGGTAATTATATCCGTTGGCATAAATTCAAGTACTAACCGTATATATATTATCTGGGCTTGCGACACCCTCCACTTGTCCACATTTTTGGACAATGGGATGTATCAGTTTTACACGAAATATTCCAATAGAGTTGCGCTAACTAAAAATTTCAATTTTTGCAATGCTGAACGCTCTCATCTCTAAAGGATAGATTGGCAATATCAATTGACATAAAACACCTCTAGAATCAAACGGTGTAGAGATTTAGATTCGGAGAGGCGTCTATATAGTCAGTTACATGACCGAAAATATTTCTCAACCATCTAATTATAACATAGTTGACGGTTAAACTTTTCTCAACTATTCTGACCCATAGATATCAGGCATATTTAGGCCACTAACAATAGTAAGGTTGTATTGAATTCCAACTTTTAGATGACTCAATACGCTTATAATCTAGTTTCAATTTTTACCAAAGTGCGTTAAAAGTAGAGAATAAATACTTACTGCAATCATCTTATGTAATAGTGTCTATACAACTTAAGATATGTCAGTATTAGATATAACTATCTAGTTGCAAATGTGTGTATGAATAGTACTACTAACTTTGCTAGGTCTTACTTACACGGTCTGATGAAGGTTAAATACAAGCTCCCAAACATGAACTCCGATTATTACCGCATTTCCCAACCTCTAAGTGAGGCTAAATCGCTTACAGGGCAAAGCTTGAGGAGGACTGGGGGATTTCTGGTTTAAAGCTCAAAACTTAGCTTCTCAAACCATACATATTTACTTTTAAATAAATATTAATATTTATTTAACCAAATAATAGTTGTATATAATGTAAGACTTTACTGCAAGTTCAGAGATTTAATCAAAAATAAATGTTAAATCATGTTAAATTGATTCGATCATTGTAAACTTTTAGACAAGCAACATTCAAGTACACCATAGGAAAATTAGCAATGTCTAGGCAAAGTTCTCACGAGAGAAACTTTTTTAAAGCTGTAACTGGTAGCGCAGTCAAAGGATCTCATAAGTTAAGACTGGGATTGGAATCCAGCTTGATTATTCTGGTGGAATCTGTACCCTTTTTGATTGCTTGTGCTGTATTTGTAAGCGTTATCAGCCTAAAAAGTCCTATCCTGCTTTTTTGTTTACTGGTTGGTAGTTTAATTACAGTCATCACCCAGCAAATTGGGCAGCAGGTGAATTTACCAAGGCGATCGCTAATATTATTACAAATTTTAGCCGCAGCCGTAATTCTGAGTTTGTATTGGTTAGACTGGTTTGCAGCCCCCGCACAAGCGCAGTTTTTTGGGGAAGCTGAAAGGTTTTTCAAAGCAAACTTAGGTGGTGCAGGAACAGCTGGTGGTGGTAGCGAGACAGCAATAAGTTTGATATTTAATGTATTGCGGGCAATTTACTTACTGTATATTGCAATTTCTTTGGTTGGTGTGATTAACGCAGTGCGTAAAGATGAAGATTGGCAAAGCATTGCCAGAACTCCCCTATTAGTCGTTGTTGCTGTTACCATTGCTGATGTACTCACACGCTTTGTAATTGGCCCACAAGGTCAGTAAATAATTCAGATATTTCAGATGTCTCAAGAGCGGGAACAAGAATTTCGTCCAGTCAATCAGGTTCTGGGAAGCCAACCCTCACTAGGACCAATCCCTGCCGATCAAATTCTTCCTTGGACGGTAATTGCCTTAGCCTCCTACTTTATTATCAATGGAATTTTTGGTGGGATTTTCCAAGAAGAGTTTCAAAAGTGGTTGTGGACAATATTAATGACTGGTTGGGGAATAGGAACTTGGTGGATTTTAACTGGTGGTAGGAGTTGGAGTTTTTTAAGTAAATTTATTGGCGTTCCCGCTTGGACAAGAGGCTTTGCTCGTTATCAAAGCTTATTGGAAGTTAACCATGAAGCAAAAAATCGGAAAACAAAGCGTCGGCGTCGCCGGAAATGAAGGTAGATTAACACCATTTGAAGATGCCTTGCACTTGGCGACAATGCTACGTGTCGCAATGAATGGACGTGATATTGGTGCTTACCTTTTGACAAAAGGCATTCAAAGAGATCGGTTTTGCTTTGTTTTTGGTTTTGATTGTAAGGGAATTCATACCACTTTAAGACCCGAACAAATCGATACACTTTTTAATAACATTGAAGCCGGATTAAAAGACATTCCTAGCGGTGAAAGGATGACACTGCATTTGGGATCTTTTAGTTCAGACAAAGAACGCCAAAAGGAATTAGCATCGCTAATTAGAAATGCGCCATCACGAGATATAAAATATTTGTTGATGGCAGAAAGAGCCAGAGTCAAAGAATTGACTATTTCTGGTGTTCGTAAGCCTAAATTTTTGCGGATTTATGTCACTTACACAGTTGAATCCAACTCGGCACATGCAGATGATTGGATAGAGAAGCTTTTAGTCAAAGCTGAATCATGGTGGTTGAAATTTAAAGGTGATCTTTCAGAAGTAGAAAACCAGCGCATTGAAACGCTGATAACAAATGCTTACAAGCAGGGTTTTCTCCGCTGGGAACAAATTTTATCCAACCAAATGGGATTGGATGTCAAGCCTTTGAAAGCTGATGAACTCTGGGAGGGCATCTGGAAAAGGTTTAATGATACGCAGCCAATAGAAATTCCCCAGTTGATGACTTTAGATGAAGAAGGACTGCACGAGCAAGTTAATTCAGATTTGGCTAGTACTAAATTGCTTCTAGACAATATCCACGGCACAACTTTGCTGATGGAGTCTAGCGTACCTTGTGCTGATCGCCGCTGGGTTAATGTTAACAATCGTTATATTGGCGCACTCTCATTTCTCGAAAAACCCGGAGGCTGGCCAAATAAATCTGCCCAACTGCGCTATTTATGGGAATTATTGGCCAGAGAAAGAGTAGTAGATACAGAGATTTTTTGTGAGTTGACTGCGGCAAATCCCGCAATGGTGAAAACGACTTTGCAACGAGTCCTGAAGCAGTCAAATATGACGACAATCATGGCTCAAGAAAAAAGTAAAACTATTGATGTCAACGCTCAATTAAAGCTGAAGAAATCGGTAGCAGCACAAGAACAATTATTTGAAGGTGCAGTCCCGATTTATACGAGTATCGTTATTTTGGTACATCGTTCAACTGTCGATAAACTAGATGAGGCAACAAGATATATTGAAAACTGTTTTCAACGTCCAGCAAGAGTAATTAGGGAAACTGAGTATGCGTGGAAAATCTGGCTGCAAACTCTACCAATAGTTTGGGAAGGTTTATTGGCAACACCTTTCAACCGTCGTCAGCTATATTTAACCAGTGAAGTTCCTGGATTAATGCCTTTAGTTATAACTAAACAGGGTGATAAACAAGGCTTTGAGTTGATTGCTGAAGAAGGCGGAACACCCGTACATTTAGATTTGTTTAATCAACACAAAAACTTAGCTTTGTTTGCTACAACTCGTGCTGGTAAATCGGTGTTGGTATCAGGGATATTAACTCAGGCTTTGGCGCATGGCATTCCGGTAGTGGCGCTAGATTTCCCTAAACCTGATGGCACATCTACTTTCACTGACTACACAGAGTTTATGGGGGACAATGGAGCGTATTTCGATATCTCCAAACAATCGAATAACTTATTTGAACAGCCAGATTTACGATCGCTAGATCCAGAACAACAGCGCGATCGCTTTAACGATTATACCGCTTTCCTAGAATCAGCTTTAATGACAATGGTTTTGGGATCATCCACTGAAAGTCAAATTTTATCGCAAACCGTGCGATCGCTGCTCAACTTAGCATTAGAAGCCTTCTTTGCTGATGAGGGCATACAAGAGCGATATCGACAGGCGATGGCGGGAGGATTTGGTACTCTTGCTTGGCAGAAAACCCCTACCTTAAAAGATTTTCTGTATTTCTGTTCATCAGAACACTTGCAGCTAAGTACTTTAACTGGCAGAGTAGAAGACGCCCTCAGTCAAATTCAGCTGCGCTTGCGGTTTTGGCTTTCGAGTCGCGTGGGACAAGCCATTTCTGCACCATCTAGCTTTCCTACCGATGCACAACTATTAGTTTTTGCTCTCAGAAACCTATCAGATAGTGAAGATGCAGCCGTACTATCTCTGAGTGCCTATTCAGCAGCATTACGACGCGCATTAAGTAGTCCAGCTTCCATATTCTTTATTGACGAAGCACCAATTCTATTTGAATTCGAGCAAATTTCTGACTTAGTTGGCAGAGTTTGTGCAAACGGCGCTAAAGCCGGTATCAGAGTCATCTTATCAGGACAAGATCCTGATACTATTGCCAAATCTAAAGCTGCATCTAAGATTTTGCAAAACTTGACAACACGATTGATTGGACGCATTCAGCCAGTTGCAGTCGATAGTTTTGCAGATATTTTAAAATATCCGCGCCACATTATTTCTCGTAATGCCTCTGAAAGCTTTTTCCCACGTAAAGAAGGCGTTTATAGCCAATGGTTATTAGATGATAACGGTATTTATACATTCTGTCGTTATTATCCAGGTTATGAACAATTGGCAGCAGTTGCTAATAACCCCTCTGAACAAACTGCACGCAGTAAAATGATGCAACTTCATGGCGATAAATATGAAGCGATTTCTACATTTGCACGTCAGTTAGTGGCTACTTTACGTAGTGGTTAATCTGGTTGTGTAAGCAGTTAACAGTGATTCAAAAAGTTATAAATCATAGTTAAAAAGCTGAATTTCTGACTTGATACTTAATGTCGTCTACCTTTTTGAGGCACAAATGTATGCGAAAAACTACCATTTTTACTCTTACGTTGCTATCCCTGGCAATCCTACCAGCAATGGCACAAGTTCAGATGGGTTTAGGATTAGGCCAGGTTTGGACTGATTTTCAATCATATTCCATAGATATGGGAAAATATTTTCAAGATAATCTGAGCGATAACTTAAAGCCTTTAGAAGCACAGAGTCGAAATGCTCTTGATAGTGCCAAGGGAGAGAGAGAATTGAAGATACCTAACCCCGTTGCTGCGGGACAAAAGGTTCGTGATAATTTGATTATCAACTCTTATAGTTCCGACTCCAGAGCAAGCCGCTTTGAAAATAATGCAGCAGTACGGGGAAATTTAGTTAGTAATGAACTCAATCGTTTTATTACTCGTGGGGCAGCGGAAGCTCTTCTTGGTATAAATGGACAAAATCGGACACAAGTAAAGTTAGAAAATACTGAGAACACACTAGAAAATATTGCCGACATTAGCGATACGGCATCGACAAAAAACGACCTAATTGATGCTCAATTTAGCCCATTAGGAATTGACCAAGCATTTAATCCTAAAGATATAACTGCAAATGTGCCTGTTGTTAGAGCTTTATCAATCTTAGCAAAAACACTAGTTAGTACTAATTCGGATACTATTAAGATTCAACAGGAGCAATCAAAAATTATAGGTGAAACATTTGCTCAGACAATACAAACGAATCAGTATTTACAATATTCTAATTTAAATTTAGCAAACATTTCTCAGCAAACAGAAGAGGTGAATCGCGCTCGGAGAGTAGATACATCTACAGAAGCTGCGCGACTTTTACGAGCTACTTCTCAACTAGATTTGTTTGGCAGAGAAGTTGGGAAGTAGGCTTTTAGGATAAACAACCTCTAAGAGGATGTTTGAAACCGAAAGCATCCTGGATGGTGCATTACGTTCCTAATGCACCCTACTAGCGTGGCAAGACTAAAGTAGTGCATTAGGAAAAAAGCAAAAAACATTGATTTATTTCGATTTTCTCAAAAATCTATTGCACTATTTTAAGCTTGCCACGCCACTACGAAATCTAAAAAAACAGCCCATCGACTCAAAATGCAACTTGCTATTCAACGAATTTTTGCCCAAGTAGGCACTCAACTAGGCATTGATGAGGTTCTCGATAATGGTGTCGCAACTTCCCAAAGTATTGCCGATGGTTGGAACAATCAGTGGAATGATTTATTAGTAAATAACACCAGTGAGAACTTGTATGGAGCGCTGACAAATCTGGGTATTTTTTTTGCGGTAGGAACCCTGTTATTTTTTATGATACAATTCCTCAAAGACTTAATATCCTACGAATATAGTCGTCCAATATCAGCATTAATCTGGCCTTTTGTGGTGGTGATTCTCTTAAGTAATTCAGGGAATGGAAGTATCCTTTCTAATCTGACACTGGGATTACGGGGTTTTTTAAACACTGTGAATGGGCAAGTATTAGAAACAGCAGATGCAGATAAAATCTATCAGCAAGCGCTGAATATGAGTGTAGCTGAAGAAGTAACTGGTTCTTTTCTACGTCCTTGCCAATCTCTTACTGGCGCTCAACAAAATCAATGCTTTGCCAGCGCTTCCGATAAAATCAACATTCTCTTGCAGAAATATAGAAATACATACAGAAATCAAAACTGGATAATTAGACTACAAACCAAGGTCGATAATATCAGATATGGTACTGGCTTTGTATCAGAAACCTCATTTAATTCTTTGTTAGGTTCTACAGTCCAAACAAGCATCAAAAACTTTTTAATTTCCTTGCAATATGCCTTTCAGAATCTCATAGAAGCTACTATGTTGCTGATAGCACTTTTAGGGCCAATAGCCTTAGGCGGGTCTTTATTGCCTGTAGCTGGTAAACCAATTTTTGCATGGCTGACTGGATTTTTATCTATTGGAATCGCCAAGATTTCATTCAATATTATTGCTGTGCTGACTGCCGCAGTTATTGTAAAGGGGCCAGGTCAAAATATTAATGCTGATCCAGACTTAATGTGGTTCATAATCTTTCTGGGAATTTTAGCACCAATTTTATCGCTAATCGTGGCTGCTGCTGGCGGTTTTGCAGTCTTCAGTGCTATCAGCAATACGGCTTCTTTAGTGAAGGAAAAGATATAAGAAATTCACAATGACATTTTGATAAGTCTTGTAGCTGCTGACTATATGCAAATCATAATTAATATAGATAGAATAGCTGATTATTTTGCAGAAGAGGTGAGTAAATGGTGCGTTTACTAGAAAAAAGACAAAGAACGGCAAGTGTTTTGACAGTTTTTGCGATCGCAACCTTCGGTTTACATATAATAGTTTTATTTTTATTTTTATTACAAGGGCTAAATATTCGCCAACTTAGTCTGAGAAAAGCTCCCAACTTTGTGCAATTAATCGATGGTAAACCAGTAACTAATATTGATGATTTAGCAAGAGAACCAGAAGCAATTCGCCAATTCATCAGCAAAACGATGATATCAATGTTTAGCTGGTCTGGAAACCTACCACCACAAAGGATTGAAGAAGTTGCAAACCCCAAACCAGATTTAGGAATTCTTATTCAAACACCTCAAGGGGGTAGCCAAAAAGTTAGTACCAGCAGTTGGATAGCTAGTTTTGCTCTATCAGAAGACTTCCGCAAAGGTTTCTTAAGCACAGTTGCAGAAATGACACCGACAGAAGTTTTCTCTGAAAATCCCAACTTAGTTATGACATCACAATTAGTTATTAAGCGGGTTTATCCACCAAAACAAATTGCACCAGGCAAGTGGCAAGTGGGCATGGTAGCCGACTTAATTCAAAAAAACCAAGTTGGTGGTGCACAACTAATAACTCCTTTTAATAAAGATTTACTTGTACGTGCAACAGATTATTTTGGTAATCCCCAAGCCGGCAATGGCACAGACCTACAAAAAGCAATTTATAGTGTCCGCGCTGATAGATTAGAAATTTATGAAATTCGTAACTTATGTTTGCTAGATGGCTACACCAATCAAGGTAAATTAACCCAATGCGGGCCTGGACAAACATCTGATAGCTTTATAAGATAATAGATTTATCATTCACTTGCTCATAGTTCAATTTAGATAATCAATTATTAATGCAATTACTCAAACCAGAAAATAGGAAAAATAATCCATTGCCACTGTTGGCAGTAGGAACATTTGGGTTACATGTATTTACCTTGCTTTTACTAATATTTCACGGGTCTATGTTACAAGAGCTAGGGCGGCAACTCACACCTCAAAGTTTAGTGCAACTTGTTGATGGTCGCACTATAACTGTAGACCCCCAAGCAAATTTAGAGCGACAGCCAGAAGCTATTCGGCGCTTTGTAGGTGAAACAATGAGCTTAATGCTTACCTGGTCAGAACAACAGCCGCCAACACAAGTCTGGGAAATTACTTCCCAATTGGTAGCCGATAATTTTAAACAAAAACTTAAGTCAGAAGTTACCAATTTAAACCCAGATAGCCAATTTGAAAATGTTAATAGAGGAACAGAAAATGTATTAGTAATCCAAAAAATTTCTCAACCGACAGAAATAGGTAATGGAAAGTGGAAAGTGGAAATGCTTGCTAATCAATTAGTTTTTAGCGGTTATGATAGGTTGGGGAAATCAGTTTCCTTTAATAAACAAATTTTAGTTAGAGCAATAGATGAACCCGCAACTTCGCAACCAAATGCAGCACTACCATTGCACTTCGCAGCTTACCGCCTTGGTGAAGCCAGACTAAAAATTTATAATGTATGTGATATCAAAGATGAAAATTGTTCTGGAAATCCTAACCAAGCTTTACCATGACTCGATACTCAACTCCTGCAGAAACACCTCCCCAAAATGGATTTACTCTAACTCCCGACGATCGCCAACAAGATGTAGAATCTTTTGATTGGGAATCGCGGATGTCAAGATTGGTCGGCTTTGAAGAAGAATCTTCCACCGATACCCAAGGATTAGAAGACTCTGGAACGCCGCAAGAGTCGCTATCTCTTCCACAAGAAGTTCAGACTAAGCAACCCCTCTCATCTAATCCCTTTGCAAAGTTAGGCTTGGTAGGGGCTGCTACCTTAGCGATCGTTTTGGTGGGTGGTGTGTTTTTGTCCCAGTTGATGAGTAGCAATCCAAAGCCAAAAAATATTGTTTCTCCACAAGTACCTGAGCAGCCAACTAATGAATCTATCTCTCAACAGCTAGAGGGCGAAGTAGATACTCTAAAAACGAAATTAGCTCTGACTGAACAAGCGCAGATGGTGAAAGCCGCTCAACAACAGCTTAGAACTGCCAAATCAACGCCGACAGTAGCCTTACAAAAACCGTCGGTTTCTTCCAGAGATAGACAGAGAGTGATACCAACACCCCCACCAACAGCTTACGTACCTCGGACAGTGACAGTTGAGCGTATCGTTCAAGTACCTGCTCCTGCTTCTCAACCTTTGCCATCACCCCAACTACCAGTTGTGCAGCCAAACACTCAACCCGTAGTCAATATAACTCCACCATCTCCACCAAACCCATTTGAAGAGTGGAGAAGGTTAGCCAAATTAGGTAGCTACGGTCAAGTAAATGCTACCAATGAACCTAATAACATCGCAGCTGCTCCTGAACCTGCAAACAATCCACAGCCACAGGAAGAGACACCACAACAGGAAATTTCTGCTCCTGCTCCTACGGTGAGCCAAGCGCAACCCCTGGGACAAAAATCCTTAGCAGTAGGGACTACTGCTAGAGCTGTTTTAGCGACAGCGATATTTGGCGAAACTACTAGGTCAGGTGGTGGTGATGAAACAAGTGGAGCGAAAAACGTATTTGTGATCCGATTGAAAGAAGCACTAAAATCTACCGATGGTGCGATCGCTTTCCCTGCGAATACCGAATTTTTAGCTGAAATTGGCTCCCTTTCCGAACAAGGTCTTTTGCAGATGAACGTAACTAAAGTTATCTCGCAAAATAATGGGAACCCTACCGAACAAAGCTTACCCAACAATGCAATGATTATTCGCGGTACCCAAGGTAAACCTTTAGTAGCAAATAAGTTCCCCGGTCAAAGTTCGTCCATAGCATCAATGGATCTAGGACTATTCGTTTTGGGAGGTCTTGGTAAAGCGGCAGAGTTAATAAATCGCCCTGATACCGAAGTTCTGCCTTTATATGCAGGCGGCGATATCGGTAACCCCAACAATAACGGCAATAATGATATCGACACCGCCAGCAGCTCCAACACCAGATACCCCATTGGTTTTACTACCATCACTAAGAATAGACGCAACCTTGCAGCTGGGGTTGTAGAAGGTGGTTTCAACTCTGTAGTACCCCAAATTGCACAACGTAATCAACAGGCGATCGCTCAAATGTCACAACCAACTAATATTTGGTTTGTGCCAGCCGGGTCAACTGTTGAATTATACGTTAATCAAGCAATCTAATTTTAGGAGGTAGGATTTATACCAATTTTAGCTTTTGGATTGGGTAATGGTAATTGGTAATTAGTTTTCTTTCTATCTTTCCCATATTCTCCTGTTCTATCTACCAATCTCCCCATTTGCGACCATGAAAAATAATCCTAACTTGTCAGGAAATACCCTAGGTAATTCTTATTTCCTACCTATAGCTTCCTTCATTTTCTCGGTTGCTATGTTCTTGTTGGTAGGCAGCGCTGGCGCTAATAACGCTGTTCTGCGTTCCATATTTTCCTGTCAAGCACAGGGTTTAGGGGGGCTAATACCTACAATCAAGGTTTGGTATCAACAAGGAACAAACTTAAGCTTTATTCCAGCTGGAGAAGTAATTAAAAAAGTTTGGTTAAACGATCCATCACAGGTAACTATAGACTTTGATGGCCCGGTATGTATGCAGTTTGGCCAAGACTCTAATAATAGTGCAGGAGATTGTAAAAACTCCGCAGCTAATGTAATGCAACTCAGACGAATTCAAAAACTGGATATTCCTGGGCTTCCTCCCACTGACAATACACTTTTAACAGTTGTTACCGAAGCACAAGGAAGAAATAAGTTGTACACTTTTCGAGTGTTATACGGAACAGATAATCCTGAATATCACACTTTAGCAATTTTTCCCGATCCTTCTGGTCAGGAAGGAGCTTGCGCGAGAGTTTCACAATAAACTTATAGCAAAAGTACTTAACAGCAAAGACTACTGAAGCTTCCCTCCACAAAAAGCACTGATGCCTATATATGTCTGCATTGTGGCTTCTCAAAAGCCTTTCTCTAATTCCCTCCTTAGAAAAAATGGCGTTGCTGAATTAAAGTATGAATCTGGATGTAGAGAGACGTAGCAGTGCTACGTCTCTACAAGGATTTTGGTATTATGCAAAATCATTTTCATACATGGAATCAGCAACGCCGAAAAAAGAGTTAGAGAGTATCTAAGTCTTTGGACAGTTTTCTTACTGTATAGATCCAGGTTAAGCTACTACGTAGGTACTGCTGTAGTTTAATCAATTGAAAAAATGCCATAACTTAACTGATTGAATTGACTCAGGCATTTTCAGCCTATCTATAGATTTATAAATCTTCAGATAAAAACTAATCACAAATTGCAAATCTGTGTAAATATAAAGAAAAGCTTAAGAGGTTACAGACTCATGGTGACAGCAAAAATGATGCAACAGCTTTGGGCTGTAATCGAGTCTACCCAGGTCAGCACCCTGCTCCAGTTTGACGATGCTGCTTTAGTACAAGTGCTTCTCCAGCAGTTAAAAGCGAAGCAGGCTATTGATCCTCAGGCAGATAGCACCCTTAATACTTATATAAAATCTAAACTGCCCCTGATTCGTGATACGGCTGAAGGCCGATTATCTTTTGGGCAAGGCAGCAATCATTAGCACTATAAATCAAATCATTGCTCACCGCCAAGCATACGCTCAGAGTTCAAACAGTTGAATATTATGAATAACTGGCTAGTAATTGCCCTAGTAGCTTATCTAATTGGAGCAGCGATTGAAGGGGTGACTACAGCGAGTCAGCTATCTCATTCAGTGCCAGAATTAGCTAAAAGCACAAAAGCTCACCCTTCAAATTCTGCCACTGAGGCTAGTTCGACTTGGCGAGTTGTGGCCGCGATCGCCTCAGTAAGTATATGTGGAGCTTTTTTATGGCCTTGCCGCCTTTTCCACCGTTTAATTAAAAGCAAGGTTAATTCGTAAGCTTAATCCTCATCTGTAGAATAAAACTGTTGGGCATAAAAACGGGCATAGCGTCCTTCCTGAGACAGGAGAGAGGTGTGAGTACCAGCTTCAACCAACTGTCCTTGTTCTAGTACGAGAATGCAATCAGCCCTACGAACGCTGCTCAAGCGATGGGCGATAATAAACACGGTACGGTTTTGCATCACTCTCTCGATCGCTTCTTGAACTAGTGCTTCTGACTCCGAATCTAAAGCAGAAGTAGCTTCATCTAGGATGAGAATTCGCGGATCGTTGACGATCGCTCTGGCGATCGCTAATCTTTGGCGTTGCCCTCCCGATAGGTTAACTCCACGTTCGCCTACCCAGGTATGATAACCCTGGGAAAACTGGGTGATAAAGGAGTGAGCGTTGGCAATCTTTGCTGCTTCCTCAATTGCTGCTAAATCTAATTTTTCTTGACCATAACCGATATTTTGGGCGATCGTTCCCGAAAAAAGGGTAACATCTTGAGGAACAATGCCAATTTGACGGCGCAGGCTAGTGAGTGTAACGTCGCGGATATCAATATTATCAACCAGAATTTGACCCCTCTGAGGGTCATAAAAGCGAAGTAAAAGGTTAATTAATGTCGATTTGCCCGCACCAGAAGAACCAACCAAGGCAATGACATCACCAGGAGAAGCGTGCAGGGAAAGATCCTTGAGTACTGGCTGGCTGGGATTGTAGGCGAAATCGACATGACGATATTCTACCTTGCCCATAACTCTTGGCATTTCCTTCGCATTGGATTTTTCGCTGAGGCTAGGCTGCTTCGCCATCAGTTCAAAGATGCGTTCTACAGAAGCTTCGGTCTGTTTGTACTCGTTGTAATTGCTAATCATCATGTCGATTGGCTGAATCAGTAAAGCCACAGCAGCTAAGAAACTGATAAACCCTTGAGATGTCAGCTGATTCTGAGAAATCTGCCATCCTCCCAATAAAAAGAGCAGCATAATACTAACTGCTTCCAAAAACCCAACAACAGGAAACTGAATGGATTTGAGTTGTTGAGTGCGATACTGAGCCTGACGATTGGATTCTGCTTCCTGATTGAATCGCTTCACTTCATACTCTTGTGCCGCAAAAGCCTGAACCACACGAATCCCGCCAAATACTTCAGTTAGCAGTGCTGACAAATTGGAAACCTGATTTTGACTCTGGCGAGATAGCACGAGTAATCGCTGACCAAATCCTCCGATCAACCAAGCCATCAAGGGAGCTAAAATCAAACCTGTAAGCGTAAGCGGCCAATTCAGGTAGAGCATGTAAAGCGGAATCACAATTAACTGCAAGAGATTGGAAATAAACTGATGGGATAATTTGTCAACAATCTCCCCTACCCGGTCGATATCTTCAGTTAGGCGATAAGTGAGGTCTCCCGTCTGTGTGGTTTCAAAGTAATCCAATCCGAGTTTGTGCAGGTGAGCGTAAACTTGCTTACGCAAGTTTAAAACCATTTCCAAAGCAGCAGCTATCATAAAGACATTCTGCCCGTATTGACAAAACCCTCGAACCAAAAATACTAAAGTGGCTAGTCCGAGCCAGTAGGCAATCTGGGTAACATTTCCCTGACCAAGAAACAAAGCGACCTTACCTGCTAAATAGGGTATTGCTAGGGTGAACAACACAAACCCTAAAATACAAGCTAATCCCCGAACTAACCGCGGCCATTGGGGCCAGAGATAAGGCAACAGTTGCCAGTAGCTAGAGCGGACTTTCATAGTTCAATTCTGTATGCTTATATTGTGCGATCGCTGCAAAGTATCTTTTCCATGATTTATCCAACATCTCAAAACTTGTTGTGCAACCTTGGCAGATAAACTTTTGTAATCTTAAATTGGCTGTATTAACTTGTCCCATCTGATTGGAAGATGGCACACTCATGACCATAGATAAATGATTTGTTATCCTTACCTTCATTATTGAAATTTGGCAGTAGCAGTAATTTCTACTAAGTTTCTCCTAAATAGGTTAGCAGAACGCGGGCAATTCTCTCAGATGCACCGGGCAAGCCAAATCGCTCACGGCCATTTACTTTGCACTTAGCGAGGTAGTCTGAATCTTGTAAAGTCTCGACTACTCGTCGAGCTGCTTGCTTGAGAATCTCAGGGGTTGCTGGCTTGGTGCCGATGGTTTGGACATTTGTGCCTAACAGCCGTGTTTGTGCCTCTGCAAATTGATAGGTAAATTGAGGGCCCTCTCCGGGAATCTGGATGATAGGTTTCCCGATCGCTACAGCTAACTCCACTGCCAACCCTGCCATACCAATGACAAGAGTAGAGGAACATAGGATGTCGCTGAAGGCATCTGAATAACATCTCACTTCCACAATCGGTGATTCGTCAGCAGAATTTCCTGGAGGAGAATAAGTGAGTATGCCTTCAGTTAGCTGCCAACCTTGGCTTTTAGCGATGTCATCTAGTTGCTTCATCAAATCCGGTATCAAGGCTGCACGAAACTGTAATCCTGACTCAGGCATCACCTTGGCAATTTCTACTACTAGTTGCAACTGCAAACAAAAATTTCGCGCGGCTTCAGGCATCCGTGACCCTGGTAGGAGAGCGATCGCTCTCTCGTCCGGTTTCAGGTGCAAGTCTTTGCCAGTAGGGATGAGCCAATCTAAAGCCGGAATGCCAGCCAACTGAGCTTTCGTTAAACCTTGCCGTTGGAGGTCATAAGCCGTATAGGATTCTTTGGTGAAAACTGCCAGACATCTGGAAGAATTAAGGTCGTGCCAAAGAAGCGGATTGAGCCGTAACCGTCCTTCGTAGAGGGCAGAAAGACAAGAGATAAAGGAGACGAAGGGGCGCTTTGTTAAGTAAGCAAATGTCTGGGAGACAAAATCCCCAGTAGCCATAATCAAATCGCAGTCGGGAGCATACTGCAACACTGCTTGTAACTGTCGCCACGTTAACCCAATCAATCCCGATTGAAAATCTTTGAGCATATAGAGGCGCTTCATATAAAAGAATCCTCCAGAGGGCATTGTTTGGGTCGGGCCAATAATGGGAATGTTCAAGTTACGGTAAGCTTTTCCTTCCCCCACAATCGGCATTGCTGCCATCTCCAGAGAAGGACACAATTGGCGCAGGGTCTGAATAACATAAGAGGTATGGTTGTCCTCTCCGTGGCCGTTACTGATAAATAAGATTCGCTTAGAGGGCATCTTGGGATTTGAATAGGTCTAAAATGCTTGGTGAGATTTTTACCTACATTAGGTGAGTAGGCCAAATAATAAAAGGGACTGAGGTAGTGTCGCAGAACGGAATAAAGGATTGTTACTAATAAGAGACTGGCTTTAAAGCTACCGTGAGCCTTTGAGTCTGAGCAAATTATTTAATGTTGGGTTAGATGGCAAAGTCCTTAAAGGTTCATATCAGATTGAATCTTGTTACTTAGTCTAAACTCCAGAAGAGATACCATACTCACCCAACGGCCTGCTCAGGGCATCGCTTGGGGCGAAGTATGTAGCAAAAACTCTTTATCAATTTGCAGTTGGTCAATTATGTAATTTGTTCTGGTGTCACTACATTTTGCCCAATCTTTGGCTCTGTTCCCGCAAGCAGACGTTCAATATTAGTGCGATGGCGCAAAATTACATATAATCCACCGGCAATCCCAAACAGAATATAGGGTAAAGGTTGATGCAAAAATACCATGAAAATGGAAACAGCGATCGCACCTGCAATTGAACTCAAGGAGACAATCCGCGATATTGCCACGACAACAGCAAACACACCTGCTGTTGCTAAACCTACCTGCCAACTCATTGCCAACAAAATCCCCAAGCTGATGGCAACAGATTTACCACCAGTAAAGCCCAAAAAAAATGATTTACTATGTCCCAAGATGGCAGCTAACCCAGCTAAAGTTACTAACCAAGGTTGCCACACTTGTGCATCTACCGTTGGAGGGATATAATTTTGAATTGGGTTAAAATTGAATAACCAGTAAACTAGAGCGATCGCTAATACTCCCTTTAAGGCATCAAGTACTAAAACAAATGCTCCTGGCCCTTTTCCCAAAGTTCTTAGTACATTAGTTGCTCCAGTAGAACCTGAACCAACTTGCCGAATATCAATACCTTTTAACTGCTTCACAGCAATGTAGCCAGTGGGAAAAGAACCCAACAGGTAAGCTATGACCACAATTGCTCCGCACAGAGTTAACCAAATAGCCATAATATTCAAAATTCAAAATTTAAAAAAGTCAAGAGTAATACCTCTTGACCAATGACTAATGACCAATACTTCGACTACGCTCAGTACAAGTGACTTATTTAAAAGTCATCATCATAGTTTCTCATGGTTTTGGGGTCAGGAGCAAAAGCTAACCACAGGGGAAATTGCAGCAGTGACAAACTGATTTGCTCCTCTGAATCGTCAATGATAATTAAGGGCAGTTGATTGGCTTTCGTCAATCGGTCTGCTTTCTGAGCTAGAGCATCAGACGCCTCAAATAATACCACGCCCCTGTCTGGGCCGAAATCTGGGCGACCGATTCCCAGACAATCTTGCAAGCCACGCCGCCACTCACCTAATCGCTCCGGTGTATTAGCTAAGACTAAAGTACGGACGCGATCGCCATACAGCTTGTGTAATATCGAAATTGCAGCTGAGGCAATCAAAATATTTTGTAAGCGGCTACCCATTGTCCGCAAACCACCTCGTCCCCCTTGAGTAAAAAACCAGTTAGAGATTCGTTCTGCGTGAATTGGTTCAAAGGTACGGCGTAGTTGCCAGGGTGGCCCGTAGTAATCTGGTTTATTCCGGTATTGGTCAATTAAGCGGCGAATTTGCTTTGTCGTATCTTGAAACTGCTGTTGGGCAAATTGCGGTATTCCAGGTTGGGTTTCAACTGGTTTAGCCTCTTTTACAGATGGTTTTTCTCGTTCCACCACAGTTGGCGTCAGTTGCAACTGTTCAGCGGCAACGGCTAAATCCTGTAAGCTACCTGTGAGATAGTCTTTAAAACCCTGCACCCGAATTGCCAAGTCTTGGGATGTTCCAGCAAAAGTGGTTCGCATCTCGTTGCGAATACGTTCTTGACGGCGTTCTAGTTGTTCTACAGAAATTTGCAGGGTTTGTTTGCGTTGTTCTAACTGCACTAGCGACTCTTGCACCAGTCGTCCCAGTGAGGTTTGAGTTTCACTCACTTGTGCCTGAAGGTTTTTGTAAGCAGCTTGCAGCTTGGCTATTTCTTCCTTGAGAGCAGCTTCAGCGCTCTGCAACTCTGCCACTCGCTGCTCTGCTTCTGTATATAATGAATGGTTTTCTGATCCCAGTGCGGTATTTTCCGGTTGCGACTGCGTTACAAACTCGCCATTTGAATTTTCTGTTAGCTCTACTACTTCTGGATTGGAGATGAGTGGCTCAAAAGCTGTGTAGTCTTCTGAAGAGCTAATGGCTCCTGTTTCTCCCACTGACTCAACAGATGGATTGAGTGGATATTCAACTGCATTGTTCTGTTCTTGTTTTTCTGCCAACCGCTCATCAATTGGTTCTGGGGTTTGAGATGCCTCTGGGTTCATAAACAATAGTGTAATTCCTATGACGCGAATAAATAGCTTTCAGAAATATTACAATTGACCTGCCATAAAAGTCCTGAATTATGAGTGCTGAGTTATGAGTCTAGATCGAAACGACTCAGCACAGATTGAACTCAGGACTAAATACGCGGACAACGTTGTTCTAAGCAAGTTCTCAAGGTATTGGGATCAAATAAAATCGGCAAAAAGTGAATACTTTTAATTTCTTTAAAGTAAAACAGGATGGGGACTCCACTCCAAAAGATCCGCCAGTTTTGCCATTCCTGGTAAGGAAAGCGCCGAATCAATTTTTCGCCTCTGTAAATATCTAAATCGGTGGCGGTAAATTGCAAACGCAGCGTTAACGCCTGAAACATGAGAAACAAACCAAACAGTGTAAAAACAGAGCCTACCACCGGTTGTACCAACAGTAGTGGAATAGCGGCAATCACCAACACTATAGGTATATTGTAACTAGGCTTGAGTTCCACAGTTGATGTGGAGTTAGGAGCAAATGAACTGGTCACAGTCTTAAATCCTGCTTTATTTACTAGGCATCTCTCCTATTTTAGGAGTTAGGAGTCATGAGTCAGAAGTCAGGAGTTAGAAGTTAAGAATTAGGAGTGAGGAATTTTAACTGATAACTCATAACTCATAACTCCTAATTCCTCACTTTTACATCCCTAGAAATGCACTGCCAGTCCCCTGAAACATTAACCAAGAAAGAAAAAAGTTGAAAACAAATATAATTAGCAAGGCAGTCACAACAGCAGTTGTGGTTGACTGTCCTACACCTTTAGCTCCTCCTGTTGTAGTCAAACCCCAACTGCAACCAATTACGGCGATTAAAATGCCAAAGCAACACGCCTTAATCATGGCACTAAAAATATCCCAGATACCAAGAAAGTTACGGGCTGAGTCTAGAAATACCGTATCAGACAGGTTGTAGATATTTGTCGCAATTATTAATCCCCCGAACATCCCTGTTACCAAAGACAAGAGGGTTAAAATTGGTAGCATTAAACAGCAAGCAAGGACGCGGGGGATAACTAGATAATCGATTGGATCTGTTTTTAACATCAACATGGCATCGATTTGTTCTGTTACCCGCATGGTACCGATTTCGGCTGCAAATGCAGAACCGACTCGCCCAGCCAAAACCACTGCTGTCAAAACAGGAGAGAGTTCTCGTGTCAACGCGACAGAAAGCACCCCGCCGACAATGTTTCCTGCGCCAAAGTTGATAAATTCCCGCGCCACCTGAATAGTAAACACCGCGCCAACGAAAATAGCTGTCAAGAGGGCAATAAATAGGGAATCTGGCCCAACTGCTGCCATTTGTTCTAAGGTGTTGCGCCGATGGATTTTGCCTCTCAATAGGTGAACTAGTACTTGCCCACCCAGAAAAATCGCTGCCAGCAGCCGCTGACTCCATTCTCCTAAACTGGATTTGGATTTAGTCTGGTTCAATGTTCTGTAGCTAACTCGGTAACTGCCTTAAGAATAGCGGAAGTCATTGGGATAGGGAATGGGGCATTGGGCATTGGGCATTGGGCATTAGTTATTCTTTCTCTCCCTGCTCCCTGCTCCCCACAGTGCTGAATATTAACTTTGATTAAAGATGCTCTCAGAAAATGAAGCTATTATTAGAGGTGTTGCAAACCAATAAATAGGGCTAACTTTAGCTATAAAGTTTATTATGCAAGGGTTTTGTAAATTCAAATCATTTTTGATATCCTCAGCATGTGCTGTAGCTGGTAGCCGTTTATTTTAATTAAAACTTAAGATTTTTGACAGATTGGTTGGGCAGGAGCGATCGCACGTATTGTAGAAAATGACGAACTGCTATCTAGCTCTTGTCATCTCTACTCACGGAGTTTGTCTTAAATGGCTATTTTCACTAACTTTCTCCGCTCCCTACTACTCACAATCATTTTTAGTTTTGTCGCTCCCATGTTACTAGTTGGCGGCGGATTTTTCCTTTTATCCCTCATCGGTTACTTTCCCGGTTTACAAGAGTTAACCGAAGCAATCGCTACTCAGGTTATGCATTTTCTTGCCACCTTTGGCAGTGGAACTCCCCTACATGGATTATTTGTGATTAGTTTGACCTGTAGTTTCGTCGGAGCACTGTTTGATATGTACGTATATTATCGGTATCAAATTTTGCGAATCAATTCGTAAGTAGTGGAAATAGCTTCGTCAGGTGCTCATGGGCTATGCAAAATAGGGAAAAGTGATATTCCCAAAAGTTAAAGTACTACTGGTTTTAAGCTATGTAGGGATCAGTGTTGCTGAATGAATTTTATTAATTAAATTGAGTACGGAAATTATTATTAAATATTTATCGAACAGAATACATGCGTCAGTCGTCAGAATACAGGAAAGGTATTTTGTACAACTGGCGGATAGCGCGGCGTAAAGCTTGCTTGCGGCAGAGCAACTCTTAGAGACGCTACCACGTAGCTTGCTTCCCCGCAGGGGTACGCTTAGAGCGAGTATTTTCGAGTCGCGTCTGAATAACCAGATTTAAAACCCCATCAAATCGTAGATTTGGTGGTATAACAATTCAGTCGAGGATTCAGACCCGCGACTGATTCATTTTGACTCCCGAATTCTGACTTGCAAAATATAAAAATTTCCTTAAAATCCTGATGAGCATAATGCCTGCTCATGTTTCTTAACAGAGCAAAGCAGGTCGTCTGACCGCTGGGCATCTTATATTAAGTTTATTACGAGGTATGTTGACAGCTCATGATTTGGCCGTTTAAGCCCAAGTTTAGAAAACAAATTGCGCGAATTGAAATTACTGGTGCGATCGCGGGTGCTACTCGCAAACGCGTCCTAGAAGCGCTGAAAACTGTAGAAGAAAAAAAGTTTCCGGCATTATTGCTACGTATCGATAGCCCTGGCGGTACAGTCGGAGATTCCCAAGAAATCTACAGCGCCCTGAAGCGTCTGCGCGAAAAAATTAAAATCGTCGCTAGCTTTGGGAATATCTCGGCATCTGGAGGAGTCTACATCGGCGTGGGAGCCGAACACATCGTAGCCAACCCAGGAACAATTACAGGTAGTATTGGTGTGATTCTGCGTGGGAATAACTTGGAACGCTTGCTAGAAAAAATCGGTGTTTCTTTCAAGGTAATTAAGTCTGGCCCTTACAAAGACATATTGTCTTTTGACCGGCAACTGACTGAACCAGAAGAAAATATCCTACAAGAGTTGATTGACACAAGTTATCAGCAGTTTGTCCAAACGGTAGCTGATGGTCGTTCTTTAACAGTAGAAGCTGTGAAAAGTTTCGCCGATGGTCGGATTTTTACCGGACAGCAAGCCCTAGAGTTGGGTGTCGTAGATCGCCTGGGCACAGAAGAAGATGCCCGTCGCTGGGCAGCAGAACTAGTCGGACTTGATCCAGAAAAAACTCTCTGCTATACCCTAGAAGAACGTAAACCCTTATTGAGTCGCCTTCTACCAGGAAGTCGTCAAGTTTCATCAGGAATTGGGGCTGGTATTGATTGGCTCGAATTTGAAATGTCTACTAGTGGTTTACCCTTGTGGTTATATCGATCCTAATATGAGTTAGGAGGAGCCAGTGCGGTCTTCTCCCAAGGGGAGACGCTAAAAGCGATAGCGCAGCAAAGCGTTAGCGAGTCCGCGAGCGTCTGGGGTTTCCCCAAGTGGAGCAACTGGCGTTTAGGAGTGAGGAGTTAGGAGTTAAAACTCTCAATTTTTCACTCTTAACTCCTAACCCCTAACTTTTTTCTTTTAAGGAGGATTTGGGCGTGGAGTGGCAAATGCGGGCTATTCGCGGAGCAACAACCGTTTCAGAAAATACCGTTGAGGCAATGCGAGAGGTAGTGACAGAACTACTAGATGAACTAGAAAACCGGAATCAATTCCAGCCGAGGGACATGATTAGTGTGACTTTCTCAGTGACACGCGATTTGGATGCTATTTTTCCAGCTGCGATCGCTAGAGCGCGTCCTGGTTGGGATAATGTGGCCATGTTGGATGTGCAGCAAATGCACGTCGAAGGCAGCTTACAGCGCTGCATTCGGTTCCTAATCCACGCCTATCTACCAGCGTCCGCCTCAATTCATCATATCTATTTACGGAACGCCGCTAGCTTGCGTCCCGACTGGAGTTTGCCCCAGTCTTTACAAACATCACAGTCAGCAGTTAAGTCAAAAGTGTAAATTATTTAATAAAATTCATGTAAAAAACTACAAAATTAGCTACTGTTGTTGATTTGTGAAGGTAGTTTGCAATGAATCATGAAAAACAACTCACTGCAATGCTTGTTCCATTCTACTTAGGGGAGCAAAGAGATTCAGCAGGTCGCATGATTCAAGATATTTGGGCTTGGAATTTTGAAGAATTAGAGTGTTCCCACGATTACATTCAGTGGTTGTTTCCTTTGCCTGAGCGAAGTGCATTCAATCGTGATGCACCCATCGTTGATGAGGACGTAATTCAAGCATTTCACAGCAATTCACACCTACGTCAAAATTTGTTGCGCTCCTTCACTGTCATGCTTCAGTTTTATGGATTGCAACGTCACGAGAGTAATGACGGAAAAATAGTTGTCAGCCAGTCAGAAGACTATCCGAATCGTAAATGTGAATGGGTCTGTATATTTGACCACAATTATCTTCGCATCACCCGTATATTAAAATGCTTAATGACATTTGGATTGGAGAATGAAGCCCAAGGATTTTATGAATGCTTGCGGCAAATATACCGTGAAAATAGTGATCAGATTGGAGGCGAAACATTTCAATATTGGACAATTGCAGTCAAACCTAATGGTAAGTCCTAAATCAACTAGCCACACTTCACCAGGTTTTAGGTTCATCAATCAAATTTAATACTTCTTGTTCAACAACTCTTGAACAAAGAATATCTAGAGCATCCTGGTTGACCAGTTCAATAATCTCTGCAAGACATTGCCGCACTTGTTGAGCAATGTCAGGTTGCCATTGGCGTAGTTTTGTGTCTAGTTCTTGGACTAAAGCATCCATTTCAAGTTTCCATAACAAGATGTCCTATTTGCTTCTATATTAAGGTATTTGCCAGAAAGCTAACTTTGAACCCACATTCCGCACTTCATTTTGTAATACATATACTAGTAGCAAGAAATACAAGCTTAATTAAATATAAATACATAAACTGCTTGGTAATTAATATAAGCAGTAGCAGAAAAATACCAACTGTTTGAAATTCTCATGGTA
>JBBSOX010000007.1:0-126887 GCA_038259325.1 Chroococcales cyanobacterium | reverse complement strand
TGCATGAGCTTTGACAATTGCGCGAATAATATTTGGTGAAACATTAATCTCATAATTTGTAACAACTGGTTTGGGTAAAGTTTGAGAAATGAAGAATTCTTTTCTTCTTAAGAAATGTATTTGACGGTAATGCTCTTTTCTGGGTATCCATTGACAATTTCCGGGAGCAAAGTCACTCTCTAGATCAATACGTGCTATGACTGTTCCTTCGGGTGCTACTCCCATATCTTTTAAGAACTGAATAAAGTTATCGCGCCAAGATGCATCAACTTCAATTCCGCACCCACCATGATACTTGTACTGATGGTGGTTCTTGTTATAGCAGATGCGCTTGATGTGCAACCAGGAATTATACTCGTGGCTTTTGCAGTGACCGTGGACAGTTTTATCGTTCTTGAGGGTTTCGCGCTGCAAGCATCCGCAGCTTTGTGTAAGCCCCCTTTTTAGGCTATTTTTACTGATATACTTTTGGGTTCCGCAGCTGCATAGGGTAAGGAGTAGTAATTCACCCCTTTTCCCCTTAACTTCTACATCTGATATAACTTTAAGTCTCCCAAAGTTTGCCCCAACTGGGATGGATTCTTTTCTTTTTTTACAACCGCAATTAGTTGACCGACCATTGCTAAGGGTGTGACTGTAGACAAGTTTTTGGGTTCCACAATCACACTGGCATAATACTTGCTTTCCTTGTTTATTTAGTACAATCCAGCTACCGAATTTTTCACTTATATTAATTACTCGTTTTGTAGTATCCATAAATCATTTTGCTGCTATTACTGCTGGTTTATATATCTAAAACAAGCTGTTTTTCTTGCTCCAGTTCCTTCTTTATCCAGGCAAGTTGCTGTCCAATGGCTAGGTGCTGCATTGGTATTTTTGTCTCGTATCCGTTTGCTTGTAAAATGGGCGTTACCTCCTGTCTGTAAAGCTTGCCCGTCAAGAATACAAACTCTATTTCCGGGGACGCAACTTGTATGAGGCTTTCTGCTACTTGTCGCGCCCATAATATGCGTTCCTGATGAGATAAGGAATAGGGGGATTTGTCGTAGGGCTTGATGATTGCTTCTGGGTTAATAACTTGATGTAAAGGTGAGAGGATATACCATTTTGACTCTTGTTCTTCTACGTAGCGACGGCACGCTTGAAAGTGCTGGGAATAATATAAGTCTTTGGCGGCAGCAGGGTAGGTAAGCTGCTTGCCACATCCAGCAACCAGGTAGACTTTTTCCTTGGGAGTGAACTTTCTGTAGGTGCCGATCACCAGATTGAGGTTGTGGGCGATTCTTCCCATAGTATGCGTCCGTCCTTTGTTTGTCAGCCGAGGGTCAATCCTATGTCGGTTGAGAACCCTGCAAACATGACAGTTGCACTTTGGTACGCAGTGGGTTGGTGGTATCCGAATTAATTTTTCCTCGTGGCTGACGAACATCCCACCGCCTAGTCCTTCCCGGATAAAAGTTGAACCATCAAAGGATAGTCCCATCTGAATAAAAGCTTTGGCATACTGGGGCGAGCATAATCCAAAAACGTGCAGGTGAGCATTTGGTTCGTGCAATGGTGCGATGGCTACGTCCGCCGCAGGCATTGCATCCGCTTTCGGCAATACTCGTTCCGAGTTAATTAGCGATCGCACAACTTGAGTTATTGTTTTGATAATGTGTAAGTTAATCGAATACTCTCTCGCCTGGGAAACAAGCCCACCGATGCCGAGATGACGGTATCCCAGTCCCAGAAGATATTTAGCTACTTCGAGGCGTTCACTGAGAGACTGCCCGTGGATGACTGCTAGGGGTATTCTATTGGGAAGATAACTTTTAGCAAGTTGGATAAATGTTTCTGCTTGTTTAAGGTTGTATTCTTGCCGTTCTCTAATATTTTCTCCTACAAGTAAATGGTCGGGACAAACAATAATATCGCCGATTTTTGAACGTTCTCGATATCTATGAATAGACCAGTGGGCATCAACATATTTACCGTTTAGAGTGGGGATATCTTGGTCACGGTAGTTAAATGCCCCACAGTCATGAATAATAGGACTATCTGGAACAATTTCTGCCTTAATTGCGAGTGAGTATAGCCAGCCCACCGGCTGATACTCAAGCAACTGCCAGATTGGGATTTTTTTACCCTTGCTTCTAACAAAATCGCTCTTACCCAATACTGGATAGAAACCTAATTTCATAGTATTTAAACGAGCAAAAGTTTATTTACATTCGTTAAGTTAACCTTCTGCTTGGAGAAGGCTAACTAGTAGATGTCTGTATTTATTTGCAATATTCAGAAGATACTGCCGCCAACGGTTAGATACTCTTGTAGCAAGAGTGCTAATATCACTTGCTGGAATTTCTTCTGCTTCAGTTTCAAAAGTATATCAAAGTGAATCTTGGCGTGATACTTCATACCATCGAAGTGGATATTGAAGCTAGGATTGAGTTGAAAGTCTTGAATCATATTTTATCCTTACTAGGGAAGATATAAACACTTGTTTTGTTCTGCCAGCCTATTTGTGAGATAGTTATCAAGAATCATTTTCTTAAATTCTTCTCTTGTTGCTTGCAAGTCGCGGAATATTTTGTCAGTAGGATAGAAAAATACCGACTGTTGGCGGCTGTAAAACCAAACCAGTTGATTGATACTATAGGTATCATTGCTATCAAGCAGGACGTAACTAATTTGTTGGTAAAAATTTTCTAGAGAGAAGGGACGCTTTTTGGCAGTTGTTCGTACATCGATGAGAGTATTTCCAGCAATTATCTGGCAATCAGCACCTCCAAGATATTGACTTAAAGGGTATGAAGCATTGCAGGTAATATTCCCACTTACTTGATTAGCTACTGTTTGCCAGGTACGGGGTACAATACCGATAATTTGAGATGTATCTTGAATACTAGGAAGCCATTTTTTGAAGTATTCTGCTTCAAGCTGAAGGGATTTTTCTCCTTGTAGAAAAGGTTGAATAATCTCATGAATATTACGGCTACGAGCATAATTTTCTAATGCACCCAAGAGCATACACTTTAGAGCTTCTTCTTCAAGTGAATTTGAATTTGTGATGGAATAATCGAAGGCATATTCTATTTTGAGGGCTTTTGCTCCAACCTGAGCAAGACAATTAGTAAACCATGTTTGGTCTTCATAGATGTTTCCTAAATGCTTGGCAAGGGCTTTGGCGATCGCATTTCCTACTAATGGAAAATCTACCCCATCAACTGGTCTGATAATTTCTTGATTTTCTAATAGCTGGTTATGGCTAGTAATCATCTTGATAACTGTCTGGTTTAGTCTAGAGTCAAACCATCTTCTGATAGGCGAATTTCTATTTTTTAGTTCGGATGTTAAGCTCACTTTTTGGGTTTTCGCTTGAAATACTACATTGAGTATTTGCGTGAGCTTTACGTAGTAATTTTTCCTTTAATCGTGTTATTTAACTAAATATACTTATCATTCAAAATCAGTCAAAAGCTTGTATATTAAGCTTTTTGAGTTTTAAGTTCCGCAATTGAGGTAAATTTACGTAACTTCTAAACCCAAGTATTTATATTGTCAATGCGACTTTGCAAACTTGGTGATAGCTAGTTTACAGTTCAACTCCTCTTGACTTGGTTTTAGGTACAGCGGCAGCGACAGTTTCTCGTTGAGGGGAGGGTATGTGTTCAATCGGGGTATATTGCTGCCGAATTTCTTCCCCTCGCCATGCTTGTAAGTCGTTCATAATCTCTTTAAGTGGAACAAAATCAACGACTGTTTCCCCTTGCTTTTGTGCAACGGTAGCCTTGTAAGTCATAATCTTGAAGTACATCTCCCGCTGATCGGCAATTGGTAACTTGCCGTCATTCTCATTTATCCGTTGAAGAATCTCTTCATTACCCTGGTTCATTGCCTTTCCCCAGTCAGGGCTACCATGCTTGACCATGTTCGCCCATTCCTCAGCGATATAGGGGTGAACTTTGACAGGCAGATCGCCAGCTGCTTGTATTACTTGTTCTTTGGGTGCAGCTGCGGTTGCAGGTGTAGATTGTTCATTACCGAAGATTTGTTCCAAGTTGAGTTTGCTGGCGTTTTGGGCAATAAACTTAATTTGGTTGATGTCGTAGTCAGAGATGTTCATCTTGCTGACCTCTTTAGTAATCCCAACTTCGGTTTTAGTTAGGTCAAACCGGACAAGTTCCTGACTACCTTTCTCTTCAGTAGTTTTAAATAATTGCAGGCTAGCTCGATTATTTTCGGGGTCGCGCGATCGCTTGATGGTAAATTCACCTACTGTAAGTTCTTCCTTATCAGCCTGGATGAGGACGTTATTAAGGGTGTGCAACATCTCGTTTTGTTTAAATACTTCCAGGGTTTTAATCGTGCCAGCCGGTGCAAGACTTCCCAAGCTATTTGCTACATCACGGATGTCGGTATTGTTGAGGTCAGGGAGCTTGCCATTGTCGCCCAAGTACTCGGCTACTATCAGAAACTCCTGACGTTCAACAGGTAACATCTCCGTAGGTTTTTTCGTTATTTTGGGTTCCTCTTTTTTGTTGAGTTTAAAATCCATCAAGGAGTTTTCCCACCCAAATAGTTCATTACTGCGGCGGTGAATGCTAACAGTGTCTCCCTCTTGGCGAATCACAAATGTATCGCTACGGTAAATACGCGACCCATCTTGTTCAAGAGTGCCGTATTTTTTTAACATTGCCGTTGCGGTTTCAGCAATGTCTTTATTTTCCCCCTTGTAGCGTTCCTCCCGCGCTTGTTTATTATTAATTTGATAGATAGGTACTTCAACCTGACGCGCCCACTGCTGCGCTGTTGACTCTACACCTTGGGAGTTAGGTACTTCTTGATAGCTAAATTCAGGTGCATATTTGTTTCGATTATTAGTTTCTAGCTCCTCTGGCTCTTGTGCAAAAAACTGATTGCGAGTTGTATTTTCGTTTACCTCTCCTTCAGTTTGATCTTGAGGTTGGTAGTTACTAACAACTATCTCTCTGATTTGAAGAGTTTCTTTGGACTGTGCGATTTCTTCTTGAAGATTATTGACCACATCATCTTCAAAACTTTCATCTGCTTCTATTTCAACAGATGAGTTTATTTCTTGAGTTATAGGCGAACTGTTTTCGCTGTTTTCATCTTGTAGTAACTTATTTATAGTCAGATGACTATCATCTAACAGTGGATTTACTTCTATAGCAGTGAAATTTTCATGAGCAGATAATAACTCTTTTGTATCTTCAGAATTTTCAATAATTTCAGCAGATGGAGGTAGTAGCTTAATCAGTGGTTCACTTGCTACATCTATTATTTCATCTGGTGTAAGTATTTCAGTGACGAGATTAGTTGTACATTTACCTTCGCTATCTTGTTCATAGATAACGATTTGTTTTTCTGATCCCTCTGACTCCAAATAAGCTGTGATTTTCAAAGCGCTTTCACCTGTTTGCTGATAATCAGTATTTAAATCGGGTACATTTTCTACTAATCTGGCAGCAATTATTTGTGCTTGATAGTCTGTAAAAGGTTCAGTTTCTATTGTGTATTGACCTTCTATTAATAGATCGGGCATTAACACAATATTAGTTTCCTGATTACTTTTTATACTTTGGTTGGTTAAATCTACCTTTTCCCATTTATACGCACCAGGGGTAGATTCATCAGGTACAAGATTGTAAATGTCTTTGCCAACTTCAATTGCGATTTTACTTGCTTCTTCAGCTTCTTTGAGTTTTTCGAGAATTACTTTAGTTATCTTAGTAAGTGCATTGATGAGGGTTTTACTTAATTCCCGACTTGTTTTAATTGCAGTATCAGCTGTATTTAAATATGATTCATTAATTTGAGTGTGTCTGGGGTCAAACATATATTAATTGTGGTGCAGATAATCTATAAACTCAAACAGTCTGATTGTGCTTTAGAAAAACCTGTTGATTATCAAACTTAAAGTTTTCAGAAAAAGCTCTTGTACGCATCAACAGGTAACGGTGCATTACCTGCTTGTACAGGTGCTTGTGGGATAGGAAACTTCCGATCTACTTCCTTAACTCGCATATCTAAATCTTCCTGAGTGGGTTTTCTCTGGGTACTTTTCCTAGCAAGCTCCCTAATGACTTTATCCCACTTAGTATCGTTTTCTTGTTCGAGTCCGATGATATATTTCGGGATTTTGATATTTTTTAATATTGGTACTGAACCCTCATTTTTATTACTATAAGCTGGGTTAATAAATAGACATTTTCCCGGTGGTAATTTGAGGAATTGGGCAGGCTCGAACAGCTTCCGAGTCCGTTCTTGTTCGCTGATAGATGTGCTAGCCCTACCCCCTCCAGTTGAGCGAGATTTTTGTTTATATTTAATTTCCTCTTCACCTAAATATGCAGAAAATAATCGTGCTGATTCTTCTTCACCAGGATTAAAAACAAATTTTGTGCCGCACGCACCGAGGATGGCTTTAGAGATTTCCCTACCATAAATCTTTTCTAGCTGACCCATATTTTGCCAACCCAGGATACCGCAGAATCCTTCGGAACGAGATTCGTTAAGCCATTTAAATAAATCTGGAAGGAAGATACTTGGCAACTCGTCAAGACATACTACTAATGGGCCATCTTCCTTGCGTTTTTTGGCGATACTGCGGGAAACTACCATGTGGAGAATACTGGTCATCAGGGGGCTGACAGCATCGCGGCGTTCGCGGTCTAACCCGAAGATAATCATCTGTTTGCGTTTTACCTCCAGGGGGAGGGTTGTTTTACCGACAAAGCATCCCAATGTACCCCTTGCCATGAACCGGGTGAACATCAATGAAGCGCTACCAGCGATACCCGCTACAGTTTTCTCTGACCCAGCCGAACTAAATAATTGACCAAAAGCTATCTTAATCCAGGGGTTTAGTGCTGCTGCCATCAAGCGTTCGACCATCTTCTCGCTGGAAAGTATTGCCGCAGCCGTCATAATATCAGCGCGATCGCCAAACTCCTTAGTTAGCATTAGGATAGCCTGCGTCAACTGGTCGCCGGCGGGGCCAAAGAAGGCATCCTCAGACGCATTACCCAACAGGCGGAAGTTCTTGTTAATTACCGTAGCTAACTGCCGTGCGGTTTCAGCATCGGAGGAATTGCGCAAGAAATCGATTGGGTTACATACCTCCGATTCCGGGAATCCTGGTGCAAAGATGTGTACGTCATACCCCTTTGATTTGGCATAACTGGCGATTTTGGCTTGACTGGCATACTTGAAATCGTATAGTACTATACCAAACCCTTGGTCAATTGCTGAGTAAATCATCGGGTTGATAGCCGAGAATGATTTACCGCTACCAGGTGCTCCAATTACAGCAGTTCCGCGTTGGACATCGGGTACATAAACTGGTACTCCCCCACTCCCCTTGGGTGATTTTTGACCCTTGTATCTATGTACTCCGATATACAGACTAGCACTATCACACTTAGGAGCTAAGATTTGCTTCAAGGCTTTTTTCTTAGCTTGGGCAGTTTCCTTTGCTCCACCCCAATAGCTAGTAGCAAGCTTGCCTTTTTTGCCATTACTAAAAAGCTGTAAAAGCAACAATAAGCCAATTCCCCCTGCAAGTAGTAAACCTTGAGGTGACATGAGCTTATCTGTATATTTACTAAAGTCAGTATTGCTATTTTTATGAGCAGCTTTTACTTCTCTAACAGTCTTAGTTTTAGCAGTTGCAAACAGATAATTATTCATATTAATCTGTGTTAATTTTGCATGAGATAATTGAAGAAATATGCTATTAATTGAAGTTGCATATTTCTCCGTTATTTGTGTGGGATGTCTTCTCCAAGTCAAAAGTTAAAAGCAAGAGGATAAATTCTTCTATGATTGCCTTTTTACTTGTTACTTCTTCGGTACGGTGAGGGGTGTACCAAGGATAATTGGGTCTATCTCGCGGTAGGTGAAGAAGGGAACTGGGCCAATGAAGTAGGGCGAGCAGCCCAAGTCAACCCATCCCCGCTTGCAGATACGGAAGAACATCGCGGTGGTGATACTGCCGTCCGCTTCGTTAATGTCCCAGATGACTTGTTTAAATGATTTTCCAAAGGGGTGACGACCTGTGGGTTCTTTCCCACCGTTGAGGCTGCCCAAGATGCCGAATCCGCCTTTAACGTTTTGGTCTTTGCCGGACATCCACTGTGCGCCAACGATAGTTTCACTACCCGAAACTTCGATGTGACCGCACTTTTTCTCGCACGGGACATTAAACCCAGCTTGATAGCTACCGCTTATTGACTTCCAGCGTCCACTTTCAAGCGAACCGAGGGGTAAGTCTACTTTGCCGATAAAGCTAACATCGGGGATGGGAACACTGGGGAACTGGTCAAATGGAACATCAGCCAATCCCGGAACCTTACTAATTGTTGTGTTTTGCCAGTTAGTAAAGTCCTTTAGCTGTGCATCTTGAATACCGGGGATGCTGGTTAGTTTATACTTATCAAGTTTGATATACTTACCAAGTTCCACTTCTCCCAGTTCGGGATAATTGTCCAGTACTTCACCAACAGTTTGGTAGCTTGCGGTGCTGCCTGTAACTTTGGTCACTAGTTCTTTAATTGGTGGGATGGCTCCCACTTCTGAATCTTCTAAATTAGGAATTGCTTCGGCGAGGTCTTCAAGTGTTTGCCAATTGAGTGTCTCAAAATCTGACAGTTTGAGATTTTTGAGGTTAATTCCCGTGATGCTGGCGATATCTTCAAGCGTGAAATCTTCAATATTGAACTCAGTTGCTTCAAAATCGCCCAGTTCCATGACTTCGGAAAGGCTTTGTCCGGCACTCCAGGTGCGTGTCTTCTTCATACCAGGGTTTTTGATATTAGGGAATTCGACGCTGCTAGCACCGCCAAATTTCATATTTCTGAACGTGATACTGCTCCAATCGGGTGTGGGTGCGCCATTGACGTATTTAGTTGCGACTGGCTGTTTGGTTTGTTTTGTTTTATCTATCGAAGTGTTCAAATTTGAATACTTCGATGGAACTGTTTGAGCTACCGCTTTCTCACCGAATAGGAGACTGCCGATATTGTAGCTACCTCCAAACCGGATTAACCCGTGTAGGGCAAGTCCTGCAATAAGTCCTGCTACCATCAGGTAGCGTAAATTATTAAATTTTTCCATCCGATACTCAAGCGCTCGGTTGGTTTTGTTGTGAGTAGTTTCCTGACTTGCAGCTCTCACTGGTACGATGGCTACGTCCGCCGTACTCCTTTGGAGAAGCAAGCTACGCGTAGCGTCTCGCAGAGAAGGCATCGCAGTTACCTCGGTTGTGATATCTAAAATTTGGTTGTTGGAGGTCAAATTTTCGTTATACATCACTGGTTATTTAAAAATTATTGATTCAAGAGAAAGTTTGTTTTACCTGTATTTGGTGTTGTGGGAGGGTTATTGCGCTGTGGCGGTATTTCTAAGAAGCGCTTTCCACCTAGCAGCATAAGTTTTTCAACCAACTGCATTGATACTCCGGTGGTGCTGGCGGCGACAAAAAGTTCCTCTCCTTGCGATCGCAACTCCACAAGTTGGTTTAGACGCTTCCAAAGCTTGCTATCTGTAGTAACCCACTGGTTTTTAAGGGCAACTTGCATTCCTTTAGCGATATGTCTGCTATCAGATAATGCGGTGTAACTGACCTTTGGTTTTACTTCTTCAGGTTTGCTGGGAGTATCGCCAATAATTTCAATTTGGCTGTACTCTGGTGTGCCACTGCCCGCTACAATCCGAAAGTGATAGCTTTTCCTTGTTGACCCAGATTCGGTAATCACCGTCATGTGCGCCCCGTAAGAAGCTTGTGGTAAACCGGGAATTTTTACTGTCTCGATGCGGCGAATATGAATTAGTCCAGCACCCGAACTGTTGTTAGAACACTTACCCAAGCCTTCAAGACATCCGTCTACATCAAAAACAAACCTAGATGGGTCATCCAGCCAGATTTTCTTGATGACTTCTCTGGTGTTGTAGAACGATATTGATACCCCATGTCCAGGCCAGACCTTAACTGTCTGCAATTGGGCATTTTCCCCTGACACCTGGGACGCTGCAACTTGACGGATAGTATTTGCTAGTACAAGTTGGTTTGGTGCAAGCACGGAGGCGATGGTGAGGCACCCGCCAAAGGCGATCGCGCAAGGGATAATTAAACTAAAGTCTGCTATATCTCTTAGTTTCACAGCTTGATTGACCTATCGACTTTGATTGTGATTTTGGTGTCTTTAGGCACATACCAGACATTGGGACGGCGGTTGATTTCGTCGGTGGCACGTTCTGTCCGCTTGCTGACTGTTTCGCCAAGTTTGCCAAAGGCACCTTCAAGAAAGGCAGCTCCCAGGTTGCGGTTGTTATTGCGGCTGCGGGTTCTTGTCCCACCTAAAGGCAAATCTTCTGTGACTTCTTCATCTGGCTGGTTGATAATTTCCCCTACCTTGGCAATACCAGCTATTGTTCCTAAAGTGGCATCATACTTGGCAATTTCAGTTCCCTTGTCGTCGTAGGGTCTGGCGGCTAGGGGCGAACCTGCTTCTCCCAGGACTGATATCGTTCCGGGTGATAGGGGGTATTCGGTTCCGTCTTTGAGAATAGCCGTGACTTCGGCACGCACGCCTGATGTGCTATCAACCGAAATCATGGCGATAGTTACCTGCGTTCCTGCTGGAATGGCTATTTCGCCAGTATTGCTGTAAAGCGGCTCGTTCAACTGGGCGACAAACCGTAACGTATTTGTCTGCTCCTGGGAACGACCGTTATTGTTGATTTGGGGCATCACGAGCGGAGTTACGAGGGTTGCACTTGCAAACGAACCGACAACTAGATACTGTGGTTGTGTTTCTTGAAGTATCTGTGCTTCTTCTGGCAAGTAGTTATTTGCAAGTCGTTCGACTTGCTGAGTGGGGTTGTTTTCTTTATTACCAGCAAAACTGGATTCTACGGTTTTTTCTTTGCCAAGTTCTGAGCTAGTTTGTGGTTCTTTTACTGAGAAACTATAAATAACTGGTACGGCTTGATTGTTCTCTTCGTCACCAGTATTGCTATACTCTGGAGTACTGTCGTTTTTGTTTACAGGTTCCCAACGCGGCTGTAGTTCTTCAATTTGACTGGGAGTGTTGGCAACTGTTTCGGTATTCTCACTGCGGCGGTTACGGCGACGACGGGAGCGACTGGTATTTTGTTCTGTTGGGCGTAATGTTTCTTCAGTTTTAGCTGTAACTTCTTCTGCTGTTGTGCTTGTAGGTTCACTGACAGTGGTACTGGCTAACATATAATCAACCCGACCAACCGAACCCAGGCTACGCAGGCGTTCGAGTTCGGCTATTGGGTCTTTGGCGACACTCTGGTTGCTGGCAACTATTTGTTTGGCAAATTTTGGCAGAGGAGCGCTAGGACGCAGGGGTGGTATTGGCTGTGAGGCGACTTCTCTACGTCTTGGTCTAACAGTTTCGGGTGCTTCTTCTCGGTATACACGTCTTCTGGAAGTTGGGGGAGTTTCTTGAGCGACTACCCTTCGTTGTCGAGTAGAACGTGTTTTCTCTTTGTTTTTAGATTGTTCTTCTTCAGTACCTTCCTTTTTCTCTTCTTTGTCTTCCGTCTTGCCTTTACCGTTTAGTGCATCAAGTTCTTCCTGTTGCTTGGCAAGGGCAAGCTTGGCATAAACATCCCCATCTTTTTTCTCAGATGCGGCAACCGTGGGAGTGGGGGTAGGGGTTACTTCTGGTTTTTTTGCATTTTTACCACCCCCATTCATCATGCCGTTGAGGACAACAAATATAACTAGGAACCCAGCACCGAATGCACCACCAATAATTCCTAATCTTGACCAGGGGGATGTGACAAAATCGTGTTTAGTTTGTATTAATGCGGGATCTTCTACTTCCAGTTCATCTTCTTCAGCCACCTCATATTGTGAACCTTCCAGTTCATTTTCTACAGCTTTTCTCTCTGCACTATCGATTGGTAAAAGACTATCTACGGAAGATAATTCATGCTTATTTGAAGCCTCATCTTGTAGCTGTAACATATTTTGGTATCTAATTACTAGTTATTTTCTTTTTTGCCGAGATTATAATCAACAATTTGAGTAATTTCTAAACCTGGCTCTCGTACTAAATAAATTTTTTTATCAAGTTCAGTTGGCTTTTGCGGTAACTTGGGAGTATCGATAGCTTCGACAGTAATTGTTTTGTTAAAGGCGATTCCTTTACCTTGATTTTCATTTCTATCAAAGCTGACAAGGGTACCGATATAATCAACCTCCCACTTTCCATCCTTGATTTTTCTGGGTTCAGAGATATGGCGCGTGACGAGTGAGACTTGAACTTCACCGTTAAATACACCATTTGGGACAATTTCTGCTAACTTTTTGAGGAAGTTTGCCCGAAAGTCTTGATTTTCAGATAGTGCAAATGCAGCTTCCCAAGCTCTAGTCGGAATTCTTTTTCTACTATTTTTTGTTGTTTGAACATCACTCAACCATAAAAAGGGTGAGAGTTGCGATCGCAAAAAACTGACCAACTTTGCACATCGAGCCATACAAGCTACCGTTGAGGGTTTCTTGCCAAAGTTCATTGAAACCTTCAGCTACTAATTGCGCTCCAGCGGCGGCATTTTCTAAAATGTCTTGTCCAAAAAATGGGTCGGTTGCAATTATGAGGTGTTCTAACATAGCACTTGATTAACAGGCGTGAAGGTTTGGTCATCTCAATTGCAGAGATGACCAACTAATTAGGGTGAATTATTGCCCAGCAGTAGTTTTGAGGCTGCTAAACCCACTGATTTCGATATACTGGGCACTGATACCGTCCATCATCAGGTTTTGACGACGGCGATCGCTTGCCCCTTGTTTGGCAAGTTGAGATAGCATCAGGTTAGTTTGCTGGACATCGTGCCGTGCTTGCAGTCCGTCGGTGCGGGATTGCCCCAACATTGAGACAATTTGCGAGTTTTGGGCAGCAATTACCTTGAGAATGTTTTGTGAAGCATCCATTGATTGTGCAGATTCCGCGAGTTCTTTGGCCTCAGCTACAGTTTGTTCAGTCGCTTCTATTTCATTTTTGGTACGTTCCTGACCGACTTCCCCTAAGACGCTGGCGATCGTGGCGCGGGTGGTTTCTCTCTCCAGTTCGTTAGCTGCACCTACAGCACCTTCAACTGTGTTACTTTCATTCCAGTTACCCTTTCCCTTGAGTTGCTCTTTGAGCTTTTCGGCTGAATTTACTGGGTCTGGCATATCCATACTGCCAGTCTGAATAGCAGTTTTAGCTTCGCTTTTCATCCCACCCCATTCATTAGCTGCTGCGGTGAGTTCGTTTTTGGTTTCCTCAAAATAGTTATTGAATTTGCCTAAAACCTTGAAGAAATCGTCAATTGAAAAGGCATAACTGGGTGCTGTACCGAGTAAATTAACCAGACCAATTATTGACCCGATTATTACCCCTTTCTTAGTAAACTTGAACTTTGGTTTCATACTTTTGGTGGATAAAATAACCAATGTGGCAATTAAAGTTAAGCCACTTTTTTATGATTTATTGATTCTTCTTTTTCCCAGTCCAGATTATTTGTTAGTTTTTCTTCTATAATTTTTGCTTTAATTGCTTATTGTTATCCAGTAATTGTTTTGCTTCTTCGCTTAACTCATCTCCCCGAAGCATCTGTATGTATGCCTCAGAAAATCTCACCATACCCAGCATTGGATTATCGGCATATTTATTGAGGAAGAGAGTGCGTAATTCTTGCTCATTCGGGTTATTTGCTACTGCTGCAAGTAAGCAATAAGCAGGGTAATACCTACAAAAGGTAAGTTTGCCATTATCGTCAAGTAACCACTGTGAGTAGATACTTTCGCGTTTTGGGAAGAATGCTTCAGTACTATTGCGTGAGATGATTTCATAAGGATATTTAAACCTGTTAACAAATGGGTCAACAGCTGATGTTTGAATCCGACCGATAAGACGGGTCGTGATGTTAGCAAATATCTTGTAAGCAGACTTACTTTGGAAAATACTTTCTGGTTCTTGGGCAGATAAAATTACACGTATACCTGCTTTTGCACCGTTGGCGCAGAGTCTACCAATTAACTCGGCTATGCTGTCAAAACTGAATAAAATCGGCGCTTCATCTAAGAAAAATATTGAGACTTTAGATGATAAAGCTCTACGTAAGGCTGCGGAATAGGCGCTAAGGGCAAGAACTGCGGCATCAGCTTCGCTCCCAAGCGATCGCAGTGCGAATACCAGTAGTCGCGCATCAGTTTTAAAGCTAGATGGATTGGCGATTGATTGCCCAACTCGTGAGTTCAGCCAAAACTTTAATCGCAATCTGATTTGGTCAAGAGCATCAAGAATTTCTTTACTATTATTAGTGATTGAATCTAGTTTGATAAACCCAGGCGAACAATAATTATAGAAATCTTTAAGTGTGGGAATATCTGCCCATTCACTTGTTCCTAATCCATTCTCTAGCGCTAGCTTATACCGAAGTTTAATATCTTCGTCATTGTAAAAAGTTTCAATGGTAATTGTAATAATACTCTCGATATTTGATATCATTGTCGGACTTACCCCTACAGGGTTTGTCCCTAGTACCATTATCATTAATGTTGATTTCAGGAATTCCTTGAAATCGGTCATCCTCTCCTTAATAAGTTCAGGCTCATACCCCCTTAAATCAGGTAATTCAAATAGATTGTTCGATTCTTTACTAATATCGAAATATGCCCCTTCTTCTCCCATAAATTTGGTATAGTCGGTAAACGTACTAGTACCATCGGGTTTGGGATAATCAAGTGCAATTACGGGAATGTCTTGAGCTAAGGCAGGTGTTAATAGACCTGCTACTAAGACAGATTTACCAGCACGAGTAGTACCAAAAATAGCGAGATTTTTGTGCTGCTTGTACAAGTCGAGATGTACTGGAGTTCCTCCCTCTTCAGCAATTAGCTCAAACCCGGATTTATCTCCTGTAGCCGTTCTAACTATCGGCATGAGTCCGGGAACTTCTGATGAGAAATAGGGCAGGCGACGGTTAAAGGGTCTTGTAAGTAGGTTTTCCCAGACAATAGGTACACATTGTAACCATGTCTTCCAAGCATACTCAATTTCTCTATCAACTACAGCAGGTCGCAAGAAGCAGCTAGATAGGTATTGGCAAGCTTCATCGAGTTTTTGACGACTATGACGATGGACACAAAAAACAACAGCAGTGTGGATGGGCAAACTGCCTCTGAGGATAGTTTCTTGTGCCTTAACTGCCTCCTCAATGTTCATATTGGCTTTTACGTCAATTGACCCCTTCTCAGAAGACATGGCGCTGGAGGTAATTGACTGTTTGGTAATCCGTTGAAGGGCAGTTTTTGCTAACCCTTGGTTGGCTTTAGATAGCTGGCAGATAATCTCAGTATCGGAGATTTTTTCTTTGGATATTACCTCCCAGAGGTATCGAAGCTGGGCGTATTCGTCTACCCAGCCTTGGGGCTTTTCGCTAAATTGCAGGACACCGATATACTTGTCTTGTAGTCTTACCCAGCTGCGATCGAGAAACGGGACAGATTTCTCGTTCTCCAGCATCAGGTGGCGAATATGGAAATCGCTGCTTTGAACTTCTCGAAGCCCTTCTTCATCTAATATGAGGGGATTGGGAACTTTGGGTGCATCGCTACGGTTAAACTGACTCCAAAGAATTGACCATACTTCCTCACTTGTGACTGCTCGTACTGAAAGCCCCATTGAGTTAGTAAAAAGTTGTTCCCACCGTTGAAACCCAGAGGTAAAACTATCCCGTAAAATTGTTTCGATTCGTTCTTGCCGAACACCGTGGATTTGTCCAGTAAATTGGAACCAGGCGTTCTGCAACTGTTTGATAGTTTTTTCAATGGCATCATTTGAGCGACTGTCTTCAGAAGCAAGGACACTATAGGTACACCAGAAACGTAAGAACTTATTTTTACGGGTTCCTGCTTCGGTGAGTTCTCTTGCTCGCAGACGTTCCGATCGCACTAATAAAGTTAATTGCTCTAGATCGCATTTATCCTCTATCTTTTTTAGTTCCTGCTGCCGGAGAAAATCATCAGTGAACGAACCAAGGTGAATTGTCAAGGTTTCTCGTTCGGGAAGTTCTTTGAGTCCGCCTTCAATATTTTCAAAAATCGGGAGAATCTGTTCTTCTGGTAAAGACGGGTGAATTCCTTGTACGTCAAAGCAGAACTTGATTTGAATATCTTCTTTTTTCTGGAGAATAAGTGCGCCGATATCTCTACGACCAGCAAGCGAGATACTTGCAATCCCGGCTAAATGGGTAATATCCTCAAACGGTGTCAGGTTTTTGACAACACCTAATTGTTCGGTATCGAGAGATTTTTTCCCAATTTTGTGCTTTATTTTCGTTGAGGTGGTCGAACTCATAGCCTGTAGTTTCGTTCAGTGATATTTATTAATCGAGAAGCTTTATCTGCGTTTTTTAAGCTTGCGCTTTTTCTTGGGTTGAGGTTGTAGAGGATTAACGAGAGAGACAAAAGGTTTATAGCCACGAGTGATGCGGGGTGTGCCGACAAACTTACCAAAAAAGGCTTTGTTGGAACTTACTGTCCACCAGGTTGCCCATCCCCAGGCGGTTACGATTCCGGTTACAAGCCAAGAAGCTTGCATAAAACCCTTGACTACCATGTAGGAGATGAGAGCGATCGCACTCCAGGGAACAATTTGGTCGGCGGGGAATGGCCCAAGACGTGGTTGATCTCCTAATACGCGGTTGACAGTACGAAATTCCCGAACTCTTGTCATGATTGCGAAAGGCAAAAGTCAGCTTTTGAAATCTTGATGAGTGGCACTTTGAAGTGTGCCACTCGTGGTGGCTTTTTTGACGAGTGGCTCCTCAGCCTGTTACCAGTCCTGCGAGCAAGTCTCCAACTACAACTGTGAGAGCAACGATAATTGGTGTACGGGCGATTGTTTGCCAATCCTCGTCGTTTCTGGCTGATTGAACGACCCGGATCAGACCAATACCAAGGTAAATTAAGAACAAACCGCGCAGTACTGCGAATACGTATTTAATGATGTCTGCGTCAACACCTGTAAAATACTCTGTGAAAAAGTCCTCTGCGTTTTGCATGAACTGGGCGTTTGCAGGTGCAGCGGCCATATCCAACATAAATACTACACCTACCAAGCAGAACAAGACGGTATAGATATTGATGCCATACTTGCGCTGCCATTTCTCGAAGTTGGAAAGTAGCAAGTTTGCTTCCTTGGGTAGTAACGCTACAATGCCAGTTCCAAAGGCCAGCGATGCCATAACCATGTGGTGGATGGAGATATCTGCAATCATCAAGCCAGTACCAACTGCCATTAGTCCGGCGATGCTGGCGTTTTCTTTCCAGTTGCGACGGCGACGGGTGGGAGCGGAGTATCCGTATTCTTCGTAGGAAGGAATGCGATTGCGGTCGTTGCCAAAATCAGATTCGTAGTCTGTTCTCATAAAAAAAGTAGATTATTTCGGAAATTAGTGGATGAAACTTTGTAGGGGTAATTACGACTGAATTACTGCTTTTTACCAAAGTTGGGATTAGAGTAAATCTCTGCTCCAACTTCTCGCTTGTAAACCTATTTTATGAGATTAATATCCGTAAAAGCATCTAAGAATTTTCCAATTTTAGACACTATGTTTTTTAGTAAATCATTAGTGAAAAATTAGAAAATTTTTATTGACAACTTCCAATATTTAAATCAGTGGTTTATTTCATAATGTTTGACCCCCGATATAGTCTATATCGGGGGTCAGAGATGGATATATGAGGTAGTGTAATTACGGTAGTTCACCGTTAGGTTGTCGTGAGGGATAAATTCTCCGTCAACTAATTCTGCGTTTTATTTGGGTTGAAGTCGAGATGGAGCTTCTTGCCTACTTTGAGGTTGAGGGTTTTGGTACTGTTAGCAGGTAGTTCGATAACTTGGTTAACAGGATAGATGGAATCGTACTTAGGACAAGTTTTGGTATTACAAGGAGGAGCCGCCTCTACGATTGATTTAATAACTCCGTCCTGGAGAAATATCATATCTAGAGGAATATACGTATCCTTCATCCAAAGTTTAACCTTTTCAGGTTTTTTGAGGACAAATAGCATTCCGTGATTTTCGGGAATCGAGTTACGAAATTTGAGGCCGTGAGCATATTCTTTTCTATCGTCTGCTAGTTCGAGTTGAACTATTTGATTGTTATTGGTAAAGGTTGCACCAATAGGTAGGTACTGGGGCTGGCGAGTCCAAAAGTATATGGGTAGGGGTGAGAGGGCAGCAGTAAAACCAGCAATTGGCCCGGCAATTTTGATAAATTTGATGAATTTGAAAAATAGGCTTTTTTCTGGATTTTGTGCTTGTTTAGTTTGAATGTTGGTTTGAGAGGTTTGTCTTGTGACTTCCATAGTTTTAGATAAATAAAGTAGTAGAGTGGTTAGAAATGGCAAGCATTATGAACTGTTGAAATGTTTTGGTTACATTTGCTTTCGTCCAAACATGATGAAACTTTGAATTGATTTATGATCTTTACAAAGAAGTAGTCAGAACTCAGGAGGAGGCAGTGCGTTGCGGAGGTGTCCTCCGTTGTAGCAACTGCCGTTCAGAATTCAGGAGAACGCTTGCGTAAGGCTTGAGGACTTTGTACGAATGACTCCTAACTGTTGGTTTAAAGCCTCATCAGAGTTGTTAAGTAAAACAAAAAAGTTTTTAACCACCAGCGCGAAACTCCTTCCTTTATGGCTGGAGTTATTCTGACTCCTGAATTCTGTATTCTGACTCCTTTCATTAGCTAAAAATCTCGATGTTACCAACAGCAAACTTGCTTTCGTCGAGGGGACTACTAGGTAAAGCTTGTTGGTCAGCTTTGTTACGCATCGACTCGACTTTATCGGCTTCGCGGATGGCAAGCGGGTTAATCTGGCGGCGTTCTTCTAGCAATGCTTCGATTGTTAATTCGAGTGCGGGAAGTTTGCTTGATGCGTAGGTATCTTCTATTACTGTTTCGCAGAATATGGTACTAGCGGCGCGTTCTACAATTGTCTGGATTTCTGCACCTACACACCGATTGGTGGCTTTAAGAATTCTGCGCCATTGTTCCTCGCTCCAGGGGTCGCCGCCATTGCGAAAACGTTCGTCAAATCGGGCAGCGTGCAGTTTGAAGATACTATATCTTTCCCCATTATTGGGCAGGTCTACCTTAAATAAATAGTCAAACCGTCCGGCACGGGTGAGTTCGGGTGGCAGCCATTCCATTCGGTTGACTGAGGCGATGACCAGAACATCTGACGTGCGCTCTTGCATCCATGTCAACAGCTGGCCAGCAAGCCGTTTGGCGAGGTCATCCTCTCCGGCGAAGCCTTTATCGAAGTCGTCAAAGTACAAAATTACTTGGTTGAGCCTATCTGCCAGTCGCAACAAGCGTTTGAGTTTCATTTCTGCTTGGTTGCCAAAACTTCTAAAGTTGCCCCAATCGACCATGATAAGGGGAATACCCATATTCTGGGAACAGGCTTTTGCTGAGTGTGATTTTCCCGTCCCCGGTGGCCCCACAAGCATAATCCCCTTGGGTACACGCAGATTATATTGTTTGGCACGCGGGGTAAGCAATCGCTTGAACTTTTTGAATGACTGCTGCATGAGTTCCAACCCACCAAGTTGGACTTTTGGCGGAGGTAAGAATTCAATGTCATACAAGCGGTTGAGCAGTTGAATTTTTTTTGATAGCAGAAGCTTGGCTATCTCACTGGAATTTCCTAAATCATGATTTTTACTAATATCGTTTAGGCAATACATAATATCAGAAATATACAAACCAGCACTAGCGTTAGCAATTTCTAAATAGTCTTGTTCCGTATAGGTGAAAGAAAAATTTTTGCTTTTAATTAAACTGTCAATAATTTCTTGTGCATCTGGTAGTTCTTGACTCCATAGGGGAATTTCTGCCGCTATTTCGCTTGCTATCTCAGTGTTGGCTCCTAGTAATATAGTAGTTTTACCACTATCTTTGGTATGAAATTTGAGATTGATTAACGACGACTTAATCCATTCCGATATAATAAAATCGGTTTCTTTAGGTGTATTTTCTTTTATCCAAGGGAAGATATTCTCAACGATTAATACTCCAGTGCCAGAATAAACCTTCCAAAAATTGAGTACTTGAAAATAGTCTTCTTTATTTTGTTTTATGGAAGGTTTATAGTCGTCAAACTCTCGAAGAACCAGATTTTCTTCGGCGCTGACTACTAGTTCTTTAATACTGTCCTCGCTGAGATTCCAGATATAGGCTTTTTTGCCTGCTTGCTGACAGTAAGTAGTGATCCGGGTGAGGAGGCGGTGACGTTCTTGGAGGGGAGATTCGCAGGCGATGATTGGATAGTTGTCCGCAAGAAGGTCTTCTAGATAGTCAAAGCTAGACTTCATCTTAGTTGCTTGTAGCGTACTCAGAAGTAATCTTATCCAGAAGGGATGCTGTACGAGAACTGATAATTTTCTAATTCTTGCGTCCATAAATTAGAAAAAAGTTGGTTGATTTTCAGTATTTTGTTGATTGTGTAATCGCGTTGGGAATTTAGATAATTGCAGTATGAAGAGTTAGTGCAAGTATGGCAAAGACACCAGAATATCCAATTGTTGTTATCCCAGAGTTAGTTAAAGAAAAAAAACAGTTTACCCCTTTAGTTTTTCCTTCTGGACAGGGAGATGCACCAATCGGGGCAAGTGAGGGGCTGTTTGAAAATGTTCTCAAACACTATTTTGGTGAAATTGTTTCTCCCCAGCAGGTGATGCTTCCTCCAGGGCATCGACTACCATTTACGGCTGATTTTCTTATTATTGAACCAAATACTGGCTTACACATAGATTTGGAGGTTGATGAGCCAATTTCGTTTGCAACTCTTAAGCCTACCCACTGTATCGGCGAGGATGATTACAGGAACAAGTGTTTTGCCGATGCCAACTGGCTTGTCATTCGGTTTGCAGAGGAACAAGTGTCGTCTCAACCAGAACGCTGCGCTCGATTTATTGCTGGTGCGATCGCCCAACTGACAGATAATAATACTTATCGCCAAAAGCTACTTCATGTAGAGAAAGTTACTCCTATGCGTCAGTGGTCTGCACGTCAAGCTTCCAAATTAAAGAAAAGTGATTACCGCCAAGGCTATCTTGTCCAAAGGAAGAACTAAGGATGTGATATTCGATACAACAATATTGGTGAGAGCGATTAGCATTCTGTGACTTACACTATAAAAAGGTCAAAATATGGGTTCTTAGCAACTTTTGGTCATCTTGGTTGGGGTAAGGCATCTATGCTGACGGCAGATAGCGCAGCGTTAGCGAGTCCGCGAGCGTCGGGCAGAAGGAAGAGGAAGGAAAAATTCCCACAATTGAAGCTTTGCTTGGATTATAGAACATCTCATCACAAGAAAGCCGTAAGCGATCGCCCCTTGAAGTCACAAATCCCACGCCCGGATAAGAAAACGTTTTAAAACCTTCTGCCAACTGAGCCTCTTGCCTTCTGCCTTAAAGTGCGTAACCTTTCATCATCACCAAAATCTGACAAGAACCATTTTATGCTTCACTACTAATGCAACAGAGTAATTAACCTTGAGAAAGTCGAAGTTTAGGGTGAAAATATTAAGCGTGAGGAAACTCAGTTAAGGTGTCCCTTATATGGTGGTGAGTTGACAGCAAAAAAGAGCTATGAATTTATCAGACTTATCATTAGAATTGGAGTTGGCTGTTTGCGCGATTGCAGCGCAAGCCTATGCACATACTAGATACAAGCTGATTGTTAAAATATCTGAAGATTTTATTAACATTGAATTTCAAGGATATTTTACTGAACAATTTAACCCCAAAAATCGCCCTGAACCAAATCCTAATAGCAATTTATACCGAAATACGAGAGTGGATTTTTATCTTAATTACTTTAAAGATGAACTAATTCTTGGAGGATGGTGGCGTGGAGCAATATTATCCTTGTATTATTCTCCAAATCAGCATTTTTGGCTGAATGAAGATGGAAATGAGATTGCCAGACCCTATCCAGATGGGGATAAATTTGAATCTATTGCTGCACAAATTTACCCACTTTTCAAGCAGCATTTTAATTAGGATCAACTTATATCTCTGCAATGCTTAAGCTACTAAAAATCAATTAAAATCCTTATTTATGCTTTAGTTTAATTGAGAAAAAATCTGGCTTTCAAATACAAATTAATTCCCCAATCAAATTCGCCGCTCGCTCTCCATATTTTTGCTGAACAGCACTGCTATATGGCAATTTAGCTTCGCTCAAAAAGTCGCGGATAAATAAAGAAAAGTTAAATCCTCTTTTTGAGTCAACATATTCTACTAGTTCAATATTAAATAATGCTTTGAATTCGTCTTCTCTTTGTTTGAGCGCTGAATATTTAGTTAAGTTGTTTGAAGAGAAGATTGGGCTGACTGCCTCATTAAACAGTTTTTCCATTAAGCGATCGCTCATATTTTCCTCTACACTTATTTCGCATTATTTACAGAGTCTCTGTGGTGGAGTGGTGGATGCCAACCATAGCTAGATCAAAGAATTCTACGCTCTCTTGAAGCTAACCGCAAGTTAACTTAGAATGAACCGTTTACTCTTGTTGTCTAATAATGTTTTAGTCTAGGTCTATGATCCACAATCCATTATCCCACTTCCAACCCCAAGAATTCATATTATGACGTTCAAGTTCTGACATATTGGTATAAGTTTTCAAAGATTTATCCTCTACATAAATGATACCCGGCTCGCTTATCTCTGAGCCAATACCAACATTGGCTGATTCATCGTACTTAATAATTAGGTTTAATCCGTTTGATAAGCGTTGGATTGTTGACATAATTTACTACTGTTTATCTAACTCAACCGTTTCTTCAGTATATGGTTGCATTTGCTCCATTCTAAGGAAACAGGTAAGTTTTTTGGTATCATCACCGGGGCGAATGCACTGCAACCGACATTTAGAACAACGCCAGCCCACAGATTGTTTGACTTCCAGAGCGATATTTGACCAGTTTTCTGGATAATGTGACTGGTATTTAGAAGGCATTTCCTGATTCTCAAAATGCGTAGCGATTTAATTACCAGTTCTTGGATTACGATTAATCTACTACAAATGGAGTTCAATATTTCTGGGGGTGTAGTATGTGGTTTTGGGAAAAGGAATCGGTTGAGTACGAGGTATTTAAGAAATATGAAGGAGCGCTGATAACTATCGGTGTTAATTTTGCCGATGCCGAAGTCCAAGATGCACTTGAAGGTTGTTCGTATGATTTAGAGGATGCATTGCGAAGTGCAATCGAATATGCACTGTGGTTGAGTGAACACGAGAAAGAGATTTTTCCCAATGCCTTATTAATCCGTGCGTTACAAGATAATTGGAAGCCTAAAGCATGGCGTGATGAATATTTAGAAAGGGAGATGTTATCTTCGCCTGAGCAACGGTGGTGGAATGCCTCAGAAAAAATGTGGGGACGCGATGTGCGAAATCAATTGGTTGTTGATGTATTTTCTGACGAAGGTAGAGAATTTATCAAATTCAGCAACGGTAAAGAGATCCTAGTAAAAACTGCATGGGTCTGGGGATGGGAACGATTGCTTGAATATGCCAGCCCAATATCTGTTTATCGATAATGGCTATCCGGGAATGCTCAATGTCAAATCGCCAAGAATTCCCGCAAGTAGTAACCTGGGGTGATGGGGTCGATGTCCCAGAGGAATCGATCGCAATCTCAGTCAATCAACGGCGAGGCGCGATCGCATTTTTTACCCGCGGCATTCTTTTGGGAACTATATAAACGTCACCCAAAATTCATAAGTAGGGTAATTTCGTTTAGGGACTTCCAAAAAATATTTAATAAAGTACAAGCATATAGTTGTGTATAGCGAGATGAACTTCACCCCACACTGGCAACAAATCCGACAAAGTTATCCAGAAGCACACGCATCTCTACAATGGGCAGCTGGTAGAATTTATCAGCAATCTAAGGAGACTGTGCCTATACCGCCAATTGATGAAGTTGATTTAAGTCCGGGACTTGAACTTGGGTTTCTGAGAAGCGATAATGGCAAGGTAGGTTTTTCTGATCCAGCAGTTCGGCACGACTACTTAGTTCGTTATGCTGTGAATTTAGTAATAGCGGCTTGGGACGAACTTGAAAATTTTGCCAGTTTGTTTTATGAGATATACAGGTGCAGTATTCGCATAAATGTTGGTAGTCAAATCGGAGTTGCTGTATTGCTTGTACTTAACTCTGAATATAAAAAAGATTTAGTGGGTCGTGTAGCAGAAGTAGCCAGACTAGAAACATCAAGAGAAAAACGAGATAAATCAAGAGAGAAGATTTACGAATTTTTCTGCGATGCACTTCCAGAACTTGACCTTAAACTTGAATCTCTAGTGGATGTGTTTGAACTAATATTTCAAACCAATGCTGGATATAAGATATACTCAATTGTTGAGAATCTGGCTGCTCATTCTCAAAGCAATGCTGATTTTATATACAACAAGTTTGTAGTAGCTCAAGAGCCGCGTATAGTTTCGCTAGCTTTTTATGCTCTTCGAGGACTTGCCAAATTCAACCCTGACGAAGCCCATCGTCGCGCTCTTGTTTTGACAAATTCAGAACAATCAATACTTCGGCAGATAGGTATTGCTTTCCTGGGTGAGTTTAGTTACGAAACTAGCAAGCAGTCCGATCTACTACAAGCCACTTTGGATAAATTCAATAGTTTCAAAGAAAAATTCAACGTAGAGACTGACCTTGTATTGCTACAAGCCTACGGCAATTTAGCAAATAAATCAGATGAAGCAGCAGCAATCCTAGTTGAATTTGCATCAAGTCAGAACCATGTTGTCTGGGAACAGTTGAGCAATATATTGTTTCAGAAAGCAAGTGAAGCCTACAGTTGCTCGTGGTACAAAGAAGTACTTCTTCATTTAGTGCAGATACCTTCTTTCTCTACAGAAATGTTGGATAGCTTAGACTATTGTATAAACTACTGTTTAAAAAATGATCCCAAGACTGCCCTTCAACTAGTTGAGTTTATAGCATTAGGTTGGGATTATAGTTCTGGAGAACAAGCATCACTACCAAAAATTATTGATAGCACTTTTATTGAGCTACATAATAACCATCTCAACGCACTCAATAGTACAATTACACGCTGGTTTGCATCTCATAATAAACAATTGAACCTTGCTGGAAGTGATGTAATTCGTTTCTTTAATTCAATTCCAGTACATGAAAGTGATGACGATACAACGAAATTTATTCACAAAAAAACAGCAAAAAATCGCCGTTCAATAACGCTCAATAAAGAAGTACTTGATACCCTTGATGAGCAAACAGTTGTCTGGGTGCTGTATAGGCTTGCAGGTTACATAACAGATATTGCTTCTCTTCCTGCACTTCTATTATCAGCACTAAACCGGGAAACATATTCGCTTAATATTGCTAGCTTGATAGTGGAATTTTTCAGTGAGTACGTACTTTACAATCACCCGCATGACGCTGGCGATTACCTCAAAAGCAGGATGAAAGATGATGATGTGACAGAAGCTGAACTCAATGTAATTCAGGAGGCATTAAATCGTTCTGATGCTTATTTTGATGCGCGGCAAAAACTACCCTATCTCAAGGAACTCAAACCTTCTTCACAGCGAACGTATCTTCTGCAATTAGCCAAGTGGAAGCAGGAAGATTTAATAATGAAAAAAGCGGAGCAAAGTTCAGTATTCGCAAGTATATCACCAACGGTAAAACTTAAGTACGGTCGCGCTATTGCGTATGAGCGGGACGGTGATTTTACAGAACCATCTCAGATGGCTACTTTCTCCTATGAAGCAGAATTTCCACAAGGAGAACTTATCAACCCCCTTGGACAATTTAGGATGCGGCTTCAATGGCAGAATGTCGGGTTAAACAATACGAAAAACAGTACAGAAGATGAAATCACAGGGGAGACTACTGTATGAAGTTGCTTATCCGTGAATATCTCAGTATGCTCAAAGAATCAGGCGAGATAGATGCACTACTCCCCGACCTTCTATTGATGATGGGAATTGATTTATTAAGTCGTCCTGCTGTTGGTTCACGCCAATTTGGTGTTGATATTCCTGCTGTTGGTGTTGACCCTAAAGATAATAAACAGAAACTATTTTTATTGACTGTGAAAGAGGGAGATATTACTCGCAGCAGTTGGGATACTGGGAAAAATGCTGTGCGTCCTTCGCTCAACGAAATACTTGACTCATACCTGCGTAACCGTGTTAGACCAGAACATGAGGCGCTACCAAAAAAAATTATCCTTGCTACTGGGGGTGAAATAAAGCAGGATGTTGAGCCTGACTGGGTAAACTTTACCCATAGGAACACTGCGACTGATCCAAAATATGGCGAGATTGAGTTTGAGTTTTGGGGTGGTGACCAATTAGCTTTGCTTATTGAACGTTATTTCCTTGATGAATACCTATTTCCAGAGTCCGCCCAAAAGCATTTGCGTAAGACGATTGCACTAGCCGACCAAAACTTACAGGATTGGTAAATACTTCCCTATTGCCTCTGATAGTTATGATGACCTTGTAGCTATGGAGGTAGGTCAAGCTCCACCAAAAGAAGAGTTGATGCACGCTTCCACACTTTTGCCCATGCTAGCTGGTTGGTATGCTGTGTTGAATCTTACTAATCATTATAAAGCTTTCCAAGAAGCTATTACTCGAACTTTTACAAGCACTCATTTTCAGCTTTGGTTTCCAGACAAAGATACAGATAACTATTTGTACAGTACTAATGCAGGTTATGCCAGTGGGTTTAATTTCCACCCGTTTCGATTGCCACAGACATTAGATGATCTCAAAACTTACATTATTCGTATTCACGAAAAATATCAAACTTACACAGACCTTTCCTGTCTTAGATGGCAGTTGCCTGTAATAGCTCTGATTGCAAGTCGCCACTTCCGAACCCCCATTATTCCCGCATATTGGCAGGCAAATGTCTGTGACTCACAACAGAATGATCGCGACAATTGATTTGACTAGCAGGCGACGCATAAAGGAATCTACTGCTTAAAAGTGAGTAATTATCTTATAGACAACTTAGAGACAAGTCGTAGATATCTTAGAGAAAGTTACTAAAAAGACTTGTTAAAGTTAAATAGTTCATAAAACAAAGTGATAATTATGTCTAAACGGTCATCTCAATTATCAATTGAAGGCTATATAATTGCTCAAAAAGCTTTAGACTTAAAAGGCTGGACTAAAGATTTTTTAGCAGGTAAAATTGAACTCTCGCCAGGTACTATTCATAATTTTTTTGCTCGTAAACCTGTTGAAAAAGAGAATTTTGCTAAAATTTGTGTAGCCCTTAAGATACCTACTCAAGAGGTTCTTGACATATCCGAATTTCAAAATAAAGAATCAATTAATAAGCTAGTTGCAGACATTCGTCAAAAAACTCAAAATAGTATTATTCAAAGATGTGGAACAATGAAGGTACTAGATATGACTTACCCCATTGAGATTAACCACATTTACACTACTTTAAATATTTTAGATAAAATTACTGGAAGACAGCGAAAGAGTATTGAGGAACTTACACAAACAATTGAACAAAATAATTTTGATAGATTGGGATTACCTCAAGTTTTTGAAATACGAGTACCGGGATTAGAAGCCGTCAAAAAATATGATAAACTCCTGGTTTTAGGAAAACCAGGAGCAGGGAAAACAACGTTTTTAAAGCACTTAGCAATTCAATGTATATCAGAGCAAATATTCAGTAATTATCTCCCAATATTTTTATCTCTTAAAGAGTTTGCAGATACCGAGGTCAAACTTAAATTATTAGATTACATCTGTCAACAACTCGCTGATGATAAGGTTGACAATAATTCAGTGATATCCCTGTTTGAATCTGGACGAATATTATTGCTGCTGGATGGTTTAGATGAAGTCCAACAGCAGGCAGATAATCATGTGATAAGAGAAATTCGTGATTTTTCTCAACGATTTCCTATGAATCGGTTTGTCTTGACTTGCAGAATAGCCGCAAAAGAATATACATTTGAGCAATTTACAGAGGTAGAAGTAGCTGATTTTGACCAGGAACAAATTCAGTCATTTGCAACCAAGTGGTTTACTGCTAAAAACTCTAATCTTGATAAAGTATTTATAGAACAATTACAAGAAAATCCATCAATTTATGAACTGGCATCTAGTCCTATATTACTGACTTTGTTATGTATTGAATTTGAGGATGCTGGTGACTTCCCCAGGAGTCGTACTGAACTATATCAAAGAGCAACTCATACACTTTTAAGAAGATGGGATGCTAAACGTGCTATTAAAAGAGATGATGTCTATAAGCAGCTTTCAGTACCGCTTAAAGAAAATTTACTCAGCTATCTTGCTTTCATAACCTTTGAAAAAGGAGAGTATTTCTGGAAACAACAGGATGTGCAGAAGTATATCGCTTCTTATATTAGAAATTTCCCCGAATCTCCCCAAATTCTAGAAGCTTTACTGCTAGATAGTGAAACTGTATTAAAATCTATTGAGGCTCAACACGGATTATTAGTAGAAAGAGCCAGAGAAATTTATTCCTTTTCTCACTTGACATTTCATGAATATTTTACAGCTAAAGAAATTGTAGCTAAAGCCAATCCTGAAATATTTAATGACCCGTCTCTACTTAATTTGAGCAAGTATATTTTTTACAAACAATGGCATGAGGTTTTCTTATTAACCTCAGAGATGTTAAAAAGTGCTGACGTTCTTTTACTGTCTATGAAGATTCAGATTGATAGAGCAGCATCACACAATAGATATATTCAGGAATTATTGGCTTGGGCTTACCAAAAATCTCTTCAAGTATCTAGCTCTCACCACCCTGCCGCAATTAGAGCATTTTATCTTTGTTTAGCTGCGGGTATTTGCATATTAGATAATACAAGCTATCCGTTTTTAGAAGATTGGGAATTCTTAGAACTGAGCGATTTATTAGAGTCGCTAGACTCCAATATAGAGTTAAGCTTTTATACAGGAAGTGGTTTAGGCTTTGGCATGGGCAATTTTCACGCTCCTGTTGAACTTGTTGATTCAAATCTAGCTTTAGACATTAACCTAGCTCATGCTCGCGCTCAGGCATCGTTGCTGTATCGCATCGCTAATAGAGATCTTGAAAATGAGAATTTTACATCTATCATTCTCTGTCAAGCAGATGATTATGAATATTCAGAGTCAGATGATGAAATGAGAGAAAAGCATCCAATAGATGATACTAATTTTTATACCTTAGATGAAGCTTTGTATGTAGCTACAAATTTGATTGATAATCAAGAATTCTTTGATGAAGTAGTCAAGTTAGACGAAGAGCTACCACAAGGAGTTTACGAGCATTGGGACGAATATTACCAGTGGTATAAAAATGATAGCGGTGCTTGGGCTAATCGGCTCAAGGAGTTGAATAAAAAGTATCGTAATATAGATTACGATTGGCCATTAAACAATGCAGAACAATGGGGACTCTTAAGAGCCTATTGCTATGCTAATAAATTGTTATTAGATTGTCTTAATACCCAATGCTATGTCAGTCTTGACACTAGAGAATATATTCAAGAAACACTGCTATTGCCTTTTAATGAAATTGAAAAAATGATGGAAACAGAGAGAAAAAAATTACTTAATAGAGATTGAATCTAATACTACTCCCAGACTACAATGCAAAGCTCACATAATCCCGAGAAGCTAATGGTGGTCAGATAAGGAAATCGCTTATCGATGATTCCCGTCCCTGAAACGGTGGCTCAGAACATTCTGGCGCTCATAACCTCCTAACTCACACGAATGTCAGTAATTATCTATAAACTGAATATAACTAAAAATAAACTTGAAGTATGACAAATTAATCGATTCATGACTAAGCCCTTCAAAGGAGAAACCCGCCCCTGCCATAATTGGTCAGTGACCCTCTGCACTGACCCAGAAGGTAAAGGCTTTTACGCGCAATGCACTTCGCCATTCGGCTTAATTCTTTGCACAGATATCTACAGTGACAAAGGTTTAGTTTAGCAACAAGGTTATGAGCTAGTAGACCGGACAATCCGCTCCGAACAAACCCGTCGTTACAATGCGATCGCTCTGCCTCTGACTCTTGCATTGTTATATGTGTCTGGAGGAGATGAGTACGGTGAATTAGGTAATGAACAATGTTTTCAAGGTAGGCGTGCCTACAAAGGCTATGACTTCGATGTTTTAGATTTACTGACTACTGCTGGACTCATAGAAGAACAACGCTATCCTAAACAAGTTAAGTCGGTAGTTTTAACGCCAAAGGGAATTAAGGAAGCAAGACGAATTTTACGAGGATTTAATCTAGATGGGGTCGAGGAGTTTCTTGGCGCTCTTGCCGAACACGATGATTTACCAGATGAATCAGAGAATGAATAAAGCAAATAAATCTCTCACTAGGGGCGGTTACTCAAAATTGATATCACGAGCTTGATAGCAAAAATTTACAAAACGGTGTTAGATAAGCAAGTACAGACAATTTTGATAGCAAAGCTGATACCAGCCAGAAAGAAAGCTATCTTTCATTAGCTGACTCAAGTTTTTCCTCCCGATGCAAGTTGACGCTTAGGCACAAGCCTTGAAAAAAGATACCAGCCGCCACACAGCAGCTCTTTCTCTGGTTGAACCTAATAGCCAAACTTTTTTTGTGCTGCCTCTACTGACTGGTCAGCACGGTTAATGGCGATGAGGGTGGCTTGCTGCTGTTGGTTCAGTTCGAACCACAGATTAAGGTGTTTGCTCATTACTGATACTCAAGAGCATCCTTAAAAATCCATCCAGATGCAAAGCTGCTTTTTTATATTTTAGAGGCTGCCTGCCCTATTTCAGAGAAGTAAGGTAGTGTTCTCGTGCCGCGAGTAACCTTGCAAGGTCGCGTCATATCATCAACGTTCCCGGGTCTACCAATTTTAAACGATGGAGGCATTCCTTGCAATCGCGGCGTAATCTTCCAGTCTTGTTGCTAGTGGATTGAACTCGATCAACATAATTTAATTCTCTGCTACCTCAGCACCTATAAAACTCAAATTGTGGTTGTAAAGTTATTAAAACCAACGATACTAGGTTAATCAAGAATATCAAAAGTCAAGTCAGTAATACACAAAAATAATAATCCTTGAAAAAAGCACATTGTGCCTGAGCAATTTATTTTAGGGAAGTACCTTAGTTCAATCCCTAGCTGACTCCAAATAAAGATAGTTGTCCTGGCGATACATTTCCCCTGCGTCGGGTATGAAAACTCAGGTGACAAGCTGTGCATAAGGCATATAAGTTTTCTCGACGATTATCATAAGGCAGGAAATTAGAGTTCTGTGTTGGTGGTCAAAAGCTTATTGTTGATTTGACTCGATGAAAGAGGTAATAGATTAATTAATCAAGTGTTGAATAATCATAAACTTCTGTCGGTTCTAACTCCCTTAAAAAGCCAGTTAATGCAAATGGACATTTACAATTTAGTTCTTTTTCTATCAACTCAGCATTCAGGTTATATTCTTGACACACAGCATCAAAAATATCTTCAGTAGTTAATTCGAGATTTTGATCTAATTCCCAAACTCGTCCTTCTATTAAGTGGATGGAATCTCCTTCTGGGTAGGACATTTCTGTTTTATAAGCGATTATTAGGTCAGTTATTTTGGAGACCGCCATTTTTAAATCTCCTCTGACTTCACAATATAATCATCAAAAGCCTGCAAGTTTATTAGACACCAGCCATTAGGTTGGGTTTCAAGGTAAAAATGATCCGACTCGCAAACCGTATACCATGTGACTTTGAAGCCGGAATTGAGAAACTCCATTGGTCTGCTAGTTAAATACCAGCTTTGCGGTTCTTCATGATTAATACCAAAGTCTTGATGCTCCTTATAACCATGATTTTCTAAATACGTGAACAAAGTTCCAAGGATGATGTATGCCTCACTTAAACTCATTTGTTTAATCTTGTTAACAGATTTTTTGTAGATCCATGAAATGAACAGCAAGTTTAGAATAGATGTTCAATTAGATGCTACAAGCTCTTGATATAGGGATTTCTAGAAAATAAAATCCACAGATTTTCAGATACTCTCTAGAAATCTGCTCTGGGCGATTAGCAATAAAACTGCAAACATCATCTAGAGAACTATAAACATTTGTGCAGATAGTTGGGTGCTTGTAATCTCCAACCCCTACTAAATATTGCTCCTCTCCATCTTCCTTGTAAGAAGAAAGAAAAATTCTGACCACATTATCTGGATAGCAATGCCAGTTTTGTGGATCAGAAACTACAGATATTGCATCTGTAGGCATAGGCAATTCATGGTGAATTTTCCCATTTGGAAATTCACCCTTGTGTTTCGCTATATATTCTTGAATTTTTAGTTTTGTCATTTCTGCTCCCAATCAGTTTTCTTATATTTTATTGCCTGAAAGCAAAGGCGATCACTTCTATTTCAGTGGGGGCGATCGCCTTGCTCATCAGTTGGTATTCCTGAAGCGTGCAGTACGTAAAAATTTAGCTGACTTTTCCCGTTAAGTCTCTCAAGATCGCTGCCAACCCTCTCTACGTGAACGCAGAGGTCGTTCAATTTTAACCAGCCTCGCCACAAAACCTGGATGCCAATTGGTGTTTTGCTTCGATGTTATAGCTAGCCTCCAAGATGAGCGATCGCCCAGATCGCTGGTTTAGATAAACTGATATTATAATAAATTACTATCAGTTTATATTTTTATTATGCTGACTGTTTAATCTGGGTTAAAGCTATTAACATTTCTTCTCGATTGAGATGTCGTTTCTTACCTGTTTTGGATTCTTGGATAGCATAACTCCATTTTATTCCAGCTTGTGAGCATCTTTTTCTTAAGTGTTGAACAGTCATCTGTTTGGTTGTAGATACTTGATTTTTGTTAGATATCTGAATTTTGGATTTTTCAGTTAAGGTCTCGGTTTTAATTACACTGTGTTTTGTAGATGTAGTGCAGTTACAGTGTTTTTCAAAAGCGATAGATATATCTAGCAAGAATTGGAAAATAAGGAGAGTAGAAAATCCGTAAATAATAATGTAGAGAAGTCCTGTTAGGATATACTGTGCTAATTCCATTGTTTTAACTCCTGTTGATATAACTAGTAACTGGCTATTTATGAAGCGATATGCCAGGTTGCTATTTATATTAAGCGTTAGCTTGTGTGATATTAAAAATAACTTTTACAATATTACTATATCGGCTTTGATGTTATCCCAAAACCAGAAATATTTAATATGTATGGGTAAATGAATTTTAATTATTTAGTTGTGGTTGGTGTCGGGAGTATCGGGAGTATTGATATGATAACTTTCCCGTTAAGCAAAGTTTCAGCATCAAGCCAAGTTTTGATACTTTCTGTATCAAACTGATGCAGGAATAGTGATAAGATAACTTTTGAGTTTGGTTTGGTTAGATGAACCTGTTTATCTATATGTACTTAATAACTGTTCTGATATTATCTACTAACTGTACTATCATACCCAAAATAGCTTTCCAGCCAAGTATTATACCCCAAAAGCCGCTAATAAATAGGCCAAATACTGAGTTGAGGAAGATAACTCCCCTGTAATTTATCTCGATATTTGATTCAGCTCTGGCATAGATAAAACCATCCCCAATTTTATTTTCCAACTTACTCATTTTTCGTTCTTCTTCTCTATCCCTTATTTCTTCTTGTACCTTCCAACCCCAAGGGGCAAATCCCAAAATAATCGAAATTGGAAGATAGAATGGCCAGCTATATATGTAGCCAAGGGAAGCATAGATGATAAAAAAGGTTAGCCCCAAACCAGTACGCCAAACTAAACACCAGAGGATAAAAAAACTGTCGATAATAGCGTTACGGATAACTATACTTCGGTTTTTGTGATATGACATTTTAAGCTTGCTTCCGATAACTAATATTTAAGTTTTTATTTAGGGTGATTGCATCCCTTCAGATTAAACTTAAACTTAGCAGTAGTTTGAATTATCATATTGATAGTTGAAAATAGAAACTACCTAATCAATTGCAATTACCTATTTAGCCACACTAAATAAGGTTAAATATACCAACCTATCGTAACGATGTTTGTACCTAATCCGACATAGTTACTGTTGCTGTCATTGATATCTATAATTTCATCGATTATATCTTCACTAAGTTTAAATTTAGGCAAAGTTTTGATGATTTTTTTAAGAAGTTTAAAATGATGCAATAGTTTAAAAAAAATAAAAATGATTAAGATTTGACCCTTAACCATTTGATGATATTTTTGTAAAATGATGGGATATACCTATGTTTGATTCACATGGTTGGGGCGTATGCCATTAGTTGTGGTTTTTCTTGTTGCGAGACTTACTACCTGATTGCACCTTAAATCGCACCTGCTTCCCGATACTTACCTCGGCAAGATTGCTAATATCTTTACCAGATTTATAAGCTTCAAGAATTGCCTTATTATTAGCTTGGTACTTAATAACTCTAAATTCATCAGGAAAATCTTCATCATCTACTTCTACTAGTAATTTAGCGACCTTTGGTGGGTTATCCCTGATTTCAATTACCCTTTCCTTACCGATGTTTTTGTCACTAATTAATCCAATCTCGTGCAGATGGATGAGGGTGCGCTTGATTTGTTCAAGTTGAGTTTTGCGACGTGAAATTACCCGGTCGTGGAGTTCGGCTACTCGCGCTTTTCTTTCCTCCCAGGTTTCAAGGTCAAGATTTAACTGGTCAACTACCCAGGCGATCGCATCGATTTTGGTTTCGATACCATCTTGAACACCCATAAGTTCTTGTAAGAGTTGTTCTACATTACCTTGTTCGCCTAACTCGCCTGCTTCTTCTATCTGTGACCAAAGTTTAGCAGCATCTAGGCTTAATTCTTTGAGAGTGAGTTGGTTGATTTCGCGTTCAATTGCTTGAGTCATAATTTACTTTTGATATAAAAAACAACTAGCAGTTAGTTGCTACTAGTTGTTGACTAAGAAGAGTTGATGCTTGAAGGGAGATTGAATTTAGTACCCGTACCGCAAGTGATAGTAGTCTGATTTTTCTTGTGCTAATTCTGCTTCGTAGTCGTAGTAATCTGCTTCGCTTATGAAGGTGCTTCTTTTTTGAATTTGCTGTGCAGATTTTACTAATTGTTTGTTAGTTGTTGGGTTAGAACTCGTAGTAGTTTTCATGTTTATACAACTTCAATTGCTTCAACGAAGTTGTTGCGTCAGCAAATGTTGTTATCTTGAATTAGAAAGATAATATTTATCTTTTACCTTTATCTCAACTATCTACTATTGAGTTGTTTTAAACTACTAGTTTTTCTACCACAAAGATAGTTGTCCTGGTGATACATTTCCCCGTCTGCGTGTATGAAACAGCATATGACAAGCTGTGCATAAAGCCGCGAGATTTTCTGCTCGGTTGTCCTCGGGCGTATAATTGCGGTGGTGAACCACTAACGTTTTAATGCTGCGTTCTCTACGATTTAATCCATCCCTTTTATCAGTTGGACGTAAGCATTGCATACCGCAGCGCGTGCATTTCCAGTCTGATTTGGATTTGACTTCAAGTGCGATAGTATCCCAGTTTGAAGAATAGCGACTGCGGTTTTTACCAGTCATCAATCAGTTCCTTTTGGGTTGCAGAAAACTAATTTTGATTGAATTTGACGCGATATTATTGTGATTATATTTACGCAGAAAGTTTTCCGGAAAAATCCACCTGTGACATAACTTGTGTGCGTATTGAATTAGCAGCCTTCTCTGCAATTTCTTCTCTATCAGAATCAGTAAGAACTACTGCAAGTAGCGATTTGAGAGTTTCGCGGTTAGATATAAACTCTTCACCGTATAAATTATCTTGCAACAAAGTAGCTTCCAAGTGAGGTATTAACTCAGGCGTAGGAGATAGCAACCGCTCTTTAATGCGTGCCCTTGCAGTTTCTGTCGCAGAAGTTGTACCTATACCTAAATCCCATGTTTCAATTATTAGCCTGACTTCGCGGTTAAGAGATACACGCAGCGTTGATAGACGACCAAATAAAGGAAGGTTGAGCATTAAAGGTGGTAATGCATTACCCCAATCCAAACCAGCGCCAATCGTGCAATTTGCTTCATCTTCGATGCAAACAGCCTCTTCGAGCCATCCTTCACCAAAAAGTAAATCTATAGCTTCTTGGGTTGTTATTGACTCGTTTGCCTCAGAATTATCCTTTTGCTGTTGATGGTTCATAAATTTTTACCCGATCGAACTTTATCTTCGTCTCAATACACCATACTCAAAGTAGACTAAATTATCATATTCTTCTTCCGAACCGCAGTTCAACATGTTTTGTTTTTCGTAAAATCCTTCAGACCTTGGTAAGGAATGCAACCCAATTCTACCTTCATACCCTAACTCAACACTTCTAATTCTTGCGAAATTTAATAGTGCTTGACCAACACCTTTGAATTGAGGCGGACGCTGAATTTCCATTCGGTTAGTAGGGGCAGTGGCAATGCCATCAACATAAACTAGCCTCTTACCAACATTTAACCGAGAACCGTGCATTTGTGTTTCTATTATCATTAATCCTTGAGTTTTGTTTTCGCACTCAATTGCGTAACCTTCAAGATTTTCTTGATTGGAAATATATCTTAATTTGAATATCCAATCCCAGTATTTATCTGATTGACTAAATAACCTTAAGCTTTCTACCCAATAATTGACATAATCATCAACATGTCTTTGGACTAAATCTACCAAATAGGCTTCAACAGATGTATTATCAACACCCCTTTTTAACTCGATTTTTCGCTGCACCTAAAGCTCCTAATTGTCAACTGATTATTAAAGCTTGTGACTGCTATTTGACTGGTAGATAAAAGAGTAAATGTGAATGCGTATATCAATAGCTTTATGCCAACCAGCAAGCACAGCATTATCTGAAATGTCTCCAATAACTACCAAACCATCTTCTTTGTCTATATAGTAAGGTAAAGGTTCAGCGCTCAACCAACCATAAACAATGGCTTCTTGGTCTGGCTCAACAATTGAAACTTCTAAACTTTGTTCGTATGTTGAATAGTAGTAAGGTAAATAGCAGGCTGGATACTCTCTTAGAAATTCACGAGTAACTGTGTATGATTGCCAACGCAGTTGCTCTCCCTTGATTTCTTTATGATTAGCTTCTAGCCAATCATAGAGCTTTTTAGCTTGCCGCAATGCGTGGTCTTTGCCTTCAAAAACGACGTTGGGAAGAAAATATCGCCCTCAAAATGCACCGCAACTTCAAATAAATCTTCATCTTCTGCTTCTGTTACCTCAATGATTCCAGCCTTATATAGTTCGGTCATTTGCCTACATTGGTAGCTCTACCCCTACATGGTTAAAATTTTAGCTAGTTACAGAATAATCAGAACACTCTGTTGGTTCTAGCCTTTCAACACAGAGACACCAAGCTCAAATAAAAAAGTTGAACAATTAGGAGAGTGATGTTAAGAGAATGTGGGCGCATCGGCTACGCCCCGCCTTAAGAGCGATGGCGTAACCGCCATGAGCCGGTGGCTCGCTCTAGTAATAACGTAGCGTGGGCGCGATGTACAAGCGAGCGATTTATGGACGGATGCCTGGAGCGGGGTAAAGCACCTAACAGAAATTGTTGGACTTTATTATTTATTGTTGAACTTTATTATTCCTCTACAGCAGATTGTTTCTAAATGTAACAATCTTTCAAAACATGGACACAATTAATACTCAGTAAATTAGAGCTTTGCGCCAAACCTTTTACAATCAATATGTCGATATCAAAAATGATATCAAATGCCTGATCAAAAGTCCCCACCAAGCGAGATGATTCGTGTGCCCGTTCCACTAATTAAGGTGGTTCGGCGATTATCAAAACTACATAGGCAGGGTCATACAATTGCCTTGCTGCAAGCCTTAGAGGAATTACTAATAAAATTTGATATCAATAATGATATCGATGTAACGGCAGGCAGTAAATCAGTCAAACAGCTAGAGAAAAAGCTGGAGAAACTGGAATCCCATCTTGCCGATCAAGGCTCCTCGGTGGAAACAAAACTTGAAGCCATCACCAAAAAGCTGGAGCTAATCGAACGGGCGATCGCCTCTGGGAGATTGGGCAACAACAAACCGCGAAGACAAGTGCACCCATACCAACAAACACAAGTTGAATTACAACCCAGGACAAACGAAAGTCTTGCCCCAAGACTCGGTGTTAGCCCCCAAAGCCTGATTGCTGAAAGAGAAAACAAGAGCGCCAAAGAATTTTTGAGTTGGTCTCGTAACCGCGATCCAATGAGCGTGGGTTGGGAATGGAATGCTGGGGATCAACTGTATCATCCGCTCAGGTGACGCAAGCGTTCACATTTCTGAGGTAGTGGCGCGATGGGTTACGTGGCGATCGCCATTTCTAATCGGGGCATGTCTCACAAAGCCTCAGCGATATCGTTTGAGGTTAAGAGAGCTAGCTTCATCTTCACCCACATGTAGATAGTTGTCTATCGTGATTTTCCCTGACGAGTGGCCCAGCGTTTTAGTGATGATGTGAATAGGCGTGTTTTTAGCAGCATGGGTGGCGTGGCTGTGCCGCAACCAGTGTGGGGAGGGGATGCGACTTAACCCTGCTACTTCGGCAATGGATTTGATGATGCGGCGGATGTGGCGATCGCAAATGGGTTCACCCGTTTTTTGGCTTGTGAAAAGCGGCTCGGTTTTGTCTTTAGTATGTTGTCGATTAGCCAAAAGGTATTGGTAAAGTTCTATTGGTATGGGAACATCGCGCTCCTTGTCTCCTTTGCCTACCACTTTAATGTAAGGTAGCCCGGACTGATTTGAATGCATGGTAGCCCAGGTTAAACCACTCTCACCTACCCGAATAGCACCGTAGTAAAAAAGCTCCAGAATTAGTTGGTTGCGTTGCGCTTGTATCTTTTTGTGAGGAGTGGGGGCTTGTTCTACAACTTGTGCAGCTGCGTCGAATAGGATTTCAATCTCAGTCTCAGTCAGGGTGCGCTCCTTAATCTTTTTGCGCTCCGGAGGTACTTTCAACAACATTGCAGGGTTGGCCCGCAAGTAGCCTACATCGCAAGCGTAGCGCAGAAAGCTTTTAAGGGAAGCAAGGCGACGGCGGACAGAAGCACGAGCAATTTCCCCTGTTTTCTCTTTCTTAAGTAGGTGAGCTTTGTAATTGTCCACATCTTCTTTGGTGGTGGCGTGCAGGTTTAAATTGTCTAAGTCTGGATAGTCAATGCCTAGTCGCCACTGAACAAAGTGCATCACGTCATTTCGGTATGCCCGCACAGTTTGCTCTGACTCCCTACTTGTGAGCCAACTAGAAAACAATTCGCTGGTGGTTTCCGCCCCAGTGATTTTGGGCGTGCCAGTTGCCTGTACCACCGCTTCGACCGTTGCTTTGATCACCGCTAGTTGTTCCGGTGATAACTGAGCGATCGCAACCCCTAATTCTTCTGTATCTACACCTGCGTCTGTACGTGATAACGTCATCACACAGCCTCAAAATAATACGCCAAATAAAGCGGGTTTATCCGCCCCACAAAAATGTCCGATAACGTTTGTTCCCAGACATTTTTAGTCTCATTCTACTCCCCCTTGCTACTCTACTCACTACTAACAAAAAGGGTTTTGCCAAATTAATTGAAATGTTAACTTGTGTGAACGCACGAGTCGGTTTTCTGATACTCCTTTGCAAGGGTCTTCATCAGGCTTAGTATCTAAAACTACTCTTGGAATAGACATCGTGATATTAATTCACCGCCCGTGTTTGTTCCGGAAGCTGATGCTGTTAGCTTCTTCCCAAGCCGCAGCATCTGAACGGGAGCAACTGTTTATTGATGTGATGGGCTTACGCCCCGCCTTCTTGCGATGACCTCCGGTCGGTCGGAGACCATCGCACCAATAAAGTGCAGATAATTCTCGTGAAAGCGCAATTTACCTACCTTGGTACGCCGTAAAATCCATCGTGTCAAGTCTAATTTGCTATTTAAATATCGTGTCAAGTCTAATTTGCTATTTAAATCCGGAAATCCTTTTCTAGTAAAGGCTACAGGTTTTAGGGGTAGACGGTAATTGCCAACCCACAGAACCTGTATTTTGAAAATCCCTTGCGCTGCGATGGCACAAAGCGCCTACGGTGGGCGATCGCAACACAATTAGGCTTTGCCTAGAGACTGGTATTCTAGAAAACGCCTATAATCTCTTTTTAGATGACAATTAATTGTTAAGTGGACATTTTAGCTTGGTGTGAGCGTTAATTCTTCACGCTTGCTGGAATTGACAATTTTCACCAAATGCTGGTTTAAATAACTTTGGGCCGAAATGTACAGACTTTCCCAAATTTCTGAGTTGCGACAAATTTTAGTCCCCACTGTATTTCCTGCTGTTTTCTCCGATATCAAGTATTTACGGTAATAGTTAACCCACAGGTGTTGGAGAAAGTTTTCGGCGAATTCGTCAAAAGGAATAATCCAGTTATAGTCTTGGTCTAGGAATACCCGATAGGATGCAATGATGGGTAGTGCCAGGTCAGTTGGCGCACCAAACCCAAACGAGTACTTGCTGTCGGGGAGAAGGGTAGTTTTGCGTGTATCAATTGATGCTAAATCGTTGACACCCTTTCTTCTGGGGTTGCTGATATGTTCTTGGATGATTTCGTACAGTCTTTGCTCTATCCACAGAGCTTTGGGAAGTAGAGGCAGTAAAAGAGTTAATCTTTCTCTCTCAGTGTCTGTGATTTGACTTGGGGTGTTCGTACCTGTAGGGTGCTTGCTTCGTTTATTGCCGTCGGGATTGTATCTATTTCTGTCGAGGCAGTTTAGAAGCTTGAACAAGTGGTTAACATTACACTGAGCATTTCTAGGAGCGCCGCTTTGGTTTTGGTAATAGGCTATTCTAAATTTTCTATCTTCTTTCTGTTCTAACTGGGCTAAATACTGCTTGATAAATTTGTAATCTCCCCTGGCGTTGACTTTGGAGCGAGAATCCACTGGCGATGTGGTATTTGAGGCGAGGGCTATATCTTTAGCTTCCTCTTCCTGGAGGCCGATGTGGATGGTAACTTTGACTCTGGCAAGGCTGAGGTCATATTTGTAATTTTTAGCTTGCTCAAATGCTAAAACTGTATGACCTCCGTTGATAATGCCATCGCTACCCCCCTCGCTAGCTTCTAAGACTTCTAGCTCCAGTTCGGTTTTGTTTTTGCTAGGCTTAACTTTATTCGCTGACAGAACGATTCCACTGTGACGAGAGAAGAATTTTTCTGGTTGAGTCGTCACAGAGTCAAAGATTTGTCGGTATGTCGCACTTTTGCGGTTAGGTTCTCGGATGTTGGGTTCTAGGGGTAGGTTTGTGGGAAACGTGTCCACATGGGCGGTGGCGATGATGCAATTGGGGTTTGCATGGAAATAGTTGTCTACTTTAATAATCCAGTTTTTCGGCATGGGTGGTTTCTGCATCTTAGCGATACATTCTCAATTATTCTTCTGGTGGGAAGAAGCTCGCGCTTAAAGATTATATTTTGTAATTTATGTCTAAAATTGTACGCAACCAATAAAAATGGAAAATGCCCCAATCAAACGCTTGCGTAAACCTCTGGCTATTGCTTTACTAGCTTCGATTACTAGTTTGAATTTTTACATCCATATAGTCGATACAAGTAACTCTTAACCAGAATATCAAGTCTAAAATAAGCTCAATTGGATATATTCTGGGGCTTGCTCAGTTAGAGATTCATCTAACAAATCATCCTCAAAATCATCGAAGTCTTCCTCCACATTTGATCGTGATATATATTCAGAAAGGCCAATATTCTTCATGACCATTAGCATTCCTTAAGCCTAACTGAAATCCCTTTCTAGTTAACCAGCGTGCTATGAGTTCAGGCAAGACCACTTCTAGAACATCAAAGGGAGCATTTTTTAAATTTATGAGTTCCCAATTTAATTCGGCACGACCTGACTCTATCTCAGCTAGGACGGATTTGACTACTTTCAGGTCATAGTTGACTGACAACCAATTTTGTATAATTGCCCAAAATTGGTTTAAATCAATTAAACCACTATAAGCATGAACAATTATCCAATACTCTGGTCTAATTTCTGGAACGCGAGAAAAGGAGTTAGGAAAAATGTAGAGAATGTCAGAGGCACAACCTCTTAAAGCTGCATAGAGACTGAGTATGGGAGGAGTATGGTCTACATCTGCTAGACCTTTTATAATGTCTATCCAAGTTACCGGCAGTCTTAATCCATACACTTCTCCCATGACTAAAGGGTCAAAATTATCATTGAATAACCAAGCTAAAGTCTGTAGCCTGTCAATGGGAGGTAATTGTTCTTGTGCTTGAGTCATTTTATTTACCGTCCGTTGCTATTATGTTCTAAATGTTCTACCAGAGCTTTTAGACGGTCATAAATTGACCCATATAAAATTCTGGCTAATTGTTGTTCTACCTGGGGTTTATTGCTATTAGGAGAAAGGTACTCTCCAAAAATTTCTACCCATCCTTTCAGGAGACTACGTTCTGCACCTTGTGGATAAAATGCTGAGTCACAGAAGAAGACTCTTGTAGGAACATTTCCTCTGGTAGCTCTGCCCAAAGCTTGTACTATAGAAACAGCTTGATCCCAAAGAAGTTCATGCCAAAAATCAACATCAATGGAAGCCGAGCCATGATGTGAAGCTGTGAGTCGTCGATGCCAGTTTTTGTAAGACAGGCTTCGCAATTTAGCGATCGCTTCTGCTGCCGTTTCTCCTAAGCTAGACGGTAAAATATTACTTCCTTGTAAAATATCATCAAATACCAAACGGTTTATCGCTCTAATTTGCCTACCGAAATCTGTTGGCACTGGGTAAGGGCGTACTAAAAAAAATACACTGCCCAAGTAGGCTTTGTTGGTTATTGGTGACAAAATGTTATATCCGCGTTGTACGGCTCCCAAAGGTGCTACCAATAAATCACGCCCTCTTGTTGAAAATTGTTCAACTTGTCCTCTTCGTAGGAGCCATTCAGCAATTTTTTCGTCTCTGTCTGATTGAAGACAATCTACCCGATTTCTCCACCTGCTAGATTCTTGCAATTCCTTAGCGACTAACTGTGCTTCTGGGTAACTGCCTGTAATTAGAATGACAGCTCTTGGTGTGCCAAGAGAATCCCAGTACTCTAACTCTTGTGTTATCCGGTCTTTACCACCACTGCCAAAAGCTAGATACTGAGTAAGTTGCAGTAGACTATCTTTTCGTCCTCTCCCAGAGCGTCCGCTAACTATTATTGCTTCTCCTGTACGATCTGGAACTCGGATGAATTCAAAATGGCTGTTAGACAGCGCTTCCACTGCTTCAGGGGGTGGAGATAGAATTGCACGGGGTTTAATCCCAATATTGAATTGGGGACTTCCAGGCGACCAAGAGGTGGCACTAGTTATTAGTGTGTGAGGCCCATAGTCGCCAGTTAAATTTACATACAAGTATGGAAACTTCAATAGCAAATAACGCCCCAAACCGAAGCAAGCTAAATATCTTAGTAAGCCCTTTGGAGTTTTCTCCTCTGTTTGGTCTACGAATTGATATCCTAACAGATGACCGAGGGGTGATTCTACATTTAAATCTATGTACTCATCTGGAGGGTTTTGGCTTAAAGAAAGTCCTTTGCCTAGTTCCGCTGTCGCTAAGAGCCAGTAACGAACCAGTTCGTTTACGTGTCGATCCATTGCTGTTAGCAACACACTAAATTCTAATCTTTCTAATATCTGTTGCGTTTGTGGTGATTGAGGAAGGTGCCAAGGTAAACGTTGTTGTAGCCAAATTCTCAGTTTTTTAATTAAATTTTCCCCTTTATCATTTCGGACATCGCTGACTAACTTTTCTAAATCATTTTCGCTGATTTCACTATCCTCTAACTCATTTGATGAGTAACGGAGTAGATAGTAGTTTTTAAATTCATCTTCTAAAAAGGATAAAACCCCTGATAACTCTGCTTCCGGGAAATCAGAGGGTGCTAATGAGCGTATATTCTCAATCAACTGATAGTAAATTAAAGAATTATAAAGAGGCCACTCTCCTATCCATTTCCGTAAATGTATTTTTTCAAATAGTCGGACAAATATTGCGTCTGATAATCGCGAGGCTTCCCTAGCAACTCCTCTGAGTTCGTGGTAACGAGGGTCATTAAGTTGTGTTCTTCCTGAATAAAAAGCTTTCTCAGCTAAAGTATGTTCGATGAAATCAAGTATGGCTGTTTGAGAACCTGCTAAATCGTTAGAGGGGGCAAAGTCGTCTTCTATTGATACTTGTACTCTATCTACTTCGTCTACAATTAGTAAGGAGCAGTAATGATAGGCAGCTTCTAGTACCCGCATTTCAGTTCCTACTAATTCCGGAGGCATCGCCGTGTAAATAAAAGCAGCAGAAGTAGCCACCCAGACAGAGGCATTGATTAAATCACGGTTTGCTTGGTGAACCGGACAGATGGGAAGAAATGGGCAACTATGATATGTAACTTTGTCTGAGGAATTTTTTTCTTGTTTTTTGATGTCTTCTGGGCTTACTAAACTATGGCAGGGTTCTTGACCTGCCGGAATGGAACCCTCACCCAGTAGTCCGGAAAGGATACATTTTCCTGTTAGCCAAGGAAGAGCAGGATTGTCTAATAATTCTGCATTCTTAGTGTCTTCTACTGGGTCGTAAGGTTGGTATAAATCTTCTGGTTGTAGCTTGTTGGCGTGAGCCATTCCATATTGATACTGATGAGAACCTCTGGCTTTTCCCAATATTGGAGCAGCTGATAAGCCCATCTTTACGAAATCAGCTGCCATATTGATGGCATCAGTCACCGTATTAACAATAATGCAGATACGGAAATTTTTGTCGGATATTGCATATTTTTCACACAAATCATGTACCGACAAATAGATAATAGTACTTTTGCCAGAACCTGTAGGTCCTAATAAGTGAAAAATCCCATTTATTGTTAATTCATCAGTAGGCTCTAAGTTTTCTCCTATTAAAGATAGAGATGAATTTAACTGCTCCCATCTTTCAAGCCATTTTCGTCCTGGTAGTTTTTCTTCAAGTTTTATTGCTGATTCCCTTAAATCGCATAATCTTATTGTCAAAGGAGATAAAGGAGATGGGCGTCTTGGTTGCTCACTAACTGGTATTGCAGTGGTGCTAATGTTAGATAAGCACTCCTTAATTCCTTCAATTAGTTTAGTGGGAATAACTACTGAAACTGCTTCTGAATTAATATAAAAGCAATATTCTTTTTCTGATTTCGCCCAATTTCGCGATATGGGCTTATGCTCGGCTGGTTCATTTAATGCCTTGTTGATAGTTTCTACACGCAGCGGAACATAATTAACTACAGGTTGCCTGGTGTATGTTCCTGACTCTAAAGATACGTCAAAGAGCCTGATGCTTAGAGGTTGTTGACTATACCACAGAAGGGATTTGTTCCAAGCTGTTGCTGTGCGAATATACCGGACTCTATGACGTACTCTGGTGCAAGCTTCTATCAGCTTTTGGTTGTTCATTAATTCGGTCGGAATGAAGTTTGTTAATAAACTCCAGGCTTCTTTAATATTACTGTTGCTTGCACTTTGATAAATTTCGGCGTGGAGAGTTATTACTAATTCAACCTCAAAGAATCTTTTACTTTCTGTTTTGGTAAAGGTAACAGGAATTAAATCATCTTGTCCTAATCGGAGGAGTTCTTTACTAATCTCTTTTAACCAATCTTGCCAATCTCTCATTTTTGATCCTCAGAAGATTTAAAATTTTTAACTTGACCAACAAACTGTTTCAGCGAGAAAATACCTATATCTCTGAGAGTAGAGTTTTCTTGACATCTCACATCCCAAACAGCTTGAAATACTTTTTTATATTTACCTTTGTATCTGTAATCCGGAAAAATATAAAAAGCTTTATTCCATGCAGGAAATTGTTTGAAAGGTTTTAAAGAACAAGCCAGTTCTCTAGCATTTGCTTGGTCTTTCATATCTACTGCCCAAACTTTCCCATCTGGAAATTTAATCATTAAATCATAATTATCTACACTGGGCCAAAGGGAGCAATCTATGCCTAGATTGACTAGAGTATCTCTTAATTGGATTAATGACCGTTCTGGAGCCACTACAGAAGCCTGGATACCGCGAATAGTTCGCATTGATTCTGGACGGTATGGAATCCACTTTTCGGGAGCGTTTAGATTAACAAGTCGGGAACACAAATCGCTGTAACAAACTGCACGACGGCGTGAAGAGCCTTGCCACTCCAAAGTCCATCCACATCTTGGACATAGTGCTATCTGTTCAACCCCATTTTGTTTAACCCGACAAGTTAGGGGGATACGTTCATAAGTGGCACATAATAAGGAACGAATTTCAGGTTCCCAATCTAAATCGCTGTTAATAATTTTGGTTCCCCACTCTAAATGAGGATTTTGTACTAGAAATAGCCTAGCTTTTATGTATTGCTCATCTAACTTATTTTCAGAACAGTATTCCAGAATTTCTTTGAAAGGAATGTCTTGAATTTCTATCTCAGGATTGCCTGAGCGCATTCTTTCACTTAACTCATAAGCTAAATCTGTAGGTTGTCCCAGAAATAAAAGTGAGCCGAAAAGATTAGCATCAGCCATTAATTCACCGACTCCAGTCCAATCTTCTACAGGTTGGTGTAGCCAATTTACCACCTCTTTATGATGCAAAGGTGGCATTGTTTTGTAGCTGATGCACAAGACAGATAATTGTTCAAGCCCAGATTTAATATGTTCGTTAGGACTAGTGATAGGAGGGACACTTTTTTTAGTGATTTGTTCTTGTTGTTCTACTAGTCCTACTGCTATGCGAGTAAGAATTTTTTTCGCTTGTATTGTATTATTTGTCTCTGTTTTTGATGATTTGAACATAATTATCAGTGGGCTAAATGCACATTAATTTCTAATCTGAATCTAAATAACAAAAGGTTAATATTCTTTTTTACAAAAGGTAATAGAATGACTGGGTTACATCTCTAAAATTATCGAAATGAGTCTTACATATCATTTTGGCAATAGTAAATACTTAAAAGTATTTTGTATCCGCATCAATCAGTACATAAAGCTCGAAAAAGTAAGATAGTTTTCCAGCATCCATGTAGTTGATTAGCAGGTAAATCTTGAGTTACAGTGAATAATCCATTAACGCGCCTACTCGCAAAACGTAACCAAGTAAGGAAAAGTTTATCCAGTAGAATATTTAGGGAGCGGCTTGTCCTGCGTGGATCGTTTGGTCTTATAGCAAGTTTGAGAGCAATTTCTAATACATTGGCATAAATCCCATCATCTACCTGTTCTATCTTTTCTTGAATATTAATTAAACTGGCTATCTGAATTAAGTCTTGTTCTAATCGTGAGCATAAACTTTCATTTCCAGTATTGACTGCATGATCTGACGCTACAATCAGGGCAAACATTGCAGTAGATGGTTCGTTCTTATAAATTTCAACTACATTGAGATTTATCACTAGAGTGTTAAGTTTATCTGTTAAATCTTTGTAGATTGGTAAGTCTAGAATTATTCCAATAATCAATAGCCATTCATTTTTAGATAGAGGCTCACTAGAAAGAGTATCAATAGCATTTTCTACCAATGCTTTTAAATTATTAGATGCAACTTGATGTCCTAAGTCTGTTCCAAGTAAAGGAGTTAAGTAGTCGCTGCGTTCTCCGCCTAGTAGAGATCCCAAGTTATTTTGAGCCAGAGATGAGTCATCATGAAATAATTTTGTAGCAAGGTATTGCTGACCTTCAACAGTTTTAACAGCAAAGGCAGCTATCTTTGCTGGAACTTCTACTGCTTTGAGAAACTCTGAATCATGCTCTACTAAGATTGCTGCCAGTCCATGAACTACCAGATTCATCCTGCTAAGTCGCCGAGGGTGGAGAACATCATTCCAGAATTCTGGATTGCGATCAAGAATGTCGGCACTCATTGGGAGAAACCTAGTATTCCTTTCTAAGACTTGAGTCAACTCTTCTAATTGCATTGTGGGATGGTAGAGCAGATTATGCAGTTTACTTGCATGTGCCCAAATCATTGCTAGTTGAATAGACGATACCCATTCTCTCGTCTCACTCCAGTAACTAAACTCACTACCCAAGAGATTAAGAATCGCTTTAAATAATCGGAAGTGAATTTCACCCAGTTCATCAAAAAGTTCGTCAAGGATATTTTGAACTAAGCCAACTGAGTCGGGACAAAGCAGTGCTAAATCAATCAGATGTAGTTTGCATACCGGAGATGCTAATTGAGGTACAAGCCTATGTAGCAAAGCTTGTCTCTCGGTTGATGGTAACTGGCTAAATGCTTCTCTTACTTGCATAGGAAGTTTCACCGGAAGACAAGCAAGACGTTCTAGGCAAATCTCAAGTCCTTCGGTAAGCAATAAGGATTCTGCTGCCCTGTTTAATTTTTCATGAAAGTTAAAATTTTCTGCTGCACATAGTTCAAGATGAAAATGTCGTAGCAGACCAGCACCTGATGAAGGGATTAACTCATCAATTCTAAAGGTATGAGCGTGACGTAATTTCTGCTCAAATGATAAGTAAAAAACTGCTGCTGATTGATTACGCCATACATTTGCTTGGTCAATACGTCTGCGGAGGTCTGTGGTGGATAGAATTTCGCCAATCACCTTTTCAAATCTAGAATTATCACAGTCAAACCAGAAATGATGCGATCGCAAAACTTGTTCGCGTACATTAGGATTATCTGATGCCAGAAGCATTACATCGTCTTGCCACACATAAATTATTGAGTCTGCTTCATTGATAAAGCGGACTTGAATGGAAGAATTACTCTGAACTGCCTGAATTTTAAAAGCTGTTTGTGGCTGTAATGCTGTAATTATAGTATCTTGGTCATTAATCGCTGTTGCGATCGCTGGTAAAAATTCTAATGCCGGAAATACGAGAGGGGTGGGCAAATCTGGCAATGTGAGATTGATAGATTCAACCATTTGAATCTGAAGATAAGCCATCAATTCAGGATCGGTGTTTAGTTCATCCTTTAGCACTTCTGGAAGATCCCGGTAAAACTGCTGCAACATTCTTTGGTTCAAGTCTTGCAGTGATTCGTCCCCTTCTTGCTCTCGCCCCAGATAAAGAATAATGTTCTTGATTAATTGCGCCACAGAAGTACTCAACTCTGGGTTGGCTCTAAAACGCCTCTCTATTATTCGTTGCTCAAGCCACTCAAAATACTGCTGACGGCGATTGGGAGTCTCATGGATATCGTTAATTTCAATTTCCCAAAATTTAAGACCTTGAAAGTAGAGAGTGCTAATGTCTTGGCTGATAAAATCAAGCCCATCATTATTTAGATCAACATTGGGCAATAGATGTCGAACGCCAAAAGTACCAGTATATAAATTTTCTAAAATCCAATCAGAGTAAGCAATGGCTATTTCTTCTGAAAGATTGGTATCTACCCAAATTTCGCCAATTGAATCTTGTATTGCGCGGAAGCACTCAAAGATAAACATCATTTCACCGTCAGGACTAGGTGAACCTTCAGGCATCGGAGGACGTTGAAGCCTATGCGAATCTAATAAACAAGAGGCGACGTAGCGACGTATGACTGTTAGTTCTTCCGTTTCCCGAATTCTTCCATTCTGTATTTGTGCTTGCTTCAAATGATAAATAATTTCTTTACTGGTAATAGGAATATACCGAATGTTACCAGCACGGAGTTGTAAGATTTTCTTGTAATAACTTATTTCGCTTAAATCCCCTTTTACCCGTAAGACTTCTAAAATCTCTAAAACACCAATGATTGGCACAATGTTATCTCGATACGGGTATTTGCTGAAGAAGCGATCGTCAATCCAAATAACATCTCCTGGCTGAGGCGTATATCTAAATAAGTCGTATACTGTTAATCCATTCTCTTTCCATGAATGCAGCAACTCAAGCTCTTGTTCGGAGTCAGGATTTGCAACTACGATCGCTTCATATTTTCCTTGCTCTAATCCAGTTGAAACACGCTGAATCAGCCCTCTCAGCCATCTTATAACTTCAGATGAATGCTGGCTGGCATTGATTGCTGTCTGTGCTTCACGAATACAATCATGTGTTACAAAAACTCGAAAATGGCGACAGACTTTTGCCAGTAAATCTGACCCAGCTAAGAGATTAGCTAACTCTGAGTTAACAAATATCAAGTCATTCCGTGCTGGTAACTTTGGTGGCAAATCTTGATACCTTTGATCCCCAAGATTATTCAATGCCGTTTCATATGAGTGACTGGATAAAATCCCCTCTTCTTTCAACACTTCGACCAACGCACAACAGTTGATCATTCGTTGGTGATCTGCTTCATCAAGTACAACGAGCTGACTGATGCCCTTGATATCTAGTCGCTCTAACGGCAAGAACTCAACCACAAAACCGTTTTCTGCACGAGCTTGCTCCAGCAAAATAGTTGATTGTTCACCCAATTGTTCGATTAATTCATTAAATTCTGGTGTTGGAGACTGAGATAGTTCTCGTAATTGTCCTGATTGATACAGTCGTATGATTTCGCGGTAATTTGCCAGCCGAGAAGGTTGATGCTGTAGGAAGTACTCACACTCTTGCAAAAGAGCAGTTGGTAGTTTTGCAGAAATCCGAATTGGACTAAATCGTTGTTCCACTACATCCAAAATACCAAGGTGAGCAGCTACCAAAAAGGCTGATATGTCTAGGTGCAATCGCAATTGATTGCTGGAGTCTGCAAATTCTTTTGGAAAAGGACGGGCCCCATAGCGTATCATTACTGCTGGCTGAATATGGGGATTAGGTTGGTTAGCATTTTCATTGAGAATAACTCGGAAAATGCTGGTGAGTGACAATCTGCGCGCTTGGGCAACTAAATGGATAAAAGCTTCAGCAGTATCATATTTGTGATTCATTGGAGCCGCATTTTCTACCCATTCTCTTCGTAGTTCAAGAAGTTCATGCACTTCTACAGCATGAAATGGGCCTTCTCCACTGATAGCAAGAATCCTTGCCCGTTGTGCAAAAGGTTGGACTTCACGATCTAATTCCAAGTTGTATCCTAATGTAATTACTTCCCCTAAAATTTCTGGTTCAATTGTCGCAGTCACTGCCTGCTGCCATAACTGACGTGACAATTCAGGATCTTCTGATAATAACCACCTTGCTACCTGCAACAGGGCATTTGGGTGAACATTTTCATGTCTTAATAGTCGGGAAGCTGTAATCGCTACTCCTCGAAGATTTCCTTGATCTCGCTGAAGTCCTATCAAGGTTACTAAGTTTTCAACCGTCTCTTGCGATCGTACTAAATCCTCTGCCTCAGCGACGGCTTGTGAAATCAACCCTAGTTTGGCTTGACAATAGGCTCTGAAGCGACGCAAATATGAAGGTAAGTTCCCACCAGGGAAAAGCCGTTGATGCTTATTCAAAAGTTGAAAGCATTGCTCATAGCGACCAGCCTGTGAAGCACATTGTGCTGCCAGACCCAGAGCATCTGCTGTTCCTACTGTGTTTACTAAATCATCTGCCTTATCGGCTACATAAGCCCAGTTTTGTAAACTAGCTTGCAACTGACAAGATTCCCATAAATATTGACCATTACGGCTTTCCTGCCAGCTTTTATCTAGATATTCAGCAAATTCCTGCCATTCACCGCTCATCCGCGCTTTTTCTCTACGGATGCCTTCTTGAATACTGCGACGAAAACTGAGATTGCTACAGCTTTCGGCTTCTTGAAACGCAGTATTAAACTCTCCATTTATTGCTAAAGCTTGAATATGCCAAAAAAGCCATAATTCTTGGTTTCCAGTTTGCTCAAATTTCTCTCTGTTACGATTTAGTAACTCTAAGGCTTGCTTGGTAATCCCAAAATAAATATATATTCCAAACAGAGCCGCAATACGCTCAATATCGTTGCCTGACTTTTCCACAAATACTTCCAATACTTGCTGACTGGCAACTAAATCAATTTCATAATTGCGAACAGTTCCCCAAACAATTGCTTGTGGATTAGTTGGGTCTTCAGCAAGAAGGGTACGGCATAAGTCTTGAGCTTCTGACTGATGGTCTGGATCGTTAGCTAAACAAGCTAAATACCACACTTGCCAATACTGGCGTTCTTTCTCTCCTCGCTCAGTTTGAGATGCCAAGTGGTTAAACTGATATGCTGCCATGCGTAGACGTTTTAAACTTTCGTCGTCTCGCTTAATTAATGACCAGTCAACAGGCTGAGGGTAGTTGATTAAACGCTTAGGGACAGCAGGTGAGAGTACACTGTAGTAATTGATCGTAGCCTCAGATATCTGAATCTTTTCCCAATTTGGTTTTTCATAACAAGCTTGCTGAATCTTTACTTGAGCAGCAGTAATATCCCCTATGTCTAAAAGTGCTAGAGCGTGTATGCGGTTAGTTTCTGCATCCGGTTCAAAACCTAAAGGAAAGTCTTGCAGCGTTGTAATAACCTCATCTGTGCGTTGTGTTTCTAGCAACAAGCCAAGTTTGAGATTAAAAATATCTATACTGGACATGCTATCAATCTGCTTCAATGCAGCTTCTGCACCCTTTGCGTGATAAATAATCAAACTTTGTAGAAGAGAATTATCTCCTTCTGGATCAAGGCTGCGTGCCTCTACCGCTAATGTTTTAGCTTTCTCAATATTCTGCTCTACGCTGAGAAAATACCCTGACATGGACTGTAAAATCTGTGCCTGCAAGGGTTTATCGAAGACATCCCAATTTTCATCGCCTCGAAGGGCTTCAAGGCAGGCGTAGGCTCGTTGTAAATGTCCTTGCCGATAAAGTTCGCGGTACTCTTCTAGTTGTTTAGCTTTTGTCTTAGATAAGTCAGAAGATAAACGTTCAAGTTTTGAACTAAGAACCCCAAACGTTAACTCTGTAGCTCTAGAGTTCTCAGCAAGTTGAGGGTATGGTTGAAGCACACGACCACAAATTTTTTCTACCCACTCTTGCGATCGCAGATAACGATAAACAATTTCAGGGTGAGGTGCTAACCTTTGGCGTATCGTGCTTGCTGACCAAACTTCGTACTGAATGTTAAAACAGGCAAATCGCTGCTTTTCAATCTCAATTTGTTTTTGTCGCTGAGTTTGACTGAGATCGCAGCCAACAAATAGAATAAATCGCCTAACCTTTCTGTTCAGCCAGTAGTCGATGTGTTGAAAGAATTCATCTGACGCATCAATAATCTTGCGAGGTGGAAAATCTTTATAACATTTACACTGTCCTACTTCAGTGGAAATGCCATCATCACAATGTGCTAAAAGGTCAATTCCATCTTGCTTTTGTCCTCGTGTGCCATAAACATCACAACTAGCGATTCCAGATTGTTCTGAGAACAGATCACAGCACAAGTCCTGAAAGGCGTACTCATCAAGCTCATAAAAGTTGGGAGGCAAGTTGGGATTAACTCTAGGAGATACCATTACTACTTCTACTATTTAAAATTTATTGAATAAACTTAGAGCATTTAACAGAGCCTAATGTAATAATCAATACTCCTTATCCTGTGACGGCATAATTATTGCTGACTATCAATTGTTCCTGATTAGGCATTCTCCTGCTACCTTCACAACCCATTTCTGACTGAAAAACTACATATTAATTCCTTTTCTTCGACATTTGCACCTTTAGATGTTAAAAATAAATAACAAAAGTGCTTTGTTTGCCGCCAATTATTTGTCACTGTTTGTCATGTAATCCAGAAACATAAGAGTCTACTACTAACTAAACATATTAAGAGTTGCCACAGATGTTACCGAGCAGACGAGTCGAACCGCTTGCCTACTAGCGTTATTCTGCCATTGAAGAGGACGGAGATTTGATAATACATCACTACCACCTAAAGCCACAGGTGTTATATGATCAACTTCCCAGCCATAAGGGGACTTTCTATTGCCGTACTCGTATCTATTAATACAAGCGCAGCATTGGTCTTTACGCCAAACACGAGGGTCGTTATGAGGCACAACCATAGCTTTGCCCCAGACGTTCTGAACTATATTTACAGTAATGGTCATAGCCGTTTTTTTGTCAATAATTTAACTATATATAACATTTACACATCATAAATCGTCAAATTGCAAATGACAAATGTTAACTCATTTCGTATTTATAGAGAGCAAACAGGATTTTCTCAGGAACAGCTGGGAGAACAGATAGGCGTAACTCGGCAAACAATCGCGGCATGGGAACGAGGCGAACGCGAACCATCACTGCTACAAATTTCTAAAATTGCTAGAGTCTTAGGAGTATCGCTAGAACTTCTACTTGATCAACCAACAGACTCTCTAAAGGGGGTTGGGCAACTAGAAGTTAACTTGCTTTTCCGAGCTGATGAACCATCTGCGCTTACCCCCTATGTGCGAGACCATTTAACCCAAAAAGCTGTTGACTATGCTGAAGTAGAAGCGTTGTTAGGAGAGGTTCCTGCAATACCTGCACTCCGTCCCTTAGAAGGTTATGACGAAACACTTGTAGAAGAGTTAGCAACAGAGGTAAGAGACTGGTTAGGAGTAGGAGAATTAACACCTATTGGTGACGTATTAGCTTTATTAGAATCAAAAGGTCTTAAAGTTATCCCATACTTGCTACCAGCAAAAGTTTCTGGTTTCTCCGCCTATACTGAGGCTTGGGGCGCGGTAATTTTTGTCAATGAAGACCATCCGACAGAAAGAAAATTTTTTACTGCCCTTCATGAAGTGGCACACTTAATTTTTCATCGTCGTGAATACAAAGTACCCCAAACCCGTTCTCGTCCAACTGAACCACGAGAAAAAGCTGCCAATCATTTAGCAGGTGCAGTACTGATGCCTAGAGGTGCTGTCTTACGAGAGCTTCATGCCTACCGTAATCGCTGGCTTCCTGAACCGCTCTTAAAAGATATCAAGCGACGTTACGGCATCAGTCTTCGCACAATATTGTATCGAGCAGAACAAGCTGAATTAATTACAAAGCAGCAAAAGGGTCAACAGTTAGGCGTACTCAACAAGAAATATGGCCTAGAAGATGAGCCAGAGAAACTACCATTACCAGAAAGACTGAATCGTTTGGAACGCTTGGTTTATACGGCATTAATAGAAAAGAAACTTACTGTATCTCGATCTGCCGAAATTTTAGGAGAACATGTTTTAACTGTACGGGAAAAACTCTCTGAATGGTTAAAACAAGGTGAGGAGGATACAATGTGATTGTTCTATTAGATACTATTGCTCTGATTGAGTTACAACAAGCTTATCGCCACTCAGCATTTATCCAACTAACTTCTGTTGAAGTTCTGGATGTGGTGATTTCGGAGTTTCAGCATCCAAATTATACCGATTTTATAAAAATAATCAATAAATTTGGATTTCAAACTATTCAAACTGAATCTACTTGGTTTAATGCTGCTCGAAAATATCGTGACGGCACACTCAGCGTTCAAGATGCTCTAAACCTCCACTACGCCAAAACCTTCGAGAGAATCTTGGTTACTGATGAAAAGCCATTACAGATCAAATGTCAGCAAGAAAAAATTAGTAATCAACAAATATCATGGTTAATTAAACAATTAACTCGTTAGTTAAATATCAATAGGATAATATAACATGACTGTAATTGGCATTTTGACCTAAAAAAGCTGTATTTTTGCCTATAAAATTCCAGTTTTAGTTTAGTATTACTGGACATTTGTAATTATTCATTCAGTAAGAATCTAGGTACACCTCCAGTCTTTGCATCTTTAATAAAGATTACAACAGTTTTTAGCCTGCCAGATATGGCAGGCTATAGTAGATTTAAGTGATAGCTGATTTAACTAGCAACTGACGCTATTTCCGGTGAGAATAATTTGTGATTTTCAATGGCATATTTATAGCTAAAGGATTACCCCTGTTTGGTGGTCTTCTTGCCCAGAGTGACGCACACAATTCGCGGTTAAAATAATCATTTATTATCTCGCCAGACCTACAGGCAAGTAACAAATTTTGCTTTCTTGTAGCCAGATGTGGAGGCGATCGCTCTTTGCTGATTTTGCTTAACCCGCTTAAAGACAGCATTTCATTGACAAAAACGACTATATTCTTAAAACTGCAAGATATTGAGAAAAATAGGCAGTTTTGCCAATTCTGATACCTAATCTGATAAGTGATATTGCATTCTAGATGTTCCCTAACTTGCATTCCCACAGCGTATGCAAGCAATGGAGGCACCGAATTTCCGATTTCTTTTTGGGCGTGGAGTATTGCCTCACTGAAATTAAACCAATCAGGATAACTGTGCAAACGAGCAGCTTCTCTAACTGAGATAACCCGTGGTTGTTCTGGATGGAGGGGACGTAATGCGGTGCGGTTGCCACTCCCCGCTCTTAACGTCACGCAGAATCCATCCCATTCCAGTTTCTTTGATTTTGATTTAGCTTCCCTTGTACCTGGGGGAGTGTTGAGAAATTGCTGAATTACTTCTGGTGCATGTGTTGTCGCTGCGAATCCCGTCTCAACGTTAGTTACTATACCAATATTTGGGAATATTTTTTCAAGATACTTAGCATATTCTCCCTTCACCCAATCTGGATGCCATTCTTGAGTGTTTTGCTTGGGGAGTAGGGGAACTGGTGACAAGTCCGCGATCGCATCTCTAACTGTATGTTGAGGTTGATGCTCTGGCGGTATAATTTCTCCAAACTTAGATGCAACAAAAAACACCCTTTTTCTAGCTTGCGGAACCCCATAATCTGAAGCGTTCAGGTTCCATTTTGAGAGAAAATAATGTTCTTCTAGTACTGCTTGGAGGGAATCGGTGATGATGCCAAACTTCTGATTTTCAATCCCCGGCACATTCTCCATGATTGCCGCAAGGGGATTGAGTTCCAACACCAGCCGAACAAACTCCCCTACCAACGAGTTTCTCTCATCTTTAACATTTTGCAGTCCGGCAACGCTAAATCCTTGGCATGGTGGGCCACCAAAAACGGCATGAATTTCCCCGTCCCAATCTACAAACTTCGTCTGAATACAGGCGCGTATTTCTTCCCCTGTCACCTCCCGAATGTCTTTGCACAAGACTGTGGCGTGGGGGAAATTATGTTGGTACGATGCTAGGGCAATGGGATTGTTATCAATGGCGATCGCGATTTCAAATCCTGCTGCTTTAAATCCCAAATCAAATCCACCCACCCCGGAGAATAGGCTAACAGCTATTTTTTTGTTTGCTGCTGTTGAATTCATAGAGATTCTAATTAATGTTAACTTCTTGCACTTGGCTTTAAACACACATCAATTACAATCGGAGTTCTGCCTGAGTTTCAAGTCTGCCAACCATCTGTCTAACCGACTATTACTAATGGTTTCTTCTATTAGTGGGTAATCTGTAGTAAAGACTTTATATACTCCTCCTGACTCCATCTCATAAAAATTGACAATCAACCCTTCACGCTTGGCATTACTAAGCTTTTTGATTGCCTCTGGAAGCATCTGCCATATAGATTTTCTTTCCGAATCCGAGAGGAGGTTCCAAGCTTCTTCTTTAGCTTGTTGATATTGCCATAGTCCCCGACGCACTGAGGAATAATCTGAAGCTTTCCGCAATATGTCTGCGAGGACTTCTGCATCAGTTTCTGGGACTTGATTTGTACCGAACATCCCGGCCAATGTACTTTCTACTGCGTGAATCTCATTTTCTTCAAAGTCAATGTTTGACTCTTCAGGTTCTTCCAGGTATTCTTCGCAGTCATATTCTTCTGTATCCCTTTGCCACAAGGTTTCAAGTTCTCGCTGCATTACCTCAAGGTTTATTGGGTTGACGACACTTTCATCGTTGGCAGGAATCAATTTTTCTATGGTGTCAGTGGGTTGTTCACAAGGGATTAGTTCTTCAAAAGAGCCGATTTCATTCTTGGCTATTTCAGCTTGATGCTTTTCATATAAGTCAGCGATCGCCTTTCTAACAATTCGCTGCGGTGACAATCCCAATTCCTCTATTAACTTCTCGGTAAACACTCCTGTTTGGTGGTCATCCTCCATAATTTTGCCGAAGGTGTAATATCTATTTCCATCTGGTGTTGCTCGCCAGTTGCCATCTTTTTTTTCTTGATTCATGGCTCTGAGAAATAATCTTCTTTTCTCAATCAGTTCTAACACTAATCCACAAGTCAATCCACCAATAGGAATATCTTTAAATTCATCAATTAGGATTTTGTAGTTATGGGAACATAACCGAAGTAGTACCGATATTGGTAAAACCGCTAAGTGTTCCGGGCAACTGATAAATGCTTGAAAATTCTCGGCAATTCGGAGCGATCGCCTTTCCTCAGCACTGCCCTTGTCCCAACCGTACTCTTCTAACAGTGCGCGATATTCTTTTTTGGTGTAAGTCTGCTTGTACTCATAGAGTAGGAAAGCCGTATGGAGGTACTCTAGGGTACTTTGCTCTATGTGGGTGGTAGGATTGGAGTCTACCTGATGCTGCTCGACGTATAATTTATTTGCAAAAGTTGTTGTAGTCATGATATTGTATGCGCGGTCTTAATCTCTAAGACCAAGTTTCCTAATTCGACTAGTTAAATAAGTCACGCTGCTTTCTGCAAGTTTTTTGATGATGATTTGGAGATAGCAGCCAAGGCGTAGCCCAAGGTGTGCTTATGAATTTTGGGCATTTTGTGAAACGACATATCCTGACCCCAATCTTGAACTGACTTGGTGCCAATATGTAATACTTGCGTGAGAGTTTTGACACAAGTTGCGCGAAAATTGGCGTGAGAGACAGTTTGTAGTACTTGTTGTTCAGTTAACTCATGAAGGAGTATTTTTTCTAGAAACGTTTGAGCATTTACTTCCGGTGCGTTGTATTCTCCTCTTAAGATGCTCTTTAGCTGCTTTGGCACGATTTCGGCGGTATGAATGTAAGCAAGTGAAACTTTGGAGTAGTTGGGTATCCCATCAAAATTGAGATCACTTCCCCACTTGCGAACTGTTGGTCTTTGTACACCTAAGACTGCACATAGTATAGTGATACATTTTTTGCGGTATTGTGAGTCGGTTTCTTCTTCGAGCAGTTCTCTGGGACTAAGTTCGGCGATATCAAAACAGTGGCGTAGAAATTGTCTGGGTTCTAAGCCTTCTTTGGGTAAGTTTTTGAAGATTTCGCAGTATTTCATATTGGACTCGTGCAGAAATTTTGATTGAAACAGGTGTTTTTCTGCCATCTCAACTTTTTTGTGCTTTTGATTGAAGAATACCAAATCAACTAATTGTGTATGTGTTTTATTTACATTTTGTAACTATTTAGCAGTGCATAATTATTTTTACACTGCTAAATAGTTACGTTTATTAACGATTTAGCATACAAAGGCTTCAAATATGCTTTGTGGTTCCGATAGACTGAAGTAACATGAGTAAACAACAGCCCGAACAAAACCCGAAGCTACCTCCGAAGCGTGGTCGTCCTGTAGATGCAGAGAAAGACCGCGTGACAGTTCATATTAGTGTTGAAATGCGAGGTCAAATTGAGAAGCTAATACCTGACATGGGTAAAAGCTTGTCAATGGTAGTTAGGAACTTGGTGAATTTAGGTTTAGAGCTTGTTGGTTTATCTCAAAAGGGACTTACTGCTCCTCGGTCAGGTAATTTAGAGGAGTGGCTTGCAAGTTATACGTCTTTGGGAACTGAGCTGCTTATTGCTTGTGAAACTCTAAATTTGTCAGCTCCAAAATCAGGACAAATAGCTATTTGGCTTTTAGACAAAATGGCTTTTGGGTCAAATGACCCTCAAATTATTAATGATGAAGAAGATACTGGTACAAAGCTTTTAGAAAGAATTCGTTTAGGAAAGAAACTGCAAACTTTTAGTTTTGAACAAGGGATAGAATTACCTCAAAATGAGGAATTTGCTACTTGGTTGGGGCAGTTATATGCTAATGCTGCTATTGGACAAGAACTTTCAGATGCTTGTCAGACGCTGGATTTGCAGTTACCAGAGACAGGAAAACTACAGGAGTGGTTGCAGGATTTGGTGGTGTGTTCGCGTAGCGTCTCCGCAGTAGAATCACAATTATCAAACGAGTTATTAGAAGAATGCGATCGACTGGGGATAGAGCCGCCAAAACCTGGTGAGGTTGTAGCGTGGCTACAAAATACCCGCCCTGCGGTATTTGAGCAGTCAATGCACGAACATAGGTTACCTTTTACAGATGATGGTTTGCCTTTAGGGGCGTCGCAACCTTTTTTGGAGCATTTACTTACACTAAATGCACCGCCAACTGAAGATGAGAAGTATGACATTGCTCATAGGTTTGGTGTAGACCCAGCCCATCTTAAGGATTTGATATCCCGCATGAGGTTTGACAAGAACGGACAGACCAATAATTGTCATTAATAAGCTTGGGGCATAAATGCATGGATGCCATTGAAGATTCTTCTGCGTTATGGGCTTTACTATGCAAGCCTGGATGGGAAATTAAACCCAATCCAGTAAAGCATCTACTCAAAATTAAAGCTCCTGACTACCAGGAAGCATTAATGCTTTATACCAACTATCGAAAATTTCTAGCAATGTGGGCGGCATCCCTCGATTGTACCTGTGCTTTGATAGGAATTCAGGGGATGCGTGGGTCTGCATTTAAAATTATTGCAGCAACGCCAGCATCGCAGCAGAAGTTATACGAAGACTTGATTTTTGCGAGCTTACGAAAGTCGGTTAGTTGTGATTCAGAAAGACTAGTTGATCGGGAATTTGAGAATGATATCAGCAAGTATTCAGGGTTTTACATTGCTGAAACTTGTTTGCATCCTGAGCTTAGACCAATTGTTGATGAAATATTCTCAAACCCAGACAAGAAACTTGCTTTAACGCGAATGTCTGACAATTTGCAATTAATCGTGTCCGCATCAGCAGCGCGGGCGATGAGTTCTGACTCACAAGATGTGGTGCGTCGCCGAACGACTGATTTTTGGCACGCTAGAGACTACGAATGTTTTTTGCAGATGTTCAAGCAAGATGGGGGAGCGGGGTTTGAAATTACTTACCAAGCAACAACCAATCTCCCAAAAATTAATCCTTTGGCACCGTGGGCGCGGTTTACTACAAGCTATCGGTTTTTTGAAATTGATGTTGGCGATCGCACAGAAGTGTACCGTTTGGGCGAAGGTAAAGATATCACCCTAATCAGTCGTCCCACGGTTGTTTCATAATATAGCGAGGTTTTATGGCAGTAAGATTCCTAGAAAACAAGGGCAGTGGCAATATTCTAGAGATTAGTCGAGCTAGACTTTTGGAGCTTACCCCCAATGTTTATCCCCTGACTTGGGAAGCGATTCTTTCAGGTAATGGTGACAGTGCAGCTATCTTGGGTGCAGGTTTTGCCGAACGTGAAGTTTTTTTTGGTTTTGAGGGAGTTGACTTGACGCGCTACCAACTTCCGACAATCGACTGTTACGACATTGCTACTAATCCGCCAGAAAAGTTTTTAGCTTTACGCAGCCAATATCCAACCCTACAGTTAAATTATTTTTGTGATCGCAATCTAGCAGAACTAGAATTGACAAAACTTTACGCTCCTAACAGCCTGCGGCTAGTTTCGGTTCATGGAGTGTTAGATTACTTACAACCACATGCGGTTACAACAACATTACTCGATATTGTGAAAGTACAGCCGGAGGCAATATCGATAAGGCTATTTTTAATGGGCAACCCGTGGTCGTGTAATTTTGCGAGTATAGAGCAACTGGCGATGGAATTAGATTCAATAGAAATTACTACAAGTGGCTTAGTCGAGTCGATTGATTTTGATATATTTTGTCGTACAGGTGTTGTGCAATTAAATATTTTAGATAAGGATAAAATTGAACATAATTTGTTACCAAGTTACGGGGCATCTCATGTAATACCTGATAAATTAGTTGGTTATTTAAATAATCAAGGGTATCAGCTTGTTGCAACTGATGTGTACTCACTTTCAAGTCAGGATTTACAAGGGAATGAGTCGCAGAATCACAATAGTAATAAAGATGTATCTTTAGATAATCCACATGGAATGTTGTTATTTTTCAATAAATAAAATTTTATCGGCAACTAAAAGCTCTAATTCGCTCTTACAGCACTTCCGGGAGCTATGAGGTACACCCTAAAAGCTTAAAGCGATGATAGGAGAGGGGCAAGGAGAAAACTATATTGCATAATAGCCGGAAGCGCTGTAATCCATTGTTGAATTTGACCATAGCTTTGAAACCCGGAGGGTTCCTACAACCGCTTTTTCAAACTTTCTAAGTCTGAACCACTGATGAGAGGAATGTTTCTGGGCGCTTGTTTGACCTCAAGCAAGCCCCTTGTTCCTTCATCTTTATACTTTCTCACCCAACGAGTTATGGTTGCTTCTTTGAGTGATATTGAAACAATTGAGATCAGGTAAATTTTTCGGAATACAAAAGTTTGGGTAGGAAGGATCGCAGTTATTTTGCTGTTACGTTGGTATTCTTATCGATAACGATTAGTGAAGTTAGACCTTCTACCAGTTTTTATATGTAATTAACATAATATTAATTTTGTGACAAGGCATGGGAATACTAAAACAAAGTGTCACAGATTCTTATTGCCATCAGCACAAAATGCAAATCAACCCTAATCAATTTCTACCACCGAGGCGACCACTACCAGTAATTGTGCTTGCTGATGTCAGTACCAGTATGGAAGGCGAAAAAATTACTACCTTGAATGCTGCACTGGTAGAAATGCACCAAAAGTTTCAGACTGTGCATGATACCCGTTCTCAGATCCATACTGGCATAATTACATTCGCCAGCAATGCTCAACAAATTCTCAGCTTAACCCCTGTAGAGAACGTTAAAATACCTACTTTGGCTGCTGGTGGGACAACTGCGATGGGAGCCGCTTTCAATATTGCTTTACAACTGTTGCAGGATAAGCAACAAATGCCAGAACGCTCTTATCTTCCCACTCTCGTGTTAGTTAGCGATGGTCAACCAAATGATGATTGGGAAGAACCATTACAAAAGCTTTTGGATTTCGATAGAGGTAAACGTGCAGTGCGTTTAGCTGTGGGTATTGGTGATGATTGTGACTTTGATGTCCTCAAGCGTTTCGTAAATCATCCAGAAATTCCGGTCGTGCGTGCAACAGGGGTTAGCAAGCTGATGGACTTTTTCCGGGTTGTCAGTATGTCGGTTATGGCGCGTTCGGTAGCTCAAAATCCAAACTCTACCAGCAATTCACCACTACATTTGTTGAATGATGATGACGATGATTTGCCGTTTGATTAAACCGAAAGGATCAAAGTGCCTAAATTCTCTTTTCCAAAACCAGGTGCAGTTGTTCGAGACACAGAAGGACGACGCTATAAATTAGTTGCACAACTAAATCAAGGAATGCAAGGAGCAATATATACCACTGAGGATGAAAATATCCTCGTGAAAGTCCGCAAACCGCCTGACTCTAGTTCAGCAGATTTTCATAAACATCTGCGTATTTTGATCCGCCGCAATTTAGAGGTTGATGCCTTGGTGTTGCCTCGTGCTGTTTTGGATGAGCCTTACTTGGGCTATGTGATGGATCGGGTTAATGACAGCATTCCATTGGTGGAATTAGTATACCCCAAAATACTTACTACTAATTGGCACGTTGCTACAGGAGGATTGCGTCGTCGCTTGAGGATTGCTGCTCAATTAGCCAGAACCATACAGCAAATCCATCGCAATGGTCTTTGTTACGTGGATTTATCTTGGCAAAACGTCCTAGTATCATCAGACCCCAAGCAAACTTTTATTAAACTTATCGATGCGGACAACTTGATTGTTCCAGGCACATCGTTTGCTGAAGTTATGGGCAGTCCTGGGTTTATTGCCCCAGAAATTTTGAAAGAGTCTCGCTTTCCTGATCACACGTGCGATCGCTGGTCTTTGGCGGTGGCAATTTTTCATCTGTTAGTGCTAAATCATCCCTTTTTTGGAGATGAAGTCCTCGAAGGTGAGCCGGAATTAGAGGAAATGGCTTACCGGGGGGAACTGCCTTTTATAGACTCCAGAGACAACGAACAAAATCGCTCATCTGTGGGTTTACCATTAGGTCGCGTGTTAACTAGGAAACTCAGAGACTTAAGCCGACGAGCTTTTGAAAACGGTGTAGCAGACCCTTGGGCGCGACCATCGCCAGAAGAATGGCTAATTGCTTTGTTGGAAGCTGCGGATCAAACCGCACTTTGCCCCAAATGTGGTGCTACTACCTATTTACCAGAAATGCGAGGTACTCCCTTCGTTTGTGACTGGTGCGGAGAAACAAGCGATCGCCCAATTGAACTTGGTTTCTTTGATGTCGATCCAGCTATTGATAACTTAGACAAAGACGAGCGCAAGGAATTGATCAGAAATAAAAAACCCCATCGGCTAGTTTTAGATAAAGAACAGAGGATACTTCCTAACCGCTTGGTGAATGGCGACCCAGAAGCAACTGGCGATGCCGGACAATTTGGGGCAAAACGGAACAGTAATAATGAGTCAATTTTTGGGATTAAAAATTGGAGTCAAAATACTTGGGAAACTAAAGATGCTGCCGGAAACAAAGAGACCTGCCCTCCTGGTAATTATGTGTGGCTATCCAATCAAACGGTAATTCACTTTCCATCTGGTATTAGAGCAAAGGTGCGTAATCCTTACCCACACATGGGAGGTCAAGCATGAAATTATTTGACTTAAAATTTGGCAAAGAGGTAAGCGGACGTTTTTTGCTGCAAAGAAGTGCGGCACAGTCAGATTGGGAAGATAAAATAGTTGAATTACAACGAATTGATGAAGGTCTTCTTGGCTTTGAAGCTCCCAACAGTAATGATTCCGATTTGGTAATCGAAGTTGAGCCAAACTCTGCTGATGCCAAGGTATTAATGTGGGAATTGCAATCAGGGCAAGTCAGCATACTTGGTTGCATTATGAAAGCAGCAGCCCAGGAAGTTGAAATTAAGGGACAAGCTTTTACTCTCCCAGAGGCTGAAATTCCCGTACAGTTGCAAGTGGCGCTGAGTGACGAATTTATCGAGACAGTTGTGATGCGCCAGTGGTCTAAAGTAAAGACGTTTAAAGATGCGAAACGCTGTTTGGAACGGGAGTTTTTGCTTGATAAATTTGGCTATTGGTTTGTTAATTCTGGTGCTAGCGATCCAGATTTGGAACGGGGATTTACTGTGGTTGGGGCTGATCTCGCTCTTGATTTGACTTTTACTGATGATAAGCAACAACTGCTAGCAAAACGAATTGTTAAACATCGCGGGCAAAATCTTGATCGCCGCCCTATATTTTTAATGCGCCAATCGTTAGAGTTCTGCGACAAAACAGCCGCTAGTACTATATATTCGGCAGCAATTGCAGCCCTTGACAAAGCTGTTAGAGAAAATAATAGTTGGATTACCAGTTGGAAGCATTACAACTCAGAAGAAGGAAGAATTTTAGAGGAGCGTTTTGGATCTTTGCCACCTTTACGCTATCAAGGCAGACCAAAACTAAAATCTGATGACAGTAGTAAAACTTTACTAATTTTTAACTTAGAACCATCAGCCAACCTTAAGCCTTGGGTTGAGCATATTTCTGGTGATGGACTGCCAGTAATAATGCAAAGTGATGGAGGTAAACCAGAAGGATTAGCAGTGGATTGCGACCAGAAAAATAAGCGCCTCACAGTTGTTTGGGAAAGCGATAACGAGCCACCCAGTAATGGAATAATTTCTCCCTCTATGGCTTTGGAGGAGTCGAAACTCAAAAAACGTGATAATGCGCTCAAGACCTTGGAATCTGCACGCGCTGGCTTGCCTTATTTAGGCTTAATTTTTGAGGGAAAAACCTTTGAACGGGCAATTCCTCGCCAAAAAAAGATAATTACAAAACCAGCACGCAAGATGTTTGGGGAAACCGGGCCAACGCCAGATCAGGAAAAGGCGTTACGCATTGCACTGTCTACACCAGATATTGCCGTTATTCAGGGGCCGCCAGGAACAGGGAAGACAAGGGTGATTCAGGCATTACTGACCATGCTTAATGAAGGGCGTAATACTAATGATGGGTTAGAAACAGTTTTGGTCACGAGTTTGCAGCATGAGGCAGTGGATAATGCGATCGCAGGCATGAGCCTTTCAGGACTTCCTGTTGACCGACTTGGAGGCAAAAAAGGGGAAGATCGAGGAGCCGAGGTAATTCAAGCGTGGGGCGATCAAGTTATTAAGGTTGTGCGATCGCACTTAAAGACCGAACCTTCTGCAACTCGCACCCTCATCGACCAACTCAAAGGTAGCCTCTCGCATTGGCGCACTTCAGCAGGAGGAAGGGAAGGAACCCGTGAAATTATTTTAGCTTTTCGCAATGCGGCAGAACAGTTTTTATCTGCCCAGCGAATAGCCGAATTAGACCGTCTCGCGGCTACTGTTCCAACAGTGCAGACTCAGCCCAAGCCAGTGATTGAAGATGCGGAAGATAGGGAGGAACTAGAACGCAGATTAAATCACCAGTGTACAGCAGAAGAAAATTTTAAAGATGATGGCAATCGACAGGCTCGGAGATTGAGACGCTTTTTGGAGCCTTATCTTGATAATCTTTCACCCGATATTATTGAAGCTGTGGAAGTTGCTGCTGCTTGGACAGAAGAAAATACAGCTTATCGGGAACCCTGGATATCCTTGCAGAATGCTTGTATTGGTATTCGCCAACAACTACTGGAGATTCCCTTTGCCGCCCCGATCGCCGAACAAGATGTGTCTGATCGAGAAATTGAGCAATGCCTGCTAGCTGCGATTGAGGAAGTTGAAGTGGCCCGCGACCAAAGTGTAGAAGGACAGCAAGAAGCGCTGGAGTTATTTGTGCGCTATTTAGAAGAAGATCCAGCCCATGTCAGAGAAGTGATTGGAAAATATTCACCAATTCAAGCAACCAGTTGCGGACAAGCAGACTCAAAATATTTGGGAATGGCTAACCGGACTTTTAACTTAGTTGTGGTGGATGAAGCCGCAAGGGCAAATCCCCTTGATTTATTAATACCAATGGTAAAGGGACGGCGGGTTATCCTCGTTGGCGACCACAAACAACTTCCTCACGTTTTAGAAAGGGAAATTGAGCAGAGTTTGGCTAAGGAGGGGGATGAAAAGCTAAAGGATATATATGGTAAAAGTCTATTTGAAAGACTTTGGGAATCACTGCCCAAACAAACTGCTATCGATGGTATTGAGCGGACTGCCCAGCTAACGGATCAGTTCCGAATGCATCCGACAATTGGGCAATTTGTCAGTGATCGCTTTTATCCTGAAAGCCCCCTTAACTCTAGTTTTGTCAAGCCAGAATCACGACCGAATTATACAGGGGAGTATAATCTAAAACCCATTGCTTGGTTAGATGTGCCTAAAAGTATTGGCAGTGAAACTCGTGCTGGCAATCGTAGCTGGCAGCGTGCTGCGGAAGTTGACCGGATTATGTGCGAACTGCGTCGTGTACTTCCCCCCATAGCGGAAAAATACCCTAATTTCGACCCAAGTAAACCAACGGGAATGGTTGGGGTGATTGCATTTTACTCAGCCCAGGAAGAAGCAATCAAAGAGGCGCTCGCAGACCTTCGCCACGGGTTGCCAGAACATTTACAGCGTCGGGTGCGGGTGGGAACGGTCGATGCTTTCCAAGGACGGGAATATGATGTAGTTTATCTTTCCACCGTTCGCAGCAATCAGGAGGTATCTATTGAAAAGCGTCTTGGTTTCACAGCACTTCCAAATCGGCTATGTGTTGCATTTAGCCGCGCCCGTTGCGTGCTAATTGGAGTAGGAGACTCTGCTTGTGTTGCGTCTTTGCGTTCTGATGGCACACCTTACTCTAACAGCTTAAAAGCTTTTGTTGATTTGTGTCGAAGTGAGCAGGGCTATGCAGATGTCTGATTTTGATGATGAATTGCTGTTTGATGATGATGAATCTTTACCTGACGAACTGATACTGTTACCAAGCAATCAAGTATCAGATACAAAACCTATAAATATTCTTTTGTTTGCCCAGCAGCAGGCGCACACTGATCAACAGCAAAACATATTATGGCCTGTTTATGGTTGGAGAATCGCTGCGCCACAAGTAACAGAGCGCAAATTAGACTTTTTGCAGCTAACTTCACTACGGCTAACCCATGCTGGGGTAAAGCGCCACCAGGAGCAAGCACAAATGCTGGGACAGCACAAAGATTTTCTTTTTAATGTCATGTTACAGCTAGAAAATCAGGGCTATATTGACAGAAAAGCTCGCTTGACTGATAAAGGAGAGAAAATTCTTCAGCAAGATGGAAAAGAGGATGAAGAGAAAACAGAATATGGCTGGATTTTTCAGGACGCAACAGCCGGTGAACTTCTAAGTTGGTTTTACACTAAAAGCTTACGCTATGCTGACTCTAGTCGTTCAGATGTCTCCCAAGCTTTTCAACTTCCGTGGATACGGCAAACACTACCTACACCCAACGCTGCTGATGTGACATCGGCAATCAAAACTCAGCGTCGGCTGTTAAAACGAATTCAGGCTGATGGCTTGAATACAGAAGCAAATAATGCTGTTTCTGATGCCTATGGTTTTACTGAAATCAGTAAAGCAGATACTCTGACGCAAAGCAATAACACAAAGGTAGAGCAAACAGAAAATTTTGGTGTGCGTCTGTTAAGTAAACGACCGCAACAGTTTTATTTGCTAGTTTCTTGCATTGTTGAGGGAACATCCGATGGTCAATTTTCTCTACGCTGTCCTTTTGGGCTTCCAGATGGTTTTCGTTGGGTACGTCTATTGAACTTTGCCACATCCCAGTGTGAAGAAGGCAAGAAAATTGTAGAGCATTTGCAGTCCGAGAGCCGTGAAGCGTGGAAACGCAAGCAACCTGGAGAAATTGAGCCGATCGGTTTAGCAAGGGAAGCCTACGACAAAATAATATTTGAAGTCGGCTCTGTGCCAGACAAAGTTTGGCAGCAAGTTTGGAAAGAATTGGAACGCTTAGAACAATCGCGTACCCTTCTAGGACGTGGTTTCGATGAGACAGACACAAGTATTACGCGATCGCAAAGGGTTTTAGAGCAGTTAATGTTTACTTTACTGCAACTAGATACAATTCCTGCAAATATCTGGGAACCATATAAAAGTAGGGACACATTGCAACAATGTTTAAAAGATACAGTTGTTGCCTGCGGTGGAAGCGAAATACCAGAGCGGATTTTATTTACAAAGTTAGGAGCAATCCGTAATGTTCTTGATGGTGGTAAAGACTCTTTACGACCATATCTTGTGACATTTTTACTATCAGCAAGTCGGCGTAACAGCTTACATCGCAGTATTTTGGAATATTTACTTAAAAAACATTTAGATTTTTTAGCAGATATAGAAAAAATTGCCCATATCCGCAACACAATTGGCGCTCATGCTGGTGGCAGCCACAACGAACCAATCATTTTAGTTGAGGATTTAGTAACAAAAACATATCAAATTATCCGGTTAGTTATTCAAGCATGGCGATTAACAAATAGCCAATTATCAAAGGAGGTATAAATGGGTAAAAGAACTAGGAATTTCAATATAAATCAGAAGCTTCAGCAACCAACTACTCCTCAAACTAATACTCAAAATATTGCTGATGTTGCAGTGACTCCTCAAAATGTGTCAACAGTTAATGTACAGTCCCAGGATATTCATAAACTCCAAGACAAAATCAATGAACTGGAATTTCAGTTAGAGGAACAAAAAGAAATAACCGCAGCAAAAGAAGCTGAGATTGCCACAAGAGAACAGGAATTAGCCCAACAGAAAGTGCAAGCTATTAATGGCTTTAAAGAATTAGAAGCTATGGCTCGTCAGGAATGGCTAACAGAAAAAAAACAGGAAGTTATAGTAGAACGTCAACAAATTATAGAAGCAGCACAAACGGAAGTTGACAAAAAGTTAAGTGCCGCACAAACGGAAGCTGAAAAAATTATCAAGGAAGCTCAAAAGTTAAAGCTTGATGTCCAAAATCAAGCAGATAGTATTATTGAACAGGCAGAAACTCTAGCCAATGAACATAGGCAACGAGCAAGAGAGCAAATAATTAAGGAAATTCAGACGAAGGAAGAAGAATTAGTAAATTTCCGTAAGGTACTTGACGATAAAGACAGGTATCTTGAAGAAGAAGATAAAAAGCTGTCAAGACAAATTAAGCAAATTGAACGCCGAGAAGAAGACTTAGAAGAGGAAAACAATTGGTTAGCATTGCAAAAGAAAAAACTACAACATAAGGAACAAGAACTAACTCAACGTGAAAATGCTTGTTCAGAAGAGGCAATTAATAGGTTGATAAAAGAAAGGGAATATATTGAACAACAACTTCAAGTAATTCAAGATGAAAATCATCGACTGAGGGTAGAATTAGAAAGCAATAAAAATATACTCTTAAATATATCAGGTTCACCAGCAAATATTTTACAAGATAACAATCTGCTGGAGAATAAGCTTAGAGAATATGAGAAATTATTTGAGCAATATCCATCAGAAATAGAGTTAGCCGAACTTCGCAGGCGTGCCGAAGCAGCAATTGATTTTGAAGCTAAGTATCGAGATTTGCAAGCGAGGGTTGATGACTTAGAACGTATCCGTCGCCAGCAGCATTCAGAGAGGATGGAGACAGAACAACTTCGCAAAGAAAGAGATACTCTCAAGTTACTAAATCAGTATTTGAGTGAACAAATAGAAGAACTTAAACGGATGCTTGGTCAATTGCAAACCAGTCAAATACAAGCGTTTAGTAATTTTGCTTCTATGGATAGAGAAAATGAAAATATTTCTGACAGACCTCATGGTGTTGCTGTTAATAATTTAAATGAATTAGCTACTATAAGTCGTGCTTGGATGGGTAGTTTACCAAGCCGCCAAGAGTTAGAAATGGGAGAAGCTGAAACCTCACATTTTGCTCATTATTATGATAAACACACGATTCGCACTTTTATTGCCTCAATGGCAGCTTCTAGACTAATTATTATTCAAGGTCAGAGTGGTACGGGTAAAACCAGTCTGCCAGAATATTTTGCTTATGCAATTGGTGGTAAATTTGCCCGAATTGAAGTTCAATCTAGCTGGCGAGATAAGCTTGATTTGCTTGGTTCTTATAACTCTTTCTTCCGCGTTTTTAATGAGTCTCAGTTTTCTAGGGCAATCTATGAGGCAGGTACAACTCGTTACTGTAATCATCCTTATTTCATAGTTTTGGATGAAATGAACCTGTCACGGGTGGAATACTATTTTGCCGATTTACTTTCAATTATGGAAGGTCGCCCAGAGGATAGAGAAATTGAACTACTAAACCACGACCCTACTGGAGGTCAACTTCCCAAAGGAATTAGATTGAAAAACGGTGCAGTCCAGCTACCAATCCCTGATAATGTCTGGTTTGTTGGCACCGCAAATACAGACGAATCTACATATGAGATTACCCGTAAAGTTTACGATCGCGCTCAAGTTTTGCAAATAGATGAACCTTTCCCGCAAGAAAGTTTTGATACCACACAACCAGCAAATCTAAAAATCCCAGATTTTCGCCAAGCTGTACAAAAGGCGATCGCTAATTTCAGAGATACAGATCGAGAAGCTGTAGAGGGTTGTCTTAAACTCATTAGTTCGGCATTGCACGAGTACTTTCAAGTAGGGTACGGACAACGCCTGCTAGACCAACTTTCTATCTTCCTTCCCACATACACTGCGACGGGTGGAAAACTTGGGGAAGGTTTAGACCACTTTATCGCCAGAAAGCTGCTTTGGCAGATACAAAACCGTACTGATCCAAATGTCCGTTCTGGTTTACAGGAAGTACGAGACATTATTGAGCTAAGTTTTACTGATAACCCACGACTGGGAAGTGCTGCGATTTCCTTAAAACTTTTGGAACGCGAGATTAACAAATTTAAACGGTAGATTATGGCACATCTTTTTTTACTCAATCGTTGGACAGGCAACCTAGAACCACTGCAATCGGGAGAACGCCGCCGTTTAGAGAGTATAGATGACTACCGTATTCAGATTAATTTCACCCCTGCTGATGGCGAAACTGAAATTACGCTCAATGATAATAACGATAATACTTACATCCGCACGAATGAAACAAGCTGTAATTTCCCCATAACAGTTGATGCTTTTGGGTGCTGTTCGGTACGTATCGCCTGTAGAGATTCTGGAAGTATTGGGCGGTATAAATTTGAAGTGCCATTGCGAACACAATTGGATGAGACAATGCGAGTGGCTTTGGCACTTTTCGCCGACCAAGCAAAAGGGCTAGAACCAACTATATCAACAGAGCAATTACTCAAGTTGCCGTTTTTCTCTCCTGGTACTATTCGTGATTCCCTTAGCAACAAAAATGCCCTGGAACTAGATGAGGCGATCGCAGAAGTTTTACCATCTTTACTCAGGGTATGTAGCAAACCCCGACGCACTTTAATAGTAGAGCGTCGAGTTATGCCCATAGACAGAGCAAGACGTATTCCGCCTGATGCAATTGAGCATTTGGCATCTCGACCGGAATTATGGCAATCTCGCACTGCAACGCGCATTACTCCGGCACAAATTAGAAGCGAAGTGCCAGAAGAAACTCTTGACCTCTATGAAAATCGCGTGGTTGCTACTCTAGTGCGAAGGTTGCTGCGCTGGATGGAACAAAGACTCCGGGAAATAGACCGCGCCTACTACCAAACACAAACGCTGCATGAAAACTTATTTACAGAATACCAATATAATCGCTTCCGTGAAAAGCGATTAAAAGCACTTTGGCAAAATTTAGATGCCGTACAAGACTATTTGCAGCAATACGAGCAAGCACAAGCACTAAAAGATAAAATTAGCCGCCTATATTCTGACACCAGTAGTTGTTTAGACTCAGTACTTTATAAGAGTTTATCTAGCAAACCAGATGTGATATCTCCTTTAAAACCAACTAACATTTTGCAAATGGATGCAGACTATCGGCGTTTGCGCCAGTTGTGGGAGATGCTGGACAGATTTTTTAGCAATCCCGACCAGCAAAATATAGAAAAAGAGCGAGATTTGTTATCAGATTACGCTAATTACATTCATGGCTGCGTACTTTTGGCTTTGCACTGGATTGGGTTTGAAACTGCAAAAGTGAAACCGAAGAACTTTCCAGAAGAATTAGATTTTCAACAAGCACTCCAGTGGGAAGCATGGACAGCATTTGTGCAGCCTCCCGAACCAGGCAATTTCAAAATAAATATTGAGTTTATCTGGGAGGTAGTTAACACTAATACTCATAAATGTTCTCATCCAACCCGCATGAGACTGGTACTGATTCCATTAGCGCGAGCGTTTTTTGGCGATCGAGATGAAATTAAAAAGACTTTGGACACTCTCTATGATGCAGGTTTGTCCCAAGGTTCTTCAATTGGAAATACTTCCAAACGTCAAAATCGCAACAACCAAGTGCAGACTTTTGTTGTCTTAGTACATCCCACAGATCCACGAGATAGAGAAATAAGTGAAGATGTTACGCCAGATTTAATTCAAAAAATGCTGAATATCGGCGAAAACTTTATGAGTCCGGATGATTATAAACGCTTTGTTTCCACTTTTGATGGTAATGCTTTTGTTCGTAGCGTTGGTATGATGCCAGCTAGTCCACTTGATTTAAGCACTCTTGAACGTTTCCAGAGATTATTTCGCTTTCATACCTTAGGAGTCGATTTGGTTTATGGCATTCATCCTTCATGTTGTCCAGTGTGCAGTTATGACCTGAGTGATGTGTGTTTGCAGTTTAAGGAAAATCAGGGCGATTGTCCTAACTGTCAAGCCAAATGGAGTTGGCGAACCTGTAAGAATTGTGGTGGTAAGACAGCCAAGCTGGAACCTATTAAGATAAAGCGACAAACTAAAATAGAAACTAAATGTTCCTATGCTGTGAAAGCGATGGCTAGAGAGCAACTGCTAGGACGTGACTTACTTTCGGCATTGTGCAGTTCTGATGAAACACCAGAGTCGGGGAGGATTCGGATCATTTGCCCTCACTGTGGAGCTTGTACTGGTCAGGGTGAAACGTTATCAAGATGTAATAGATGCCGTAATAGTAGTTTTGGAATTAGTTAGTTTCTTGCTGTTGATGACTTTTTCATTGGTGTAATAAATATTCAGCTAAAATATGCAATGAATAAAACTAAAAAAATACTGCATTTAGCGTAACTATCCCTTTAATTTTTGTCAGAATATCAACTTGATCTATTGAACGACATAGGGAAATACAATTTTTGTATGTATTTGTATTGGATAAAATCACAATTGCTTCTTATAACTGAAAATTAAAATTATCTGGTAAATAGCATCACATTACCTCCTTGCAGAAGGTTCTCAGATCATTGGTTGAATTTCACGTAATTCTGTAAATCTTCTGCTACGAAAAATTACAGATTTTCTAGTTATAAAATATTGCGTACAATTTTTGTAATATCTTTAACATTTACGCCTATAATATTACGTAATCAATACTTCTCTCAATCTCATGCACCAAAGAAATTTCCAAAAAGGCAAATTTCTTATTCAGGATAGCAAGCAGAGCAAGGAGCATTGGACTGTGATGTACAATCACTTCCACGTTTAGGTTAAAAAGACTAGGCTGATATGGAAACGCTTGCCCCTGGTGCGCGGATTGTTGCTAGAGATGCAGAGTGGCTTGTAAAATCCACTTCAAGAACAGCTAATGGTTCTGTGGTAATCGAAGTTGTAGGTGTAAGTGATTTTATTAAAGGTCGCACTGCACGGTTTGTCAAAGAATTAGAACAAGACCTAGAGGTTTTAGACCCGGAAAACACTAATTTAGTACCAGACAATACTTCTGGCTATAGGAATTCGCTACTTTTTCTCGAAGCTCATCTCCGGCAAACTGCCCCCACTGATACTAATCTTTACATTGGTCATGAAGCAGCAATGGATGTGCTGCCTTACCAATTAGACCCAACGCTCAAAGCCCTTTCGATGCCGCGACAACGTTTGTTAATTGCAGATGCTGTTGGCTTGGGGAAAACTTTGGAAGCAGGAATTTTGGTTGCTGAGTTGATGCGTAGGGGACGAGCAAAACGCATTTTGGTTGTTACAACCAAAAGTATGCTGACTCAGTTCCAGAAAGAATTTTGGGTACGTTTTACTATACCCCTGGTACGCCTTGATTCTGTAGGTATCCAACGCATTCGCTCTCGTATCCCCACAAACCATAATCCTTTCCACTATTACGATAAAGCCATTGTCTCTGTTGATACCCTCAAACAAGACCGGGAGTATCGTACTTACATCGAGCAAGCTGAATGGGATGTAATAGTCATTGATGAAGCACATAACGTTGCTCGTCGGGGACGTGGTAGCAGTGCTTCGTTGCGTTCTAAGTTGGCTGACCGTTTAGCAAGCCGTTCCGATAGTTTAATTATGCTATCAGCCACACCCCATGATGGGCGTGCGGAAAGCTTTGCTAGCTTGATGAATATGCTCGACCCAACAGCGATCGCTAACGAGTCGAACTACACTAAGGAAGATATTCGAGATTTGTACGTCCGGCGGTTTAAGAAAGATGTTGTTGGGCAACTTCTCAAAAAATTCCCTGAACGTCAGGTTTTAGCACTGGAAACTAATGCTTCTGTAGAAGAAGAGGAAGCATTTGAAATTCTTAATAACTTAAAGCTGGCTGGGATTGACGCGAAAGCTTCCACAGGTAAGTTGTTTAAAACTACTTTGTTAAAAGCGATGCTGTCCAGCCCGATGGCTTGTTTGGAGACAGTACGTAATCGCATCAAGCGAGTAAAAAACACTGATGATCAGCATTTAAATACTGATGTTGCCGAGTTAAGGGCTTTAGAATCAGCTTTGGAAACTATTAATGATAGAAATTTTTCAAAGTATCAAAAATTATTACAACTAATCAGTACAACCGAAGCTGGGGGGTTTGCTTGGAAGGGTACAGACCCAAAAGACCGAATTGTAATCTTTACCGAGCGTTTAGAGACGATGCGGTTTCTTAGAGAGAGTTTAAAGCGCGACTTAAAACTGAAAGAAGAAGCGATCGCTACTCTTGATGGGGGAATGTCAGATGTTGATTTGATGGATGTTATCGAAGAGTTTGGTAGTGAAAAATCTCCGCTGCGGTTGGTGGTTGCTACGGATGTGGCATCGGAAGGGATTAATTTACATTATTTTTCGCACCGTCTCATACATTTTGATATTCCTTGGTCTTTAATGGCTTTGCAGCAGCGTAATGGACGGGTTGACCGTTACGGACAAAAGCAACAACCGCAAATTCGTTATCTTTTGACTCGTTCAAATAACAAAAAAGTGGATGAAGCAGAGCGTATTGTTAGCGTTTTAGTTAGGAAAGACGAGCAAGCAATTAAAAATATTGGTGATCCTTCTGTTTTTATGGGGGTGTTTGATGTCGATAAAGAGGTGGAAGTGACATCAGCTGCCATAGAAGCAATTGAGCAGGGGGAAACCGCAGAAAGTTTTGATGCACGGCTGCAACCGGATGAGAAAACAGAGGATGATGATAACTGGTTTGCTAACGTGTTTGGGGATGAGCCAGAAGTGAGTGAGGAACCCCAAGCACAAGCAGCTATGCAGAAAATGCCAAGTTTATTTCCCGATGATTATCATTACACCTTGGCGGCATTGGGTGCGGTTAATGAAGAAAATCCTTTGCAATTACGTAGTTTTGAGGAAGAGTTGCTAATCGAGTTAACAATGCCCAACGAACTGCGATCGCGTTTTGAGCGTTTGCCAAGAGAAATTCAACCCGCATCGAATCAGGCATTGCGTTTGTCTGGCGATCGCAACAAAGTGATGCACGAACTAGAGGAATCACGAAAATCTGAGGAACGCTGGCCCTCTATTCAGTATCTTTGGGAACTGCATCCGATAGTTGATTGGTTAAATGACCGTGGTATAACGCTTTTCGGTAGGCATCAAGCACCCGTTATTGTTTTACCCCAACTACTGGCAAATGAGGTTGTATTTGTTATGTTAGGTATAATTCCTAACCGACGTGGGCAACCTCTAGTCAACAAGTGGGTAAGTGTAGTGTTTCAAAATCAAAAAGTTAAGCATATAGAAGACTTTGAGGAAACGCTGCGCCGTACCGAATTTGATCGGGAGTCAATTCCCAATCAAATGTTACCTGTTGATGAAAAACTTTTGAATTTGCGCGGGTTGGCAGTCACCGAAGCAAAAAAGAAAATGCTGGAGGAACTGAAGAAATTTGAGCATGAAATTGACATCCAATTACAGGAACAATTAAATCGTTTAGATAAGCTCAAAGGTCAACATTATCAACAATTAAAATTGCGCTTTGCAGATGGTACTCCTTTAGTTGAACAGAAAAAATCAAAAGAGGAACGCAGGATTGAGCAAATTTTTAATGAATATTGGCATTGGGTGGAGGATAGCATGACTACCGAACCTGCTCCATATATCAAAATTATTGCTGTGTTGCAGGGGGGTAGTGTATGAGCCAATTAATAGGAATTACTAACGAAAATGAGTTTTATTCCAATCACTATATTGATGCTATTCTCAAAGATGATATTAAAGGAATTGCTCAACGCTGGCGAGAAGCTGCGGCTGAAAATGAAACAAAATCTCCCCCCGAATTATTAGGAAGTTTAGCTGCATCTTATTTTAAATTTATAAATAATTTTAGCAAAGAAAAGGAGATTGCGGAACGTCTAACTTTTCAAAAGCAATGGTTTTCGGAAATTTTTGGTGCTTTAGGTTATCAGATGGAACCTACTCAGCGCATTCTTGATGAAGGGCAATTACTCCCAATACTGTGTGAAGTCAAAAAAAGTAATGGAGTGCCGTTGCTTTGGATTATAGAAGCTTTACCAGAAGGCGATGATGTCATTGATATTTTAGATTTAAATTTAAATCAAGCACAAATTACTGAAAAAGAAAATAATCAAAATAATATAAGTGCAGAATTAGTTTCGTCTGACTTTACTATAGAAGATATTGTCTCTGATTATATTTTCGCTCAAGATGAGCCACCCCGGTGGTTATTACTTGCCAGCATTCATCAAATTATTCTCATTGACCGTTTTAAGTGGAATGCATCACGGTTGTTGCGGTTTGATTTATCAGAAATTTTATCGCGCAAGGAATCGGATACAATACTTGCAACGGCGACATTACTGCATAAAGAAAATACGTGTCCTAGCGAAGGTACAGCTTTACTGGATGAATTGGATGAAAATTCTCACCGTCATGCTTTTTCCGTTTCCGATGATTTGAAATATGCCCTCAGAAAGTCAATTGAGATTTTAGGTAACGAAGCAGTTTGGTATGTACGAAATAAGCTGAAAACCGGGGTATTTTCGGGGCAATTAGATGCAGGACAATTATCAATTGAATGTCTGCGTTATATGTACCGCTTGCTGTTTCTTTTTTACATCGAAGCACGGCGGGATTTGGGTTATGCGCCGATGAATGCTGAGATTTATCGGGAAGGTTACAGTTTAGAATCACTGCGGGAATTGGAGCAAGTAGAATTACGGACAGAAGAAGATAAAAATGGTTATTTTATTAATGCTTCTCTTACCAAACTATTTGAAATAATTTGGCAAGGGTATGTACCAAGGAATGTGGGAACTCTGTATTTACCTGAAGAGAAAATTTATGATAACACTTTTGAACTTGCACCACTAAAAAGTCATTTATTTGACCCAGAACGCATTAAGCTACTGAATCGTGTCAAGTTCCGCAATAGTGTACTGCGAGACGTGATTGAATTAATGTCCCTGTCGCGGGAGGGTAAAGGTAAGCGTCGGGGACGTATTTCTTATGCACAATTGGGAATTATTCAGTTGGGTGCTGTGTATGAATCTTTACTGTGCTTCCGGGGCTTTTTTGCTGAGACTGATTTGTATGAGGTGCAGCGTGCAGCGAAAAACAGTAAAGGATCAACTGGGGAAGATGACGAGGAAGAAGTAGAAGAAGAAAACCCCAAACGTGGAAAAAACAACTATGACGAATTGGATGTTGCTTACTTCGTCAAGTTGGAAAATTTAGAAAATTATACGACGGCGGAGCGGGTATTTAATGCTGACGGTACGGCGAAAATGTACCCTAAGGGTGAGTTTATCTATCGGTTAGCAGGAAGAGATCGCCAAAATTCTGCTTCTTATTATACGCCGGAATCGTTAACGCGCTGTTTGGTTAAGTATGCGTTGAAGGAATTGCTCAAGGATAAAACAGCAGATGATATTCTCAAGCTGAAAATTTGCGAACCTGCAATGGGAAGTGCAGCATTTTTAAATGAAGCTGTTAATCAATTAGCAGAGAAATACTTGGAGTTAAGGCAGGACGAGTTAGAAAAACGCATTCCCCACGATGAGTATTTACAGGAAAAGCAGAAAGTCAAGATGTTTTTGGCTGACCGTAACGTGTTTGGAATTGACTTAAACCCGGTTGCTGTGGAGTTAGCAGAAGTGTCCTTGTGGTTGAATTGTATTTACAAACCGGAAAATAGAAAGGCTTTTGTACCTTGGTTTGGAATGCAACTGCACTGCGGTAATTCATTAATTGGTGCGCGTCGTCAGGTTTACAATACTACGTTAATTCCGCGTGAAAAGAAACAACCATATTGGTTTGACGACGAACCCCAACGGGTGATGGTAGGGGAAAATTTACCTGATGGAGTGGTGTTTCATTTTTTGTTGCCTGACCCAGGAATGGCGAATTATACAGATAAAGTTATCAAGTCTCTAGCACCAAACGAAATTGAAACTATTAATAACTGGCGTAAGGAATTTTGTAAAGCACCCTACGACGATTTTGATGTTGATCGCATTGCGAGAACTTGCTCCTTCTGGTGTATTTTACGCTGAGGGGAACCGCGTCAAAATTGACCAAATCGACTTAAACATTTCCAAAATTGAAGAGTGGCGATTGTGTAGAAACTGTTGTTACGCTGCTCCGGCTATTCTAGATGCAGCCAAAGAACCAGCTTGTCCGCGCTGTGGGGACAGAATGTGGTCGGATGCAGGACGCAAGCGCAAAATGATTCGTCTGCGCCAAGTTATAGCGACCACTAACGCTAGAGAAAGCCGTATTGGTGATGATAAAGATGAGCGCCAACCAGCTTTTTTCACTCAACAAATGCTGGTAGATTTTGAACCAGAAGTACGGGAAAAGACCTTTGTAATTAAAAATGATGAATTTCCCTTTGGTTTTGAATTTATTTCACGAGTCACCTTTCGAGAAGTAAATTTTGGGGAGGGTAATTCCCAATCTGAAAACTTTGAAGTCGCTGGTATCAATCGTCCCCGTGCTGGTTTTCGGATTTGTCGCCATTGCGGTAAAGTTCAAACTGACCCGGAAAAACCAGAACACGCCTTGATTTGTTCCCGCCGTGAAAGTAGCAGTTAAAACGATTTTACCGATATTTTGTACTTGTTCAGACAATTTGAATCAGAAGCAATCAGGATATTGCTACCTGTAGACACTTTAACTTCTGATAAAAAATTACATTCATTTATTGCAGCCCTGCAACTAGGGTTAAAACAATACTTTAAGGGGAAAGTAGACCACCTGAGAACCCTTATTAGTCACGAACCGCAAGAAAATACACCTAGCTTGTTACGCAAACCCTTTCTATTTTTATATGACACCATTCCTGGTGGTACCGGATATCTACGCGAACTACTACGAGATCCAAATAACTTTTTCTCTGTGTTTGAAAAAGCACTAATTATTTTACGTGCTTGCGATTGCAATGATGGCTGTTATAACTGCTTATACGGCTATCGTAATAGTTTTGACCAAGACCAAACCAGCCGCAGGACAGCAATTGATTTACTTAATACTATTGTTAGCCATCGACATCAATTAACTGAAACTCAAGGAGCGCTTTCTCAAGTTAAGCTTAATGCCTTATTTGACAGCATCCTTGAGCTACGTTTGATTGAAGCATTACGACGCTACCGCCATAATAACGAACCGACCATTGTTCGCAAAGAAATAGTTAACGGAAAAGCTGGTTATTTTATTAGAATTGGTAATCAAGATTGGAATGTTGAACCACAGGTAGAACTTGGCATAAATGAAGGGGTTGAAGTTCGTAGTCTAGCTGATTTTGTCTTTTATCCTGCTAAAAATACAACAGCAATTAAACCAATAGTCGTATTTACCGATGGCTGGCAATACCATGCACACCGCATTGCTGAAGATTTCCTCCAACGTATGGCAATTGCCAAAAGTAATAGATATCACGTTTGGTCTTTAACTTGGGGAGATGTAGAATCGCAGTTTTCTAATAAGCAAGCCGATTTTTATATTGACCTTTTAGAAGTCGGTGTTAGTCAGCAGTTTAAGGCTAAAGAAAGCACGCTATATGAAAAATATCGATGCAGTGAATTACGGCTTGTTGCTCAGAAAAATAGTTTTTTTTGGTTAACCAATTTTCTACTTAACCCAAATAGAGATTTATGGAAAAACTTTGCTCTGATGAGAACATCGGCTCAATTTGATAATGTTCGTTTCAGCCAGCAAGATGCTCGTCAATCTTGGGCAGAAGCAGTATTAAGTAAAAGTAATGTCTCAATTATAGATGCATTTAAACCAATAGAAAATGGCAAAATGTTAGGTTTAGTTGATCTGATTATAAATAGCGACAAGATTTGGGCAAGTATTTACCTTTCTGTAGATGGTAAACGTCATTCATCTTTTGATAGTGCTGGTTCGTTTGTCGTTATTTATTTGGATGATCAAACAACAGAAGCTGAAAAAGAATTACAAAAAACTTGGGGAGGAGTTTTACGGTATTTCAATATTTTACAATTTCTTGACCATAGTTACGTTGTGACTGCTCTAGGTAATGAAAATGGTTTAAATTCTGCATTAGTACCTCCCAAAGGAAACCAGAATCAATCTCAACCAACAGTTCAATATAATGTAACAGCTTGGCAAAAGCTAGAGGAACTAGTTTTTGATGAGACAACATTAGAATTGTTGCGCTATGTGCAAGAGCATAACTGGGATTTACCAGAGGTCGGTTATGAGTTAATGGATAGTAATGAAGTTATTATTGCTGAAGCTGAATTAGCTTGGTCGAGTTATAAATGTGCTGTTCTAATTGAAGGAGATAATAGTTTAAAGCTATTTAAATCAGCCGGATGGCAGGTAGCTACTATTGCCGAAGTTATGGCAAATCCAGAAATATTTCGCAGTCAATATATCAATTAATGATTAACTAGATATAAAAGCATAAAAAAAATAATTATATGTTAAATCATCAACCAAAACTAGCAATATCCGCCGATTTCCTTGACGCTTTTAGTAGGCTACCCCGACAAATTCAGGGTAAAACAAATGTATTTTTGGAAAAGTTCAAGAAAGACCCAACTAGTTCTAGTATTAATTATGAGTCAATTAGCGGCAGAGATTCTCGATTAAAATCTGTTCGCATTGACTTATCGTATAGAGCTATTGTTTTTAAACCTGATAAAGGCAATACCTATATTCTTCTGTGGGTTGATAGCCATGATGATGCTTATAATTGGGCGCAACGCCGAGTGTGTAAAATCAACCCAGAATCCGGTGCATTACAAATTATAGACATTGAAGAAGCAAGCGCAATTGAAGCAGAAATTTCGAGTCGTAAAGTACCAGAAATTCCCGGTCGATTTGATAACATATCAGACAAATATTTACTACGGCTTGGCGTTCCCAATGAATTATTGGGTGCAATTCGCGCAGTTGTAACCGACGAAGATATCGATCAATTAGTCTCTAAGCTACCCGAAGAAGCTGCCGATGCTGTACTGATGTTAGGCGCTGGGTACTCCATCGAAGAAATCCTCGCAGCACAAGATAAAAACCGCGAACAGACTATCGACACAGATAACATTGATGCAGCTCTAGAAAAAGACGATAGCAAACGCCGCTTCCGAGTCGTTGAAAACGAAGCAGAACTGTTAGAAATTCTGGCTGCACCGCTAGAAAAATGGCGCGTATTTCTCCACCCCAGCCAAAGACGTTTGGTTGAACGCGACTGGAAAGGGCCAGTACGAGTATTAGGTGGTGCAGGAACTGGGAAAACAGTAGTTGCAATGCACCGTGCTAAATGGCTGGCAGAAAATCGGTTTACAAATTCAGGCGATCGCATTTTATTTACGACCTTTACCCGCAACCTTGCAGTCGATATTGAGGCTAACTTACGTAAAATTTGCTCTCCTGAAACCATGCGCCGCATACGAGTTGAAAATATTGACGCTTGGGTAACATCATTTCTAAAAAGTGAAGGAGTCAGCGCTAAAATTGTTTACGATGACCAAGTGGCAGAACTTTGGGACAAAGCTTACGAATGTAAACCTGAATCTCCATCGCTAACCCTTGCTTTTTATAAAGACGAATGGCGTGAGGTAATTCAAGCTAATAAAATTACAAACTTCAAGCAATACCTAACAGCTACCCGAACTGGACGCGGTACAAGACTTAACCGAGCCGAACGAGCCGCTATTTGGGTTGTTTTTGAAGAATATCGCTCTTTACTTCAGCAAAAAGGCTGGAAAGAAAGCGAAGATGCAATGCGTGATGTTTGTAGTTTACTACAAAATAAACCAGGGGCAACCTTACCTTTCAAAGCTGTAATCGTGGATGAAGCTCAAGATATGAGCGATGCAGTTTTCTCACTAATTAGGGCAATAGTTCCACCTAAAGATGATGGCAATGATATTTTTCTAGTTGGCGACGCTCACCAACGCATTTACGGTCGTAAAGTTGTTCTTAGTCGCTGCGGTATTGATATTCGTGGTCGCTCCCATAAACTGAGAATTAATTATCGTACAACAGACGAAACTAGGAAGTGGGCAACAAAGGTACTAGATGGAGTTACTGTTGATGACTTGGACGGGAATCAAGATAACTTAAAAGGATACCGCTCGCTACTTCATGGCGATGAGCCAACTGTTCAAGGGTTTTCTAATTTTGATGAAGAGATTGGTTTTATCAAACAATATCTTCAGCAGTTAGAAAATGGCGAGAATTCTTTATCCAACACTTGTATTGTGGTACGTACTAACCAGCTAGTTAAACAGTACATCTCTGCTCTTAATCAATTAGGGATAAAAACACAAGAAATTAAACGTAGTCAACCTGATAATTTATCTCAGATAGGTGTTCGTATCGCTACTATGCATCGAGTCAAAGGGCTGCAATTTAACTATGTTATTTTAGCAGGAATTAATGAAGGTTTTTTGCCTTTAAAATCAGCTTTATCAAATGCTTTTGATAAAGCTACATCTAATGCGCTAATTAGTTCCGAACGTTCTCTAATTCATGTAGCAGCTACTCGCGCCAAACAGTGTGTTGTGGTTAGCTACTATGGAAAGCCTAGTCCTTTATTACCATAAAACGGATTATCGCCAAGTTTGATTACTAAATATAAATGCATCCGTGAGAAAGAAAGTGTGGGGTAAAAATGTAGATGCGTAGCGGCTGAACACTGCTTAATTAAGTCTCTTTTGGTCATTATAGACAACGAGGTTTTAACTCCCTATTATCTGCTTATTAAGAGTCAAGCATTAAAGTTGAATGCGTAAACGTTTAGGCGGCAAGGCGATAGACATTGCAATGGCTCAATGGGTAAACGAAAGAGAAAACATCAGAAGACATCCTTCCCTTGGATGGTAGAAGAAAAGAATCTGTTCATTACAAAAACTGGTAACGAAATAGTTACAGATGCTGGATGGGAGAAAATTTCATTTGAAGAAGCGAGAAAACTATTTAGTCCCGAAACATTTCAAGAATGGTACGAACTGTTGCTAGAAAATACAGATATCTCGGAAATACTTTCAGAATCTAACGTAGATATAGATTTAGATGATGAATCAGCAATAGATAAGTTTTTACAAAGGAGTAACTGGACACCAAAACAAGTTAATTTAGTTGTAGCGAAGGCTATCTATAAAAATCATGCCTGGGTGAGAGCATTGCTGATTTCTACACCTGATGTTGAAGAACCCTACTTTCAAAATTATGAAATGGAGGCAATTCGTTTAGGAGTCCAATTGCGGAAATACATCAAAGAAGATATTCCAGTAATTAATGACTGCAAAAATGCTGTCAGACATTTACATGGAAGATACGCCCTCATTGGCTGGCAACCAAGAAATTGTGTGACAGCAGCTCACAACCTAAAAATATCTCAAGCAACTAAGGTTTACAGTGAACTTCTCTGGGATGAAGATTGGGAAGATGAAGAAGACTGTTCAGGAGATTGACAGCTTTGATGATATCGTTGAAGTGACTTGGCTTTTGCTAGACAATGATTGCGTCTAGAAGCGATCGCAGCGCTGCAATTGGTATAAGCTGGAGAAATTAACCTGGATGTCTCTGTAAAACAATATCTACCAGACTTCACTCTGGCTGATACCCAAACGGCTGATCAGATCACGATTCGTCACTTGCTGAATCATGCCAACGGATGCGTATAGGAGGTCATGATGCAGTGATCGTCGCTCTTGAACTCGATCACGTCTTTGTATTTTCCTATTTTCTCGTCATCCGTCATAGCAGGTCCATCAGAGTTGAGCGTTAGCATGGTTTCCCCTGCATCCAATTCACCATCATATTGCCAGAGATACGTCATCATTGACCCGATCCAGGTGCCCACATACCGCTGTTTTTGTGGGTCGTAGCCCAGGGTCATCAGCGTTGTTACAGAACCACAGCCAGGCATTTCGCCCTGCCCTTCCGCTAATACCCAAAGTCTCTATTCCCGTTGATTTTACGGGAGGTTGATCAGGTTCCATCATCGCTTCGATTTCATACGTCCACTCACCGACGAGTTTCTGGAGCCACTGATGTTCTTTCTTTTTGCGGTTGAGCAGGCATGGGTGAGGTTTGTTCAGCTTGGTTGGGTTCCATTGGGTTATCTCCTTTTGTGAATCATTGTGAGGTCTGATTGAGACTTGCAAGTGCAGCTGCGATTCGCTCAGATGCTTTTGGTCGTTTGTACATTCGTTCCATGTAGTCTACCAGCGTGGGGAAAGTGGCGAGTAGCTGAACTTCGTTTGCCCAATCAAGTGTGTAAGCAAGCACAAAATCAGCCACTGTGACGTGTTCACCCACTACAAACTGCCGATCCAACAGATGGTTCTCTAAAACGACAGCCATACTGGTGAAGTCTTGCCGAGCGAGAGATATTTCAGCAGGCAATCTCAACTCTTCTGGGTATATAAACGTGTGGCGAGCGATACGCCATAGCGGCTGTTCTAATTCGGTGGCAGTAAAGAGGAGCCAACGATAAAGCTGTGCTCGCAGAAGCAAGTCTGTCGGTACTAAGTTAGATTCTGGGTACTTCTCACCGAGGTACAAAGCAATGGCTACGGATTCAGTGATGATATGTTCGCCATCGATGAGCACAGGGAGCTTGCCAGTGGGATTAATGGTGAGAAAATCGGGTGTACGGTGTTCACCTGCCCGCATGTTGATGGAGATTGCTTCAAATTCCACCCCAAGTTCCTGGAGAACCCAGCGAACCCGAATTGATCGTGTGGGAGCAAATTCATAGAGTTTCATGAATCAACCTCAGTGATGTGCAAATATCTTTCATCTTTTTGTATGAATGGGTGTGCTCATGTTTCGATGAGTTCGCGAATTTGTGTTCCACTGGTTGTTCTGTTGTGGTTCACACTCCTGCTCCTTCCCTTTCAGCCTCAACTGGATGGGTTGCTTCGGGTTCCATGTAAATCAGTTCCCAAATGTGACCATCTAAATCCTGAAATCCATGCGCGTACATAAATCCGTGGTCTTGAGGTTCGTTGTAGGTTGTGCCATCAGCAGCAACGGCTTCACGAACCAGCTGATCCACTTTTTCTCGGCTCTCAACTGATAAGCACGTCAACACTTCGGTACTTTTTGTGGCATCGCAAATCGGGTTCGGCGTGAATGTTTTGAATTTCTCATGCGTCAAAAGCATCACAAAGATGGTTTCGGACACAATCATGCAGGTGGCCGTTTCATCGGTAAATTGGAGGTTGAACTGAAAGCCAAGTTTTGTGAAAAACTCGATCGATTGCTGGAGGTCTTTGACGGGTAGGTTGACGAAAATTTGAGTACTCATGGTTTCTCCTGGTGTAGTAGTTAGTTGTTGGTCAGTGGTCAGTGGCTATTTACAAAGGACAAAGGACGAATGACAGATGTTGGTATAGGCTCAGATGGGAATGGCACTAAGAAAAGGGAAAATCGTTGAGGCAGCAGGGGTGCAGGGGAGAAAGAAGAAATTTTAAGCAATTTTAAGCATACGAACAGAAGAGATAGAAATTCCCCTCTGCACCCTGCCCCTCTGCAATCCTTACGCCGCCTAACCTTCAGCTTTACAAGCGTGCCATTCGGCTCAGATGGTTTGTTCGCAGTTGATCATCCACGGTGTCCCAAATTGATCGGTCAACATGCCAAAGCGCGATGACCAGAACGTTTGCGCGATCGCCATCTTCACCTTGCCGTTTTCTGCTAGAGCGTGAAAAAGCCGTTCTGCCTCAACGATTTCAGGAACGCTAATTTGTACGTAGAAACCTTGCGGGGTTTCAAAGTATCCTGGTGGGCAGTCAGATCCCATCAGGAGGCGATCATCTAGTTCAAGGCAAGCGTGCATGATTTTGTCCTGCCATTCCGGTGAGACATTTTCGGCAGAAGGTGCTTCTTTGTGTGTCATCATCATAGTCATCTTGCCACCCAGACATTGTTCATAGAACTTGAACGCTGCCTCACAGTTGCCGTTGAACATCAGGTAAGAATTGAGTTGCATTGATTTCTCCTTTTGTAATCGATTCTGCGTTTTGATGAGCGGATCGTTCGCACATGAACATCATTTGCGCGGTTGCTGATGACGTTACTCTTGCTGCTGCGTTTCAAGTTGAGCACGAATGCGGTCTTCCTGCTCCCTTAAGGCGGGTGTCAGGACTTCACCAAAATCCTCTGCCTCGAATACGGGACGAATCTCAATCTCGGAGTCTCCTGGCATAGGGTTAGGGCAGCGCTTTACCCAAGCAACTGCCTCTTCCATTGAGTTCACCTGCCATAGCCAGTACCCTGCCACTAGCTCCTGCGCTGGAGTGAAAGGTCCCTGGGTGACGGTGCGATCGGTTCCTGAAAAGTGAACTCGCACCCCTTTTGAGCTAGGATGAAACCCCTCAGCGGCGAGCAAGATACCTGCGGTGGCTAATTCTTCGTTGTACTGCCCCATTTCAGTTAAAAGCTGTTCGCTCGGCATGACCCCAGTTTCGGAGTCTTGGGTTGCTTTGACAAAGACCATGACTTTCATTGTGAAATCTCCTGTTGAATGGTTTTGAGTTAGATTGCGAGGGGTTGGGTGTCAATACTGCACGCTTTGTGCATTTTCAACTCGGCATTGGGTTTGGGGAAAAGGTTAAAGGGTAAAGGTTAAAGGTTTTTTCTTTCCCCTTCCCCCCGCCCCTTATCCCCAAAGCAGGGTGGTTTCATACAACCAGAGAAAAATTCAAACTGGGTTTCAAAGCCTCTCCCCCACGGAGGGAGAGGTTTGGAGAGGGGTCAAAAGCCTGAACACAAAACGAGAAATCAAGACTTATGTATTTTTCTTTTTTCGTATGAAACCACCCTGCCCGCCCCTTATCCCCAAAGGGGGCCCCACCTTCCCCTTTTCCCCAAAACCCGACAAGTATTGGGTTGGGTGTGCTGATTAGCGCAAAGCACAACTCCGAAGGAACCGCTAATCAGCAGCGACACGCTTGAGTTCATCAATCTCGATCTTCTTCATTTGCAGCATGGTAGTGGTCACTTTTTGAGAGGTTGCCGCGTCGGGGTGGTTGAGTAACTCAATCAGAATGCGAGGAATAATTTGCCAGGAGACGCCGTATTTGTCTTTGAGCCAGCCGCATTGCTGTGCGGTTTCATCCCCACCGACAGACAATTTTTGCCAGTAATCGTCCACGTCCGCCTGGGTATCGCAAAAGATTTGGAAGGAAATCGCCTCGTTAAATTTGAAGGTCGGACCACCGTTGAGTGCTGTGAACGGCTGACCATCAAGTTCAAAGCTGACAGTCATGACGGCTCCGGCTGGTTTTCCGTGAATTTCCTGTCCAGCGTCTCCATATCGACTGACGTGGACAATTTTGGAATTACGAAAAATCGACGTATAAAACTGAGCGGCGGCTTCGGCTTGATCATCAAACCATAAACAGGGAGTGATTTTGGAATTGTTTTGCATGAGGTTTCTCCTTGAGTTCAAGCGGTTAAGGACGGCCAGGGCTGTGCTGGTAGTCCCGCAACTTCGATGACAGGACGGATTTCGACGGTGCCGACTTTTGCACCTGGGATGCGGGTGGCGATCGCAATGGCTTCATCCAAATCCTGAGCATTAACGAGGAAGAATCCACCCAATTGTTCGCGGGTTTCGGCAAATGGTCCATCGGTCACGAGTGATTTGCCATCACGGACTTGGACACTGGTTGCGGTTGCAACAGGATGGAGTGGAGCCGTCGCCAGAAATTGTCCTTGAGTATGCAAGTTCTGGGCGAGTTGGGCAGATTCCCCATAGCAATGCTCCCGCTCGGTGTCGCTCATGGCGTTTTCGTCCATATAAATCAGCAGCAAATATTTCATTCGGTTGCCTCCTTTGTGATTAAGTCGAACGGGAATTGTCCAAATCGACACCTGAGTGCAAAAATTTTGTCTAGTACAATTGAACTTTATCGAACAGAATTCAGGAGTCAGGAGTCAGAATTCAGCATGAATTCTGTACAACTGGCGGATAGCGCAGCGTTAGCGAGTCTTCGAGCGTCTGAATAACCGGGTTTAAAACCCCCACCAAATCGTAGATTTGGTGGTCATCAATTCCTGCGCGGTCTGAATCCCCGACTAATAGCGACGCGCAAAGCGAGTCCGCGATAGCGTAGCGGTAGCGAGTCTTCGAGCGTCGCGTCTTGATTCTGACTCCTGAATTCTGACTTCTGAATTCTTCTTCAAGTCTTTTTGTGAAAGGTATGGCTTCAATCCCAAAAACAGATGTGGCTCAAGCAATTGCTGCCCTTTATCGAACTGAATGGGGGCGCATTGTCGCTATTCTGATTCGGCTGGTCGGAGATTTTGATGTAGCTGAAGAAGCTGCACAGGCAGCATTTACAGCGGCAGTGAATCAGTGGGAAAGCGACGGTATTCCCGATCGTCCCCGTGCCTGGATTATCCGGACTGCCCGGTACAAGGCGATCGATCGCCTCCGACGACGCACGAAACTGACCGAAAAACTGGAGTGGTATGCGGCATCTGGCTTAATTCCATCCACTGAAGAACCAACCTATGACAGTGATGAAATTGGAGACGATCGCCTGCGATTAATCTTTACCTGCTGTCACCCGGCACTGGCAACGGAAACTCAAGTAGCGTTGACCCTCCGAATGTTGGGTGGACTGGAAACCGACGAAATTGCCCGCGCCTTTCTTATACCGACTGCAACAATGGCACAGCGGTTAGTTCGTGCTAAACGCAAAATTCGAGACGCAGGCATTCCTTACAAAGTACCTGATCCGACTGATCTCGCTCCCCGGATAGAGGCAGTTCTGACAGTCATCTATCTCATCTTCAACGAAGGCTATGCCGCAACGAAAGGAGATGCGATCGTGCGCGCTGACCTCTGCATCAAAGCGATTCGCTTAGGGCAACTGGTGCGGCAATTGCTGGCACCCCAACCCCCATCTGAAGTCACAGCACTGGTGGCGCTGATGTTATTGCACGATTCGCGGCGCAATGCGCGTCTAGATGAGGCAGGCGATTTGATTTTGCTAGAAGATCAGGATCGCAGTCGTTGGAACCATCTACAGATTGCTGAGGCGTTACCTCTGGTAGAGGAAGCGTTGCTCTTTGGAACCGGAGTGTATGCCCTGCAAGCGGCGATCGCCGCCCTCCATTGTCAGGCAACCCGCGCCGATGAAACAGACTGGGCGCAGATCGTGCGGCTCTATGAGGTGTTGGAACGCTTGCAGCCCTCACCCATTGTGGCCTTGAACCGAGCAGTGGCGATCGCAATGACAGACAGTCCTCAAGCCGCATTTGGACTGATTGATAGCCTTGCTCTAGAACTGGACAGCTATCATCTCTTTCATGCCACCCGTGCAGATTTATTCCGGCGTGTTGCAGCATTAGAGGAAGCGACCCAGAGCTATACACGGGCACTAGAATTAGTGACAAATGACAGTGAGCGTCGTTTTCTGGAACGTCGGCTGCGCGAAGTTCAACCTAACATTCAGTCCGGCTAAGGGTTTACAACAGTTTAAAGCGCCAGGCATCCATGATGCCGTTGAAAAGAAATGAAAAATCTTCTAACAGGGTGAACTTGTAACTTAACAAAAGGCAAAAGAAGACAAGTCGGCTTAGTACTTTAGTACTGTTATAATCCAATCGTTTCATCAAGTTGTGTTAGGGTGCAAGCAAATCACCGATCGGCTCTCTGGCACATCCACATCCACCTCAACTGATAGAGGATTCCGACATGGATAACAATCCCAGCATTCTCTCGCACGTTTCGATTGGTACTAATGATTTTGAACGAGCGATTGCCTTCTATGATGCTGTGTTGCCAACATTGGGCTGTAAGCGATTTATGGAGCATCCGGGGGCGATCGCCTATGGCAAACAGTATCCCGAATTTTGGGTGGGAACTCCCTTCGACGGGCAACCTGCAACGGTTGGCAATGGAACTCACATTGGTTTTATTGCTCCTACAAAAGAAGCAGTCCACGCCTTCTATGAGGCAGCATTAGCGGCAGGAGGCAGCATTCGATGGTGCCCCCGGTGGCAGACCCGACTATAGTGAGCCGTATTACGGCTGCTTTGTGCGCGATCCAGATGGACACAAAATAGAAGCCGCCTTCTGGGATGAGCAGCTTGAGCAGCAACTCAACCAGAACAGTCAATGACCCGCCGCTAAATCTTTGTATATTCTAGCGGGGGCTTGTAAAAGCCTACATTGACCAGCCCACCTACGGGTAAACGATATTACGGTCACGACACCCCAGGATGCGTGCCAGTTCTGGGCAACTGTCGCTCAAAATTAAACAGCTTTTGACGGGAACCGAGCAGTGTTTTGAGCCGAACAAACCATGATATCCGGGCGAGGCAAACTTTACTACCGCAAGGTAAGAGGTAACAGTAATGTACGTTTTCGTATTAGATAAAAATAAGCAACCACTTGACCCATGCCATCCAGCAAGGGCAAGAGAGTTATTGAAGCAGGGTCGCGCTGCGGTATACAAACGCTATCCATTTACGATTCTTATCAAGAACAGAGAATTAGAAAATTCAGTCACACATCCACATAGGGTAAAAATAGACCCAGGTAGCCGCACCGCAGGAATGACTATACTGCAAGAAAATACCGCCAGATGTGTATTTGCTTGTGAGATAACCCATCGTGGGTTTCAAATTAGAGAAGCACTTCTATCAAGAAGACAGTTAAGAGGTTCCAGGCGATCGCGTAAAACACGTTATCGCAAAGCGCGATTTCTCAATAGAACTCGTCCCAATGGTTGGCTACCACCATCATTGCAATCTCGGATTGATAATATTTTGACTTGGGCGCGGAGGTTACGTCGGATTTGTCCAATCACTACAATTTCTCAAGAGTTAGTTAAATTTGACTTACAAAAGTTAGACCAACCAGAAATCCAAGGTGTGGATTATCAACGTGGTGAGTTATTTGGTTTTGAAGTTAAACAATATCTGTTAGTGAAGTGGCAACATCAATGTGTTTATTGCGGTGTCAAAGATGTCCCACTACAAATCGAACACATTGTTGCTAAATCCTGCGGTGGGACTAATCGTGTGAGTAATTTGACATTAGCTTGTCCTAAATGTAATCAAGCTAAAGGTAATCAACCAATTGCTAAGTTTCTCAGCAAAAAACCCGATTTGTTAAATCACATCTTAGCTCAAGCTAAAAAACCTTTAGTTGATGCTACTGCGGTTAATGCAACACGTTGGGAGTTGTACCGTAGATTACAACAAACTAATTTACCTGTAGAAGTTGGTAGTGGTGGACGAACCAAGTGGAATCGAGTCAACAGAGGAATTGATAAGTCTCACTGGGCTGATTCTTTGTGTGTAGGAGCGAGTACACCAGAAAAACTAATTATCAAAGATATTAGACCTTTGTTGATTAATGCCAAAGGTCACGGTACTCGTCAACGCTGTCGCCCAGATAAGTTTGGCTTTCCTAAAGCTCATGCACATAGAGCTAAATCCTTTCAAGGTTTTACCACTGGTGATATCGTGAAAGCTCGTATCCCTACTGGTAAATTCGCTGGAAGATATATAGGCAGAATTGCCATTAGATTCCGCCCTAGTTTTGTTTTACAAACTTTGGATAAAAAGTTTGATGTTCATCCTAAATACCTGAAAACCATACACAAAGCTGACGGTTATGAATACAAACAATGATGTCCCAAAAGACAATTTTTATTTTGGCAGAAATTCCTCTCCCGCTAAACGAACTCCTTATAGCGGGAGTCCCTTTTCCGCATCTGAGATGGTTGACCAGAGAATGACTCATTTTTAGAGGCAAGATAACACTATGAAATTCCATCGAGGTCGCCTGATTGACCATGTTCATCTACGGGTTGCTGATGTTGCTGCCAGCAAACGGTTTTACCGGGCAGTGTTGTGAAATAAATGTACTCCCGGCTCCTGCTCATCGCCCCACTAATTCTGTTAAAATCGCGTCTTATACCAATTCTGTATGAAGATGCACAGAATATTAAACGAACCGCCAAGTACGCCAAGAATAGAGAGTTACTCATTTAGTGCAGCTTCACATTAAATTGGTATTACAGCACGTAAACTTTGAGGCAGTGCCATGTGTGCAAAGGGATTTGGGCAATCTCAACCTACTAAAATCGATAAACTTATTGAATCTGCGGTGCGTTATTGCCACAAGCGACACCCAGAAGCCTTAGACAGCATCTTTGATTATTTACCTGTCAACTTCAACCAACGAGTAGTAACGGAGATTTTGGCAGCATTGCAGAAAGATATTGACACTTTGAGTTGGTTTTGCGGCTACATGGCATCAGAAATCAACGGCAGTGAGGACAACCAAAAGCCTCATCATCCCATCGCGGAACTTAGCAAAACTCTGATTAAATCGGGGATGGAACCCTTTACTGATTTTATGCCTTACCCAGGTTACCGCATCGTTATACTCAATTCGGAAAAATTTGAATCATTGCCAGAGTCAGTTCAAGCTGTGGTGCAGCAGGCTTTTGACATCAAGGAAAGTACTGGGAAAGAGGCACAAAGAATAAATGATGCCTTGCTGCAAGAGTTGGTGGTTCAGGAATAAAAAATTGAATAACAGGAATTGTGGTAAGAGCGCCAGCCATATCGCTCTTGATTGAAGCGAACGCGAGTAGCGTCTCGTAGAGACGAAAAAAGAGCGATGCCTCCGGCGGGCGGGTACGCCATCGCGCCTACAAATGATTAACTGTGATGCATAAGTTATTAGATTATTTCAGTTAAATATATATATTCAATAACCAACAGAGAATCACTTATGAAACTCGCTAATTCACTCAATTTGGCAAATTTTGTTGGTTCTATTTTACTACCTAGAATCGCTAACACTCAAACAGCTACTTATAACAAGAGTGAAACATCAATTACTTTACCCATTAATCCCATAAATATCAATTACCTGCAACCCTTTGATACTGCTGTTATTGCTTATCACATGATGGGTATTGGCAACTTTGAATAAAGCATAGTTTCAGTACAACTTTTGAAAAGCTACTTTACCTCTCCAACCTTGGAGGGGTTTTAGTTGGTGCATTAGTTCTTAAAATAAACATTATATTACTCCAGAAGATAGAGACATATTGGAAAAGTTAAAGCACACTAGTAAGAGCAACTTTAACTATTCAGTAATGGTGTGGCAATGTGGCTGAAATATGGTGTAAATGAAGAAGGTATCTTGATATGTATTGAAGATATCAACAGGGGTAAGACTTCACTTAAGTGTCCTTACTGTAATAGTAGTCTAACTGCTAAAAAAGGCAAGGTGAAAGAGCATCATTTTGCTCATAATGAAGAAACTTGCCGCCCCATAGCTAACCGAGAATTCCCTACTCTGCCACTCTATGACAATTTCAACGTTCAATTATCTGGCAAGGATTTGGCACAGTTAAAGCTGCTTTGGCAGGAGTACGGAGCCAAAAATTACCCTATTAGTTCCTACTTAATTACTTCTGGTTTACTCAAAGCAGGAGTGTTAAGAAAAAACCTATACTTAACCCCCCCTGAGTATGAATTTAGTGATTTGGGTAAAATTCCCGTTGGAGCGCTAGAGTTTGCGCGGTTCAACGATGTGCAAGAGCCACTATTACTTAAAAAACTGCTGAAACTTGAGCTAGCTTTTAAACACGCCGAATACAAAAATGCTCCAGATTTAGCATATCGATTTACTGATTTGAAGCTGTATCGCGCTCAACTTCAACGTATTCTATCCTCTAGCCTATATTTTTTAGAGATTGAAACGAATATTGGCATTTTGTACAAGATAGGAGTAACCCAAAGACCCGTTGTCAAGCGAGTAGCAGAAGTAAAAATTGATTTACTTGCTCATTATTCGAGTGTTGCGATTAAAGTATTAGGAACTTGGGAGCATAGAGGGAATATTGAACTGTATTTCAAACACCGCTATCAGGGCTTTAATTATCCTATCGGCAGTTTAACTGAGTATTATAAGTTTAATGCTGAGGATACCGAAATGGTACTGCGTGACCTACAACAAATGCAACCTAAAATACTATCTCAAGATGAAATAGATATTTTTGAGGAGAATTATAGCTGGGAGCAAATTGCTGTGTAGTATTCTCATAATCCCGTAGGAAAATATAATTAATTACCAAGCAAAAATAATTATTTTATTGCTATACTTCAAAATACTCTACCACTGATGATGAGGCGACTGCTGACTCTTGATACAGCAGTATTTACCAAGGAACGATTGCAGCGGTCAAGTGCATTACTTGAGACTATGCACTTATAGATTCAGAAGCTAGCAAACCCGACATTTCCAATACTCGCTGTGACCAAGTAGACGCAACAGATGCAATATCTGTAACTTCCATTGATTTGTCCCAACCATTAATCCAGTTTTGTAATAAGTCTTGGAGTTGATTTAATTCAACATTATTTATTTCACTTTTTTGTTGTATTAAAGACACGTACAACAAACTTTCTGACAACAATATTGGAACTAATTCACGAATTGCACTCTTTTGTGACCAAGAGTTAAGGCGTGCCAAACTTGCTGCCAATTCTCCTAATTGTTGCGTGTAGGATTGACGTAAAAAACTTGCTTCAATTGCACTCCAGTTAGGCATTACAATCCTCCTAGCAACTGCTTAGTAATTTGGCTAACTTGTTCTCGAATATGGTTAGACTGTATTATCATACTACGGTTATTCTGGCTTGGGCGAATGTTGATGATTGACTCAAACACGATTTCCTGAGTGAAAACAGACCAATCCACACCCCAAATATCTCGTTGTCTGCTACCGTCTTTGAGTAACTCTTGTTCACATTCGTAATGGCGAACGCCACCACCTGCAAGAATTGTGCGTTCGATGTCTACTGCTATTTTAATGAATACATCTGAAATCGACTTAAGTTACTAAAGTACTTTGTAGTAACTTTGTGGGCGTTTTTATCTTTCGCTTATTTCCCCTGAATTTAGCAAAGCGCATTCGGGGGCTTTACGCATCACCCATCGTAAAGCTATTTGCTTCGATCAAGGATAAAAATGATAGAGGCTGACTCATATTAGCAGCAAAGCCCAGAATTCCTGGATCTCGATGAGAGTAAAGTAACTGGCCTTTGCTATCAAACAAAAAAGTTCCACCACGCTGAGTTAAGTAGGCAGAATTTGGTACATAAGTGTGCCAATTGCTTAGAACTTCCACCATGTTACGTAGCCGGAGAGTTGCTAATTCAAAAGGACGTTGAAAACCATTTGGGCCAGCTAATCGGAAAAACGAGCCTTTAAAAGCAGGTAGAGGAGTACCTTGAATAATTTCATCATCTTCAATGAGTTGAGGGGCTTGACGATCTCCCCTGTATCCCCGAAAAACTTCTCTTAGCGTTCCCGGACTTCCAAACCCTGCACACATTAACATTAGATTTAGCCAAGCTTGATGAGACACAGAAAGTCCAAGTAGAGTCAGATTCAGACCTGAATAAAGTTTAAGTTGGTGATGTAGTTCTGCATTGGGTTGAACAAATAAATTTTCAGGTGGAAATCCTGTATATTGACAGAATCTTGTTCCAGAGGTGCGTGAGCCAATTCCCACTGCACGAATAGCCAGTTTTTCAGGAGGCAATTTTTTAGCTTTGCGCTGTAACCACCATGCATATTCAATACTATCAAAATCCCCAAGTTGTGGCCAGACTAAAATCAGGATATGTGAGGCAGTCTCGCAATTTTCTAGTAGGGGTCGGGTTATGCCATCACTAACACACTGAAGTTCAGTCTGATTAAGGATATTGTAGGGATTCATTAAAAATGATTAACTGCTATTGAGCTATCCAATTTTAATTTACAAGAAGTAAGTTGATCAATATAAATTTGTGTATGAGAGCCAAATGTTAAAAGAACTTCACCTCCAACAAGTTGGTCCTGCTGCCCATTTTGATGTCGCATTTGCCGATAGGCTCAATATATTTACTGGTGATAATGGTTTAGGTAAAAGTTTTTTACTCGATATCGCTTGGTGGGTGATGACTACAAATTGGGCGGAGCAACCAGCGTACCCACAGCGAGTCAGAGGTGAAAATCCACAAATTACAGCCGTAGTTAGCAATAAAAAAAATATAAGAGAGTATCAGAGCTACTTTGACTTTTCTGAACAGCAATGGCGTAATTTACAAATGCCTCCTTTATTAAAAGAGGTAGTTATTTATGTGCGGGTTGATGGTAGTTTTTCTGTTTTTGACCCTGCTCGCCAACGCGATATTGCTTATAATTTTAATCCAAATACACTTTGGAATGGATTAAAGTCAAAAGATAAAGTTATTTGTAATGGTCTAATTCAAGATTGGGTTACATGGCAGAATCAACCCAATAAATATCCATTTGAACTATTTTCTAATGTCATTCAAAAACTTGCACCTCACCCTTCCGAATGGATACAAGTGGGAGAACCAACGCGAGTTTCTATTGAAGACGTGCGCGATATTCCTACAGTTAATCTGCCTTATGGGAATGTTCCTGTGACTCAAACATCAGCCGGAATGAAGCGTATTTTGGGACTGGCTTATTTACTAGTGTGGACTTGGTACGAACATAAAAAAGCTTCGGAATTGCGACAACAAAAGCCAGTAAATCAGATAGTTTTACTAGTTGATGAAATTGAATCTCATTTACATCCTCGTTGGCAGAGGGTGATTTTACCAGCTATTTTATCTGTGGTGACAGAATTACAACCCAGGATGAAGATACAGGCTTTAGTAACTACTCATTCTCCACTTGTTCTTGCTTCATTAGAGCCAAATTTTCATGAGCAAGAAGATAAACTATTTTTATTTAAATTACAAGATAGAGAGGTTAGCCTTGACGAAGTACCTTGGTCAAAACAAGGGGACATAGTTGGATGGTTAACCTCAGACATTTTTGGACTCAAACAAGCCCGTTCCAAAGAAGCAGAAATTGCAATTGAAGCAGCAGAGGCTTGGATGCGTGATGATGATATGAATACGTTTCCAGAAAATCTGAGAATACCAACACAAATTCATCAGGAACTTCAAAGAGTTTTACCAGGACATGACCCATTTTGGCCCCGTTGGATAGTTACAACGGAGAAAAGAAATTCTGGATTATCAGAGGCATAACACAGATGATGCCATTTAATCCTCCTCCAGAACCACCTGATTTTGATAAAAAAGTGCGACAACCAGGAAATGCTTGGTTGGCAAAAAATCCAAACCCTAAAAAAGGAACCAGAGATTATTGGTCGCCTTTCAAAAGTGATTTAGCTGATGGATTTAATAATCTGTGTGGCTATAGCGTTATGTATGAACCAGTTGGTACAGTAGATCATTATCGCAGCCGTGAAAATTATCGCAATCTAGCTTATGAATGGAGCAATTTACGCTTTGCTTCCGCTTGGATAAACAGTAGTAAAGGTACGCTTGATGACCAGGTACTTGACCCTTTAGATTTAGGAGAAGATTGGTTTGAAATTTTACTTCCTTCCCTACAATTAGTATTAACAGATAAAGTTCCTCTACAACAACGTCAAAAGGCAGAATTTACTTTGGAACGGTTGCGGTTACGGGATGATGAAAGAGTCTTGCGCCAGCGTCAACAATGGTATCAACTTTATTTGGATGGGGATTTGACTCTACAAGGATTAGAAAAAAAAGCTCCTTTGATAGCGCGTGCGATAAAGAAACAGCAACAGGCTATTTCTCAACAAGAATAAGCTTTGTAGTTATCAGATTGTGAAGTCAAGTATTTTCATAAATGGGTAAAAGTTCAATGAACTTGTCACAGACTATTAAGGCGCACATCGCGTTATATATTTCTGTTAGAGCAGTTTCTTACCAAAAGAGTTATTTTTCTATTTTTTACTCATATATACAAACGTGCTTGCATTATCAATAGGCAGTATGTAACTTGGCTATTGTGCAGTTTAGTAGGAGATGAACTTAAATTTAGCTGTGCTTGAGTTGAGCTATACCTGTACTAAAGTGACATAATTTGTAAATTAAAAAATAATTTACAAGCAGTTTAGGAAGGTGCTAGTTTAATTCGTTTTCAATCGATGTTATCTTTCATCTGGAATAGAGTTTGATGATATGTGAGAACGTTATCTACACCCAGAAAACACTTGCCGAAAGATACGGGATTTCCATTGCCGCTTTACAACGGTGGTATCCCTATGCCGGTATAGTCAAACCCCGAAAGCGGGGAGGATATTTTGATGCAACAACAGTCGAGATTGCGGATGTTTTTTACGTTGCTATCAAGATTCGGCGGCTGACTTGTGAAGAATATTTACAGCAGGTAATTCCTGCTGGTGGCTTAGATGCTTATTTGCAAAAAGTCAATGACGTAAGCCTTTATGACTTTTTGACTAAGCATATATCTGATGAAGAAAAAAATAACCCAATTGTGCAAGCAGTAATTAGGAGAATTGAGCGGAATGAAGCATATCAACAAAGTGGCAGAGACTTTGCAGGTGTCGCCTGATGTAGTACGTACCTGCTGTCGGTTGTTAGATTTAGCTTTGCAGCCAAATGATACGCTTGATGAAACAATTGAACAGCAATTAGTTCAACTTAAAGAGACAGCCTCTCGTGAAGGTATGTCCCTTGAAGAAGCTGCCCAGCATTTGATTGCAATGCGCGATCGCAAATCAGAAGTAGGCGAACATAAGTTCGACAAGCGGGAGTACATCAAACAGCGATTTGGCGTAGACCCAGAACAAGCTTCACCCGACAGCTTTGTAGGAATACTTTACCGAGATGCAGATAGGGGTATTCAGTTAGGGGAATTACGCCATAAGGTGGTGCTTGAATCTTCCACACTTGCTCTAGAAGAATTTGTTTTTCATGGCAGCAGTTTACTTGGTGAAGGTAATACTTCCGTTCCGCCTGGTTACGACCAAGCGCAAGAGCGAATTAACTCGCGCATTGATAACGATTTTTTCGGCAAGGTGAACTGGGGGCAAGAGACTCATCCCCTTTTAGTCGGTACATCGACACCGCAGCCGAGACAGTTGAAGTCCTCGCAGCCGAAAACCGGGCAATCTCCGAAGAAATAGTAGCTCAAATGCTACCCATCTGCTATCAAATACGGGATGAGAGTTTACTCAACTTGAGAAAGACATCTACTCAGGCAGTTGGTATAAATCTACTTTCGGTAGTAGCTGGTACTGTTATTGGGACGTGGGTAGCAGTTCCCCCAACTCAAGAGAGACAGGAAATTCCGAGTATTCAGCCAATTTTGATTGGTGTGGGTATAGGTGAATTAGTTGGTTTTATTCTGGCACTAGTAATAATTTGGTTTACCAGGGACGAACAAAAAACCTAATCAACTTTTCTCTCATCAAGGAAATTTCTCATTTTAGTCGCATTATTGCCAGGGAGCAGGTATGAGTGCAGCATTTGACTTTTTAGTTAACACAGCTGGTGGTTTGTTGATGAACCTGGGTGTTTCCGGGATGGTGGGACAATTATTGGGAGTGGGGGCGACCCTTGCCTTGCATCCTCTGTTGCTACTTACTGGGATAGTTGTGGGTGGTGCAGGAATTGCGATCGCACGCCAATTAAACAAGCGCCCTCAGTTGCGGTTGGTTGTTGATAATACATGAGGGGTAAATTATGTTTACTCCTACACCTGTGCGAAATAAACAGCCAAGTCGCAGAAAGAAAAAGGTAAATGTTACCCTGTGGACGGTTTGTTCAACTGTTAGTGCGCTGTCTGTTATTGGGGCGGTTGCATTGATGGTTGGATGGAAGCAACAGGTTCCAGGTAATCAGATATCAGAGGTACAGCAGGTAAAAGAACAAGTTTCCCAAATTCGGGAGGTGTACTTAGAAAAGCTTTCCCGTACTGACTACAATATAGACCATCTTTCCAGTTATTCCTCAGTAGAGGGTGCGCCTACTCTTACAGGCTGGCGACAGTTGGCGGCAGCATTATGGGGACAGCAATTGCGGGGTGAAATATCCAGAATGCAGGCTAATGAGAAATCTGGGTTTTACCGCCTTCACTATATGCCGGCACTGGAGATAGTTAAATTCAACTCGCTGGATATTTTACTAGAAGCGGCTTCTGGAAATAATACTTTTTATTGGGGATACCGCAAAACCGATGGTACGAAAGTTGAGGAGAAGATATCAACCGGGGCTGCTGCTGTTTTGATCTTAGGTAAATTAGAGGCGATTGATTACGCTCAAAATTTGGAATCTCAACCATCGGTTGATCTGAATCAAATGCTAATTCAGATTAAGAATGCTCAAGAACCATATTCTCTTGCACAGGCACAACTGTTACGAGCGCGGGGGTATTTAGACCCAGTAGAGCAGATGGCACAGGTGGCAGACATCCGCGAGAGAATACGCCAACGGGAGGAGGAAAGACGGATGTATATCCAACAAATGAAGAAGCAATTACCTCAGCCAGTTCCTAATAGAAAGCCTGTTAATAAATCGAGGGGGTGATGTCATGTATGTCAAGTTTGCTGCTGCGATAATTTGCATAGCTTTATGTTCGCTTAATGTTGTAGCGGCAGTCAAACGTACCCCTATTCGTACTACCCTTGAAGGTTCAACTCGCACAACAGTTGAGATGATGCCATCTCCCAATTCAGGAGTGCATTGGATGAGTGCAGTTATATTTCTGGCTGGATTTGCTTGTTTTTTGGGCTGGGGAATTTCTGACTATAACAATGCAGTTGAAGAAACAGATGAACTGTCTGATAACTTGGCTAATCCCGGCAATCAACAACTTCATGTTGGTGTTTCTGATACTGATATTCAGCCTTCTTTAATTCCTCCGATTTCACCGGTTCCTGGGATGAGATTAAATAGCGAGTTCTCTGCTAAGAATGTAGTCCAATTTTCTCCTCGTTCTAGTATTTCTGCATTAGGGCGAGTACACAGTAGCCAATTTGTTGAAGATGGAGTGCAAAATCAACCTGGAATGTTATCTCCAGAGGAGTTTTACACCCAACTTCAAGATGAAGATTTTTGGGAAGATACTAACTCCCAGGTAAATGATAATCCTGCCAGCTAGTTAATTTGAGGTCATATTATGAACAGAAATCAGCGCCGTAATTTTGATGTTGATTATTCTGAAGGTGGAGCAATTGTGCCTGCAAACCGCTTGCAAAATATGTTGCAGCAGGTACAGCAACAAGGAGGGATAGTAAATCAGCAACCTAATATTTCTCCTCTGACTACTTATGAGACTCAGCCTGTTGAGGTTAGGTATATTAATGCACCTACTGCTTATAAGCCGAGGGTTCCTCAGATAGAAATTCCCTACATTGAGACTTGGAAAGCACATCGCTTGCACCCGCAAAACCCCTGGAGGTTTGGCTGGTATCCAGTATATTTTTTATCTGATGTAATTAAATCTCCTGTGGGTGTAGCTGGCGTGGGAATTTGGTTGTTAATAATGCTGTTGAATTTTTTCCTAAATGGTAGTTACACGGGGCCAGGGTATGCGTCTGGGAAGAAGATTGAAGTTGTACCCAAGGAAGTTCCTTCTTTTGCCCTGCCTGTGGTTAAGCAGTTGGATTAATGTGGGTAAAGGCAATTTTTTGGTTCGTACTGCTGGTATGGATTGCAGATATTTTACAACCGGGATATTTGCAGTTTTATAACTGGCGTAATGCTGTGGCATTGGTACAAAAGCTTCAGTTTTCATCGACGGCTGTTGTACCCTCTGCTGCACCTGGCGTGAATATATCTTCTACTCCTGTCTATACGCGCTATTCCCCTAAAGTTAGGGAACCTGCGACATCTGGAGATGAACTAAATTCTCCTGATTGTCGTGTGGTTAGGAATGACTTTGAGGAAGTATTGAGTACTGCAAAGATTGGTTGTTGGCAGGTTGCTCCTGCTAATGCAAAAAGGCGTTGAGGCAATGCGAATAATCTTTGAAACTAACGGTGACAAAGAGGTTAGTAATTCGACTGTAACTAGTTTTGATGAGACAGTCGATACTAGTTCGAGTGCAAATTGGAGATATGCGATCGCAACCTCAGTTGTAATCGCAGCTATGGTCATTCCCCAGGTTTCTGGATGGATTGAATCTCAACTGTTAGTTAAATCTCTCCAAAGTCTAATATTACCAAAAACTATTCGTAGGAATCAGGTTTTAAAGAATGGTCGAATTGCCTTTCCTACTGCGGCTGGTACTCCAGTTACCTCAGAGTTTGGTTGGCGGACACATCCGATTACAGGCGATCGCAAGTTTCACGCGGGGATTGATTTTGGTGCAGCAAAGGGTACACCAATTTATGCGGTTGATGCTGGTCAAGTGGTTTTTGCGGGCGATAAGAGTGGTTATGGCAAAGCAGTTGTTATTCAGCATCAAAGAGGTTTATCTACTCTCTACGGTCATGCTAGTCAGCTGTATGTACAACAGGGACAACAGGTTGTGCGTGGGCAGATGATTGGGGCAGTAGGTAGTACTGGTTTTTCAACCGGGCCGCATTTGCATTTTGAAGTTCGCTCTAATGGTGTGGCACAGAACCCCCGTCCTTATTTACACAAGTATTTAGCTAACCGTTGAAGGTTATTCAGCTATTGGTAAGAGAAATGCAAATTGTACCGATTTTTATATCAGGTTTGGTTGGTGCAGCTTGCTCTGTTGCATTTTCTTATGGAGTAGCTTCACTGCCATGTGGATTGGTATCAAAGGGTGCGGATACTGTTTGTCAGGTGCGTAGTTTTGGTAAAGCACTTGATAGTTGGAAATTTGGGTTTCTTGTTGGTGGTTTAGTAGGATTGATTTTAAGTCCTCGCCGTCAATTTATATCCCGTTTTCAACCCATTCATTTGTCAACTGCTTCCTTAATTACTTTGGGCATTTATTTTTCAATTTCTCAAAGTACTGGTGTTTCTTCAGCATCATTAAATAGTTTAACAGGAAGAGTTAGTACAAGTTCTTATTCATCCCATCCTTATTCACCACGGTTAAGTGCTTTTTTAGCAACAATTCGTTGGGCAGAAACAGGAACAAGTGAGCCAGAAAGTTATTACAAGTTAGTATTCAACGGAACTTTTAATGATTTTTCTACACACCCGTTAAAGAAACAGTGCGCTCCTATTAATGGTAAAAATATTTGTTCAACTGCGGCTGGTGCTTATCAAATGTTGGATAAAAGTTGGTATGACATTCAGCCCAAGTTAAACTTGAAGGATTTTAGCCCAGCTTCTCAGGACAAGATGGCAATTGAATATATTCGTCGTAATAATGCCTTAAGTGATATTGAAGCAGGAAGGTTTGATACTGCGATATGTAAAGTAGGTAGGGTATGGGCCAGTCTTATTTGCAACTCGTACAATCAAAACCCAAAATCTTTAGCGCAGTTAAGAACTTACTATCAGCAGCAATTACAAAAATTTGAAATTTATAGGAAGTAAAAATCAGTAATGTTGTCACCATACAATGACACTAATGGTAATACCGAACTTCAAAAACAACAGCTTTGGACTGCAATTGTACAGGCAAAACAAGATAGTTTGGGCAATGAAGAGATTATAGAGAATATACGGGAAGCTTTACCTGACGTAATGGTTTATTATGCTGAAACTGTTTTAAAGCAGATTGACTTTAGAGCAAAATTATCACGTCAAGTTATAGAATTTGATTTAGATTTTTTATTTCAGGTAATATACGAATCAGTAATCGCAGGTACAAAGGATGAAGAAATATTATCAATATGTGCAGAACACTGTACTTTAAACCAGTATGAATTTGTACGTTATGCACTTGAGTATATTCATCTCAATCGAATGCCATCACAGTGGGAGCAAAATAACGTATATCAAAAAATGATTGAGATAGTTAATACATCACCTATTGAATCTTTATTTGAATATATTGAATCAATCAAAAATATTTATCTTAAGCAGATTGGATATGAAGTAGTTCAAGAGAAACTTTATAATTTATTTTTAAACAATAAACCAATTAGTTACTTTACTGATTTAGCTAATAAATCTAGAGATAACTGCATTAAAAACTATTGCTGTCGAACGGCAGTGCTTGTTGCGCGTGCCACGGATAAGCCGATAGCTTTAAAGCAGGCGGTAGATGGTTCAATTATTTTAAGAGAACCTAAATATTTAGATAGTGATATTGCTACTAATGAGATTGTTGGTTCAAGTATTTTAACTATGGGGCAAGCAGGAAAACTATTAGTTGATACCTTAGAAGATTTTAATATTAATGCTAAGTATGTTGATGCCAAAAATGGCCCTACTTTTAACCGTATTAGGGTAAAACTAGGACGGGGTGTTAGTTACAAGAAAGTAGAAGACATCGGTAATGACTTAGTACAGCAGCTTGGTGAAGAGTTAGGCTTGAAATTTGCACCAATGGTGAGTGTAGTGCCTGGAGGAGTTGTATTTGACATACCCCGATTAGATAGACAATTTGCTTATTTCCGCCATTATTTTACTTTTGAGGGCGAACCTGACATTCATTCGGTATCCATCCCCGGTGGTGTTGATGTTGATGGCACTTATGTCGAAATTCCCCTTTATAGCGATAACGTGACTCATATCTTGGGTGGTGGGCGGACGCGGGGTGGAAAGTCGCAGTTTGAGAAAGCAGCAATCTTGTATTTGGTGCGGCGATATCCCCCTTCTGTTGTTCGGTTGGCGCTTTCGGATGTCAAGCGCGTGACATTTGGTAAATTTGATGGGCTACCTCATCTTGTAGCGCCAGTTGCACGTGATGCAGAGTCTACCGCTAACTTGCTTGATTACTTGGTGGAAGAAATGGAATTGCGCTACCAGGAATTTGAGCGCCACAGCAGTATTGAAACGATCGCACATTACAATCTACGGTTTGCACCTGATTTTGTCATGCCGCGAGTGATTTGTCTAATTGACGAGTGTTTTGATCTACTTTCCGATGATAACTACTGCGATCGCATTGAGACTGCGCTGATGAAGTTGCTTGCAAAAGCGGGTGGTGCAGGGATTCATGTACTGTTGTACACCCAACGACCTGATAAGAACGTGATTGATCCGTTGATTCGCTCAAACTTTCCAGCGAAGACAGCCTTTGTTACGACTCGCCCTGAAGACAGTTGTATTATCCTTGGAGACGATAAAGACAAGCGTGCGGTTTACTTGCTGGGATACGGTGATTTTTTGTACAAAACGACTGAGGTGATGCGACTCCAGGCGCTTTATGTAGCTGACGATGAAGACCCTGAATACTTCCAGCAATTACTTCTAGAAGCTAAAAATCAAAACGACCCCTACACAGCTTGGCAGTCTGGGTTAGACTTTGATGAATTTGTCGCTAGTTTGTACGGCGAGCGCAATAGTAATGACAGAGGTAAATCTAAAGCTACTGCTGTTACTAAAACTAAACAGCATAAAACTGATTTTGAGAGCAGTTTTAACTTTAAGGTACAGCTTGACGAGGAAGCAAGAAACTCAATTTTGAATTTGCATCAAAAGGGTTATCAACTTGATGAAATTGTCAAAGCGGTATTCAATTTATCCCGTCAAGATGGTAGATCGTATAAGAAATTTAGAAATGTTGTTGAGGATTTTTTAAATAGCTTGAAAGAGGGTGAAGAAGATGATATTTGAATTAACGATGCCTTTACCTCCTAGTATGAACGAAATTATTAACCAGGCACGGTCAGGTTGGCAAGCCAGTGCTGGACTTAAGAAGTACTGGACAAACTTAATTGGTGAATTTGTTAAAGAATGTGAATTTTGTTTGGATAGTACAGTTTGGATTGAATTTCATTGGTATCTCAAAAATTTTGGACGAGATAGCGATAACGTAGCTGCTGCCGCCAAATTTATTATGGATGGTCTCGTTACAGGACAAGCAATCCGTAACGATAACTTGACAGTTATCCAATCACCTGTAGTTCATTATTATCATCGCAGTAGTGGTGATGATGGTGTGCTGTTGAGACTTTCACAATCACCTGATTTTTTGTTAGATAATTTTATTGTATCTAACCAGTTTTCTAGAAAAAGCTTAGAAAAGCATAATCAAAAAGTCACATACTTGGTATCAATTTAACTTATGAAGATATTGGATTTAAAGGATGACGATAATGTTACGTTATAAAGACTACCGTCAGTTAATCGATCAGGTAAATGCAGGCAAGAATATTAACCTATGGGGCAAGCCAAATATTGGTAAGACTCTTACTGTTAAAAACTGTTTACTCAAGGATATTAACTTAGAGTCTGTTTACCTCAATCTTGAATATCCTTTTAGTGTGGATCATCTATTCAACGTTATTCCTATTAGCTTCAGCTTTTACTACCAGCAGGATTGGCAAAATATAATAAGCAACTTATCTGATGGTTATAATAGGCTGCTGGTGATAGATAATTTTGATAGATTGCACTTTGTTAGCAATACTTTTAGCCACGACTTATTTCGATTACAACAGTTAGCTCAATTAGAAAATGTTTCTTTAATATTAATATCTCGGATGCCGCTAGAATATTTCCATTTTTCAGATTTTGCTAATTATTTTGAAAAATTGGAATTAAACGAAACTAATACTTGGACTTTTGGACAGTAAATATGTGGCTTATAGATATCGTTTTTTGGTGATATCCGCTCCGGGTGGAATGTTGGTTTAAGCAATAAAGCAAGTTCGACTCTTGCTATCACTATTGTGAGGATGAAACTACTGCCGATACTGAAAATTAACCAGGACGAATCTATTAAATAGTTTTGGAATTGTTAAAAGAGTAAGGAGTAGGTTAGTAGTGTAGTTCTCAGCAAATCCCAATCCTTGCCGGGGCGAGAGTAATTAAAAACCTTGTGACCTGCATTTTGGAGGGATGAATTATGTTGAAGAAGTTTGCGTTTAATTACTTGAGAAACATTAATGCTGCTTTTGGAATGGTGTCTTTGACTGCTATTGGTTTGGGCGCTATAGCAACTTTTTCTGGTTTGGGTTTATTGTACTTAGCTAGGGGTGGATTCCCAATTGTTGAGAAAGAACGCTCTGAACAAATTGCCTCTATCGGCACTGGTGCTATTGTATTGGGCTTTACCGGAATTATTTTTGCTTCCTTGGGCGGTGCTTTCTTAAGTATTGTTGAAGAATCGGAGGAAACTAATTCTACGATAGAACCTGCAAAAATAGCTGACATAAAACCGCTTGTATTTACAAAACCTGAGAGCTTTGAAAAATCTAATGATGTGCCTTTTATTTACACCTATACGGTAATAAATTTTGAGGGACATTCTGATTTTAAGGGCTTGGTTGTTTGCAGATTTGAGGAAAAACCGTATCGAAAATTTGTACTTTACGAGGAATTACGTTCCCACCACATTGACGACTTGGCAGTAATCTGTGATGAAATTGATCCAGACAGATTAATTGGACAAACTTTTTCCTCATACAAACCTTTACCTTGTGAAGCTTTAGAGGAACATTTAGATATACACCGACGCTATGTTAATGCAGTTAATAGCGAAGAATTTACTTCTTGCTATTTGCAAGTGTGTGCTGGGTGTAAGTTACTACATGGTGCCAATAATATTGTTTGTGGCATTCATCCATACGGATGGTTTGAAGATGGTTGCTGTCCGGATAAGCAATGGGATGAACGTAAGGCGTTGTTTCCATTTGAAGATGATGCTGTTGTCGAAAACTTAAATAGAGAAATATCGTCCAATCAGGCGAATATTTGGAAGTTTTATGGCAACCTTATTTTGTGGGATGAATACGCTAATCGTAGGTTTTCTTTTTCTTATTCCGGGATCTTGCTGAAACATTCTGATAGACTGCTTGAGCTTGGTACGGAAGCGAGACTTCTTTCCTACATCCAGTATTTCCGCACTCGAAATGTAGTGGTCTTTGACTACGTAGCATCAGGGCGAGTTTCGGAGTTTACGAAGGAACTTAAGGGCATAGCCAAAATCGAGGTTGATGGTGATGAGATATCTATCTTTTTTGATATATATACGCCTTGTCACCGCTTTCGGTGTGATGGTGTAGCACTGCATCCTTACTCAACTTTTGTTCCCCAAGAACTCAAATATAACTACAACTTGGTTAGTTATGTCAACTACCTTAAGAGTAAAAAATCTGGAGTGCTGGGATGAATAAGGAAGATTCTAAAAGCTGCGGGTGCAAGTCGGAAAAATCGCATTTTTGTAATTTCTGTATCTTGGATTGGTAATTTCTAAAATTCAACAACTACAAATTTTGGAAAACTTAGTTCGTCTAATTGCTTAAAAGGCAATTTACCCTCCTTCTTCCTACTGGTGGTTGGGATACGTGTAAAAGCTTTCACTCAGTACGGGGGGTTTCCCCCGCTATTGGGTGGTAAGCCGCTACAACGCCGCCCATCAGTAATTCATGGAGGAATCACATTATGTCTTCTTTTGCAATATCACCTTTTGTGCAATCTGTTAACGATGTTTTGTTTCCAATCGAGTTGTTTTTGATGATCTTCCCAATCTTGTATGTGATCTTTGTCTCTGCTCAATCAGTATCACTTCCAGTTACTAATAGTGCTGGGGTGATTTCTGAAGAGTCGCCAGTTTTGGAAACTCATGGGGATTTGGCTGGCGTTGGTGCTGTTTCTGATCGGGAAGAATTTTCTAAACCAGAATCTTCGATTATTGAAACTGCGCCGCCACTTGTTGAAACTAGGTTTGCTGATGAAGCCAGACAACTTGTGCTAGTAGACGTTACCGAAGAGAGGAAGAAGCTTTTGGATTTAGGTGCGCGGAAGCTGCGACAGTTCTGCAAGGAACGCCAGATTCAAGGCTATTCTACCGTCTACAACCGTAAAAAACTCGATGGACTCGTTGACTTTCTGATCGCACAACAAGTGACTTCTGCTCAAGTAGTCGAGTTAGTGGAAATGCTTGCTTAGAGTTTGATGAAAAGCCTCGGTAAAAACTGGGATTTCAAAATTACTTCCTTGAGATAGGATGGTGTTTGCTTGATAAGTCCTTCTATTAGGTTTGGGCTTCTAAGATGCGTCCTATACTTCTTGGCGATAATGTCGGTAATCCTCTGCGAGTAGCTTCCTCAGCTACCTGCGTATGGTAATGGTGCTTGGAACGACTGGGTTTTCGGTTCTTGCTCCATTCGCTGATTTCTACGATTTTACTCGCCTCTGTACTTTTGCACTTCTTAGGTCTGCCTACGTTTACACCCAATACCTCGTTAGCTTTTGCGATCGCCGACTCCTGGGTTTCTGACAAGATGGTACTTGATGTCCATCTTTTCTTCCACTTTGCTATTGAGTTTTCGGTTACGCCAATCTCTTGGGCTAAGGCTACATATTTTTTGCCTTCGTTTAGCCCTAGCAAAATTTTCGCTCTTTTGCTAACTTCATCGCTGCTGGTTGCTGCTATGTGCTCTAGTGCTTGTTTTTCAATAGAATTTAATATCTGAAGACGAGGCATCTAAAAATTTACCCCTCTTTACTGTACAATTTTGCCAAATAGAATGAAAGCTGATATACTTTTTTTGTAGAGTTCATTTTTCCTAAAGATTCACTCAAGGACCTGGTGCAAACAGGGCTTTGAGGAAAAAACAAGCCCACCTGTTACTAGAACAGGACGGAGTTTTATTTTGTCAATTTTAGTTATCTAGAGCCATCATATCATGAGTTTACACAGTTTTACAAATCTTTCTTTAGATAGATGCTTTTTTTCTGAATACCAGTTCGTTAAATATCTCTTCAGTCGTATTAGTTGTCAATGGGTTGGGAATAATAGTTACTGCGGGAGAAAATCTCTCAAAGAGAATTTTCTGGTAGGTAATCTTTGGTATTTACAAGAATTAATTATTTTTTAAACTTGTTACTTTTCCCAACGGATGAAAGTGCTACAAGTTTTGCTGATTAAGCTTTGTCTGCTTTCTACTTAGACTTTTCAAAATTTAACTTATCTTTTGAATGACAATTTGTGATCCGGAGTATCAATAATGTTTGAGGTGCATAATCCGGCAATTGTATATATTTCTCCTGCGGAGTTGGTTATTCATCCGAAGCTGATAGAAATATATGGTGAGAATGAGGAACGTCCGGCTTTAGAAAAAAGTATCTCTGAAAGAGGGATTATTGAATCTTTAAAGGTATCTGCACGTACTGGTGTCAATGTAGTCTTGGCAGGTAAGTGTCGCTTGCAGATAGCTCGTAAGCTCTTAATTTCCTCTGTGAAAGTGGAATTTGTTGAGTCTGGTTCGCCTGAAGAAGATTTGAAACTAGTGCTTGACTTTAATCTACATCGGGAAGGTGGGAAGACTCATTACCAGAAATTTCACGAGGGGCAGTACTGGGAGAGCGTACTTCGTCCCCAAGCGAAAGAAAGACAAAGGGAGAGCGCTCGTCGTTTGAATGAATCGAAGTGTTCAAATTTGAATTATTCGATAAATGAGAGTAAGTCTCAATTAAAGAAGGGTAAACCCGTGATTCGGGAGGTTTCGGAGAATCTAAATATAAGTGTTGGTAGTTATCACAAGGGCAAGAAAGTTTTTGAATTAATTTCTCAATTACGAGAAATGGAAAAATTTAAGGCAGTTGTTGCACTGGAGATGGAATTTAACCGGAGTATTGATGCAGCGTACAAGTTTGTTTGTAATCAAGATATCTGTTACCAGGTGATAGACCTTCTGGAGGCAGATGAGATAGGTAGTATAAGTGATGGTATTGCTTGGATGCGAAATGGCGAGCGCAACCCGTTTCGACGTTTCCAGCTTGACGAAGTATATCAATTCAAAAAGAGACTGCGGCCCGAGTTGGAAATTGTGGGACGGGTTATTGGTATAACTAATGAGTTTGTTGTGTTTGGATTGAGGAATTTAGTGAATATGAGCCTAGAAATTGTGAATCTACGTCCGCGACAAATTGATGCAGAATTGCAGGATGAACCATCTGCATCACAGAGGAAGAGAATATTTCACTTAATGCAAAAGTTTAGTGATGTTTTCCCAGTTCAGGTGTCTTTAGGGGAGTTATTGAAACTGCCAAATTTAACTGAGAAAGAGGAGGTTTTATTGCGGATGTATGAGTCTGACGTATTTGAAAAAACGTGGGAAGATTATAAGACCCAAATGAAAGCAATGGAAGTATCTACAAATAGAAAAAAGGATAAGATTTGTGCTGCATAGGTAGCTGGGGGCTGCTAATTTAGTAGATAATTTGTCCCACAATTTAACATTACTTACTAGATTAGCATCTCAATACTAATTGCAATACGAGTTCACTATTGTGGGTGCTGAACTCGTATCAGGATATTTGACTGTTTTTTGTTTTTAAACTCGATGGTGGAGTATGAGTAATTTCATCTTCACCAGTTGTATTAACAAGAGCCAATGTGGGGTGACACTTGTGGGTGTTACTAGCTTTGCATTGTCATCCCAAAACTTTTTTGTCAATTTAGTGACAACTTCGCTCGAACTGCCTCATTTAAATAATTACCAAAAAAAAAGTTGGGTAGTCGCATTGTTGTTGGTGAAGCGTGTTGGACTAAATCTTAGCCTAAGCCTACGTATGTCTAAGCCTAAACAAGTATAAACCTTTGTTTGCTTTCAACCATGAGACGATTACCAGTCGCCTCCAACAAGCGGATAACCAACCGCTTCAAAATAAAAAATTTCAAATTTAGGCTAACACATTTCGACCAACAGCGAGACTACCTGATGCACAAAAATCATCAGGACAGTCACTCATGTACCAAGAAAATTTCGGGGCAGATTTTGATAACAAGCCCCAATTAAGCCTTTCACAGCCTTCAAAAAAGAAAATCAAACCCCACCTGCCCGCAGATTCTGTGGGCAAACGCTACGTAGAGCGCTTTTGGCATCCATTTGGGGCGATAGTTGCCCCAAATCAAGCACAAGGTGTAAAACCAGCATGGCGTACCATCGATTATTACCTCCAACCCTCCCAACTGTGGAACCTGCACCAAGACAAGTCGAAACTAGTAGGTCTGCGCTTTAACGACACAACTCGTTACGCCACAATCGATTTAGACCTAGAAGGCGACTACCATAACATTGAATCCATAAATCGCATCAAAGCGGTGCTAGAGGACATCGGCATAGTCGATATCATCATCCTCCAGTCCAGCTTTAGTGGCGGTTATCACCTAATCCTAAGCTTCGCATCCCCCCTACCCACCTTTCCCCTAGCCTGCGCCCTAGAGATTACCTTAAAAAACGCAGGCTTTATCCTCCGCCAAGGACACCTAGAAATCTTCCCCAATACCAAACCATATAGTGCCAAACAAATAACCAACTACAAAGCCATCCGTTGCCCCATGCAACCGGGTAGCGGGTCATTTTTACTTAATGATGACCTACAACCAATTAGTGACTTAGTTTCTATCTTCCTCGATTATTGCGATCGCGCGGCCAGTCGGCAAGATTTAGCCAAACTCAAACGAGTAGCAAACAAAGCCAAAAAACAAATTTCACGGGAGAGATATCGCAAGCAAGAATCTGCTGACGTTGTACAGTGGCGTGCCAACTGGGAAGAAATCATCACTACAGGCTGGACAGGAAAAGGACAAACAAACACCCTCCTACAAATCTTCGTGGGCTACGGAATCGTCTTTTTGGACTTAGAGAGTGATAAATTAGTTGAATTTTGCCTTACTACCGCAATTAACGCCCCCGGCTACAGCCAATATTGCCGACACCAACACGAAATCGAAGCGAGAGTGCAGCATTGGGTAGAATCCACAATTCGCAACAAATGGTACAGCGCCTACATTAGTTATCCCGAAAGGTTGTTGGGTACATTCGCCAACACATTTGCAGAAGCCATAGCAGGGATTAGCAGCATCCATAAACCCAAAGACAACGTAATCCCATTTGACCGTCGTAAGCAACAGAACTGGGAACGCAGCCAACAAGCCCAAAAACGCATCCAGATAGTAGTAAGGGCAATAGAGTGGGATAGAGGCTTACCAGCAGGGGCTACTGAACGAGGAAAAGCGATACGTGCTGAATACAAGCGTTGCTTTCACAAAACTATCTCACAAGAGACACTACAAAAGCATTTGCATTTGTGGCATCCCACGCGCTACATCTTAGATCCTTGGGTAGAAAATAGCTTAAACCCTTATCAATCAAGCAATGACGGGCAATTTAATAGCTTTCAAAACCCATTTGTAAAACAGAGTGCTGAAAACCCTTATCAAATCGACAATTACGGTCATTCTTTCTATATAAAGGTTTTTTGTAATTGCTTACCTCTTGCTGCCGATGCCCTTACAGGGCAGCAGGCAGTAGCAAGTTTTAAAGAAGTTGCTGAGTCTCAAGGAGAATTGTTTGTATCACAGGTACAAGATGAATTTGAGGAAATTAATACTAATTCCGAAGAATTGAATTTATTACAGCCAGAAGATTTGTCTTTAACTTCAAGTTTGAATAATTCTGATAATTCATTAGTTGATTCAAATATTATACAATTAGTGGAAAATGTTAATGAAACTGATTCAGATAAGGATTTCAAATACCTTTCTAACCCCAGCACTTCTGAAAATTACAATAACAAAAACTTATTAATCAATTCTGTCACTATTCCATTTTCTGCGCCTACACCTAAAACGTCACAAAAAGCCGAAGTTGGGGAGCAAAGCATACCTTCAAGCGACCCAGCCGCAACTCCCTCTTTGTCAGAATTGAAGAACCTAACTAAGTTGCGACTCCAAGCAGCATCCTACGCCAAGCGTGTAGCTAGAGAGTATTGCCTAATTGCACGACGCTTAATTGGAGGCAAGGAACGCGAACGTTTGGAGCAAAGTGCCAAAATGCAATTCTATCTTGATTCAGGTAACAAAACTCTAATTGCAGAAGCTAACGAGTGGGCAGCTGCTAATCCTGGATGCCTGCCGTTTTCGTTGGAGTTGGCGTTTCAACAAAGTCAAACGTAATGGCTTTAAAAATTCTGCCACCGTGAATTATTTTATTGTTTCCCAATATTTTCGACACAAGAGTGCCTGCATTGTTGATAGCCTTTAAGGAATTTAAAGAATCTAGGGAAATAAGAGCATTTTTTTCTCACTAGAGACATAAAAGAGCGCTCATAGTATTGGTGAATGACATTAGAGGCTGCTATTAATTTGGAGCGTAGAGTCACGCAACACACCAGCAGTCTATTTGATGATTGATGCAAATGAAATGATGATTTTCCTAGAATAAATTCTGGTTTATCTATCAGATACTAGGTAAGTCTCCTTAAGAGGATGTTGGAAAAGTTGGGAGTTGAGTAAAAAAAGCTCTCAGGGCATAAGCTGTAAATAAGTAGATACAGCACCATTGAGAGCAATGAGTAAAGCATACTCCAGTAACCTGACCCAAGACCAATGGGAATTATTAGAACCGTTAATTCCAGTAGGCAAAACAGGTGGTCGTCCAAGAGTGGTAGAGATGTGGCAAGTAATCAACGCTATTTTCTATGTATTGACGCTCTTGATGCAATACTGTTCGGTTAAGGGGAGATAGGAGGTGAAATCAAAGATATTTTGTTCGCGTGTATATTACGAGAACAAAAAGCGAAAAAAGTTGCTTATACCTTACTATTGGCACACTCAAAAAACTTAATTGTTAATTGATGAGAATATCTTTAAACCGTGGAGCTATAAATTGAGGATGAAAAACTTAGAAGTTCAAAATGGATATATTCAACTGGCCTGTCTAAAAATTTGAAAAGATAGTTTTTGTCGGGGAGAACCATTATTTCGATGACTTCGTTTTTTACTCTTAAACTTAGAGCGGGCTTTCTTGACTACTCTTGGATTACTTCTATGTTGTCGTAAAGGGATTTCTAAATCGGAGATTTCGGCAATTAACCAACTATAATATGTATTGATATCCAGTAGATTATTTATCTGACGTTGAAACTCAGGAATTGCACGTCGAACAACTCGTAAACTCCCAATAAAACTTAACTTTAATGGAGAGATATTTTTCAAAGTGGCACTTTGAAACATTAAACACCGTAGGCAATAATGTCCTAACAACCACCCATAAATTTCTTGGACTACTTCACGAGGATTCTTAGAACGTATAGGTATTTTTCGCCCATTAAGATGGATTTTCAACTCATCTAAAGTATTCTCTACTTCCCATCTTTGATGATATTCTGATGCTAATAGCAAAGCCGGAAATTTAGCAGTATCCATTAAATTCGTAATCAAACGGTAAGTTTTTGGAGTACCATTTTCTTCAATAATATATTCAATGATGCGGACAGGAATTCGGGTTGCACCCTTCCTTTTCGACTCCCCATCAGGTACAATCCATGATTTATAGGAGCCATCTGGAAACAGTTTCACCACTTCAAATTTTGCATGGGCTGGGAGACGACCAAGGAAATGACCTTTTTGTTTAATGATGGCATTAACCATCTTGAAAGAATGTAATCCTCTGTCCCACATTAATAACATACTAGAGTCAATACTGCGTAGTAGTTTTAAAGCACTTCTTCTTTCTCCCATGCGATAGGGAGTTATTAATGCATCTATAATTAAATGAGTGCCTGCTTCTATTAAAACCACTAATCTAGCTTTTGGAAAAGCCGGATATGTTCCTGGTCGTGTTCCTGGATAGCCAAATACTCTGGCATTTTTTTCTGTGTCTGGAACGTCCATTACTGTTCCATCCATCGCCATGATTCTTAATTATCCCAAAAAAGCATCTGGTGTTAGTATTGTGGCTAAGGGCTTTGCTACCAGTTCAAATAATCGAGTCATTACCGCAGCCCCTGTTCTTTGACGTGCTTCTGTAATTGATGAACTTACTGGTACTTGACAGCGAATTCTTAATGGTATTTTTAAAGAACTCAAACCATGAATGAGGTTTTTGAATACATCAACAATTGAGTCAGATGACCAAAAACTCATAGCAATTACTAAGGTTACTATTACATAAGTTGGTAGTATTCTTTGTCGTCGCTCCCAGCTACAGGTAGTTTCAATTGCATTGCTTATGGTTTCTGCTGGAATTACCTTTGACAAAGCCAATAGCACTTGTTTGGGGTCGAAACAGGCTGTTTGTACCTGAAAATTTACCAGTGACATATACTAAAAACAGAAGTGATGGTGGAATTTTAGTTGTCACTTCATAATATATTAAAGGATCGTGTTCTCGAAATACTATCGAGAACACGATTTTTATGATTACTTTCATCTGGGGAGCGTTAATATCCTCTTTTCTTCATTATGTCTACGAAAGAAAATGATTTGATTTCCAGAGCAGAACTACTGCAACAAGCCATTGCGACTTTGCAACTCATGATTCAACAAATCAAGGGTGGTGGGGAAATAGCACCACCTGGTTGCTGCGTTTCCCGTTACCAAGCACGGGGTAAACAAGGAGTTTATTGGTACTACAAGTTACACGCTAACCACCCAATTTTTCCCACCGCTCAACCCAACAAATTGAGTAAATACAAGCATTTAGGCAAGGCTGGAAGTCCTGCTCACGTTGATGCAGTTATGCAAGTAGCTAGAAGATCCCAAGTTGATTACTTACAATCATGCATTGATTCTCTTCGACAAAATTGGGTGGACTTGTACGATAGTCTCAAAGAGAAAAAGTAAGTCTCTCAATTTTTATTGTTCTCGTAAATAAACCGCGAACACTTTTCTCTTGATTTTACTCCCCTTTTTCCTTAACCGAGCAGTATTGGCTCTTGATGTACTTGGCGAAACTTACCGGGAGACTTGCCAAATTGGCAAACGGTATACACATACTTCCGAAATTGGCGAAAAGATGGAACATGGGTAAGTATCCATGATCAACTCAGAGACTGGGAGAGAGTAAACAATGAGCGAGCAGTCAGCCCAACAGAAGCAATCATTGATAGTCAAAGTGTGAAAACTGCGGCGATGGTCACTCAACAAGTGGGATACGATGCAGGGAAAAAGGTCAAAGGACGCAAGCGATTTTTGACAGTTGATACTTTGGGTTTAGTACTGCGGGTGTTGGTGAGTGTGGCTAGTGTCGATGAACGCTCTGGTGGAAAACTTGTACTCCAGAAGGTCAAACAGATGGGAGACAAGGTATCACGCCTGAATCTTATCTGGGTTGATGGTGGTTACGATGGCAACCCTTTTATGCAGTGGGTGATGGATTTTTACCGATGGGTTGTACAAGTCGTGCTGCGACCTCGTGAACGCAAAGGCTTTGTTTTGTTGCCTAAACGTTGGGTTGTCGAACGTACTTTCGGTTGGCTAACTGGATGTCGGCGGTTGAATAAAGACTATGAGCGAATGGCACTAAGAAAAGCTCTAAGCTATACGGGATAAGCGCTAGAGATTTTTAAGTGATTGTTGAGTGAAGGTCTTGGTATGGGGCAGGCGATTGTGCTTGATGCAATTCTACGTAGCTTGCTGCCATAGGCATCGCTACAAACGTTGAGTGGGCGCTTTGCTCTTGGCGTAACCGCCGGGTTCTTGCGATCGCAACAAGTTAGAAAAGCTCACTCGTTCATGAAATACTTTCTTGAAGACGAGCAAGCCAATATAACTACTACTACTGTGACACTACGAGTAGAAATAAGGAAATCTTTATGATGAGGTTGAAAAACTATTCCATTTAGGGATAAGTACAGATTTTGAGGGGATTGAACATAGCACATATAAAACAGATGAAATAGGGCATGGTCGTCGTGAGATCCGCCACTATGTGATGTTATCTCAAATCCAGTCTCGGCTTAACCCAGATTCAGTTTGGTCAAACTTTAATAGTCTTGGAATGGTAGAATCCGTTCGTTCATTAAATGGTGAAACAACGGTTGAAACCCATTATTTTATCAGTAGCCTTGAGTCAAATGCTAAACAGTTTGGTAATTCTATTCGCAGTCATTGGGGAATTGAGAATTCATTACATTGGATATTAGATGTCGCCTTGAGGGAAGATGACTGTCGGATTAGAAAAGATAATGCTCCACAGAATTTTGCAATTCTCAGACATATTGCAGTCAATGTTTTAGGTAAAGAGAAGCGTGTCAAACGGGGAATAAAAAATAAACAGTTTCTCGCTGGGTGGGATAACAATTATTTAGAAAAAGTTTTAGCGTTAGCATAAACTAATATATCGTAAATTGAATTTAAGCCTTTAGGGAAAATATCACTTTTCCTCTAAATAAACATACTTTTACAAGCTCAAATGTTGAGTCGTTTTAGTATTAATAAATAATTATGCAGCCACAGATAAGCTAGTTTGTATTTATCAGAAAGACTTCATTTATTTTATTTATCATTTCATCAATTTTTACAATTATCTATATTATTTTGAAATCTCTCTTAGTTTTTATTAGGAAATAAGATGCGTTTCCCCTACGGTATCGATGCCAGACACTCTAGAGAACCAAAAAGCATACCCTCAACCCTCTACTCAAGCATCTGGATGTGGATTCCCAATTGCGAAAATCGGTGTGATATTCAGTTTAGCTACTGGAGCTGCTATTGCACTATGTATATAGGACTAATATTTGATTTCTGAAAAATCTCCGTACATTTGAAGAGTGGTAAAATCAAAGGTAGTGTGTCGGATAAACCACTCGAACATCCATTTGAGATGAGAGAACGAAGGAATTAAAGCACAGAAACGCCGCACCCAGGTTTTAGCTTGTAACCAAATATCCTCAATTGGATTTTGTGATGGACAATTAGGAGCAAAACGGACGTAGTGAATTTGCCATTCTTCTTCCGGTAAACCAAGATTTACCTCGGCTAAAAAGTCTTGGACAAGATGGGAACGATGGTAAGAAGCACCATCCCAAAAAATAAGTAATTGTTGCTGAGGGCACTGGTCTAATAAATAACGTAGATAATCAATCATATTTTCTGAGTTACCTGCGTTATATGCTTTAAGAATTAATTCGCCTTTGAGATAGTCAACTGCTCCGTAGTACGTCTGCTTGTCTCGTTCATTGACGACCGGAACTGCTATTTCTTGGTCAGTTTTACCCCAGACATACCCACTCATATCTCCCCACAGCAGATGACACTCATCTATTAAAAATACTCTCAACAATCCTGCTTCTATTTCTTTTCTGCGGCTTGCCAACAATGTCTCAATCTGTTTTTTTTTACAGCAACAGCGTCTTCGTCTGCTTTTGGATTGAGCTTTGTAGTTTTCTTCCAACTAATTCCTGCCGCATCAAATAAGTCATAATAGCTTCGTTTCGATTCATAAGTTACATCATATTCAAAGGCTAGTTTATATTCGAGTTCACCCAGTTCCCAATATGCTTTGGTTTGTAGCCAACTTAATACTTCTTCTCGCTGTTCGTAGATAAATAACGATCGCCTAAAAAGTGTCGAAAAATTAAGGTTTAATGCCTTAAATCCATACTACATATTTGGTTTTACCTGTCAATGCATAAGTCCTAAAATTTTTAAAGTTTAATCAGCAGTTAGTCTTTAGCTTGACTGAGTAAAGTGACTGAGCTTTACGCTTACCGACTAGTTTGGAACATCCGCTTTGAGTAGTTCCAACCAAAATCGACTTCCTTGGTCAATAAGAGATTTTACTCCTATCTGACCATTCATCCGCTCAATTCCCTTACGGACAATAGCTAAACCAATTCCCGTACCTGGATAGGCTTCTGCTCTGTGTAAACGTTCAAATACACGAAAGATTCTATCCCTATATTCTGCTGGAATGCCAATTCCGTTGTCCTCTACCCATAGACGTACCCACTTTGTAACAGAGGGTGATATTTCTGACAACTGCTCGTTAGATTCAGCCTGTTGTAGAGAGAACTCTTCAATCCAGATATTAACTTGAGGCTGTACTCCAGGCTTGACAAATTTAATGGCGTTACTCAAGAGGTTGGCCATAACTTGAACCAGCGTTGTATAATGACCAATCACATTAGGCATTTGCTCCTGAATAATAACATTTGCCTGCTGCTGTTGAATTGTCTCTCTTAACTGGTTGAGTGCTTCCGAGACGACAACATTCAGGTCAACTGGTTCTAACTTTAGCTCTGTTCGACTGATGCGGCTGTATTTCAGCAAGTCATCAATCAACTCATCCATTCGGTGAGCTGTATCATAAATACGACGAATATATTCCTGTCCGTAAGGATCAAGGACACTGCCGTAATCCTCTAACAATGCTTGAGTCAATCCCTGTAGTCCAACTAACGGTGTCCGCAGATCGTGGGCAGTGGAATAGCTGAAGGATTCCAATTCTGCATAAGCGTCCTGTAGTTGAGCAGTGCGTTCAATTACCCGTTGTTCCAACTCAGCCGTATAGCGTCGCAATTGTTCCTGAAGATGGAATTGGTGAATAGCGATCGCTAACTGATCTGCAACTTCTTGAACTATTTGTTGAGTTTCCGAATCAAATGCAGCGCGTTGCATTGCTGCCAAACTTAACTCACCAATTAGAGTTTCTGCAACCTTTATCGGCACAGTTATACAACTAAGGGTTCCTGTCGTTAACAACTCCTCCAAAATGGGGGGGCATTGCTCAACTATTGTGAAATCTTCAACATAACGGGTGAGTCCTTGTTCTAATACTTCAGGCGGAGCAAAATCCTCAATTGCCAACGTTGTCCCTTCAGGCGGTTGTAATTCCCCATCGGCACTGCCTGCAAGCACCTGGGCAAGTCCTGTTTTAAAATCAAATAAAATCACAAAAGCTTGTTGAGAGGGGATAATTTGACGCAGGCGTGAAAGCGCGGCACGAATCAGATTTTCTAAAGATTGACCCGACAAAATTGCTTGGTCAATTTTATGCAGTCCTGCTAATCGTTCAGCCGACTGTTGAGAAACTTCAGTTTGCTTGTGGGCAATCGTCAAAGCCTGTTTATAGTTTTGTGATATCAACAGAATTTCACGTCTGATTAAGTAAGCAAGAATACTGCTAAAAACAAGTGCTAAACCAATACTTGTTCCAATGACAACTTGGGTGGTCTGTCTTACGGCATCGGTTCGCTCATTCCGTAAGTCCTCTTCTAAAAGGATAAATTGGTTTATTTGACTGCGTATGGCATCCATAAGCTGCTTACGGGTATTTAAAGCAGAAACGGATATCGGTTCGCTCCGTTGTCGCAGTATAATTAAGGGTACTGTACGCACCCATTCCTCATAAAGGGAGCGCAACTGAGTGATGTTTTGCGTTTGGCGAGGATTATCTGCAACCAGATTAGCAAGGCGATTAAAAGTAGGATTAATCAATGGATTTGCCTGTTGATATGGTTCTAGAAACTTAGGCTCTCCAGAAAGCAGATAGCCTCGGATGCCAGTTTCCATATCAACAAGCAGCCGTTGAGTATAATGTGCCTGAGCAATTACCTGGTCTGTGTGGTCAACCCACTTCACTACGGCAAGCAGTCGCGTAATTTGCCAGAGTGTAGCTCCTGTCAGCAAGAGCATCAGACCAGATGGTAGAGCGATCGCGGTGGTCATCCTACGTTTGAGGTTTATTTGAGCAATCTTAGGTAGAACCATTTACCAAATATGGCTTGAGAGCCAATTAAGAGTTGACAACAGCCTGAGAAATATTGTTAACGGGCAATAAAAGTGCGAAGTATTAGACTTGTCGGGAAATAAGAGAGAATAGACAGCAGTGGCAGGGAAGGACGATGCTGAATATTGAAGGTGCGCTGAAGCAAGACCGACTGTTGAGGGCATTAACTGGGTTGAACCGGAAAGCATTTGATGCCCTTTTGCCCACCTTTACCACGATGTACCTTGATACTTAACAGACCAAGCCTCGTCAACGTGCCTGGGTGGAGGACGCAAAGCCCGCTTGCTTCCAGCCCAAGACAAATTGTTTTTCATCCTTTTCTATTTCAAATGTTATCCGACCTTCGATGTGACGGGACTGCTCTTTGATATGCATCGCTCCCAGGCACATGAGTGGATGCATCGATTGCAGCCGTGGGGTGAAATGACCGATACTGTTGGCTAATGTACTACATTTTTGTAAATTAAAGTAGTACGTAGTCCAAAACCTTCAGATTAAATCGCAGTTAACTTATGCAAGAGGAAAATAGACCTTGTGGATTTTGAAGCAATACGCGTTAGCGCTTCGCATTTTATTTGAATTGAAGTTGGGGCGGCAGGCTTCTGGTTATAAAACCGCCCAAAAAGCCTTAAATACAATGATTGCAGAACTAAAACTTTTAGTTGACAGTTTCTAAATCACCACTGTAGAATTGCCATCTCTGCGGATGGGACGCTTGGCATTGGACTGGTCAGAATGCTCTTTGAAGAATTGGAGATGATTCCAGAAGTCTTATTATTTCGCTCGGCGATGCCTGATTCTCGTTCAATTCTGGAGCGATAACTGCACAGCCTCGGTCTTACTTCCTGCGTAATATTTTCGGCAGATGGCTATCAGGTAAAACAGACTTTAGAAAAGTTTTTTGGATTGCAAAACGGTACAACCTACAATTCATATTTAATTCGAGGTGAACAGACAGTTTTGATTGATACTTCTCACCAGAAGTTTCAGCACCTCTATCTAGATAGACACGCTTAAAAATTTGGTGAACCCCAAGATAATTGATTACATAATTGTCAGTCATACAGAGCTAGACCATAGCGGTTTATTGGAAGATGTCCTCCAGTTAGCGCCTAGAGCTACAGTCTTAGCATCAATTGTCGCGCTCCAATTTCTGGAAGGGTTCGTATGCGATCGCAATTCTTGGCAGGTTGTGAAAACTGGCGATGCCTGCGGCGAGCGAAGCTATCGCATAGATATTGGCAAGGGACACAAAATTGAATTTGTGAGTGCGCCTAACTTACACTGACCTGATACAATTTTCAGCTATGATCGCAAAACCCAAATCCTCTACACCTGTGATGAGCGCACCTTCGCAAAAGCCTACTTTTCTCGTGGCTATAAAGTTTATTAATAAATATGTAGCTATCTGTATTCAAAGAAAACTATATAAAATTTGTTACTAATTTATATATCAACAAATGTTGGTTAAATATTGAAGTTTTGTTGATTGGCTTTTTGAGGCAAAGGTTACATACTAAAACCAATCTATGTAAAACAAAGTAGTTAGGTTTCATTGAATAATGAGTTTTTATTGGCTCCATCATATAGCTAATTTTTAGTGCAAGAATATGAGCATTTTAGAATTGATGCAGGCATTTAAATTTTTGCATAAGTATACTTTTAATTATTTATTATAGAAGTATTCATGGAAGGATATAGCTATTTTATGTGGTTTGTGGAGAACCTGTATAATCAACTAGTTTTATCTTAAAAAGTTGCTTATACTAAATGTGTTTAATTATCATAAATGAATTCTTTTCTTCAAAATAAGGTTTAAAAGTTTCGATTTACATCAACAAAGTGTATTTCCTTTGTAGAGGAATGTTATGTCTCCAAATAGAAACAATAAGGGTAAAAAAGTCATGTCTGATGAGAATACAACCGATATTAATAATAGTAAACTTCAAAAGCGGCTAATAATTGTCACAGGTGATAAAGGTGGTGTAGGAAAAAGCACCTTTGCACGAGCACTATTTCAACTGTACATTAATAAAAATTTACCCTGTGTCACTTATGAAGCTGACTTAAGAAATCCTCAGTTAGAAAGATATTTCAAAAAAGACTACCGACCGATAATACGTTACATTGATATTTTCCATAGAGGTGGTGCTGACGATTTATTAATTAATTTAGATGAGAGTGATTGTCCTATTACACTATTAGACTTACCAGCACAATCTGGAGGTTTCTTTGAAAGTTATGTCAAAGAGCTTTCATTTTTTGAAGTGCTTAAAACCGATATTAATTGTCAAGTTACGATGGTTTCAGTGATTAGTAGGGTTCTTGATTCCATAAATGTTCTAGAAAAACTGCGTGAACTTTGTAAAAATCAAGTAGATTATGTTGTTGTCAAGAACTTATTTCATGGTGAAGAAGAAAAATTTGAGCGATATAATGACGCTTTTCTGCGTCAAAATATGCTTGCAGAAGGTCTGGTAGAACTTGTGATGCCAGATTTATTCTACAAATCCTACGACTTTATTGACCGCCATGCTCTGACATTTAATGAAGGTCAGACTCATAAGGAAACAAATATTGTGATTAAGTCGAGAATTAAATCTTGGCTTGCTGAGTTTGAAGCGCAAATCAAGCCAGCATTTAATTTATTTGGCTTTGATATACAACCAGATGATTGTTACTATCCAGCAGTTGTTGAAAAGTCTAAAGAGCTTAGAGAAAATGAAGAAAAAGAAAAAGCTAAAAATCAAGATTCAAATTTACAATCTGAAAATATAGCTGCTTAATTTAGTAGTTTGCTTAGTTTATTATGTTTAGAAAGCGTTTTGTGATTACATCGGGTGATGCTCGTGTAGGTAAGTCTACAGCTTCTAGGCTCTTGCTAGAGTTGTACTTGAAAAATAAACTCAATGTGCGTGTTTTCTACCACGGGTATCGTAACAAACTGTCTATGTATCAAACACAACGCTTTGAGATAAACCATTTAGGATTCTCTAGAGGTGATTCTGATAGGTTATTACTCGACTTAGAAATGTTTCCGAAAATTGAAGTGATTTTGACTGATATGCCAGGTCAAAACCTCCGGGAATTCAAGTTTTTTGAGAGAGATGTTTCACTGATAGAAAATCTTAATTGTCTAGGATATCGTGTTACTTTCTTGCACCCGATATCACACCGTAAAGACTGTGTTGAAGATTATCTTCAGGATTTATATCAGCATTTTGGTAGTCAGGTTGATTATGTTGTTATCCAAAATCACTACTTTGGCAAGCAATTTAGACACTATAAGGGGAGTCAATTCCAAGCTGCTATTAAAAAATTAAACGGCTTAGAACTAGTTTTAGGTGGATTGCATAATGACTTTTACCAGTTGCTTGAGGATGCTAGTTTACCTTATACTCAACTGATTGAAACTAACTCTCCTCTTAATAACCCAAGTTGCTAGTTATGACGAAGAGCGATCGCAGTAGGTAAGAAAAGGAATAAAATCCCCTCCAGGAAGAAAAAGAGGAGGGGTGTATGTTAAACGAAATAATTGCCGTCTATGCTATCACGGATGACCTGT
>JBBSOX010000006.1:0-130630 GCA_038259325.1 Chroococcales cyanobacterium | reverse complement strand
ATTGTTCTATTTAATACTAAATCCCCGGGGCGGCCCCCGTTTCCCCCTCTTCGGGCAGAGCAGGTGGGGTAAGCGGGCCGCTCCGGGACTGGGGACTGGGAGTTGGGGACTGGGAATAGTCTTCAAAACTTGGTTGTGGGGTCTGAATCCCCATCCAAGTTTTCCCAGTCCCCAGTCCCTAATCCCCAGTCCCCAGTCCCTTTTTAATTCCTGGCTCCTGCCTCCTTTACCAATCCCACATCTAAAATTGAACAGATGCCAATTATTAATAAGTTAATTCAAATTGAAACTGAACCAAAAATTAATATTCATAATATAACACCACAAATTAAAGATTTTCTTGCCTCAACATCTATTAAAAATGGACAAGTTTTAGTATATTCTCGACACACAACAACAGCTTTAGCTATTAACGAAAATGAAGTCAGATTGTTAGAAGACATAAAAGCGTTCTTGCAAAAACTAGCACCTGAATCAGACGGTTACTTGCATAATGACTTGCATTTAAGAGATGTCCCAGAAGATGAACCCATTAATGCTCACTCTCACTTAATGGCAATGATGCTGACTACTAGTGAGATAATTCCCATTGTGGATGGTAAATTAGCTTTGGGAACCTGGCAATCTGTGTTGTTTTTTGAGTTGGATGGGCCGCGCAAAAGAACGGTATTTTTCCAGATTTCTGGCGAATAATGCAACTTCGCACCTGTAATCCTTCCACAACCTAAATCTGAGAGAATTACGGACGCGACCAATAAATGTATCAGTTGAATTTACTTACAGCAGTTAAAAAACCTGAAAGAATGTTTCTAAGTATAATCTTCCTTTCCACAAATCAGGGCTTTCGTTGTGTCAAAGGCAGAGGCAAATAGTTATGAAAAATAACGATAACTTTGTATTACGTAATACTTGGTACTATGCTCTGCCTAGTAATCAGATCAAGCCTGGTATGATGATCAGCCGCGTTTTCTTGGGAGAACCAGTGCTGCTAGTCCGTGGCCAGGATGGTAAAATCTCTGCAATGACGGACATTTGCCCGCATCGCGGTGTGCCCTTGAGTTGTGGTAGATTCGATGGGCAGGAAGTGGAATGCTGCTACCACGGTTGGCGCTTTAACCCGACTGGACGCTGCACTGCGATTCCATCTCTTGTGGAGGAGCAGCAGATGGATTTGAGGCGCTTTGATGTACAGTCATATACAGTCCGGGAAGCACAAGGGAATATCTGGATATATATGGCTGATCCCGATAACCCTCAACCTGCTTCTGAGATGGAGATTCCGGTAATTCCAGGATTTGATGAGCGATCCCTACGGGGGGCTGCGCCAACGCCCCAGTTTGTTGAGATAATGAAATTCCCCTGTTTTGTGGATCATGCAGTGGTAGGTCTGATGGACCCTGCTCATTTACCCTATGTTCATCGCGCTTGGTGGTGGCGAAATGAGCAATTGCATGAGGAAGTGAAGCAATTTGATGCTTCGCCCTACGGTTTCACGATGCGACGACACCGATTACCAGCAAATGGGGGTCGATTGTACTTGCTGATTGGCGGTGGTGTGCCGGAAACGGAGATTTCTTTTCGTTTACCTGGAGTCAGAATAGAAGAAACCACCATTGGCAGCCATCGAGTCGTTAATTTAACGGCAGTTACACCCATTTCAGACACAGAAACTGAGGTAACTTTTGTTCTTTACTCGACACTTCCTTGGATGGGATTTTTCAAGCCACTGCTACATGTCCTGGCACAAACCTTCCTGGGACAAGACCGAACGGTTGTGGAAAAACAGCAGATTGGCCTGAAATAGAATCCTGTGCTATGGCTGATTAAAGACTCAGATATGCAGGCGCAGTGGTATTACCAGTTGAAGCGGGAGTATGCTCGATCTGTTGCTGAAAAACGAGAATTTGTCAACCCTGTCAAGGATCAGATACTCCGGTGGCGTGCTTAAATTACTCCAAATTAAATTCTGCAAATTCTCTTTGCCCAAACAGCATATTTCGGTCTACTGCTGACAAAATTTTATTATTGGCACGCTCGCTATTTAAACAGCGACAAACTAACTGGGCGACATCTGCACGATGAATGCTACCACTAATCTGCGGATCTTCAGTCAAAACACCATTACCCGTTGCTGGTTCTGACTTTAGTCCACCAGGACGGATGATTGTATAGGTGAGTCCACTGGCAATTAAGTGTTGTTCAGCTTTGTCTTTCTCAACTAAAACTGTTCCCAGTGCTGCTAAAACTTGGGGTAATAAAGCAACAACACTGTTACCAGCACCAATGGAAGATACAAGAATAAATTTTTGTACTCCAGCTTTAACTGCTGCATCAATCAGATTTCTATTACCAGGGTAATCTGCCCTTTCTCCCTCTGTTGGTAAACCACCAATTGTACTGATAACGGCGTGAATAAGTTCATCTGTCGGCATTGCACGTTCTACATCGCCAACATTCAAGGCATCTCCCAAGACTACCTCAATACCGATTTTTTCTAGTTCAGTAGCAACTGCTGCTGTTCTGAGGAGGGCTTTTACCTTTAGCTGTTGCGCTGTGAGATATTGAGCAATTTCTCGACCAACACCGCGACTTGCTCCAGCCAGAAAAATGTAAGATGCACTTGTCATAAGATTAACTATTTACGCTCAACGGATTTTATCAGAGGATTGGCAGTATTTAATAATTGCTCAAGCAACTGGGTTGGCGGCTAACAAAAATGTTAATAAACTAATGATTTCACTTATTGCGGTTCTCAGTTGAGTCTAATACAGACCTAACCCCCAGCCCCTTCCCTTGTAGGGAAGGGGAGCAAGAATCAAAGTCCTGAGCATGATGCTCAGGAAGCACTACCAGGATTTATCTCTATCAATAGACCTATTGACAAAACTCATTCACTTTTAAATTGTCACGAATGGTTCTGGATAGAGAATTGTAAGGGGACTGGAAACCCTCGACTTTAGCGGCTTGGAAAAAAGCACGAACTGTCACTGTCATCTTTAGTAGAGCAATTATACTTAACCCCATTGTAGGAAGTATTTTGGTAAGCAATTGTGGCAATCTAGCAAATAACTTTTCTTTGGATTTACTTATGGCTAAAAAATCTCAAACAAATTTAGAACCATACCAAGATGTCAGATTATCTGCCACCACAAGAATCTGGGTAATTACAGTCGCTATTCTCGGAGTTTGCGTCCCACTGTCAGCCATTACTAGAAGCGGTGCTATTCTTCCTTTAGTTACTATTGGTGGCGCAGCGGTTGGTACAGTTGCTGTTTGGCGTTCTGATGAGCAAAAATCAAAAACTAACTATTTGCAACAGCAGCAAATAGAACTGTTAGAGCAAAGATTAGCGAATTTGGAAACAATTGTTAGCAGTGATGACTTGAATTTGCAAATGAAAATTAAACAGATTGAGGCAAGGGATACTTTTGGTGACTCTTCTGATCTAAGTACCACACCCAGACAACCAAAACGCAAAGGTTAAAATTAGCCAATCTTCGCCATTTATACCGATATACCCTAGAATCTCGTTACTAGGTTATTTTTGCATAGGTATTTGTTGGCTTAACGTTACTGCAACCTTTAAAATCTCTCTCACATTAAACTTTCCTTTGCAGCTATAAATGTTTCTAGGGAAACAGTATCTCCATCTCCATCTCCATTAAAATTGACTGACATCATTTAATTCTATATACTTCAACTGCATCAGTTTATGAAATGTCTAAGTGCTATCTATTTCTATATTTCCGGGAAACATCTGCCAATGGCTGTGTTTTATTAGACTGCTAACATTACTGAATTTTTAATTATTTAAGGTTATAAACTTGAGTAATTGCATTGGTATAGCTTACCGTAGGTATGCAATAGTTTGCCGCAGGAATGCAGATGGATTGGATTAGCTTACTCAAAGCTCAACAAGCTGATTTCCTTCAACGTGTGAAAAAACCTAAAACTTATGACTTATCTTTGCTAGAAAGTCAAGTCAAAGGTTGTCACACCGAAATTATGGCTTTTTGGGGCGAGCCATTGGCAAGACTCCAAGAACTTTCTCGCCAACAAGCAGAAATTCTCGCCAAGAATCCGCCGCCGACGCCGCCTGAATATCCTGAGCCTCCTGACTGGACGATACCTTTTCCCAAATACTTCCAGGAACAAGCTCAAGATTATCTTTTGCGGGAGCATATTGTTGACGGCGTGATAACTGAACGTTTGGGGAAGTTGGTAAAAAAGGTATCACAAGATACCTTGCAAAACATGGTTTTAGATGATGAGGGAAATTTGTGTGGCGAAAGCAAATTTTCTTATGTACTAAAAGATAATCCTCAGCTAAGTGTTCAAGTTTATGTTGCTGATGGAGAAAGTTTTAATGGTATTAAGAAAGACAAAATTAGGTGGTCGGTTACTCAAGAAGATTTAAAAAATCACCAAGTATTAATTTTTCTATGTTTGTTTTATCCATCTACAGGTAAGCTAGGATACGACGAAAAACAGAGCATAATTACAGGCTTTTTACCTGCAAATCAAATTGAACTTACTGAACCAAAACTCTACATTAATCCGAGTAACTTGTTGTATGCGGGGGGGTTGAGTTGGTATTTAGAATCACTTGTTGGTAAAAAAGACACGTTGCCAGTAATTAATGAGAAGGCGATCGCAGATACAATAAAGACTCTACCATCAGAGCATTGCCTTAAGGGTATAGTAGGTGACTGGGAATGTTGGCAGACTTTACAAGGTCACAACAGAGGCATTAATTGCCTAGCTTTCAGTTCTGGGTGTAAGAATGGCAAAGCTTTACCCATATTGGCAAGTGGTAGTCGGGGAGAGACGAAGCTTTGGGATTTAAGCAAGGGTGAGTTAATAGATACATTATCAGAGTATCCTTGGGTGATATCTGGGCTGGTAGATGAAGTGAATTCCCTGGCTTTTAGTTCAGATGGACAGACTTTAGTGAGTTGCGGTGCAGACTCCACAATTAAGCTTTGGCACGTAGGCGCTTTAGACTTAATAGATATTTTGCACAAACATAATGGGGTAGTGCGGTGCGCTGCCTTTACCCCAGATGGCAGAATGTTAGCTACTGGCGGCGATGACAGAAAAATTCTGTTTTGGGATTTGATGCAACGTCAGGTTGCGATCGCACTCTCTTTAGATGATACAGCTGCTCATTCCCTAGTTTTGAGTCGAGACGGGGAAATTTTAGTTACAGGTAGCTATCGTAAAATTAAAGTCTGGCAAACTTCACTTCTGATGGGAGTCAAAAGTTTAAAAGACGCACAACCGCTGCATACCCTCATGGGCCATTCTCACATCGTTCGTTCCTTGGCGATTAGTGTAGATGGTAAAATGCTGGTGAGTGGTAGCTGGGATGAAACGATTAAAATTTGGCAATTGGAGACTGGAGAGTTACTTCATACTCTTAAAGGACATAGAGATAGAGTATATGCGATCGCATTAAGTCCCGATGGACAAATAATCGCTAGCGGTAGTGCTGATAAAACCATCAAATTATGGCATCTACAAACCGGAGAATTGCTGGGTACGTTTACAGGTCATACTCATATAGTCACAGCATTAGCTTTCACAGCTTCCGGCGAGATGTTAGTCAGCGGGAGTTTGGATAAAACAATTAAAATTTGGCAACGGAGTTAATGGTAATTCGTAATTCGTAATTAATTGTCGAGTTTTTGGGATTCGTGGATGAAGCTAAAAACTTTGTTTATGAATGTTTGAACTGGATGATAAACTGTCGCCCATCTAATTTGCACATTTTTTTTGTGTTGACTGTGGACTATTAACTGTCAGCAGTCAACAAACCTCATGAGTTATTGTGTAATTTAGGGCTTGCTGAAAAAGTCATAAAAAAGCAATTTTAAGGGTTGACTAATTATTCAAGTATGGTCAGAGATAGCTTTAAGTTATCTATAATCAATAAAGTTTTACCACTTTTCAATAATTATAAAATTGTCGTTTTAGGTGATAGAGAATTTTGCTCTTTAAAACTGGCTAATTGGCTCTGCGAAGAGAAAGTATATTTTTGTTTATGTCTGAAAAAAGATGCTTTTATCAAATTAGAATCAGAAGTTTGTATGCAGTTAAGAGATTTAGGTTTAGCGCCTGGAGTTTCTTTGTTTTATCAAGGAATTAAATATACAAAGCTGGGAAATTTTCGCGGTTTTAACTTAGCAGCTAAGTGGCAACGTAAACCCTTAGGGGTAGCACCAAAAGAAGGCTGGTTTATTCTGACTAATTTAGACAGCTTGGAATTAGCTATTAAAGCTTATAAAAAACGGTTTGATATTGAGCAGAGTCGGAGACACTCTGCCTCCGAGAAATGTTTAGAGATTTTAAAAGTGGTGGCTATAATTTAGAAGATACTAATGTATCTAGTCAGAGGCTAATTTCTTTAGTCTTATTAATATCACTTGCCTATACTAGCGCTACCATATCTGGTCAAAAATTTAAACGTATGGGTGTCCAAAAATATGTAGGTAGAATTAAAGAGTCTGGGCGGACTGTTCGCCGTCATAGTAGTTTTTATATCGGATTATATGGGTCTAACTGGGTCAATTTCATGGAGAATTCCTACGAGTTAGTCGTCGAATTATTGACACTAAGTCCTAATAAGCGCAAGTGTTATCAACAAGGAGAAAGGGCAATGAAGCTTATTCTATCTGCATCCTAGCCCTTTTTGTCCCCCCGTAAGCTTCGTATAACATTGGCGCTAGATATTGGTACTCGTTAATTGTGGGAGACAAGCATTTTTCTAGAGTGTTCGTAGGCAAAAGTTCCAACGACACACTGAGAACGCCAGTAACTCTGGATACGTTGAGAAATCCTGAGGTTTCTTAGCCAAAGAATCCCCAACTATATTGCTTGCAATTAGTTGGGGTGCGTTCAAGCAAACAATATTCAGATTGGCAGACCACAATGGATTACTTACAATATTCATAAAAAGCAGTCCTAAAAGTGTGTAGCTCTAGACCCTGTTTTTCGGTAAAAACCAAATTTACCTACAGATACATCAAAACTATTGTTAAAATCCAAATAATTTTAAGTTAAAATTACTATCCAACTCCTATGAGAGAAACTGTCCTAGAGGTTCGCAATCTCCAAGTTGAATTTCCCGGTGATGGCAACACTGTCAGAGCTTTGGATGGTATTTCCTTTGGACTACATCGAGGTGAAACTCTAGGAATAGTAGGAGAATCGGGGAGTGGTAAATCAGTGACAGCCCTAGCTGTGATGGGTTTGTTGCAAACTCCTGGTATAGTTACTGGCGGTGAAATCTGGTTTCGTCCGCAGGAGAATGCCAACGCCATCGATTTGGTAAAATTGCCTCCTGAGCAAATGCAGCTACACCGGGGTGGCGACATCGCTATGATTTTTCAAGAACCAATGAGTTCGCTCAATCCGGTTTATAACATTGGGTTTCAGTTAACAGAAGCGATTATGCGGCATCAAAATGTGTCAGCAGCCCAAGCACGACAAATTGCGATCGCAGGTCTGCAAGAGGTTAAACTTCTAGCTAGTGATGAGGAGATCCAACAGCAGTATACCGAAACTTCATCGAAACTAGAACCATCAAAGTTGTCACAGTTGGTTAAACAACACAAAGAAGCCATGCTGGAACGCTACCCCCATGAACTTTCTGGGGGTCAGTTGCAACGGGTAATGATTGCAATGGCAATTTCCTGCAACCCATTAATCTTAATTGCCGATGAACCAACCACAGCCTTGGATGTGACGGTGCAAGCGACTATTTTGGACTTGTTGCAAGAATTGCAGCAAAGCCGTGACATGGCAATGATTTTCATCACCCACGACTTGGGGCTAATTTCAGAAATTGCTGACCAAGTAGCGGTGATGTATAAAGGTAAAGTTGTCGAATCTGGTACTTCTCGGCAAATTTTCAGCAGTCCCCAGCATCCATATACTAAAGGTTTGATAGCTTGTCGCCCCACACTCAACCGCCGTCCCCAAAAATTACTCACTGTTTCTGACTACATGAGTGCAGAAGAGACACCAACGGGACAAATAGTAATTCAGGCGAAAGAACCCGCACAGCCCATAGATGTCACCACAGAAGAGATTGCTGCAAGATTGGCAAACTTCAATGACTTGGAACCTCTGCTGCAAATCCGCAACCTGAAAGTTGGTTTTCCAGTGCGCGGGGTATTTGGTGGTACAAAACGCTACAATATGGCAGTGAATGGCGTTTCCTTTGATGTCAAGCCAGGGGAAACAGTAGGTTTGGTGGGAGAATCTGGTTGCGGTAAAACCACCCTTGGCAGAACCTTGCTGCGATTAATTGAACCAATGAGTGGTCAGATTATCTTCGAGAAACAAGATATTACTAACCTTAAAGGAGAACCGTTGCAAAAACTGCGGCGGGAAATGCAAATAGTCTTTCAAAATCCTTTTAGTTCCCTCGATCCTCGGATGAAGGTTGGGGAGGCGGTGATGGAACCTTTGGTAATTCATGGCGTTGGGAAGACCAAGCAACAACGACGCCAGCGAGTAGCCGAACTCTTAGAACGAGTGGGGTTGAGTGCAGATGCAAGTAACCGCTATCCTCATCAGTTTTCTGGCGGTCAACGCCAGCGGATTTGCATAGCCCGTTCTTTGGCATTAAATCCTAAATTTATCATCTGCGATGAATCAGTTTCAGCGCTGGATGTTTCAGTACAGGCGCAGGTATTAAATCTTCTCAAAGAATTACAGTCAGATTTTCAGCTTACTTATATCTTTATTTCTCACGATTTAAGTGTAGTGAAATTTATGAGCGATCGCATTTTAGTCATGAATCGCGGTCAAATTGTTGAAGAAGGCACAGCCGAAAGCATTTACCAAGAACCCAAAGAGGAATACACGCAAAAATTAATTGCTGCGATTCCTACTGGTAGTGCTGAACGAGTGCGAAGTCGGCATCTAAGGGCTTTATAGAAACAGAATTCAGGAGTCAGGAGTCAGAATGGGCTAAACGCCCCGCTACCGCTAACAGCATGAATTTTGTACGAGGGGTGGATAGCGAGTCAGCGAATGTCTTAATAAACGGCGTTTTTGCACCAGCACTAAATATGCAGGTTTAGTTGTCTTGATTCTGACTTCTGAATTTTGACTTCTGAATTCTTTTTCAACAGATATTTGTGCAAACAAAGTTAATTACATCTGCAAGTCCAGACTGAGTTTTCAAATTAGTAAAAATAAAAGGTTTATCACCACGCATTTTTTTAGCATCTCGTTCCATTACACTTAAATCTGCACCAACATAAGGTGCTAGATCAGTTTTGTTAATTACCAACAAATCAGACTTGGTAATACCGGGGCCACCTTTGCGGGGAATTTTATCACCAGCCGCAACATCGATAACGTAAATCGTTAAATCCACCAATTCTGGACTAAAGGTAGCAGCTAAATTATCACCGCCACTTTCCAAAAATACCAAATCTAAATCGATAAAGCGTTCCTCTAACTGTTCAATTGCCGCTAAATTCATCGAAGCATCTTCGCGGATGGCAGTATGGGGACAACCACCAGTCTCCACACCCAAAATGCGATCGCTTGCCAACGCCTGAGAACGCACTAAAAACTGAGCATCCTCCTGAGTATAAATATCATTCGTCACCACCGCAATCTGATACTGCTCACGTAATCCCTTGCACAAAGCATCCACCAAAGCCGTCTTCCCCGAACCCACTGGCCCAGCAACTCCCACTCTAAATGCATTCATTGTCATTTGTTATGTGTCCTTGATACATACATGGTTATTAAGTAGATCGGTGTTCATGCAGCGACTAATAAGAGTACTTTCATCGCATGAAGCCTTTAATATCAAGTCTGGCTAATCACTTATGATTACCGTATCTGTGAACAATTGGAAAAGCCTTTTTTCCCTGCCCCCTGCGGTCTATAATGATAAGTCTTTAGCCGGACACGATATAAGCTTAAGATAGGCTATGTAAAGATTTCTAACTAATATTCCACGAATCCTGTAACTAAGACTAAATTTTAAATAGTAGCATCATTGCTAATAAGCTATCTAAAAGATTGTAGCTATGGAAATTTTAGCTATGAAAAATATCTTCTTTGCACTAGCGCTAACCTGATCAGCGCTTCCTATATCTATTTTTACGTCAATTAATCCTGCGACTGCACAGTTAACTCCTGTTGAACAAGATGTTTCAATACGAACATTTAATCTTCCTAACTACTATATTCGCCATCGCAATTTCTTTGGCGAAATTAGCCCCATTTCAAGTTCTCTAGACAGAGCAGACGCAAGATATAAAATAAGGTCGGGTTTAGCGTCTTCTGACTGTGTTTCATTTGAATCCTCAAATTTTCCAGGATACTATTTAAGACATCAGAATTTTCAAATCAGATTAGATCCTAATAACAATACTGCACAGTTCAAAGCTGATGCAACATTTTGTATAAAACCGGGTTTAGCAAGTTTAATAAATGTTTCTTTTAGGTCATATAATTTTCCTACTTACTATATACGCCACAGGAACTTCAATCTATATATTGATCCGTATAGCACTAATAGCTTGTTTTTAAACGATGCTACTTTTACACTAGTAGCACCGTTCACTCCCTAGCTAGAGTCGCTGACAAGCCTAGTCACGAAAGTGTGTTTTTTTTATTTCATGCAACAAAGCCAGCATTGGGACTTTTCTTAGTGCCATTCGACCAATGCCCAATGCCCAATGCCCTAACTCCTAAACAACCTTGTATACTGCGTTTCATGCTGCATACTCGCTAGCGACAAACCCCAACTACAACAGGCGAGTTCATCATCTTCCAACGCGAGAATTTCTAACGCCGCAACGCTAAATAATGGTTGTAAATCTAGCAATAACTGCTGTCCTGCTGTTTGTCCAAGGGGAATAAGTTTCACGCCCGCAGTAATCAAATTACTTGCCCAACTATGCAGATATCCGAGTAATGCGGCTTGGATACTGATTTGCCAATGAGCAACGGCAATGCCAAAAGCGATCGCATAATTGCAAGGATTACCGACAGTATTGGCAACAGGTACAATCTGCGGTTCTACTTTACCAAGTAATTGGATGAGCGATCGCCCCATCTGCCAACTAGAGGCGCGTAACTCTTCTGTTTCCCTAGCTGCGGATAACCACAAATTCCAACGGCATAGCGACTCTAAATCATTCATTTTTGCGGATTGCTGCGATCGTACCATCACCGCCGCCTCTAGCCGAATTGCTCCGTAGAGCAACTCTGCTTTTAACCAATCTTTGAGATGTGTGTGGTTAGCGATCGTACCATTTTCTACGAGCATTTCCAAACCCTCAGAATAACTATATGCTCCCACAGGTAAAGCGGGGCTAGCCAACTGCAAAATACTCAAAAGATGAATATCAGTGAGCATGATGGTGTTGTCCATAAGCTCCTAATTCTGGCTGAAACGGTAAAATTTCCTCTTTAACTTCTAACCCCAGTTGTTCCAACATCGGGCGTAAAACCGAATCTGAGGACAAGCGTAAATAAGTTGGGGTAATTTCTACAGGTACATGGCGATTTCCCAAATGGTATGCCGCCCGTAATAATAAAAGTGGCGTTTGGGCAAAAGCAGTCAGCACTAGTTCTGGTTTGGCAGTAATTCTGATTAAACTGCTATGGGTTTCCTCTTGCAGAATATCGCCATCGTGTAAAACAGTTCCTCTGGGTAAATGTAAAACTACAACTTTTCCATCTTCGGTTTCAAAGCGATGACGGCTGCGGGTACGTTCTTCTGCTGTCAGTTCCAGAGTAAAAGTAACTGCGGCATCGTAATTAGGTGGTTTAAGTTGGGTAAATATCAGCATACAGAGTTTTGCCTGAACTTCCGCTTTTTATTATGGTTGTAATTTAAATACCATATCTGTCTTGCCCGAAGGAAAGATAAAATTAAACAAAGGCAACGAGCCAAACGGGGACAATTATGAACCAAGCCGTTGAGGGAGTACGCTGGACAATTCACGATTTAGAGGTTCTACCCGAAAATGGGTGGACGCGCTATGAAATTATTAATGGAGAACTCTTTGTGACTCGCACTCCTCACCGCCGTCATCAACAAATTTGTGTTAAAATTGCCCGACAACTCGATGTTTGGTCAGATTCGAGTGGTTTAGGGGAAACAATTGTGGCTCAAGGAGTGATTTTTTCACAAGCAGATAGCGTTATACCGGATGTCGTTTGGGTAAGTCGAGAACGACTGGCGCAAATTGAGGATGAAGCGGGACATTTGACAGGCGCACCAGAGTTAGTAGTAGAGGTTTTATCCCCAGGTAAACAAAACGAACTTCGAGACAAAGAAGCAAAACTGAAACTATATTCAGTTCAAGGCGTGCGTGAGTATTGGATTGTTGATCGCTTTACTAAACAAGTTGAAGTTTATCGGCGAGAAAAAGCACAGTTGGTTTTAGTTGCTACTTTGCTAGGTGATGATGAAATAACATCGCCACTTTTACCCGGATTTTGTTGTTCTGTTGGGTTATTTTTTCCTAAATAATAGCAAATTTTAGAATATTTATACTTCATCCTGTAAATGGACTATTAATAGGTAATGTAAACCAAAATGTTGCCCCTACATCCAATGCACTGTTCACACCAATTTCGCCGCCGTGAGCATTGATGATTTGTTTACATAAATACAAACCTAATCCCAAACTTACAGAATTGCGGATACTTGCACCCCGAAAGTAAAGCTCAAAAAGCCGATCGCTTTGTTGTTGACTAATGCCCACTCCGTTATCACTAACAGTACAATAAATCATCTCACCCTCACGGGTAGCGTTAATTGTCAGGAGCAAACCAGGGGCATTATGTTTCAGAGCATTCACAATTAAGTTAGAAAAAACTCGCCATAGTTGCGTGGGATCTGCATTCACTAATGGCAATGTGGATACCAAATTTGTGAGCTTGGCTTGATTTTGTGCTAATAATGGTTCTAAATCTGCGATCGCAGCTTCGATAACTGCCAGTAATTGTACGGATTGACGTTGTAAAACAACACCTTGCATCTCGCTGACATGAGCTTCCATCAAGGAATTAATTAAATTAAGTTGGCGATCGCTACTTTGAATCATTCGCTCTAAAATTGAGCGTGACACAGGGATTGGGGATTGGGGATTGGGGATTGGGGATTGGGAAGAGACTTCTTCAATAATTCCCCCTTGTCCTCTTTGTCCTTGATTCCCAGTCCCAAGTCCCCAGTCCCCAGTCCCCGATCCCCCACTGTTGAGCAAATTTTTCAGCACCATTAAAGTACCCAGTACTGGATTGCGTAAGTCGTGAGAAACTGCATGGAAAAATATTCGTAGTTCTTCTTCAGTTTGTTTGCGCTGGGTAATGTCTTCAATCAAACCTTCGTAGTAAAGTAGTTTTCCTTGTTCGTCACGCACTGCATAGGCTTTTTCACAAATCCAGACAATACTCCCGTCTCGGCGATAAATTTGGGATTCAAACTCGGAAACGCTGCCATACTTTTCCATCAAGCGCACAAATTCTGTGCGGCGGTTCGGATCAACGTACAATTGTTCAATAATAGTGGAATTTGCTGTTACTTCCTCGGCTAAGGAGTAGCCATAGATGCGTGCTAAAGCCGGATTTGCCGTAATGTAACGTCCATCGGGACTGCTTTGAAAAATACCTTCAACAGCGTTCTCAAAAATGCTGCGATATTTAGCTTCTGCAAACTTGAGTTTTTGGTAAGCAGATTCCAGTTCTTGACGGGCGTAAAACTCAGAACGTTTCAGGCGATCGTACAGATAAACGCCGATATCACATATAGCACAAAACCAAAAGATGTATAAAATGAACGTTACATTGTATAATTCTGGGTGTTCGGGGATTGGTGTTTTTAATCCAAGTGCCGTATTTACACCAAAATAGTAAAGTAGCACACCCACTTGACATAGCAAGTGAAGAATCCAAAAGACTGGCATTAATACAGCTTGACTCAAGAACAACAGCGACCAGCCAATAGTGTCGGGTAGTGCAAAACCTCTGATGGTTGCAAAAAACTGTGATGCTAGACTAATTGCCCAAGAAGACCCCAAAAATAATAAATCTGGACGATGCCGGCCTAATTTAGTTTTATGTAAAGCAAAGCAAATAATTATACTCGCAAGCATTGCAACATTAATTACAAGGCGTTGAGTTCTAAATTCTTCTGGCAACTTCTGCAACTCTGCAAAAGGAAAAAACAGTCCGTAAATGTCTCGCAAAGTAAAAGACAACAGACAAATCAGCGCCAGCAATAACCATAAACGCAATCTTTGCCACAAAAAACGGTTACGCCAATCTCTGTAAAGAGTAGTTGTTTCATCTGTTTTTGGTGCAGAAAAGGTTTGTGTCCACCAGTTTTGCACTGCTGTAAACGGAGTAGCTATTAGCATCCGAGCAACTTTGCCCATACCTTGAGGGTGTTTCCTTACTCAACATTGCTATAAATAACACCCTCTCATTTTTTGGTAATTTATGGGCAATTTGTTGCGGATGAAGTGAACAGAGGTAATGTAAACCAGAAAGTTAACCCGCGCTTGCGATTACTAATAACACCGATTTCGCCGCCATGTGCCTTAATAACTTTCCGACAAAGATACATTTTTAAGCCAATGCTTGTGGAACAACAGTCTTGAGGATCGCGGACATGCAGATCGAAAAGGCGATCGCACTCTAGTTTACTCATTACCACACCGTCATCTTGAATCTGAGCGCGAATCATTCCGGCTTCAACGGTGGCACTTAAAATAAAATTTAATCCTGGTGGATTATTTTGCAAGCTATGTGTTAATAAATTTGCTAGAACTTTCTGCAACCGAGTCGCATCTGCCATCACTAACGGTAAATCGGCAGGAACCAAGTTCTTCAAAGTCGCTTGATTTTGTGCCAGTGTGGGTTCCAACTGGGTGAACATTCCTTCCAGTAGGGTGCTAAATTTCACAGGTTCGGCTTTAATGTCAATACCCTGTTTTTCACAAGAATTAATTTCTAGCAATGAGTTAATCATCGTCAGTTGGCGATCGTTGCCTTGAATCATCCGCTCGATTATCGAGCGAGATACTGGAATGGGGGATTGGGGATTAGGGATTGGGGATTGGGGATTGGGGATTGGGAATTGGGAAGAGACTTTTTCAATAATTCTCCCTTGTCCCCCTTGTCCTTGATTCCCACAGTCCCCAGCCCCTGATCTCCCTTGTCCCCTTTTCCCCTGCTCCCCAGTCCCTAGTCCCCAGTCCCCACTCCCCACTTTTTGATTTAACAAATTTTTTAACACCATCAAGTTACCCATTGCCGAAGTTCGTAAATCGTGAGCAACTGTATGCAAAACAACATCTTTGACGCGATGTAATTTTTCAACCTCTTGCATTTTCTGCTGCAATTGTGCTGTGCGTTCTTCTACTTGGTGTTCTAAATTAGTGTTAAGTTCTGCGAGTTTTTGGCATATCTGGCTTTGCTGAATAGCGATCGCTACTTGTTCTGACATTTGCTGTAACAAATCAATTTCTATTGGTTGCCAATGGCGCGAACCTGAGCATTGATTGGCAATTAACGCCCCAAATAATTCGTTACCTAGCATAATTGGTACAGCCAAAGTAGCCTTCGTTTGGAATTTTTGACAGTGCGCTTTTACTTTGGGAGATAATGCTAGTTGCGTTATATCTTCAACGACACGCACAACATTATCTTTGAGTAAGTTTCTTAATTCTTGGAGATAAGCTTCATCCTTAGTAGACCATCCTGAGACTGATGGATACTTTGGATCTACTGATTCGGCAAGAGTTCTGATTCCTAAATTGGCATTATTTAGACCAATGAAAACCCGATCTGCTTGCAGAAATTGTCTGACTTCCGTCACGGTGGTTTGGAGAATTTGCTCTAAGTTAAGCGAAGACCGAATTCGGACTAGGGTTTCTGCCAATAAGCGATCGCGTTGGGCACAAAGACGAAATTGTGCTTCCACCTGCTTGCGTTCTGTAATGTCGTGATGGACTGCTAGGATCGAAGGGAAACCATCCAAATCAATAATTTCGGCTGAAAGCAGCGCTGTAATTATCTTGCCAGACTTTTGCCGAAATTCAAATTCTAAGTTGCGAACAACTCTTGTGGCTTGCAACTGCTGTAACAAATTCTGGCGATCGCGATCGTGTACCCAAAGATTTAACTCAAAAGAAGTTTTACCAATCGCCTCTTCTCGCTCATAACCTGAGAGTTCCACAAAACTGTCATTAACTTCGATGAAGCGTCCTTCTTGCAGCGTACTGATGGTAATTGAATCAGGGCTGCAACTAAAAGCTTTAGCAAATTTTTGGGCAAGATTTTGTAAGGAGACTTCTGCTTGTTTGCGTTCTGTGATATCTCGGACAAGTGCTAATACCTCATCTTCACCACTAACTACCAACCGGGCCTCATAATCTTTGATTCCTAATGGCGTTGGTAGTTGATATTCGCAAGTTTGCAAAGTTCCAGAGTCTAAAGTTTTAGCGATCGCTTCCAGGCTAATCGCCGCAACATCGCTAGGCAATAACTCTTGCACATGTTTGCCAACTATTTCTTCTTTAGTAAGAGTGACATTTGCTCCCTCACTTTTCAAATCTAAATACTCGCCATCGCGGCTAATACGAAACATCAAATCGGGGATAGCGTCCAAAATTGCTTTATATCGCGCCTCAGTCTCTTGTAATTTTTCTTGGGCTTGTTTTTGGTCTGTAATATCCATCACCAAGCCATTCCAAATAAAATCACCTGCTTCTTGTAACTCGGGTTGCGAAGTAGCTTCAATCCACTTAAGTTTTCCACTAGGCGTAATGATGCGACCTTTCCAATGCCAAGGTGTAAGAGTCGTACTACACACTGCAACAGATTCTGTAAAAGCTTTTATATCCTGTGGATGAATCAGTTTGTATAGCAACCGAAAGTCTTCTTGTATAGCTTCTGGTTCTAATTCATACAAATATTTACAACCAGAACTAACATAAATAATAGATACAGAACCATCCTGCCGTTGCAGAATTTGGAAAATCATTCCCGGTAAATTGGCAGCAATTGTTTCCAACAGAGTGATATTCTCTAGTTTATGCGGTGATTTTGCAACTTCATCCACTCTTAGACCCTTTGATATATAAGCAATTGGCATAATATTCAAGGCAATCATAGCCACTGTAAGAGTTTTGTAACTGTCGGCGCGATCACCAACAGCAGAATAAGTGGCTCTATTTTTAGGGTAGTTCTGGATGCTGCGATCGCATACACCCAATCGGGTGAACCAGTTGTCAAAGATTAAAGGGAATAGGGAATAGGCAATAGGGAATAGGCAATAGGGGAAAGGGGAAAGGGGAAAGAAAAAACCCAGACCCTCAGTTTTTTTAAGAAGTCGGGGATCTTGTGATTGCGAATTATTCAGTAGGGCTATAGTCAGTAGATCGAAAAGTTTTGCGTTAGCGTACCACTCCGTGGAAGCAAGCTACGCGTAGCATCTCGTAGAGAAGGTATCGCCTGTGTATAGAGATAGGACTCATACTTGATTGCGTGAAAAAACTCCGTACAGATCAAAAAGCCTTCTTGCCTATTGCCTATTGCCTATTGCCTGCCCACGCAAACAAGTTAAACGGATTCCTATAGTGTGAGGCAGGGAGTAGAGAGAAGACACAGCCTTACGCGGGTTAGAATAAAAATGAACCTTACATCATTACGCTGATTAAGCAGAATTGCCCATGACCACTTCTAAACGCCACTACCACATCACTACTTTTGGTTGTCAGATGAATAAAGCTGACTCAGAGCGCATGGCTGGCGTTTTGGAAGACATGGGCTTTGAATGGTCAGAAGATCCGAATAATGCAGATGTAATTCTCTACAATACCTGTACAATTCGGGATAATGCCGAGCAAAAAGTATATTCCTACCTTGGCAGACAAGCGAAGCGGAAGCATGAGCAACCTGATTTAACCCTCATCGTTGCTGGTTGTGTTGCCCAGCAAGAAGGTGAGGCGCTGTTGCGACGAGTTCCAGAATTAGACTTGGTAATGGGGCCACAACATGCCAACCGCCTTAAAGATTTGTTGGAGTCGGTGTTTGACGGCAACCAAGTTGTTGCAACCGAGTCTGTTCATATTATTGAAGATATCACCCAACCGCGACGGGATAGTAAGGTAACAGCTTGGGTAAATGTAATTTACGGCTGTAACGAACGCTGTACCTATTGCGTAGTTCCCAATGTGCGGGGTGTTGAACAATCTCGCACTCCGTCAGCTATCCGGGCTGAAATGGAAGAATTAGGACGGCGAGGTTACAAGGAAATTACTTTACTCGGTCAAAATATTGACGCTTACGGTAGAGATTTGCCGGGAGCGACAGCAGAAGGACGGCATCTGCACAACTTCACAGATTTACTTTATTATGTACATGATGTGCCGGGGATTGAAAGGTTAAGATTTGCTACTAGCCATCCCCGTTATTTTACAGAGAGATTAATTAAGGCTTGTGCTGAGTTACCCAAAGTCTGTAAACACTTTCATATTCCCTTTCAATCTGGGGATAATGAACTTTTAAAGGCGATGGCGCGGGGTTATACCCATGAAAAATATCGCCGGATCATCGATACCATTCGGCGGTATATGCCAGATGCTTCCATTAGTGCTGATGCGATTGTCGGTTTTCCTGGGGAGACAGAAGCACAGTTTGAAAATACCCTGAAACTGGTGGAAGATATTGGGTTTGATATGTTGAATACAGCAGCATATTCACCGCGTCCAGGAACACCTGCCGCTTTGTGGGACAATCAACTGAGTGAAGAAGTTAAAAGCGATCGCCTCCAACGGCTCAATCATTTAGGAAACTTGAAAGTAGCCGAGCGATCGCAACGTTACTTTGGACGCATCGAAGAAGTTTTAGTAGAAGACCAAAATCCCAAAGATCAAACTCAGGTGATGGGACGCACTGACGGTAATCGTCTGACGTTCTTCAGTGGCGACATCAAAGAATTGAAAGGGCAGTTAGTAAAGGTAAAAATTACCGAAGTTCGGCCTTTTAGCTTGACGGGTGAACCAGTTGAAGTTATGCAAGCTTTATTTGTCTGAGAAAATAGACATAGGAGTGAAATTAAATATGCGTTATCCAAAACCCTTGTAGAGACGTGGCATTGCTACGTCAAAACAATTGTTTTTCGTATCATTTACCCCTGCTCCCTGCAAGAACTGCCCCTATTTCACCCTGGCGCGGAAGCGAACAAAGCCATAAGAATTAGCTGGAGTCCCAGATCCATTTGCTGGAGGTAAATATGGCAAATCTGGACTTTGCGTGATTTTTACTACCACAGCCCCATTAGTGTTACTACCACAGGATGATGGGATGCCTGATTCGTTAGCTGTATAAAAATGTCCGCGATCGCCATCGGGTGCATTGGTCAGATAAGCTGTAGGAGTATTAGAGCCAATCCCAAGGGCAATACCTTGATCTGCTCCTGGTAAACCCCCATCACCAGGACTAAGACCATTAAATGCAGTGGAAATAAAAGTAGTATTATTAGGAACTAAATCGCAGAATTTGACATTAGTAGCATCATTCGGGCCGTTGGAGAGGAAGTAGATAGTATATTCCAACTCATCGCCTGGTTTGACAATGCCAGCATTAATCAATCCGCGCAGATAGCCAGCAGGCCATTTTGCATCGTTATCATCAGAAGCGAATGGTTCTGGTATGTAGTCGGCAGCAGTAATCGCCACGTCGCTGCGACCATCTACAATGTTGGTTAAGTTCTGGCTGTTAATCCGGGTGATGCGTTTCACTAAAATTAACTGAGGTTTGCCAGTTAATGACGCAGTTAATGGCATAGTTACCGTAGCAGGTGTAGGATCTTCTTTGCCTGCTTTGTCTATCGCTGCTACAGTAAAAGCGATCGTTGTAGCGCCATCTATATTCGGATCTACTGTTAATTTGGTCGGATTATAATTAGTAATCACTTGATTTGCTGTCACAGCTACACCGCTGTAGTACAGTGTTCCATTAGTTGGTAGACTAACAATCTTGAAACTGTTGCCAGAACCAAGGTTCCCATCTTCCGGGTCAGTGCCTGATAGTGTTGGTACTTGTACAGTATTTGTTCCCCCTGGATTTGTTGTTGTAGATCCGGTGACATTGTTAGTGTCGGGCAACTGCTCAATTCCAAAGTCCTTACTAGAGATGTTTGTACCAGTATTAAAAGTAGCCGTCGTTAGTGGGCTAGTATTGACCCAGTTAGAGGGCAGCGATGGCGCAGGGGCAGTATTACCTACTGTGCCAGCAGTTGTACTTAAGATAATTTTAATGTTGCTTTGATTCAAGGGAACATCGAGAAAAGTGTAAGTACCATCTGCTGCGACAGGTGTTGTTTTTAAAACCTGATTATTAGAATCCACGAGAATAGCATTTAATAACCCACCTGCATTAGTGCCAGTTTCCGAGCCAGTATCGATATTAGTAAAAGTATTGTTAGCGCTATTGTCGGCATCATCCCAAACCTTGCCGCTGAGGAAATCATCATCAAAGATCGTATAGCTAGAAGCGATCGTTGGAGAACCGCCACAAGTCGTTGTTGAACTGGCGAAAAAATTAGATGAAGCTTGTATGGTGAATAGGATTGTCCTCACACCTTGAGAAATATTGTTATTAATGACAGTAAAAGGAATAGTAAAGACACTAGTAGCATCACTACCATCGTAGTTGCCCGCAGGAATAGTGATATTAAAAGTGGATGTGCCTGATATTGTAGTGAAGTCTGCACCCAAAGTCGCTGTACCAGAGACGGAAATCGGAACACTGATCCCCCCAGTTGGTACTAAACCAACGATTCTGAGTTTAGGTGGGTTAGTTGTAGGGTTAGTTTCTGATTCTGCTGCACCACCGGAACTCGCTGTAAACTCGACCACTGGTTTACCGGCAAATTGCACCTCATCAAGGAAGTTACCTATAGTATTGTCCCCACCCGCTGTGGAAACGGCCGCAAATCCTACAGGTCGATTGCTAGTAGTACCAGTGTAAGGCACACTGCCAGAGTATCGCACCCAACCATTTCCGGCGTTATTGTTAGTTACAGTAGGAATAGTTGCACCATTCTGCTCTACTGGTTGTGCCGTTACTGTTCCATTGCTAGTTGTTGAGAATGTGCCAAAAACAGTTGGTGTTGGATCAGTAATTAGTCCAATTAAAAAATTGGCCACATCAGCATTAGTTGAACTTGACCGCCCACGATGCAAAAAAGAGAACGTAATTGTCTCATCTTTAATAAGGCATAGATTTTGATACAACTCAGAAGCTTGCTCGGCATTTAACTCCGCAAATTGTTTCCCTGCATTGGTTGCTGTACTAGCACCAAGAAATCCTGAAGTCCAAATCTCAATAAGTGGTACTGAGCCTGGAGATGTATAACCAGTACAGTCACCTGTTCCCGCTTTTACTGAACCATGAGTTGTACTCCAACCAGAGATAAGACTTTGATCTACTTGAACGTAACATTGTTGACCAGCAGAACCAAAAACAGGTGACTCAAAGCCAGGATTTAAGAACGATCGCTGGATAAATTGAGCTTGTGCTAGTGTTGGTTGAAGTACTAATGTCGCACTCATCAGCCCCCAGCCCAACGCCTGAAAATGTTGCTTTAAGTTTTTCATTAGTAAATCACCATAAAATAACCTTTAAAAGATGCTGATTACCCTAACTCTAATAATCAATAGGGGCTGATTTACCTCAAATAAATCTCCAGTATTTAGCTTTCCCAAAGTCTTAGATAATCTACCATCTGGATTCAGATTTACCGCAGCGATCGTTTTGAAATAGTGAAAAAAAGATTTGATTTTAAATTTAATTAATCTTGGCGATAAATTGACGATTTGTAGAGACGTAGCAGTGCTACGTCTCTACATTGTGGGTATAAACATCACATCCATAAATTTGTAGGGTTATTTTTGTTTTTGTCCCATTTGATGGGATTATTAATGATGTATTCTCGAATTCGGTCTAAAGAACCATCAGCGCGAATAATGTGGTCATAAAATCGAGGCTGCCAAGCAAAATCTTCATAACCATTTTCCCGACACCAACGGGTAACGGCAGATTTATACGATCGCGCGATCGCACTTAATGAACTTGGTTTTGGGGATATTTCAGACATGAATTGACGCTGGGTAACGTCGCATAAAGTTTCCTGTTGAATTCTGTCGCGTTGTGTAGAGACGTTGCAGTGCAATGTCTCTACATTTTGCAATGTCTCTACATTTTGGGATAGGGGTTTATCAATAACTACAATTCCGTGGACATGATTGGGCATAATTACGTATATATCAATTTGGATATCTTCAAAATGATTAGGAATTTCTAGCCAATATTTTTGAGCAATTTTTCCTATTTCCGAAAGTTTTACCTGACCTGACACGACCTGACCAAAATAATCAAAGCAATCTTTAGTACAAATGGTGATGAAATACCAACCATTAGCAGCATAATTTCGATTTGGTAAACGGGTGGACTCTACGCGGTATTTGCCCTGAAATTTTGGTTTGATCATCTTGAAAATTCCCCATCCATTGTTTACAACCCAATGTAGAGACGTAGCATTGCTACGTCTCTACAAATAACCGTTTTAGATTTCACGCCTTTGCATCCCCCTCGTTGCACGCTTGAGCTTACTCACCAAAGTTTTCATTGCAGATTCTTGTGGCTGGCGTGGTGGAATCTTTTGCTGTCCAAAGCCATCAAATAATTCGTTGAGTTTGACGCTGATACCTAAATATGCGCCACCTGCGGAACGTGTTCCTGAGAAATCTCGGTCATCAACTTTACCAAATACATATCCAGCAGCAACGCGCAGGTTAGGCGTGAGATAATAGCCTGTTTCTAGAACAAAGCCTGTTTCGCTGTAGCTAGGCTGACTAATTACACGAGCCTCACCCACCAAATCCCAGCTATATCCCAAACGATAGGTAGCGCGTAATTGGCCCAGATTTACTGTATTCGTACCAGCTAAATCAGTAGCTATGTAAGAAGTGCTGTTACGCAAGGCATACTTACCGTAGAATTCCCATTGCCAGTTAGGAGCATAAATAGCTTCCAAAGCAAAGGTATGGTCTTCAGAACCTGTACCACTACCTAAGAAGATGGTGTCAGGGATAATTGATGGATTTTTGCGATATTCATAACGCAATAAGGCATTAAATTTATCGCTACTGGGGTCGCGGTAGGCTAAACCCAGCTTTAAGTTAGTTGTATCCCCCAGCCCTGAAAGCTTTTGATTGGAAGAACCGGCTTGTTGATAACGTACTAAGGCAGTGAGCGCCGGAGAAATTTTACCCGCAGCACCTGCGGTAATTACTGTATTGCTACCACCAGAAGAGGAGCGATGTTCATAACGGGCGCTGGCTTGAAACTGCGGATTATCAGAGTATTCCAGCCCCACGCTGTAGCTATCGCCACCATTAAATCTGATCGCAGATGCTGATTGACCAAAAGCGAAGGGTTGGGCATATTGTTGACCCGCCGCTGTCCGTCCAAAGAAGTTGCCAAATATGTGTTCGTAGGCAATATTCAGCCGCAATCCCGAAGCAATAGTCCAACGGTTATTTAGACCAATCGCTCCTTGGGTAGTCATTTCGTTAGCACCACCCAAAATTGAGTAACGACCGGTCAAGGTAGTATCTGATCCGAGTTTGTGTTCACCATTGACACTCAAGCTGGTGATGGAATTACCCGAATATTGACCACTACTATAAAACTGTTGGGCCAGACTAATATTGACACCAGGAATTGCTGCCCAATTCAACCCGAAGATGGTACGGTCTGGGTAAACACTATCTTGTTGGGAAGATAAACTCAGTTCATTTTGGGCTTGGAAAGTCAGGTTTTTCGCAATGGGAACTGAAAAACGCGAACGCAATTGATTAGAATTACTATTTAAGGCGCTGTCGGGGATGCGGTCTTCCCGATGACGATGAATCCAATCCACATCAATAGTGGCTTTACCCAAACGTTGTTGAATCCCGGCGGCAATCGTTGTCAGAGAATTATTAACCTTGCTACCAGGTATGGACTCATAACGGGGTGCAAACAGTTCTTCAAAGGTATCTAGAGGTTGGGGAGCAATCCCAAAATTGTCTTCGTGGTCGTACTGCGCCCTGACGTTAGTGCTTGAGGTCAGTTTAGCTGTAACCTGCGCTCCATAACGGGTTTGCCCTGGAACAAAGCTGATAGTGGCATTATTGGCAAAACCTGTATCGGCGAAGCGATAATAAGCACGACCTTGAATCCCGTTAGTAATTTGTCCCTCAGCTTCCAACCGGTATGCTTCACCGCGAACCTTTCCCACAACATCAGAATCATTAGTGGAATGGGCATATTCTGCAATTAACCTACCCTGATTACCTAAAGCAATCAGCGCATCTGCACCGTAGAGTTGAAAGTCACGCACTCCCTGATTTTCTTGGACGTAAGTTGCTCCTATCCAACTTTCCTGGTTAAGTTTGCGCGAAAGGTTATATTGCAAACGACCAGCATAGATATTGCTATCAGAGTCTTCGCTGTCATATTGATAGCTAACAACAATCCGCCGTACCAATACTTGTCCGATTTGATCAATATCGGTGCGGAGGATGGGTTCGCGGAATAATAAAGTACCGCGATCGTAGTCGATTTCGTAGTCTGGCCCACGGTTAAGCTGTTTCCGTTCTAGTACAGTCCCAGGACGATTGAGTTCTTCTAACTCAATGAAGACATTTTCACTACCTGGTTGTAATATTCTGCGAGAGAGGAAGTAATAACCACTAGTGCCATCGGGAGCAATGGTATCTCGTTGGAATGCTTCTAAATGGTTGCCATACAAACCTGTAATTTGTAGGTTTCCTAAATTGTAGTTAGCTTTAAAACCGTGGAGTTGACGGGTGATAGAAGTAAATTGCTGCGATCGCCGCGCAAATTCTTCTGTGTTGTAGTCACCCCACATGGCATAATCGGGATCAGAGCCGGGGATACGAGTTGAACGCTCAAAACGTAGAAATACGCTGTCAATAGAAGGAGCGACTACATCAACTTTGGAACTATCGCCGTAGACAGGATAGTTTTGCTCACTAAATTGGTAAGTTCTAAACAGACGATTATCACAGTTGCAATCTTCATTGAGACTGCGAGAGCTATTGTATGCGCCTGTAAATAACCATTCTCCGATCGCACCAGTGGCAAATATCGCTGAATGGAAATCTAATTGTGTTCTGTTGTTTTTGTCAGGAGGGAGAAAATCACCGAAACTGCCATAATAATCTGTACCTCTAGCGCCCAAACGTAAATCTATTACCCCTGTTACCAAACTCGGACGCAGTGAGGTTTCAAATTGTAATTGGGTAAAGGCTTCTAAATTATTAGCTATGGCGCGAATTCGGACAGTTTGGGCTTTGAGTTGCGATCGCAAACTTGCTGTAAATTGACCCGCTTTCGCCTCCACTTGAAATCCGGGTTCATCGGGTTTGAAGTCTTTCCCAATCAACTCCCCAGCAGTAGGTATCAAAGTGACAACAGCATCACGATTCGAGCGATTACCACTTGCATCAATCAGTTGGCCCCGAATTGTCGCTGTAGAACGTCCATCCGCCGGGATACGCGACTCAACGGTTTCTAAGGTTAACTGCTGTGGCGCTCCCCGGACTGCAACTTGCACTGTTATAGGGGGTTCTATTCCTCCTACTAGTTGTGCAGAGATGGTGTTGTTACCTTCTTTTAATGAGACACCATACCATGTCTGCGTTACTAAGTTGGTACTGGCATCACTTTCTGTTCGTCCAACCAAGGAAGGGTCTACCAATATACCATTTGCCCGCAGTTCTACTTGACTTCCAACAGGAAATTGCACAATTACTGTGGTAGCTGGAACATCCACAATGTTGTTAGCCGTTGGCATCAGGAATTTTATTCCTGTGGAGATGGGAGAAGTAGGGAGATTCTGATTTTCCTCGGTTACTCCAGCTATTTTGCGTAAACCTCTAGGCAATTGAGCAGAAAATGCTGGTTGAAATGGTTGTATTTCAGTTCCAGTTCCCTTGACATTTAAACTTGAAGTGTCAGCATCTGGAGAAAGGGACGAAAGTTGGTTCTCTGAACTTTCCAGAGGATGGGCAGAATTTGAATCTATACTTTTTTCAGTAACTTTGTTTTGAATTGCTCGATCTCCGACGCTATTTTCTACTTGTGAAGAAAAGTCGGAGGCTAGAGGTTGCCTCTGGGGATAGGAAGGGGGATTTTCAGCAGGTTCTGCTTTGACTACGGCAGGATACAAAACAAGGCTGAAAGCTACTGGCATCACCCCCATCATTCTCAGGCTGAAATTAGTTGCATGGTGCAGTCTGGGTTTCATTTTTTGACTGGCTCCTGGAAGGCGGGGGTGACAGCGAAATTCATGCGTACCAAGCCACCAGGCTCTAAACGCACTAGGCGAGATTGGCTATTCCGTTCGCGGAATTTTTTGTTGGGAGCTAGGGTGTAACCAGGTACACTGCTGAGGTCTAGTACACCTGTATGACTTCCTGGTAAAGCATTAGCTAAAGAAAACAAGCCATTAGGATCTGTGGTGATGCGGTTTCCGTCCTCCAGAAAAATCACTGCATTGGGAACTCCAGGTTCACCAGCTTGTTGTTCACCGTCAAAGTTTTTATCAATAAACACGCGACCGATAATAGTGCCACAGTCAGAAACGATTCCTGGACGAATTTTTAACTGGTGCGTTGCAGGGCCATCCTTGGTGTTAAAGCGGTTATCAGCTCGTTGGGCATTAACGATCGCACTATTGCGACCATTACCACGCAGAGCATCGGCTGTTAGTTGAGCCGCATAAGCAATATTCAAGATTTTTCCCGTAGGAATTGTTATATCTGTGCGGAATGTTATTGTGTTCCCATTGCGTTCTGAGGTGATAGTAATTGCTTGACCATCCAACTCTCCCCGTACAGATTTAGGCAAGAACTGGAATCCTAAAGGTAAGGTGTCGGTGACAAATATATTATTTAAACCAGCATCAGCGAGATTTCTTACTGAGAGTCGGTAGATTACCGTATCTCCAGGTTCAGCAGCAGCGCGATCGCCTGTTTTGATAATCTGTAACTGATTGGCTTGGCACAAATTTGTAGTAAATTCAAAAGCTAATAAGTCCAGTCCTACTAGTTCTGCATTCGGAACTAAGACAACTGTTTGCTCTACCCTAGTCTCGCCTGTGAGACTGATTGGCTGACCATCCAGAGAAGTAGCAACATATCGCACAACACCATTACCTTGTGTGCCAGTGCTACCAAGGATTTCAATCTTGACCCGCCGCTGTTTGTAGACAGAATTTGGTGGTGGATTAACTACAAAAATATAAGTTCTACCTGGATCAACTTGACCTTTATTCGGATCGAGAAGGAAATTGTAGACACCCGCAGGGTTATTCGTAACGAAGTAGGGGTTACTATTCTCGATATTTGGCGATTTTCCGCCAGGAACGTTGTTATTAGGAATATCGGGTAACTCTGTTTGAGTCAAAGAAAGCAAGCCGCCTAATTCTGTTCCCGTTGGATCGCTAGGGTTAGGTTCGTATACGCCAACTGAAAAACCTGTATAGTCAGGCAAAAGAGTGCCAGCGCAACCTAAGATTCGCCCTAATGGATCAACTAATGGGCTAGGACTAGCATTAAGTTGGCTAGAAGTTCCGTCATATTTCTGATTAGTAGCGGAGTCGGTATAAGTATAAGTAGCTTGATTTATTAATGGCAAAGACGCACCCAGATTGTTAGTCTGTTGCGCGATCGCTGGTATAGATATAGTAGTTTGCAAAAAACTTCCCAGAAGAACAGTAGCTGTTAACCTTTGATACCAGCTACTGCACCAAGTAATTTGCTTTTGCTTTTGAGGACGGCTCACTGAACACATCTCCTCTCTCTGGAATGCCACTTTTTTTGTTAATAAAAGCACTTGTTTATCTATCGAAGATCCCTCCGATTCTCCTTATAAAACACGTTTTTTTTCGCTCTTGAATCCCAAAAAAGTCGCTACAGGCGGGTGATATCAGGCATAACGAATCAGCGAACTTGGACTTGATAAGTAGCTTTAACCGTTTTCTTAGCCGGAACTGATGGCACTTGCAAACGGATGTGGGTGTAAACATTCGCTGGTGCTGGTTTTGTTTCTAATTTCCCGTCAGGAAGAGTAACTTTTACAGTGGGATTTTCGACAAAGTTGCGCCCGCCATCAATGCTGTAAGTAAGTTTAGTATTATTAGCAGCAAGCGCAGATTTCAGCACGTATACCGTTCCTTTGGGGATAGGTTGATTTAGAAACAAATTCTTCACCGGGCGATCGCTCTTATTTTCGCCACTCAATGTATATCGCAACACATCACCAGGTTGCACCACAGCTTGACCTTTTAAAGGTTCCCATTTCTTGTTTTGCTTACCCTGCTGATCCTTTGCCACTACTTGCTTTTCTGCCTCTAAGCGCAATTGTATTTGCCCTTGAGTTTTGACATTTTGGGCAACAGCACTGGTAGAATGCCATAGAGAAGCGATTCCTGGCACTTGACTGACAAATGGCACTGTAGCAATAAGTGCGATCGCTCCTAAACTTGCAAAAGAAAGACGCTTCATATCAATAACCTCAAAAACTTTCACAATGTCAATTGCTGATTTATCTTTCCCTGTTTTCGCTGGGGAACAATCATTCCGTAGTTGGCGCTTTAGGATTAAAGCACCAGCTACAAACACAGATGCGCTATCCTGACTTTTCACGGTATCTGGAATAGGAAAGAGACTTTGAATTTTTCCCCTTCTCGTGTCGGTAAGGGCGTTAGATATCTTTTGGGCTTTTCCAGATCATGTGAATTTTCAGATACGCTATCTCACCCCTCTTTGCAAACAAAGAGAGGTGAAATAAAACTATCTAGTTAACCTTGCGTTGGAAGGTAAATGTTCTTTGAACACCAGGTGCAATCTGTCCAGTGGCAGTATTTATATACTTTGTGACATCACTGTTTAGCGTGGTTCCAGTTTGGTCGATACTAGAGTTAGTAGCTGGATTACCATTGAAGAACTGGATAGTTGAAGCCCCAGAATCCTTTGCTGAACCAACAATGTTGCTAGTATCAATTTGAGTGTTATTGTCGTTGTCTAGCGCCCAGTTGTTGCCCCCTGCTGTACCATCTTCAGTAATCACAACTTTGTCAGCGTTCAAAATCACGTTACCGGTTCCAGATTGAACATCAGAAATATTTGTGTATTGAATTTGGTACTCAATAATGTTTCCTGGTGCAGGGTTCTTGGGAGTAATACTGAATGTGCCATCAGTCCCTTGTACTGCTGGGCCACTTCCTTGTAGAACTCGTGACATTTTCAACAGTTTTAAGAAGCCAGTGTAGACGCGATCGATGGAGATGTTCTGGGTTTGTCCAATAGGTGAACCACTATTATTTGCGTCAATAAAGGCTGTAATGGGTACTGGGAAGCCCTTACCAATATCAGTCGATAGTTGCGTACCAGGTGGTAGGTCAACTTCTACACCATAATTAACAATGCCACCAGCAGGAACAGCAGAAATTTTAATTGGTGTATTACCGTTTGCTATGGTAAAAGTACCAGTACTACTATCGTAAGTATAAACAGCAGATTGACTGTTATAGCTAACAGTCACCTTTGTATTATTTGGCAAATCTGTAAATGTTGCTGGTGCGGTTGGTACTATTGTGATGTCGTTAGGGCTAGTGCCATTGTTCTTAATTGTATTAGTGAAGCCAACTGATTGCGGATCAAGTGTACTACCAGGCGGTGTGTTAGGAGGAACAAAGGAAGATTTGTTGGTGAAGTCATCGTTGGTTAAACCCGATGGGCCAGTAGCATCTGGTGCATTATTCGGCCCATTTAAAACTGAGTTCGCCTGGGCGACTGAAACAGTATAAACGTTGGCATTTCCTGTAACAGAATTAGCACCTTGGTTGTTATTGCCTGTATCAATGTTGGTAGGAGTAGTGGAATAATAGCCAGCGTCAGGTGTAGTAGGAAAGGCTCCAGTAGTGGGGTTAATGTTATCTGGGTTTTGATCGCCTGAATTGTCGAAGAGTAGGGGGCTATTTGGATCGCCAGCAGTTTTACCGAACACTTGAGCGATGTTGTTAACATCTGTCGCTGTCGTTCCTGTGATTCCAGTGGTCTTTACTTGCACCGTAAAGCCTGTAACAGTTGTGCCAGTGGCAACTGTAGAGATGAAGTTAGGATCATTAATAAAACCAACCCGTTTTACTATACCGCCTGTTACTTGAGTTTGGTCAGTTTTCCACAAAGCCAGATCGGCAGTTGTAGTTGCAGGATCTTCGCCAGCATAAACCACTATCCACCCTGAAGGAGCGGTTGGAGTCCCATTAAGAGTTGTGGATGCTGGAAGTGCATCAGAAACTAAGATGCGAGGAACAGGACTACCATCTACATTAATACTTGTACCAGCTAAAGCTGCGGGTGTGAGGCCCCGATTGGTTACGTCATTGCTCTCAACTCGCAAGCTTAAACCATAAGTCAGCAAGTCATCATTGAGTACGGAAGCATCACCAGCGTTGTAGGCTGTCCGAATTTTGAGTATTGTGGCTAGAGCAACGGTTTTAACAGTGTTACCCACTTGAATTTGCTGGGTAATACTAGATTCTCGTGTACCGTTAACTGGTGCGCCAGGAACTTCCCCACCACCTGCGTTATCAGCGTTATCTACAGTGTAAACGTCACCACCATCAGGACTCCGCAGTTGGTTTTGGGCATCAGCGGGAGTATTACCAAGGGTAACTTTAATTACGTCACCGGATTGAGCGCCAGTCTGTACAGTCACTGGCACACGCACCAACACAGTGCCGCTAACCGGAATTGAGGGTGTATCTACACCACCTGCTGCTACGTTTGTCCAAGTTGCACCACCATCAGTACTGTATTGCAGTGTGCCACTAGCTGGTGTTGCCCCATTTTTATCAACAGGAAGTACACCAGAAACTGTACCAGGCCCAGTTGTTGTTGCTTGGTTGGGAATATGGAATTTGGTGGGGTCATTACCTACGTTCGTTAGAGTATAGGTGTAGGTTAGTAAATCGTTAACTCCAACAGTGCCACCATTGTTATCTGTAACACCCGACGCAGTAACGGTGATACCAGCAACTTCTGCTACAGTTACAGTTACAGTGTTAGAAGTAGCATTTATACTTGTCCCTGGCGCGTTGGGATCTTCGTAGGTCGCTGTGGCTGTGTTACTTATAGATGTACCTGCTGTAGTACCTTCAGCTAAGACAGGTGCAATAAATTGGAAAAAGCTACCAGTTAATAATGCTGTTGCTATTAAAGATTGGTAAGGCTGGATCTGCTTGTTAAGAGATTTATTTCGATTTACCATAGAAGTAATTTGTTTATGCGCTGAACTTGTATCCTGGGTTTTGAGACAGGATAAAGTTCGGCAATTCCTTAAGAATTACCGACTTGACTTGCCCAAAACCTTAATGCTTGGGAGATGTCTATTTGAGGAGTTAACTTATTGACACTCCTGAAAAACTATATTGAGGCAATAGGCAGAAAATTTATTGCCTACTTGTTTTACGCTTACCGTTGATTCTCAAAGCTAGCAATCGCAAATATGGGTGACTTACTATTGTGTGCTGCTGAATTATCTAGGTAAGTTGCAATGTAACTTTTGCAGCAAAAAAAATCTTCAGTATAAATAAGTAACTTCTCCAGCGATGATTGAGTGCATCACAGCTAAAAAATCAACTTTATTGTGGCAACACACATAGCAATTTGAGTGGTTTAATCAGACGCTAAAAACACTAAAACTTATATCCCAAAAGAGTTTTGAGCTTTTGCTGTTATCTATGCATACTACCCTGTGGAGACATTGTGGATATAAAAATCGCAGGTTAATGAAGTGATCTAGATCGCTTAAATTTGGGTAGTAATTTAAATAAATGCAAATTCATCATAGATATGATGCAATTTAATCATGTTAATCATCAGTGTTAAGACTGAGTGCCTGAAGCTATTATCTAATTTTGCAACAGTATAAATACTACATGTAACAATTACGGTTATAAAAATTTTACAGAAATCAGTTTTTCCCATACCAAGGATACCCGATATTTTTAGTCGGGTATGTTTGACGGGTATTTTTGCTCGTGTTACTATCAGGCGACAGCCGACAGACAAACAGGGAAAGCTAGTTTATGACTCAGGCAATTAAAACCCAAACCCAAACCCAAACCCATACCCAAAGCAGCACTGCCTACTTTCAAGCCTTAAAGTGTAAAGAATGTGGTGCGGAATATGAACTTAAAGCCAGTAATGTTTGTGAGTTATGTTTTGGGCCGTTAGAAGTCAAGTATGACTACAGCGCCTTGCGTCTGACTGTCACTCGTGAAACAATTCAAGCCGGGCCCAATTCAATTTGGCGCTACCGTCCCTTTTTGCCTGTCGCAACTGACAATGTTATAGATGTGGGAACGGGTATGACTCCCTTGGTTCGTTCTCACCGTCTTGCCCGTCGCCTGGGTCTAAATAAGCTTTATATAAAAAATGATGCGGTTAATATGCCCACCCTTAGCTTTAAGGATCGGGTAGTCTCTGTTGCTCTATCGAGAGCGCGAGAGTTGGGTTTCACTACCGTTTCTTGCGCTAGCACTGGTAACTTGGCAAATTCTACAGCTGCGATCGCAGCTCATGCCGGTTTAGACTGTTGTGTGTTCATCCCCGCAGATTTAGAAGCCGGTAAAATTATTGGTAGCCTGATTTACAGCCCAACGCTGATGGCCGTCAAGGGTAACTACGATCAAGTAAATCGTTTATGCTCGGAAGTTGCAAATACACATGGGTGGGGTTTTGTCAATATTAATCTACGTCCCTATTACTCTGAAGGTTCCAAGACGCTAGGATTTGAAGTTGCTGAACAACTAGGCTGGGAACTACCCGATCATGTTGTTGCTCCCTTGGCTTCTGGTTCACTATTTACCAAAATTTATAAAGGATTCCAAGAATTTATCGAAGTTGGTTTGGTAGAAAACAAGAGCGTCCGTTTCAGTGGCGCTCAAGCTGAAGGTTGTTCACCTATCGCCCAAGCCTTCAAAGAAGGACGCGACTTTATTAAGCCAGTAAAACCGAATACAATTGCTAAATCGCTAGCGATTGGTAATCCAGCAGACGGTATTTATGCTGTAGAGTTAGCTCAGAAAACTGGTGGTAACATTGAATCAGTCAATGATGCAGAAATTATTGATGCCATCAAGCTGCTGGCAGAAACCGAAGGCATCTTCACAGAAACGGCTGGTGGTACAACCGTGGCCGTGCTGAAAAAACTGGTAGAGGCTGGCAAAATTGATCCAGATGAAACTACCGTGATTTACATTACTGGCAATGGTTTGAAAACCCAAGAAGCAATCCAAGGCTATGTTGGTGAACCCTTGACTATTGATGCTAAACTAGATAGTTTTGAACGCGCTCTAGAGCGATCGCGTACTCTTGATCGCTTGGAATGGCAACAAGTCCTCGTTTAGTTAGCAGTTAGGAGTTATGAGTTTTTAATTCATGACTCCTAACTCTTGACTGTATTTCTAACTCTTCACTCTTAACTTTGTACTTCTATGGCTGTAACAGTTTTAGTTCCTACGACTCTTCAGAATTTGACTAATAATCAAGCTACTTTAGAATCCAACGGTAGTACCATTGCTGAATTGTTGGATTCCTTAGAACAAAGCTTTCCTGGGATTAAATCCCGGTTGTGCGATGAAGAAGGCAAGCTACGTCGCTTTGTAAATTTTTACGTCGATAGCGAAGATATCCGCTATTTAGATGGTATAAACACAGCCCTGAAGGATGGCGATGAAGTAAGTATTGTCCCCGCTGTTGCCGGTGGTTAATAAATAAAGTTCCCAGTCTGAGACTGGGAATTCTCATTAGTGGGCTGCCGTCTTCCCTACTTGCGGCAGAGACGATGCAACCAGCATTTCTGAGATTCTAGAAATGAGATTTTTTCCCGGATTTTTGCCTAGGTTGGCAATTGGTAGCGTTCTTGTGCCAAGGCGGCATAGGCTCTCATTCGTAGAGGCATCTGGGCTGTGTAACGCTTAAGTACCAGAAAATCCCCGTGGGTGGCACTGTACGCCTTCACCAACACATCTGTTTCCCGGCTAATCCACTGAAACTCCGAACCCAGAATTTCTTTCGCCACAACTTCAGGACGCTGTGTTACCCACTGTACCCATGCATCGGGAGCTAAATTAATTAGTCGTTTGCTACCAATATCTGCTGCTTTTGCCACAGAACGCTTGATATCTTTATCAATAATTAATGGTACATCATAAAGATTGCAGTATTCTGGCGTTGGTTTTTAAGTTGAAGCAATGTCTACGATGGGGTACGCCTACGCGCTGTTTTAAGAAATGTATGATTGATGTATGTTAGGTTTTGAATCAACATTTCTGGATGTAAACCGCCGATGAAATCCGATAGTAGTCCAAACTATACAATTTTAGAAGTTCAAGAACTTGATGTTAATTATGGCGGTATTCAAGCTCTAAAAAAGATTAATTTAATTATTCAAAAAGGCGAGGTAGTTACTCTAATTGGTGCTAATGGTGCTGGCAAAACTACTACACTCCGTGCCATATCTAAAGTAGTTAATCCTAAAAGTGGCGTAATTATCTATAATGGACATAATATTACCCGCCGCCAAACTCACGAAGTTGTACAGCTTGGCATCTCTCATTGTCCTGAAGGACGCAGAGTATTAGCGCGACAAACAGTATTTGATAATTTACTTTTGGGTGCTTATATTCGCTCTAATCAAGCTGAGATAAAAGCAGATATTAAGCGCCAATTTGAGCTATTTCCGCGTTTGTCACAAAGACGCAATCAACTAGCAGGAACCCTCAGTGGTGGTGAACAACAAATGTTAGCGATCGCACGAGCTGTCATGAGTAAACCACAACTATTACTTTTAGACGAGCCTAGCTTAGGTTTAGCCCCTGCGATCGTCCGGGAAATCTTCTCTATTATTGAAAATCTCCGTGCTACAGGCGTGACTATCCTGTTAGTTGAACAAAACGCGAATTTAGCGCTGCAAATTGCCGATCGCGGTTATGTTTTAGAAGCTGGTTCTATTACCTTAACAGGTGCAGCATCAGAATTAATTAGTGATGAGCGAGTTAAAAAAGCTTATTTAGGGTGATGATTATAGTAAAGTAATAATCCAATAATATTCTTATGAACTGGATTAGTGTCGATGAAATAAAACGTGACTTATTAGGCTACCTTCAGCGCGTTGAAGCTGGGGAAACTCTTGTAATTATACATGGTGGAAAGCCAATTGCTGAAATTAAACCGACGGTAAAAGTACCTGATCTCTCTAGACCATTCGGACTCTGTGCAGGAGAGTTTATTGTACCCGATGATTTTGATGAACCACTACCAGAGAATATTATAAGTGAGTTTGAGGGTAAATGAAACTCCTACTAGATACCCATATTTTTCTCTGGTTTATTAGTAGTGATCGCCGTTTGTCAAATACGTTTATAGAGATTATTCGTAATACGGATAATGATGTATATCTAAGTATAATTTCTATTTGGTAAGCAACCGTTAAGTATCAATTAGGTAAATTACCTTTACCTCAATCACCTGAGATTTATCTGCCGATACAGCGTGAGCGGCATTTGATTACTAGTCTTCCTTTAACAGAGGATAGTGTTGTACAACTTAGCAAGCTTCCTAATCCACTACTTCCATGAAGAACCACATTTATTTTCTTTACTTTTTGAATTTTACTATCGTAAACGTCATGGCACGCTCAAAACAATTACCGTCAGCCATCTACTATCAGTTATTGAGTGTGGAGTTTGGTTTGAACCGTCCCAATCTGATATTTACATTTGAGTTCATTACACAATCTTAACTAATTTATACTCATAACTTTTCCTAATAATTAGTATTATTAAATAATATTACAATTTTTGTCCTATATTAATATTTGCAGCCCTCCTTGCAGATATCTATATATTTGTTTAGCGGCGAATTCTATTCACCGGAATAATTACAACCCATGAGTCAAATAGTCTGGATCGCAAGACACGCCAACCGCCTCGATTTCGTAAACCCCGATTGGTTTCTCACCGCCGAACGACGCTACGATCCACCCTTGTCTGATGATGGTATGGTACAGGCACAGCAGTTAGCAAGGCGATTGAAAGGAGAAAATATTGGCCATATTTTCGCCTCCCCTTTCCTGCGAACCGTACAAACGGCAAACGCAGTTGCAGAAGCGCTCAAATTGCCAATCAAATTGGAAACAGGTTTGAGTGAATGGCTAAATCCAGCTTGGATGACAGAAGAACCTGAAAGACTTTCAACTCCAGCATTAGGAGAGTTATTCCCCAGAATTGACACCAGCTATACTTCGCGCATCGCCGCCAAATATCCTGAAACTCACGAAAAAGTGCGAGAACGTTCTGGGCAAACTGCTAGATGTTTAGCTACTGAGTTCTTCCCAGAAGATATCCTGCTAATAGCACACGGCGCATCGGTGTTAGGGGGAGCAATGGGGTTAGTGGGAGAAATTGCCAAAACAGAAGTTAAAGCTTCTTTGTGTTCTTTGGTAAAAGTGGTACGCCAGGAACCAGAATGGTTATTGGAACTAACGGGAGATACTTCCCATTTAACCCACATAGAAGAAGTTATTCGATTTGCTTAAACCTCTGATAGAGATTTGCGTTCAGTGGCTTCTGCTAGGTTGGGTATATCCTACAAAAAAAGTAATTAATTCACGAATAAGTTTTATGACTTTGTTGCTAGCAGGAGACATCGGCGGTACGAAAACTATTCTGCGTTTGGCTGAAACATTAGATTCATCAGTTCTACATACTATTTATCAGGAAAGTTACCACAGTGCTGATTTTCCCGATTTAGTACCAATAGTGCAGCAGTTTTTGGTCAAAGCTAATACACGAATACCAGAAAAGGCTTGTTTTGCGATCGCAGGCCCCATTGTCAAAAATACTGCCAAACTAACCAATTTAGTCTGGTTCCTGGATACCGAACGTCTACAACAAGAATTGGGTATCCCGCATATTTCTTTGATTAACGACTTTGCTGCGATTGGCTATGGTATTTTAGGTTTACAAAAACAAGACTTGCTGACGTTGCAAGCTGGCAAATCTCAACCCGAAGCACCCATTGCAATTATTGGTGCTGGTACTGGACTAGGACAAGGATTTTTAATTAGACAAGGAAACCATTATCAAGTCTTTCCCTCAGAAGGTGGACACGCTGATTTTGCCCCTCGGAATGAGATCGAGTTTCAACTATTGAGATACCTGCTGGGTAAACATGATATCCAGCGCCTTTCTGTGGAACGCGTGGTTTCTGGAATGGGAATTGTGGCAATTTACCAATTTTTGCGCGATCGCAAATTTGCCACCGAATCACCAGATATTGCCCAAATCGTCAGAACTTGGGAACAAGAAGCCGGACAAGAAGAGAAAAGCGTTGATCCTGGTGCTGCTATTGGTACAGCTGCACTAGAAAAACGTGATCGCCTTTCGGAACAAACCTTGCAATTATTTATAGAGGCTTATGGTGCAGAAGCCGGCAATCTCGCCTTGAAACTCCTACCTTATGGTGGCTTATACATCGCTGGTGGAATTGCGCCCAAAATCCTGCCCTTAATTCAAAACAACGGTTTCTTATTAAACTTCACCCAAAAAGGCAGAATGCGCCGCCTCCTCGAAGAAATCCCCGTGTATATTATCCTCAACCCGCAAGTGGGGCTAATAGGTGCTGCTTTATGTGCTGCTAGGTTATAACAGCTAGCATCATCAGTGAGATTAACATCTCAAAAGGTAAAACTTATGACAATGAAAACTCTGTTGCCATTAATCGCCGTCACCTTTGTGTCTGGTGGTTCTGTTCTCGTGGAAGCGCGTCAACCCAAACCTCCGGCGGCTGTTGTCAAACCAAAGGTTGCTCAACCCGTGCAGCCACGATGGAAGTTATTCACCCCTCCAGATGGGCGCTTTACTATTTTGATGCCGGGAAACCCCAACAGAAATACCCAATCCCAAAAAACTTACATGGGGGAAATTAACTTAGAAATATTTGTTGCTCAACCACCAAAACAGCAAGTAGCGTATGTAGTTGCTTACAATGATTTTCCTTATAGTTATGGTGAAATGGCTGACCCCCAAGCTGTACTTAATAATGCAAGGGATATGGCTTTAAAGACTACGAAAAGTAATTTGATTAGTCAACGAAATATTCGTAGTTCCAATAATCATCCTGGCAAAGAAATTGAGTACATTAATTCTGGAGGGAAAATCACTAAAAGTAGAATGTATGTTGCTGAAGGAAGATTATATCAAGTAATGGCAATAACTACAAAGAAACAGCAGAAGACATTAGCTAAAACCATTACTGGATATTTAAATTCTTTCCATGTAGTTTTGAAAAAGTAAAATAACTGTAAGAAGTCAGAATTCAGAAGTCAGAATTCAGAATAGTTAAAGAATTCTGTTAAACATTTGATGAATAAATATACTAATTATTCTAGATTCCTTATAATTCTGAATCCTGACTCCTGGGTGCTGAATTCTTATATGATCGTTGTTAAAGTTCCTCTTTCACAATATTATGAGCGAATTACAGACCCAACTAGCAACCGATACCTGGATAGCAGCAACTTGGGATGAATATATCCAAATAATTGAAAGTTCTGCCTACGAAAAAGCCAAGGGCTACTACCACAATGGACAAATGAGGATTGAAATGCCACCACTCGGCCATGACCACGCCTGCGACAACACAATTATTGCCTTTGCTGTTAACCTCTTCTGCACAATCAAAGGAATACCCACCAAAGGTTTAACTAACTGTACATATCGGAAAACAGGCTTTAAGGAAGCTCAACCTGATGTGTCTTATTATATTGATGAAAATGCTGATATCATTCCCTACGGCACTTCTATCATTAATCTAGATATCTATCCACCACCGGATTTGGTTATTGAAGTGGCTAATACTTCACTTGCTGACGATCAAGGTGAAAAACGACTTTTATACGAAGATTTAGGAGTGAAAGAATACTGGATTTTAAATGTCCAGAATGTCCAAGTTATGGCTTTTGCTATTGAAAACCAAGGTAGTAGGCGGATTACGGAATCTCAGGTATTACCAGGATTAGCTATTTCTTTATTAAACGATGCATTACGCCGAACTCGTCAAATAAATCAAAGTCAAGTTGGCGCTTGGTTGTTAACCCAATTTCAGCAATAATTACAAACTGCTTTGCAATGGGGAGTACGGAGTAGGGAGTAGGGAACAAGAAAAGGATACAGACTAAGTGAAGCGCGATCGCACTATAACCATCCTATTTGATTTGTGAGAATTGCAAGCCGTAGATTCCCAGTTTCTCCAAAAAGTCGGGGATCTTGTTGCTCACGAATAGTTCAGGATTGCACTAATAGACTGTGGCTAAAGTCACCCTTTCAGGTGAAGACATACAGACTACTACCGCCTAGTATGAAGGAACATTAAGCAACTATAAAGCGAATTATGCGTCTATTTATTACTTGACTCATGAAAATTTAATCTCCAAGCTTTAAAAACTCCGTATTATTTGTTTGTCCTCTGACTAAAGATTACTTTATATATAGCGAGATTTACAGGCTTCTTTAATATGGCTACGCACATAGAAATTCCAGTTATTGGCAAAGTTAAGTATCCATTCCGCTGGCTGATGGGGCTGATGGCAGGGGGTGCGTTGGTTGTGGGTACAGTCACAACCTATACCTTAGTCAATCAAGGGACAAACGAAGATATTACTGAATTAACTGTGCCAGTAGCAGCGCAAAATGTTACTTTGCGGATTACAGCTAGTGGCAAAGTCGTGCCAGTTCAGAGCGTTAATATTAGTCCAAAGAACCCTGGAGTGCTGTCGCAATTATACGTGGAACAGGGCGATCGCATTCAACAAGGGCAAATTCTCGCCCGCATGGATAGTGCCGGCATCGAGGCTCAAAGGAGCCAGTACCGTGCCAACTTAGCCCAAAGTCAAGCACAGCTAGCCCAAGCTGTTGCTGGTAGTCGTCCTCAAGAAATTGCTCAAGGTAGGGCGCGATTAGCACAAGCTCAAGCTCAACTAGCTGCGGCTAAAGCTGGTAATCGTCCCCAAGAGATTGCTCAAGCTCAATCCCAAGTGGATGCGGCTCAAGCAAGGGTGAATTACACCAGTGAACAGGTAAAGCGTTACCAATATCTATATAAAGAGGGAGCAGAGAGAAAACAATTACTCGATCAAGCCATCAGCGACGACAAAAGTGCTAGAGCTAGTTTAGAAGAAGCTAAAAAACGATTGTCGTTAGTCCAAAGTGGCACTCGGACTGAGGAAATTGACCAACGCCAAGCAGCTGTCAATGAAGCACGAGCAGCATTGGTACTTTTAGAAGATGGCACCCGTTCTGAAGAAATTGTCCAGCGTCAAGCAGCAGTTGCATCTGCTGAAGCTCAATTGAAGGGTGTGCAAGTGCAGTTGGATGAGACTATTATTCGCGCTCCTCTTTCGGGAATTGTGACGCAAAAGTATGCTAACGTGGGTGCTTTTGTCACACCCACAACCTCTGCTTCTACTAGTGCGTCGGCAACTTCTAGTTCAATTGTCGCCGTAGCAAGGGGTTTAGAAGTATTAGCTCAAGTTCCCGAAGCCGATATTGGCAGAATTAAACAGGGACAGCAGGTGGAAATTGTCGCCGATGCCTATCCTGATCAAATTTTTAAAGGTAATGTGCGCCTGATTGCTCCTGAAGCAGTAATTGAACAAGGCGTGACATCCTTCCAGGTGCGGGTTGCTCTCGATAGCGGCACAGATAAACTGCGTTCTGGCTTAAATGTGGATCTGACTTTCTTGGGCGATCGCGTTAATAATGCCTTAGTATTACCAACGGTGTCAATTGTCACCGAAAAAGGTAGAACTGGCGTACTTGTACCAGATGCAAAGAATAAACCTCAATTCCGCGAAGTTACAATTGGGGCACAAATCCAAGACCAAACTCAGATTTTAGGGGGAGTTAAAGAAGGCGATCGCATTTTTGTAAACCCACCCAAAGATTACAAAATTGAAAAGGCAAAATAACAGAATAATTTGTAATTATTAAGACATGAATTTTTTAGAAAGTGTCCAAATGGCGGGGAAAACCCTGCTGTCGAATAAGCTGCGTAGCGCTCTTACGATGTTGGGTATAGTTATTGGCAACGCCTCAGTAATTGCCATGATTGGTATTGGCGAAGGTGGGCAAAAGTTCGTTAATAAACAACTGGAGTCACTAGGGCCAAATGTGCTATTTGTGCTGCCAGGTAATCGAGAAACTCAGCGGATATCCTTTGAAGTGCCAAAAACTCTGGTGTTGCAAGATGCGGAAGCGATCGCTTCTCAAGTACCAACAGTAGTAGGAGTTGCACCAGAGTTAAATAGAAGACAGGTAGTTACATATCGCAATAGAAACACCGATGTCAACATCATTGGTACAACTCCCAGCTTTTTATCTGTGCGGGATTTTGAAACTGATAAAGGCAGGTTTTTCAGCGATGTAGACATCAAGCGAAATAACCAAGTCGTTGTGCTAGGTGGAGACTTGGCAGAAAAACTATTCGGTAATAGTAACCCCGTAGGTCAACAATTGCGAGTTGGAAATACTAGCTTTCAAGTGATTGGGACGTTAATAGCCAAAGGTTCCAGCGTGGGAGCAGATTATGATGATGCTGCCTTAATACCAATTACAACTTCAGCAAACCGACTTGTAGGAAAGAATTCTCCTTATGGTATTGCTTTAGATTACCTCGTCGCGGCAGCTCGTGATTCAGAGAGCGTGGATGCAGCAGAATTCCAAATTACTAATTTGTTGCGTCTACGGCACAAAATTAATGGCGAAGATGACTTTACTATCCGCTCTCAAAAGGATGCTTTGCAAACTGTCGGTCAAATTACAGGTGCATTGACAATTATGCTAGCAGCGATCGCAGGTATATCCCTGTTTGTCGGCGGCATTGGCATCATGAATATTATGCTTGTTTCCGTCACCGAACGCACCCAAGAAATCGGATTGAGAAAAGCGATCGGCGCAACCGAGCAAGATATTTTGCTACAGTTCATCATTGAGGCAGTAATAGTTTCCGCAGCTGGTGGTTTAGTAGGGACTGCGGTTGGTATCAGTGGCATCCTATTAGTGGGAGCCTTGACTCCTTTAGAAGCGAGTCTTTCTCCTGTAGCGATTAGTATGGCAGTTGGTGTCTCTGGTGGTATTGGTTTATTTTTTGGCGTTGTTCCTGCACGTCGCGCTGCTAAACTCGACCCCATTGTGGCATTGAGAAGTGCTTAATCTCCTAAATGTTGAATGATACAGTATGAGCGTTGCTAGAAACTGATGACTATGAGCAGCGAGATTGTCGAAAAACTAAAGGAAGCTAGTACTGGCTTGTTGATGATGAGCGAGTCGGATTATCCTTTCGAGGTTGTTCAGTGGGAAAGTGCTGCACCTGCAACACAGGAGAAAATATTACAGCTAACAGGTTCTCAAGACCTGCCAGTAGAAGTAGTAGACTTGGACTATCTCTTTCGTAATTGTGCATTTGAGCAAGAGTGGCACAATGAATTACAGAAAAAAGATGTTAAAAAATTTCAAACACTTATCCAGACACTTAAAGATAATCTTAGTGACATCAGTGTTTATCGTGTTGGAAAAATAAATATTGACGCTTACATCATAGGACAAACTAAAGATGGTGACTTAACTGGAGTAGCAACAAAACTGGTTGAAACCTAGTAAGCAGGTTGAAAATTTCTCTAAATAAAAGCCTAGCCATCTATACGGCTAGGCTTTCTCATTTTTGAAATCATCTAAACTTATAAATTATCGATTTGCGCTTCTATTACAGACTGAATAGATGTTGAGACTTGTGAGAAAAAATTGTATCCAGTTAGGGATTCTAATGAGTCAACGCTAACCCGATAGTTTCTCCAATTCGCTGTTCGCACCCCTTGCGTGTTGGGAATATTGACAGCAATGACTCTCGTGCTGGTTGTCAGACCAGCAAGACCTAAACCTGGAGTATCGAGTACAGCAATAATTTTCCAAGTTCTATTAGGGACTTGAACACGTCCATTAGCTATTGTATAGAACCTTCCGTTAGAACCGATACCGCCCATCCCATATCCACCAGATATGATGTAGAGTTCTTTACCCTGTGCTACTAAAGTTCTGGCATATTCCTCTAAGTTTGCCCAAATTCCCTGATTGTTATCTGGGGCTTGAGCAATCATGTTGGTCATCAAAAAAGTGGCAGAATTATTAGTAACACTACTAGTTCTGTCACCACTAGGTGTCATGTGACCACGATCAAAGCCACTTCCACTAAAATCGGTAGATTGAACTTGATAGCACCCAAAAGGAAGTGTTGTATCAGGACGAAAATTATCTTGCCTTGGTGTACTACCTAACCAACTACTATTCAACTGCCAAGACACCCAATTTGCTCTACCTATTGAGCAGTTGTAACTAATTACATATTGTGGTTTTACCAGCAAGTAGTTATTTAGGCTGGAAGTTCCAGCATTGCTAGGGTTGCCAAGGGTTAGGTGAACACTTACTAATGACTGGGCTGGTACGATCTTTGCCAACCCAATCATCAATAAAACTACTACCACAAATGGCATCAGAAACTTGAAAATCTTGATTTTTTTCACGTTTTTGTACTCTTGATTGCAAAAACAGTGTCCGAGTTATTCACTTAAATATCAAGCATTCAGTGATACAAAAATAAAGATTTTTGTAATGGTAAATATGTAGTGACAGAATAATTAGAAATCTTTATTTGGCAAGAGTTAACAATCAACAAATCACTACTTTACCCTACCTTGCTGACGAGCGAACGCTCAAAATTTCGCATCCATATACTAAGATTTATACATATAATCACCAAGGGCAATCTATTTTCTTACAGGAAATTTAATTATGGGATAGATGAGGACGATGCCGACGGCGGCAAGCTACGCATTGGATTGCCTTTTCTCTAAGACATTGGCACAGCTAGAAACTTGAACGCCAGCAGTTAATAGACCTCTTCTAAAAGTCAAAAAATCAGGAATGTCATTTTGAGCGGAACGCAGAGAAGAATTTCACCAGATGTTTCGCTCCGCTCAAGATGACAATTTAAGCATTTATGCAAGATGTCTAATAATGAAGGTGAGCATACCTATTACTTTAATATCTAATTTCTAGTTGCAGTGGCGGCTATTTAATTACCTTAAAATTCTCAATTGTGAGAAATATTTCTTCATCAGCTATCTGACTGTTGTAATCTATATTGATTTGGGTTGGATAGCCGAATCTAGCATTGTATTGCACATTTAGGCTGAAGGCTCTACGGTTGATAGCATCTTGAACCACATCAAATAGCTTAGGAATTGTGTTGTAATTTTGAAAGAATTCTGGATTAACTGGTTGACCTGTAGCTACAGAAGTGATAGAAGTTGTTTGACCATTACGTACTTTAATTACTACTGGCCCCCTAGCATCGCCTATACAAAAGCAACTATTGCTCAAAGTATAGTCATAGCTGGAAATATTTCGCTGATTCCAAAAACGGCGATTAGAATTTAATAGCCTTAGATTCAAATTCTTACTCGCTGGCGATTGTGCTATCTCTATGGGAGATTTAGACATTACTGGTAGGTTCAAACCAAAAGATAGCAATAATCCGCCACTGAGAATGACAGGTAAACGCATATCAATACCTTGAATTTCAAAAGTATTATATATGTATTATATATATGAATTCATCTATTGATTTAAGAAGACTTTATATTTTTATTAAAATTCATCAGTGGGTAGCCAAGTGCAAATAGCAAATTTATGACTGTACGGAACTGGTTGGTGAGTGTAATCTATAGCTAAATCAGATCCTATGTAATCCCATACACGCGAGAATATTTTCCGTATGGCGTAAAATTCTTACGTAAAAAACAAATTTTTTATTTCAAATATGAACGATTCACAAACTTGGTATATTGTCAAACGTTCGGCTGGTAATTGCGAAATTTTCCCCAGCGACAAAGTTGGAGACAACAATCTAGAGATTATAGAACAGTGGGGGCCTTTTAGTTCGCAAGAAGAAGCGAACGCTCGGCGTGTCGGACTTATTAGAGCTGGAAAGTGCCAACCAGTTTAAGCTAGGAGTTAGGAGTGAGGAGTTATCAATGATGGTTTTTATTCCTAACTCTTCGCTATTCACTCCTAACTTCATTCCGTTATTCTTAACTCTTCATTTTTCTGCTGTAGTAGTGGCCCTGGCAGTAATTTTTTTACCAATCACTTCCACTGCTTTAGCAAATTGGGGGTCTTTTAGGGTAGCGAGTTTTTCACGTTCGTTGAGCCACAAATCCTGTCGCTGGGCATCTGTCAAATCTACCTTTACATCTGGATTAATACCATGCTTATTAATATCTCTATCATTGGGCGTATGGTATTTAGCAATTGTCACTGCTAATCCTGAGCCATCTTCTAAAGGACGCACCGATTGCACTAATCCCTTACCAAAGGTTTGAGTTCCCACCAAAGTCGCACGTTTGTTGTCCTGCAACGCTCCTGAAAGGATTTCGCTGGCACTGGCTGAACCTTTATCTACTAATATTACCAACGGTTTATTTGTCAGAGCGCGTCCGTTTGCCATTTCTCGCTCTCGCTCACCTTGGCGGTCAATAGTGGAAACAATTGTGCCTTTATTCAGCCACATCCTGGCAATATCTATACTGGAGAAAAGTAACCCACCTGGATTACCACGCAGATCAAGGATATATCCAGCTACCCGTTTTCTTTCTAAATCTCTAATGGCAGCTTGCATTTCTTTACTAGCATTGGCACTGAACTGGTTCAGGCGAATGTAGCCAAGATTACCTGCTGGAGTTTTCTTCTGGGAATATTTAACTGGATGGATTTCAATCCGCGCTCTTTTGATGTCAAACTGTTTTGTCTGACCATTGCGCTGAATCGTTAAGGTGACTTTCGATCCTGCTTCACCTCGAATCAGGGATACTGCCTGATTAGTATCCATCCCCTTGGTGCTTTTATTGTCGATTTTGAGAATGACATCTTTTGCCAAAACACCAGCTTTAAAAGCTGGTGTATCTTCGATTGGCGCAATTACAACCAATTGCTTGGTTTTTTCATCCTGGCTGATCGTGATCCCAATCCCTGTCAATTCTCCAGAGGTATCCACTTGCATATTCTTGAATTCCGCTGGGTCCATAAACCGAGTGTATGGATCTTCTAGCTTTTTGAGCATTTCCCGAATGGACTTATACGCTTCCTGCGGATTACTGTAGGACTTACTTAAGTACTCCTTACGAACAGCCTGCCAATCTACCTGATTAAAAGTACCGTCTACATATTGGCGTTGAACAATTTGCCAAACTTCATCTACTAATTCTTTGGGACTTGCTTTAAATAAAGCTTGACCTCGGGAATGAATGCCAAGGCTAGTAACAGCGATCGTGGAGAGTGTCACTGCCGTAGCACCCAAAACAAGCCTACTTTTTGTAATCACCATAATGACAGCTGCGTCAGAGGGAAAATATATAGTCAGTATGCTCAATCTAACACAGGCTACCACTGTACAGACCGAGCATGTATTCATAATTTAAACAAAATACTTGACAATCCGGCGACTTTGATGGTTTATACAAAATTTTTGGGAGTGGGGAGTGGGGAGTGGGGAATCGTGAATCGGCATGGGCACAGGAGGCAGGAAGCAGAAGTTTTTGAATTTTGAATTTTGAATTGATTTCTCTCCCTACTCCCGACTCCCTCAACCCCTTACGGTTCTACCCAGCGTTCATCGGACTTAATTAGGTTAATTAATTCCTCTACACCTTTATCTTCTGGGACTTTTTTAATTTCCTCTCTGCCACGGTACAAAGAAATGTAACCAGGTGTTTTGCCAACATAGCCATAGTCGGCATCCGCCATTTCTCCAGGCCCATTGACAATGCAACCCATAACCGCTATATCAAGACCTGTTAAATGTTTCGTTGCCTCCCGAACTTTGTGCAGCACTTCCTCTAGGTTAAACAAAGTACGTCCACAGGAAGGACAAGCGACGTATTCCACCATCGTTTTTCGCAATCCCAAAGCTTGTAGAATGCTGTAGCAGACGGGAATTTCTTTTTCTGGTGCTTCTGTAAGTGAGACGCGAATTGTATCGCCAATGCCATCAGCAAGTAAGGTAGCAATACCAGCCGTGGATTTAATTCGTCCGTATTCGCCATCACCGGCTTCGGTAACGCCTAAATGTAGCGGATAGTCCATATCCAGTTCATCCATGCGCTTGGCGATGAGGCGATAGGCGGCTAGCATCACCGGTACTCGTGAGGCTTTCATGGAAATTACCAAGTTGCGGAAATCCAAGGATTCACAAATGCGAATGAATTCTATGGCAGATTCCACCATGCCTTCTGGTGTGTCACCGTAGGTAAATAGCATCCTTTCAGCGAGGGAACCGTGATTTACCCCAATTCGCATCGATTTACCTTGATCGCGCAAAGAAACTACTAGAGGTTCTAGGGTTTCGCGGATTTTATCGCCAATCTCGTCAAATTCGGTTTTAGTATACTCAGTTCGATTGACGTTGGGCTTTTCAAAGACATATAACCCCGGATTAATCCGCACTTTTTCTATGTGCTTGGAGACTTCCACGGCGATTTTTAGTCCGTTGTGATGGACATCAGCCACAATGGGCACATCTTGGTAAGTTTTTATTAATTTTTGTTTAATTTCTGCTAAAGCTTTAGCATGAGCCATACTCGGCACTGTGACACGAACAATTTCGCAGCCAATTTCGTGCAGACGACGAATACCAGCCACGGAACCATCAATATCAAGGGTGTCTTCGTTAATCATTGACTGCACTACAACAGGGTAGCCACCGCCAATGGTGACATTTCCCACCTTTACGGGACGGGTTTTACGCCGTTTGATAGTTGTATCAAAGGTAGGTTGACTGGACGTAGTGTTTGAACTATCTACTATGGGCAGAGTTTGCATAACCTGATTAGGTAAATTTGCTGTTGCTCAAATATCAGATTTAATAAATCTCTGTTTCCCAGATTGCCACAGGTGGTGGCTCTTTGGGTGATTAGAGAGAAAAAAATCAAATAACACAGCACAACAGATCAAGAGCGATCGCCTTTGTGACTAAGCAGAGTGCGATCGCTTTCCCATTCTCATACACAATCAACTGCGTCAACCTTTCTCACTACCCACAGTCTAATGTCCTACATGATGAAGTGCGTTGGCGCAGCCCGCCACAGGCATCGCAATTTCTTACTTGAGTTAGCAAGACTTCAATAACCATCATCTTATAATATAGTCAACTAGCATAAAGCGGAATTTATGAATGCCAAACAGAAAATAATTGAAGAGATAGAAAATGTACCAGAAGAAATTGTATACGAGGTTCTGGACTTTTTACTTTTTTTGAAAGCCAAAGAAGATAAAAAAGATTTAGAAGATGCAAAAGCTGCATTAAAAGAAGCACAACAGGTTGGTACGATTTCCTTGGGTGAACTCAAAACGGAATTAGGTTTGTGAGTTACGAAGAAATTGCTCCGGCTGCAAAAAGACAGATAAAAAAGTTACCTTATGATGTTCAACAAAAAGTGGTTGCTAAATTGGAAGAACTTGCTTTTGAGCCTCGTCCCGATGGGGTAAAAAAATTAGAAGCTTCTGATAATTTATATAGAGTCAGATTGGAAAAATATCGAATTATTTACGAAATACAAGATGGTTTATTATTAGTCACGGTGGTCAAAGTAAAGCATCGTAGTGATGTTTATACAATAAAAGCGACTGTAATTATGAATACCCAAACAAAAATCCAATTACCAATTCCCCCGTACTTTAACTCAGCAAAAGTTGGCGATGTCTGGCGTGTACCTTACCAGCAAAGTGCCGCAGAAGCTGAGAAATGGGCAAATCAACATGACATCAAACCTGCATCTTTAGATAAAAGCCGGATTTGCTTACTGTTAATTGATGTCCAAAACACCTTCTGTATCCCAGAATTTGAATTGTTTGTAGGTGGAAAATCTGGGAAAGGAGCAGTGGATGATAACGTCAGATTATGTGAGTTTATCTATCGAAACTTGGGAGTAATCACAAAAATTGTACCTACTCTAGATACCCACACAACAACCCAAATTTTCCATCCCATCTTTTGGGTGAACGCCGCCGGAGAACATCCTAGTCCAGCAGCTACTAACATTACCCCAAAAGACATCGAACAAGGTATTTGGAAAGTTAATCCAGCAGTTGCTGACACTATTACTAATGGAGATTATGAATTATTAGAAAAACATACTTACCATTACGTTAAAAAACTCAGTCAAGACGGTAAATATCCCCTCACAGTTTGGCCTTATCATTCTATGTTGGGTGGTATTGGTCATGCTTTAGTTTCTTCAGTAGAAGAAGCCATATTTTTCCACGGCATTGCGCGTCAGAGTCAGACGCAATTTGAAATAAAAGGTGAAAATCCCTTAACAGAAAACTATTCCATTTTGCGTCCAGAGGTGTTAGAAGATTTTGAGCAACGTCCACTTGGTCAAAAAAACACGCGCCTGATTAAACAACTTTTAGAATATGATGCAGTAATTATTGGTGGTCAAGCTAAAAGTCACTGTGTCGCCTGGACAATTGACGATTTATTAACAGAAATTAAACAGGTAGATGCTACCATTGCTCAAAAAATCTATTTGCTAGAAGATTGCACTTCTCCTGTTGTTGTTCCTGGTATTGTGGACTATACAGAACAGGCAGATGCGGCATTTGCAAGATTTGCAGAAGCAGGAATGCATATCGTAAAATCTACCGAATTTGGGAATTGGGCATGAGGCATGGGGCATTGATGTTTAGTAGTCTCCCTTGTACCTTATTCCCTATTCACTACTCCCCATTCCCTTATTTCTTTAAATAACCCTTTGGATCTTGCGCTACCCAACCCAGAGATGAGCTAGAACGCACTTCAAAATGGAGGTGCGGTTGACTGGAGGTTGGTTGTCCACTAGTGCCTACTGTTCCGAGTAAGTCTCCTTTGTTTACTTGTTGACCGACAGTAACCTTGATACTGTCAAGCTGGGCATAGCGGCTTTGGAGTCCGCCACCGTGGTTAATAATGACCAACTTGCCATAGGAAGCTTGATCATTAGCAAAGGCTACGGTTCCAGGTGCGATCGCTAGCACATTTGTACCAACTGGTGCTAACAAATCAACACCACTATGAAAGAAAACTTGACTTGTCGCAGGATTAATTTGCCAGCCGTAAGCTAATCCCACAGTTGCTACTTCCCCCAAAGGATATCCAGACAGGGATGCACGATTTGGCGTACCTGCATTAGTAGGTAAAGCGGACTTCGTTACAACACCATTGGGCGACCAATTTACCCCTGGAACAAACACAATTCTGGGGTCTTGTTGGCAGCCATTCACCTCAAAAAGGCTATCAGCACGAACTTTGTATTGTGCCGCCACTTGTCGCCAAGTTTGACCACGAGGCACTTCGACGACAATCCCATTGTAGGGAGGAATCTGAAGTACACTACCAACGGCTGCGATTGCACTGTTCTGCAAAGCTGGATTCATGCCGATAATAGTTGTAGGTATGAGAGTGTAGCGCTGGGCTATGCTCTGCAAAGTTTCGCCACGAACAACTTTATGGCGTTGGAAGCGAGACAGGGCTGGAGTTGGGCAACCATCCACAGCAGCTTTGGCGCTGTTGATATTTGGCAGTATGGATACTAGGCTCAAGGCGCTAACTAAGCTACAGAGAAAAAGTTGACGAAAGGGTAAAGTCATGTATAAAGATCAAGATCGCATTAACTTTAAATTTTAGATGGAGAGTCTGGGAAGTGGGGAGTGCTAAGAGACGCGATTAATCGCGTCTGTACTAGGGAGTGGAGGGGCAGGGGGGACAAGGGGACAAGGGGACAGGGAGAATAACCATGCCCTATGCCCAATTTCTCGTAAATGGATCTGTCCACTTGTCGTTAGCTTGACTACACTTAGAAATTAGCAACTGCATTGCTATCCTTAAGCAGAATGATTATGAAGTTATCCTTAAAGCAACTGGCGGTTTATGTGTTTTTACTGGCGTTTGGCTGTGGTGCAGGTTTATTTGGTAGTCGCTATCTCCGGCTAAAAAATCCCTCGTTCCAACAGTTAAAAAATGTAACAATGGCTTTGCCTCCAGAATCCATAGTGCCGAATTCTCCTAACGGAGTAATTGGGGCTACTGGAGGCGATAATGTGAATTTTATTGCGACGGCGGTGCAAAAAGTTGGCCCGGCTGTGGTGCGAATTAATGCCACTCGCAAAGTCGCCAATCCTATCTCTGATGCTTTGAAAAATCCACTCTTGCGGCGATTTTTCGGAGAGGATGAGCAACCAATTGCTCAAGAACGTATTGAACGCGGTACAGGATCGGGATTTATTTTGAGCGAAGATGGAGAATTACTCACCAATGCTCATGTGGTAGCAGATACAGATACAGTACAAGTCACCCTCAAGGATGGTCGGAGTCTAGAGGGGAAGGTGGTAGGAGTTGATTCGGTGACAGATGTCGCAGTGGTAAAAATAAAAGCAAATGATTTACCGACTGTGAAGCTGGGCAATTCGCAAAACTTAATACCAGGACAATGGGCGATCGCTATTGGCAATCCTCTAGGTTTAGATAATACTGTCACTATCGGCATCATCAGCGCTACAGATCGCACCAGCACTCAAGTCGGTGTCCCAGATAAGCGAGTCAGCTTTATTCAAACTGATGCAGCAATTAACCCCGGTAATTCTGGTGGCCCCTTGTTAAACGCCCAAGGCGAAGTGATTGGTGTTAACACTGCCATCCGCGCTGATGCTCAAGGACTCGGTTTCGCCATTCCCATTGAAACCGCCGCCCGCATTGCCAATGAACTTTTTACCAAAGGGCGTGCGGAACATCCCTTCTTGGGTATTGAAATGGCAGACCTTTCTCCCATCAAAAAACAACAGATTAATCAAGAAAGTCAACTGAACATTCAGCAGGAAGCTGGAATTGTGATTAAAGGAGTCACAGATGATTCCCCAGCCAAGCGCGGGGGACTGCTTCCTGGAGACGTGATTCAAAAAGTTAACGATAAACCAGTCAAAACTTCAGCCCAAGTTCAGAAACTGGTAGAGTCCAGCAATGTTGGAGATATTTTAGCGATTGAAGTCAACCGCAGCGGTAAAATTCAAACCTTCAAAGTACAATCAGGAGCTTATCCTGAAAGGAAGTAGCCAAAATTACTCATAATTGATAATTCGTAATTCGTAGTTTCAAGACGCTGGCAGACCCGCTTTGGGCGTCGCTATCAGTGGAAGCTTCAACTTTCCACACATGTCTTGTTAACCACTGAATTTTTAATTTAGTGTGGGCTGCTATACCCTTTTTAATTACGAATTACGAATTACGAATTACGAATTAGTACTTATTTGGTCAATAGTCCCAGAATGTTTGACTATTGACTATTGACCATTAGACAAATGCTCTAACTGCATTCTTTGTTCCATCTGGCGCAGAAAATACCCTGTCATCATGGCCGACGCCAGAAGCCCAGCTAAATTCTCCCGATCTGTTGTGATTTGCACGTTGAAATTTTCTGCTGGGAGCATTCCCACTAGCCCTTGGACATTTTGCGAGATAATTTGTTTAATTTCAGGGCTGGCGGACTGAGCAACCCTAGCTAAAACATCAGGAGACTGATGCTGTAGATATTTGAGCAACTGATTAGGGTATTCCTCAGAGTGGTCGGAAAGAAGTCGATTAGGGTGTTCCTCGGAGTTGTCATTTAAAAAGTCAGGATTAAACACCATTGGCAGTTTTATTTAGCTTAATTGCTAACTCTACTCTAAACCATAGTACAAGGGTAGCGCATTCACCAGAGGTATAAGTCAAGAAGAGGGAGTGGAAAATGGGGAATGGGGAATAGGGAATGGGGAATAATCAATAGTTCTTCTTCCCTACCTCCCCTGCTCCCTCATCCCCCTCATCCCTCCACTCCCTACTCCCCACTCCCCACTCCCTTCAGTTCTAGTTCTAGTTCTAGTTGTTCTTCCTTCTGGCTAGTGGAAAGTATTTGGGGGAGTTGTTCGATTTGGAAATACTGATGAAATTTCGGGGTTACTTGGAGTGAATATGAACGAGAATCGCTGTCTCGGCGCTTTCGGATGAAACCAAGTTCAACGAGTTCTGGAACGTGCTGATATACTCCTGAACCGCGCAGGTTAATCAAGTCGCTCTGAAGTATGGGACTATTAAGGGCGATCGCGGCCAAAGTCCGCAATGCACCTACACCTAATTCTACTGGTATCATCGTTTGCACCAGATCGTGAAAGTCAGACCGTAGTTGCAAACTGTAACCATCTGGAGTTTCTACTACCTCTAGGGCGCTATCTCGGTGGGCATAGTTGTCCATTAGTTCAATTATGCCTTCTTTGACACTGGCGCGATCGCACGCGGCATACTCGGCGATTTCGCCGAGCGACAAGGGTTTACCCTTTAAATAGAGAATTGCTTCTATCTTCGTCGCTGTGGCTGTAATCATTTAGTTATTAGTCATTGGTCATTAGTCATTGGTCATTAGCAGATGACAACTAACAATCAACAAGTGTGTGGCATTATATCGTAAATTGCCAAATTGGGCATTGGGGATTGGGGATTGGGCATGGGTTATTTATTCTCCTTGTCCCCTTGTCTCCCCCTGCTTCCTCATCTCCCCCTGCTCCCAGTCCCCAGTCCCCAGTCCCCAGTCCCCAGTCCCCAGTCCCCAGTCCCCAGTCCCCAGTCCCCAGTCCCCAGTCCCCAGTCCCCAGTCCCCAGTCCCTAGTCCCCAATCCCTCTACTCGTGAGAATAAATTCTGCGATCGCTAAATCTTGGGGAGTCGTGACTTTTAAATTTGTCTCCTCTCCCTCGACAATTCGCACTTCAATACCGCATTTTTCAAATAAAGCGGCGTCGTCAGTTACTTCCCAACCTTGACGGACGCCTTCAGCATGGCACTGTTTCAACAACTTGACATCAAATCCTTGGGGAGTTTGTGCCGCCCACAATTGTCGTCTGTCGGGTGTTTTTTGGATTATGCCTTGTTCATCGACAACTTTGATCGTGTCTTTGACGGGTACACCAGCAATTAAACCGGGACAGTGGTGAATGGCTTGGGCGCAAGAGTTAAATAAATCTGGTGTGGCCAGGCATCTGGCCCCATCATGAATCAATACTTGTTCTGCGGCTACTGGCAGTGACTTTAAGCCATTGTAAACAGATTCTTGGCGGGTGGAGCCGCCTTGAATCAATTCCACTGGTTTAGTCAGCTTCAGATCGGCGATAATTGCGTTGAAGTCTGGCCAATCCGTAGGTTGGGAAATAATCCCGATCCAACTGATTGTACTGGCAGCTTCTGCGGCTAATAGAGTCCAGGCAATAATTGGTTGCGATCGCACTAAGAGCAGGAGTTTATTACGGTTACTCCCCATTCTTTTTCCGGTTCCCGCAGCTGGAATTAGTAAATACACAGAATTCCTCAATCTTTAAGCTATATATTTTCCCCTAAAATAGGGAGCGAGTAAGCGTCAATAAATATTATGCGAGTAGTAGCCCTTGTACCTGGCGGAATTGGCGACCAAATTCTCTTCTTTCCGACCTTAGATGATCTGAAGCGCAATTACCCTAACGCTCAGATAGATGTCGTTGTTGAACCCCGGTCAAAGGCTGCCTATCGAGTGAGCAAGTCAGTTCACGAGGTACTGGCCTTTGATTTTCAAGACCGTAACAGTCTGGCAGATTGGGGTAACTTGGTGGGGACAATTCGCGATCGCGAATACGATGTTGTCATTGCTGTTAAGCAAATTTGGTTGTTGGGTCTTTTACTCTGGTTAACGGGAATTCCCACACGCATTGGCTACCAAGGCAAAGGTTCAGTTTTCTTGACCCACGCTGTGCCATTCAAACCATCCCAGTATGCGGCGGCATTATATCATGATTTGCTGCAACCATTAAGCATAAAAACCCCTGTCCCAGAGTTAGCTGTAAATGTGCCAAAACCAGATATTGACTGGGCAGAAAAGGAACAAAAACGCTTAGGGGTGCATGAAACAGGCTATATCTTGATTCATGGCGGTTCTGGCCAGTTATCCCAGGCTAAAGAACTGGATAAAATCTACCCTGTGGAGAAGTGGCACCAAATTATTCAAAGCTTCCAAGAGAAGCAACCAGATATGCCTGTGGTAGTCATTAAGGGACTTGACGATGAGCAATTTGTGCGATCGCTGCTGGGGTCTTCTCCAGATATCAAGGTGACTGCCCCAGATGATATTGGCAAGTTAGCTGCCATAATTGCCGGGGCAAATCTGATGTTGTCAACTGATAGTGCGGCACTACAACTTAGTGTTGCAGTCCAAACCTATACCATCGCCCTATTTGGCCCCACTGCTCCAGCTAAGTTGTTGCCGAAAAATGATAAATTCTTGGCCATCGAATCCCCCACGGGAAAAACGGCGGATGTTTCACCAAACGCCGTTTTGGAAAAGATTTGGGGTGGCTAAAGGGCAGTTTGTCCCGATTTCTGCAATAAGTCTATTAGATATCCAAATGTAGTTATGCGTTTTTTGAATGACCGCAAAACCTGGTTGTGACAGCTAGATTTTGCGGTTATTTCAGTATTCAAAACCAGGCTAACAACCAATAGGGTTATTGGTGTAGATAATTGGTTTTTGTAGAGACGCCATTTATCGCGTCTCTACAAAAACCAAATTTTTCTCTAGCAATGCTTTGTGCTTATTTGCGATCGCGCCGTCCCCGTCCACCTGCCCACGGGGGCGGCCCTCCCGCATCGCGGATACGAATAACTTCTCCGTTACTGCGAGTGATGCTAAACGCATCAAAATCATAGTCGTCGTATTCTCCCACGACAGTTACTTTTTCACCCTGGCGCAAATTTAACTGATGATGCCAACGTGGCCCCGCATCTACAATAATCTGTCCAGTGCCGTCCTTTAAGATAAATTCATTGCCAACAACACTGCGAATTTCACCAGAAACGCTGACTCCTGGATTGCGTTGTAAATCACGGATTGGGATCTGTGCTTGAGCGGTGGGAATAACTACCGCTAACAGTGCAGATGTAAAGGTCATAGCAACAGTGGATTTCATAAGAATTTATTGGTTTGAACTTCACTGCATAAAATGTAAACAGGAAGTATGACCAAAAAATGACCAGAATTTATCGAAACAGAATTCAGGAGTCAGGTGGTCGCCGAGTGCAGTCGAGGTGAGCCAGAATTCAGAATTAATTCGGTGCGACTAGTGGATAGCGACGGCGGCAAGCGAGTCTGCGTACTTTTACAGAGAAGCAAGGCTACGCTTTTAGCGTCTGTCTTCGACACGCTGCGCGAACGTAGAGAACGTTTTGATTCTGACTCCTGAATTCTGACTCCTGAATTCTTCTTCAATTGGATTATCTACAGGTTTGACAAGGTAATCATCGGCTCCGGCATCTAGCCCCATCACTTTATCGACAGTGGTATCTTTTGCAGTCAACATAAGAATTGGAGCCGCTTTTCCTCCTTGACGATACTGTTGGCACAGAAAAATACCATCTTCATCGGGCAACATCCAGTCAAAAATCAGCAGATCATAATCTTTTTCACCCATCAACCATTGGGCTGTTGCTCCATCTTCGACGGCATCCACAATATGCCCTGAACGAGCCAAGGCGTCATGGAGTGGTTCAATTTGCTCCGGATCGTCTTCTACTAGCAAAATCCGCATTGTTCAATTGCAGCTAGTTGGGGAATGGGGAGTGGGGAGTGGGGAGTGGGGAATTGGGAATTGGGAATGGGGAATTGGGTTTTAGAGCATGTTTGATTTTAGTGTGCTAATTTAATTTTCACGCAGCTAAAATATCTCAAAAAAAGCATCATCTAATTCATAACCCAGCATTTGGGCCATAGACTTCAGCCGCGAGAGGCTGGGGATGTCTTGCTGTTTGAGCCAATCACCTAAGACAAAGATTTTGTGCATCAAAAATATTTCTAAGGCTTCAGGATTGTACTGAATGCCTTCTTTGGAACTAAATTGGTGTGGTACAAGCATGGCAGCATAACGAGCAAATTCTCCAGCTTTCCAATCTAGGAAAAATGCTAACCAGGGATATTTGGCATCTAGGCGCACAAACCACAGCCGCACCTCTGGAATTTCTGAGAGTTCCCGTGGATCGCCAGGTTCGAGTTCATAATTGATATCAAAGCGTAGCTGCTGTTCATGGGTTGCGGCCCCATCTTGCAGCAATTGTTCAATCACCGTTGACGCAGGCGACAGATCCAGATTGTTAATTAAGTCATTATTGAGTGCGATCGCAATTGTCATTGATTCAGCAGCCACTTTTTTGATGCTCAACTGTAGGATCGAGAATATACAGTAGCAGCTTTCAGGGATTGACGCTAGATTGATCTTTATAAATCAATTGGTATTTACTAATACTTTTTTGTTGATAATTGGTCAAACTATACGATATTTATACACAAATCTGACCTTTTCAAATTAATTTAATACTTTTGCTTAATTTTCGCTGGTTATCACAAATGATATATCTATCTAATGGCTAGCATTGATATCAGCCTCTGGCGATGCCTGCGGTTTTTCCTAGCCTACGCAACTCACGTACACCAAATTTTTCTCCACTTAAATGTTTCTTTACTAATTGCGAAAATACTCACATTTAACTAATAAATTACTACACGACTTACATAGAATCAGCCTACTTGGGCAAGGCAACGCCTGCCCCAAGGTGGACATTTACAGCAATTTTAAGTTAAAGTTGTAATGAGTTTGTTTTAGATTAAGGTCTGACAAAGTAGCCATCAACAAGCAAAAAAAGAAATCATTATTGCCACCTGTCACTTTTACAGCATCATAAGCCAAAACACAAGTACAGGTATAACAGCGGTGTGCAATATTATTGCATATATTAAATAACCAATAAAAATTGAAATGGGAAAATTCCCCTCAACAGTTAAGAAGCTGTAATATGCAAAAACAAACAATTTCTACAAAACCAATTCGTTCTCTAGAAGATGCGCTTGATCAGTGTCAAATCCTGGGTATGCGCGTCAGCCGTCAGCGTCGCTTTATTCTGGAATTACTTTGGCAAGCAAATGAACATCTTTCTGCTAGAGAGATTTACGATCGCTTGAACCAACAAGGTAAAGACATCGGTCATACCTCTGTTTATCAAAACTTAGAAGCATTATCTAGTCAAGGTATAATTGAGTGTATTGAACGCTGTGATGGGCGTTTGTACGGCAATATCAGTGACTCTCACAGTCATGTCAACTGTATAGATACAAATCAAATTCTTGATGTTCATGTAGAACTTCCAGAAGATTTGATCCGCAAAATTGAAGAACAAACAGGAGTGCGGATTACTGATTATAGTATTAACTTTTTTGGCTATCGTAACCCGCAAGAAGGCTAACAGTTATTGCATTGGGCATTGGGCATGGGGCATTGGGCATTGGGCATTGGGCATTGGGCATTGGGCATTGGGCATTGGGCATTGGGCATTGGATATGGGTTATTTATTCTCCTTGTCCCCTTGTCCCCTTGTCCCCTTGTCTCCCTGCTCCTCATCCCCACTCCCCACTCCCCACTCCCCACTCCCTATTCCCCAATTGAGTTATTGCCAAAAACTGTCTCATCATCAACATCATCATCATATAAATCTACTGGTACAATTGTGCCTTCAGAGCTTTCAATTAGTCCCATCGCAGGAAGCTTGTTCCAATTATTATCTGTGTTTGTCGTAATTTGGACGGTATTTAAGTAGGGCTGCTGCGATTGCAAATGTTTTAGTCCTTGAAACGACTCTTTGGAGAACAAGGCTCCATTATCAGCAGCTAATTTTTTGTCAGCCTCAATGAGAATTGCATCCAATAAGCAGGCGTTGGTGAGATCCGCTGAATTAAGATTTGCCCCCATAAGGTTAGCTTGTTGGAGGTTTGCGCCTGTAAGGTTAGCTTGTTGGAGGTTTGCACCTGCGAGGTTTGCCTGTTGAAGGTTTGCGCCTGCGAGGTTCGCTTGTTGAAGGTTTGCGCCTGCGAGGTTCGCCCCGATTAACTCCGCATTGGCTAAGTTTGTCTGCTCAAGATTTACCCCAGTTAACATTACTTGCCACAAAAAAGCTCCCGATAAATTGAGTCCAGCTAGAGACTTGATTCGGGTTGCGAAGGCACTTTTGTGCAAAAGGGTTGTTCTGGCAATGAGCGCACTTAAACCCTCTGGATTGAATTCTGTTAAATTGAGGGGATTGCCACAAGGCCAAAAAGGAATTTTTGTTTCTCGGTAGCAAGCACAAAGTAATAAAAACACATTCATTCCCACCGCAGCGTTCACTTGCTCAACATTCACCGGGTTTTGCAGTGCGTGGAAATGAGTCAAAGCTTTGTGAGCTATCCCTTCATCCAACCAAGAGCCTTGACAGTAACCACGCCAGAAAGACAAAAGCCGTTGAAACAAAACTTCAAAGGAAAACTTGTGCTTTTGCTCCCGGCGCAAAATTGCGATCGCCAGTTCTTCAATTTCCTGGCTAAGTATCCCGTAACCCAGTAAATTGTAAATATGCTGGGCTACAACACTTGGAGAATCAAGCACAAAAGTGAGCGTACCATAAGCCTCATTTTGGCACTGAGTCAGTAATTTCAACTCAGCAGTCACAGCCTTAGCACAAAGAAATTCTCCTAACTTAACGTGCGAGAACTCAATTAAACTTCTTGGCGCGGCAGTCGCAACGTGCTGGCTTGCCTCTGTGGCTCTGTGCGAGGTATCCGAACCCTGAATTTGAAAATAAAAAGCAGGTAAATTATTTGTATTTGCTGACTCAGGCAAATTAATTTGATGACGTTGTGAGTGTAAAATTTTCAGAGCGATCGCTTGCATCTGCTCAAGTAAATCTTGGGGGTGACGATTAGCGAGTAAATTAGCGATCGCTTCTGGAGTCCGGTGGATGTGAGCTGATCCTGAGCGCAGCAGCATCGTTTTAATCCCACCAATTAGCGGATAGCCCAACAACCATCGACTCAGGCGATGATAAATTTCCCATAACAGGGAAGACTTTGGGGTATTGGCAGCCAATTGCAAAACTTCATCATCTAGCAGCCCCTCGCGGTGTAAAATGCCCAACAAATGCAACATGAGGGGTTGACGGACAAGGATAGATAATTCTCTGAATTTTGATTGGCTGGTAAATAAGCCTGACTTTTTTAAGAATGTAAAGAAATTTTGAGCGATCGCCAACGATTGTACTTTTGCCCACTGCTGAAACCATTCTTTGAGTTCTTGCACATCCAATGGTTGAATGATAATTCGCTTCAGTGGCAACGGTATTTCTGGGGCGATTTCTTGTAATGTTGTTGATCGGCTCGTTAACACAATTTTGTGTCTATGCTGAGATTGAAAGTTCAGTAATTGCTGAATAAAAATTGCTTTTGCCCTTATCCCATGAGCAGAAGGGGGCAGTTCATCTAAACCATCCAGCAGCAACAGACAAGGGAGATTTTCTTGCTCTAACCAAGTTGAAAGATTAACACCAAAAGCAGAATTTAGGGTTTCGATTAAAGTTTTGCCATATTTTACATCTCGTAACCTAATTACTATAGGCATCCAAACAGGGTAAAATTCTTGTGCTATTTGTGCTGCCCAGAGTTGACAAAAACTCGTTTTGCCATAGCCAGGTTCCGACTCAATCAGAGCGATCGTTTCTAAATCAGCTAACTGTTGCTGTGCCCATGTCTTTAAATCAACTGGCTTAACAGTTTTTTTATCCTGCTCAAAAATGCTTTCCTCTATTAGTAAGCCTTTTTGTGCAACATAGATATCCTTCAGAGCAAAGGATTCTATAAATAAAGGCATACTGAGGTTTTTAATCAAACTTGCACGGTAATGTTCTCGATGCAAATCAATTTTCTCAGTGGGTATAGAACCCACATCTGGGGCGATCAAATTGGGAGATAATGAAATCCCTAAACGAAAAAATTTTTGCAGTTGAGCTAAAGGTGCAGCATTCTCGGTAACGACTACCAGTAAGTGGCCAGGAAGTGAGTTGACCAAACGCTGTGTTAGGAGTTTAGCTTCAGGTTCCTCTGCACCATTGGCAACTAACCAAGCTATAGCAGCGTTATTTATTTGTTGCACAAGTAATGATTCGGCAACCAAAGACAGTGCTTGTTCAGCTTGAGTGTCAGTCAATTTACCTGGGCTGAGAGTTTTCAGCAATCCTTGTAGTTGTGAATCTTGGAGGACAAGTTTACCCACATCCTCTTTAAGTATTTGTGCCCTGATTGGTATACTTGCCCGGTCTAACCACGGTTTTTGCAGGCTTGCTTCCTGCTCTAGAATTGCTTGCAAAGCTTGGAGATAGGCAATTTGAAACGCCAGCCATGTCCCCTCGTTACGTTTTAACGGTTTTTTTTGGCTGAGGCTACGTAACAGGTTTTCTGTCAACTGGGAAATGACACTAATTTCTTCCCAAACAATCCCTAAAGGCAGTTCTAAAACCTCTACCAAGGTACAGATATCAAAAGGCATGAGGCTTTTGACTTCCATATCCTGAACAATCCGGTAGGCAATACCTGCCAATTGTCCCGATGAAAAGTCCCTGATTTGATTGATTGCGATGTAGCGTTCTGCCAACCAGTGCCGAATACTCAAGTTCATTTAATTACACCGTGAAGGCTGCATAAGGCAATTATGATCGATTGATTTATCAGTTTGCGAAAACAGGTGACAATGGGGAAGACAAAGTTTTGTATCAAAGTTGTTTTTTGATTGGTAAAAAACAGTGCTGGTGTAATTGAGTAAACTATGAGCGATCGCCATCTAAAATTATTGTTAATCGACCAAGACCCGATTTTTCGTCTGGGATTACGGGTAGCTCTGGAAGCAATTCCTAACCTGGAAGTAACAGGAGTGGTAGAAACTGATACTGCTGCCTTGCAGATTTTAGCAGAAACTGCCCAAGAAGACCCTAAACAGGTAAATTTAGTGGTTTTGGAATTCGGTAATGGTCGCTCCACTACCAGTCAACAGCTAGGTTTACAATTCTGTCGGCAACTCAGAGCCTTATATCCCAACCTGCCAATTTTGCTTCTCAGTTCTCTTCAAGAACAAGGACTGGTATTGGCTGCCAAATCTATTGGTATTAATGGCTACTGCCCCAAAGGTACACCACTTCCTGAGTTAGTCGCCGCCATGCAAGAAGTTGCAGATGGTGGTTCCTATTGGTTTCGGGACATAGAAGCAATAATAACTCCCTACTCTCCACTCCCCACTCCCCGCCCCCCACTCCTTTTTTTTAAACTACGAAATAATTTACGTTTGTCAGGAATTACTTACATTGAAGCTACTTTAGCCGCAGTAACAGCACAATTACAAGTTCCCGGACTCCCAATATTAGATCGAGCAATTCTAGCTGGACAAAGGCGAGAACTCCTGGCGGCTCGTTGGTTGCTAAATCGGTTGTTGGTTTCATCACAAGAAACGCAAGAGGAACATATTCCGATTGCTAATGAGACACCTCTGGCTCCTTCGTTGAGTAGTGCCATTCAGCAAAGGCAAACTGTGTCACCTTTACTTAGTCCAGGAGCGCTACAATCTGCTTTGTTTGCGTCTTGTATTACCAAACTTCAATTTACTTTACAAAATGTTACAGATGTCCCTTTAGAAATTGACATCTTCCGTGAAGATAAAAAACGAGAATTACTTTATATTATTCTGCAAAAATTGGCTGAACAGTTGGATGAATTGCGTGCTTCTCAAATCGATATAAATCAATTATATGAGGTAAGGTCTAGCTTATTACGCGAGTTATGGCAAGCAGCAATTATAGAATTCTTTGGGAAATTCTCTCGAATACAAATAGGAAATCAAAATATAGAAATTGCTAATTTGTTACTGCAAAATGCAGAAATTGTACAAAGAGATATTCTTAATAAAACTCCGTTAGTTTGCGAATTGTATTCTTATCTACTATTTCAAACAGAATTGAACATTGACAATAGCTCATATCCAGTAGTAAGCAATGAAGCAAAATCCCAAGCATTAATGATTTTAGAGAACTTGTTGATTCAGGTAGCGAATGGGGTAGTGCAACCACTGCTAAATTCTTTAGCAGATGTAGAAGCGATTAAGCAAAATTTTTATGGGCGGCAATTTATTTCCACAAGAGAGATTGAGCGCTTTAGAAATGATTTATCGTGGAAATATCGGTTAAAAAATTATATAGATGAGCCAAAAGCAGTTTTTGAAAGCCGCTACGATCTATTTGTAATTGCACCTCGTGGTATTGCCAATACTTCAGTTTATGCACCTCGAAATCAGGAATTAGGAAAATTTTCTGATATTCCTTTATTAGTGACATTGTTTTTAGAATTTAGTGATGCGATCGCACCACGTTTAAAATCACTATTAGCTTTTGCAGGTAGCGGTATAGTTTTCATTCTCACCCAAATAATTGGTCGGGGTTTAGGTTTAATCGGTCGTGGTATTCTTCAAGGTATTGGTAGTGTTTCGTTAATAGAAAAAAACTTGAGACGAAATAGCGATCGGACTAAGTGAGGGAGCAGGGGGAGATGAGGGGGATAAGGGGACAAGGAGAATAAATAACCCATGTCTAATATCCAATGACAAATGACAAATGACAAATGACAAATGACAAATGATTTTATCGGGCTAGCAATTTCTTATATTTACGCTATCAGTTTGCTTGTTATTGGCGAGGGACTACGTAGGCTTTTTGGTGTAAAGCCGGATTTGACCCGCAAGGTAATCCATGTTGGTGCAGGGATGTGGGTTTTCGGTGTCCTGCTACTGTTTAACCACTGGGAAATCGGAATTATACCTTTTGCCACCTTTATTGGACTTAACTACCTGTTTTACCGCTACCGAATCATTGGCGCAATGGATACCCAGGATAGCTCACCTGGTACAGTTTATTTTGCTATCTCAGTAACGCTGCTTTTTGGGCTACTGTGGCGACCAGATGGGCCAGTAGATAGCGTTGCGATCGCTGTTGCTGGGATAATGGCGATGACCTGGGGGGATGCACTAGCAGCATTAATCGGTAGACGCTTCGGGCAGCATAAATACCAAGTGGGGAATTCTGTGCGTTCCTGGGAAGGTTCGGCAGCAATGTTTGTGGCGAGTACAGTGGCGATTTTCTCGGTGCTGTTGCTGCTACCAGGTTCGTCTTTAAGTCCCCTGGCTATGCCTTTAGGTTTAGGATGGGCCTTATTGACGGCGGTGGTAACTGCTACTTTCGCCACCTTAGCAGAAGCAGTCTCACCCCACGGGACAGATAACCTCAGCGTACCTTTAGTAGCTGCGGGAGTAGTGTGGATTATGGTGCAATACGCTTGGGTTAATGGCTAATTGTACAAAATTGTGGGTTTTCGAGACGCGATAAATCGCCGTCTCTACAAATGTTTTGGTTTTATCTGAACTGTATTGGATTATGGTGCAGGGTTTTTAAAGGCACTTTCAATTACCTCGTTCCCAGCCTCTGGCTATTGGTTACAACTTAAAGCGAGGGTCAAAATTTCAAGTGGGGTGCGGAGATGACTTTTAACTTTTGACTTACGCCTTGCGGTATTAGTCAACTACAAATACCCACTTTGTCAGTTTGTTTAATTAAGCTATGTTTGATAAATAAAATAAGTAGCCTAAATAATCGGCTGTTATTCTACACTTGACATAAAGCATAGTGAGTGCTAAAAGACGACTGCCAGAAACCACTGCCCATGTCAGAATTACCCGCCAATCCTGGCAACACGGCTTCCTTGAGGGTGAAGTGAGTGCCGGTGAGTTTGAGTGGCATTTTCAGTGGCATTTTCGCCGGGGAGAACTTGCCGTCAAGCCTTCCCAAGGCCGCGCCTTAATCAAAGAGCCCCTTGGTCGATTCTTGGAGCAACAAGATTACCAGCTAGAGCCTGGAGGAGATTATGCTTTTACTATTCGGGCAGAACTCTAGTAGTTAGGAATGATGCAATTTTGAATTTTAGATTTTAGATTTTAGATTGAATTCAAAATTGTTAGATTTTGGATTTTAGCTTTTTGCTTGAATCCAAAATCCAAAATCCCAAAATCTAAAATCGGTTGACTGCTGATTCAGTGAGGCGATTTAAGTATCTTTCGATTAAGAGGATGGCAACAATGTCATCTATCGGTCTTGGTGGCTGTCGTAGACCCTGTGGCAATAGCTTTGTTAGCCCTTTGGGTGGGAACATTTGCCAATAGCGATCGCGTGCTTCTAAGGTTGTGTAGCGCTCATCCACTAAAATAATACTCAGAGGTTCTATCAATTCCTGATATAACTGCTGCCTCCACTGCTTGGCTGTAGTTTGGTCGCCCATCACCATTAAGGAGATAGGAAACTTTTGACGCAGTGTCTCAATGGTAGCGATCGCCTCTTTTGCTAGCACGACCTGATGATAATACAGTTGCCGATCCAGCCCCATCACCGCTAAACCACACTTATCTCGACCTGGATCAAACCCTAATATGACTGGTTGCGTTGGTGAAAATTCACTGGAAGTCATAAGAAATTCAAAATTAAAAATTAAGAATTAGAAATTAAGAAATACAATCACAGCAACTATTTTGGCTGCTGTTCAATATGTTTAAATCTTACTAATAACAGTGTGCAAATAATTTTTTAAGTACTAAAGATAATTTGTCCGTTGACTATTGCCACTAATTTGACTCTCAATGGCCCGGCTGTATAAGTGTCCTCTGCTGCGATCGCTTTGATTTCCAATGGTTGATTGTACTGTCTTAATTGGTTGACAAAGCGCAGAAAAGTCCCGTTTACTTGCACATTTTCGACAATTCCGGCGTTACGGGCCCGAAACTGGGAAGCAGAAATCAGTATTTCCAGTCGCTGCTGTAACTGATAGGATGTCATGGTTTTGGAATCAGCAGTAGTTGTGGCCAGCACCGCGCCTTCCGAAAAAACCAATTCATTCCGAGCTGTATCGGCGAAAAACTCTATCTGTTTTTCTCCCCTGACATAATTACCAGCCGAGAAAATTCGCACCACGTATTCTTGACCATCCTCAATCTGCTTGCTCAATTTCTCAACCCTCTCTTGGGTGAAGCGTAGTAGCTCTGCATTTGCAGAATTTGCCCCAGGCTCACTTAATTCGAGGTTGGCGTTGCGGTTAGCTTCTTGTAAAAGTTGTTCCACTGCCTGACGAGCAGCAGTAGGTTGCGTAACACGAACTACACCCGCGGCCAAAACTTGGCCGCGAACTAACGCCAGCTTACCTAAACGCAGGTCGCGGTAGGACTGATAATATTTTTCTAACCTTGCAACTTCAAGTTCTAGTTGCTGCTGTTGTGCTTCCAATTCTTTGAGGCGCGATTCTCGTTGGGCAATCACTTGCTCTCGCGCTGCAACTTCTACATTACGCTTTTGAATCAGTTGATCTAGTTGGGCGATTTTGCGATCGCGCGCTTCTACGGCTTCTTGACGGTTAGCAAGTTCGCGATCGCGTTTTTCAATTGCTGTTTTGGCTTCATCAATCGCTTTTTTAGCTTCAGCGTACAATCGTTGACGTTCTGTCTTCAGTTGCTCAACTGCCGTCTGTAGCTCTTTTCTCTGATTGTAAACGCTTTGCAATTCAGCTATGGCTTTTTGGTACTGACTTACAACTTGTTCTAACTGACCTTGAGTGCGCTGAAGTTGAGTTTGAGTTTGAGCTTGTTGACTAATGGTACGGTTCAACTGAGCTTGTGTTTGGAGTTGTTTGGCATTTGCCGCTTGCAAAGATTTATTAATTGCCTGTAAGTCTTGTTGTGCCTTAGCTTGGGCAATTTTTGCTTGGTTTAGCTCGCTTTCTACCTGACTTTTTTGAGTTTCTGCGGTTTTTAACTGTTCCCGCTTCTGTCTGAGGTCTGTTTGAATATCTTCTAATTCAAAGACTCCCTTTCGCAAGCCTTCATCGGCAGCGAATAAAATTCCTAAGGTTGATGCTGAAATCAAACCGCCCGTAAAAATAGTTACCAATACAGCAGTATTTTTCGGACGAAGGTTAAAAAGTGAGAGGCGGGCTTTGCCAACTCGTGTGCCGATGCGATCGCCCACGGTTGCAATTACGCCTCCCAAGATTAAAATTGCTGCGATGAGGATGTATCCGGTGGTCATCTTTAGCTACCGAAATCCTTCCAGATACAGCCTACTACTTTTAAGCATTGTCTGGAAAGAAGTGGAAATTGGCAATAGCTGAAATTACTCAATTTTTAGATTTACCTCTAGCTATTAGTGTCATTTTTGAAAATAGAACACGTGCCGATTCCCCTTTCTCCAATTGCATTTATGTGAATTGCCTACTTAAGGTAACAGGTTTATGCACAGTAATCTTCTTTTTGTGAATAGAAATCATCTTTTTCTCACGCAAATCCCCTAGTAGCCTAGTAACGGTAACACGAGTTGAACCAATTGCTTCTGCGATCGCTTGATGAGATAACTTCAGATCAATTGTGATCCCATCTGCACAAGGAACACCAAAATCCCGACAAAGAATTAGCAAAAAACTCACCAACCTAGAACCCATATCTCGGTGAGCGAGAGTTTCAATCATCATCTCCGTTTGTAAAATCCGCGAAGACAGACCTCGCAGCATTAACATTGATAATTCTGGATTTTCCTTGAGTGCTACCTCCACCTGTTCAATTGGTGCTGACAGTAATTCCACAGGAGTAAATGCAACCGCATGGTAAAATCTATCCGATTTATTTCCTGTCAGCAATGACAATACACCAAAAACACTATTTTCCCGCAGCAGCGCTACCGTTATTTCCTCTCCTGCCTCGTACACCCTGGAAAGTTTAACAGCACCTTTCAAAAGAAAATAAACTCGTTCGGCAGGATCGCCAGGAAAAAAGATCGTTTTATTGCGTTCAAACGTTTCCACAACTGGCGGAAACGCCCCGGTCGCCATCTGACGAAAAACATTTGCTAGGGCTTTATCTTGTGTCACGATCATCTCCCTTCCCCTACCCAATGCCGGAAAAACAAAAACTGATTACCTAAGAATACACCCGAAAAATGAATATAGCACCGTCAACCTTTCTGTACTTTCCTATACTCAAACTAATCTCTTCATAACTCTTTGTTTATTATGATACATAATTGTTGATCCTTTCAGCTATTAATTGTTGATAAGTAGTTCCAATAGCTGTATTTCAAAGGTTTTTTGAAGAACAAATAAAGATATCTTGAGAAAATCTTTAGGAAAAATCAATAATTTTGTCACAGCAAACACCCTTATCAATATTCATTTTTGCAAATCCTGTATAAAACAAAGACAAAACGTGGCTCAGATTCTAGTATGCTCCTAATGATCGATCGCATTAACAATTTCTATGCTAAATCTGACTGGAAAAAATGCCCTTGTTACAGGTATTGCCAATAACCGCTCGATCGCCTGGGGCATCGCCCAACAGCTGCACAAAGCCGGAGCAAACCTGGGTATTACCTACCTACCGGATGAACGCGGCAAGATGGAGAAAAAAGTTGCGGAGTTGGTAGAACCCCTCAACCCCAGCTTATTTCTTCCCTGTAATGTCCAAAATGATGAACAGATTCAATCTACTTTTGAAACAATCCGTAATCAGTGGGGAAGGCTAGATATCCTCATCCACTGTCTGGCCTTTGCCAGCAAAGACGATTTGAGTGGAGATTTTAGCCAAACCTCTCGTTCTGGCTTCAATACCGCTTTAGAAATTAGTACCTACTCGCTGGTGCAGTTAAGTGGTGCAGCGAAACCTTTGATGAGTGAGGGAGGTAGTATCGTCACCCTCACATATTTAGGCGGTGTCAGAGCAATCCCTAACTATAACGTTATGGGAGTTGCCAAAGCTGGCTTAGAAATGAGTGTACGTTACCTAGCCGCCGAACTAGGGCCACAAAATATCCGCGTCAATGCCATCTCCGCAGGCCCCATCCGCACTTTGGCATCTTCAGCAGTAGGTGGGATTTTGGATGCGATTCATCATGTAGAAGAAGTAGCTCCCCTACGACGCACCGTAACTCAGCTAGAAGTGGGTAACACTGCGGCTTTCTTGTGTAGTGATTTGTCCAGTGGTATTACCGGACAAATTCTATATGTAGATGCAGGATATGAAATTATGGGAATGTAAGATAATTTGGGGAGTGGGGAGTAGGGAGTGGGGAGTAGGGGGAGTAAGGAGAGCAAGCGAACAATTATTCCTGTGCATTCCCAATTTCCCATTCCCAATTTCCCAATTTCCCATTCCCCATTCCCCACTCTCCACTCCCCACTCCCCATTCCCTATTCCCGATGCAAACAACCAATCGTCAAGTTAATTCAAACTACGACCAGTCAACTAAAACCCCTCGGATTGCCACTGTTCACCGCACTACTGGTGAAACTGATGTGCAAGTTACCATCAATCTGGATGGTAGAGGAACTTGCACAGCAGCAACAGGTGTTCCGTTTTTGGATCACATGTTGCATCAAATTGCCTCCCACGGGCTGATTGATATAGATGTCCAAGCCAAGGGAGACTGGGAAATTGATGACCATCACACCAACGAAGATGTAGGTATTACCTTGGGCCAAGCCTTTAACCAAGCACTAGGCGACAGAAAAGGCATTGTCCGCTTTGGTAATTTTCTTGCGCCACTGGATGAAGCCTTAGTTCAGGTAGCCCTAGACTTTTCTGGACGTCCTCACCTCAGCTATGGCTTACAAATTCCTACCCAGCGCGTAGGAACATACGACACCCAGTTAGTGCGCGAATTCTTTGTGGCACTCGTGAACCATAGCCAAATGACACTTCACATTCGGCAATTGGATGGCATTAATTCTCATCACATTATTGAAGCGACATTTAAGGCATTTGCAAGGGCAACGCGGCTGGCGGTGGAAATCGACCCTCGTCGTGCTGGTCTAATTCCCAGTTCTAAAGGCGTTCTATGAAAGGAGTCAAATTAGATATTGGGCATTGGGCATGGGGCATTGGGCATTGGGCATTGAAAAGAGACAGGGTAGACAAGGAAGAGTTATTCCCCCCAGTGCCCAATCCCCAGTCCCCAATCCCCATTCCCCATTCCCCATTCCCCGATAATTGACACACTGCTCAGTGATGGTTATTATCAGCCTACTGGGTAACTTGTAATTAACACCAAGCTGGTAATTAGTAATTGAACCGAGATGAAGTCTGTTGCAGATGACCCTGATTCTCAACTTAATACGACAGACACTGCGCCAGTAGTCCTGACTTCTGAGTTACGAAAAGTCTATCGCACTGGTTTTTGGCTAAATCAAAAAGTCGTATCTCTCAAAAACTGTTCTTTAACAGTTTATAAAGGCGAAACCTTTGGGTTGCTGGGGCCAAACGGTGCTGGGAAAACCACCCTTTTAAAATTATTGCTGGGAATTATTCGTCCTAGCTCTGGACGAGGATTATTATTGGGTGAGCCACTAGGCGATCGCACTATCAAGCAACATATCGGTTATCTGCCGGAAAATCCCTATTTATATGACTATCTCACTGGCTGGGAATTTTTGCAGCTAGCTGCTGGGCTATTCCAAATTCCTAAAAGTGTACAACGCCAACGCATTCCCCAACTGCTGGAATTAGTGGGTTTATCCCAAGCTGATGCCCGCAAAAAGCTGCTGCGCCGCTATTCTAAAGGAATGCTACAGCGTGTTGGCATGGCACAGGCACTAATTAACGAGCCAGACTTGGTTTTTCTGGATGAACCGATGTCTGGTCTTGACCCGGTGGGACGCTACCAAATGCGGGAAATTATTCTGGCATTAAAAGCCGCAGGGAAAACGATTTTTTTCAACAGCCACGTTCTTAGTGAAGTAGAACAGATTTGCGATCGCATTGCCATCCTCGCTCAAGGTGAATTAATTTGCTCTGGTTCCCTCAATGAACTCTTGGGTAAAAACAACACATATCATGTAAAAGGTCAAGGTGGTGACTGGGAAATTCTCAAAAAATGGATACCCACTCTCAGATTTGAACCTGATGGTTCCTGGCAAGGTACACTACAAGACGATTACTATGATTTTCTCGCTAGTCTTCGTCTCATGGAGGGTAAAATTATTGCGATGAACTTGTCGCGTTACTCCCTAGAAGAGTTTTTTATTCAACAAATTGAACGGAAAAATAACTCGCTTAACTAATCTTGTTGCCAAATAGGAAGTTTTGGATTGACTTGAGGAACTAAACCCAGAATCTATAGCTTTTTGAGTTTATTGAAATTCTTCAGAATTTGGTTAGTTCAAGCAGATTTAAATTCACGATTTAAATGTCGTAAAATTGACTTTGGCAAGAAAATTTTATTCGTAAGTACTTTATTGGTTAACAGATAATTTCTTGTATAAACTGTGTTTATTTGCGTAAGCCTTAATATTTTTTGATAACTCTTATATTCAAGTTGGCTGAACTTTAAATTAACTTCACTAAAAATTCAAATTCAATAGACAAATTTACTCCGGAAAATGACACTTTTCGAGGAAAATAAGAGTGTCGGGGAACTTGAATACTTAGGTATAGTCAAAATAAAAATGTTAAGACAGTACTTTATTGATTGTAGTTTCAGAGTCTCAGGTAAATATGCTTAACACAACTTTGTTTAAATTCCTAACTCAGCCAGTTGTGGGTGTGGCTTTGTTAACTGCTGTCAATGCCGTTGTGCCATCTGCCAGTCTAGCTCAGGGACAACCAGTACCACCAATACAAACACCAAGCACACAAACACAATTAGATACTAATTATTCATTAGGAGGCGGCGATCGCATCCGTGTAAATGTATTTGAAGTACCTGAATATACAGGCGAATATCAAATTCCCCCAGGTGGAGCAATCAACTTACCTTTAATTGGCAGTGTGTCAGTCCTCGGTCTAACAACTGAACAGGCTGCTGACGAAATTGCCAGAAGATATGCTCGCTTCCTCAAACGTCCTTTAATCTCAGTCAATTTGTTATCGCCTCGTCCGATAAATGTTTCCGTTGCTGGAGAGGTAACACGTCCAGGAGCTTACACCCTGAACTTGAGCGGAGGCGCGGGAGACAATCCAGGCGTACAATATCCCACTGTACTAGCCGCATTGACAACAGCACAGGGTGTAACTCTGGCTGCGGATGTAACTCAAGTTCAATTACGGCGTAAAGTAGGACGCTCCTCAGAGCAAACCGTCACCATCAATTTGAAGGAATTCATCCAAACAGGCAGGTTATCACAGGATATTACCTTGCGAGATGGAGATACCATAGTTGTGCCAACAGCAACCAGCTTCAACGTGGCAGAATCTCGCAATATATTTGCATCCAACTTTGCCGCCAGCCAAACCACACCTCGCACGGTAACAATTATTGGTGAAGTTAACCGTCCTGGTTCGTATCTTGTCACCCCAGCCAACGCAGATGCACAGGGGGGCGCAGCCCCTAACAGTGGTACTACCACTCCCAATGGTTTACCAAATGTGACACGAGTTATTCAACTGGCTGGGGGAGTTACAGCACAGGCTGATGTTCGTAATCTCAAGCTACGCCGACCTACAAGAACTGGCTCAGAACAAGCTATAGATATCAATCTTTGGCAATTATTGCAGAGTGGTGATGCCAATCAAGACATTATTGTGCAAGACGGAGATACGATTGTTATTCCGACGGCAACTGAAATCAACCCCGCAGAAGCTACTCAGTTAGCTACCACTACTTTGTCTCCTGCACGCATTCAAGTTGGTGTGGTAGGCGAAGTTAAAAACCCAGGGTTAACAGACGTTCAGCCGAATAGCTCCTTAAATCAAGCTATACTCGCTGCTGGAGGATTTAATGATGCCAGAGCTAGTAGTAGTGCTGTTGATTTGATTCGCCTCAACCCTAATGGTTCTGTCACGAAACGTATAGTAAAAGTGGACTTCTCTGCTGGGATTAATGAGCAAACTAATCCTATACTCCGTAATAATGATGTTGTGGTAGTCAATCGATCTGGTTTAGCTAAGACTGGCGATACCACAAATACTATAGCTGGACCTTTGGGTGTTATTTTTAATATTCTGAGGTTGTTCGGAATCTAGTTTAAAAGACGGGTGTAAATAGGGGACGTTGCTTAACCCTCTTCGTCCCCAAAATTGCAATATGTATAGGTCAAGGCTTAATAGTTAAGATTTAATATAGCTTATTTACAGCAGATTGCGCTCTAATCGAATACATGTAGAGACGTAGCAATGCTACGTCTCTACAAGGTTTTGGGTTTTATATATGTACTTCATTTACCTGAAATCTGCTGTAATCATTTTTGAGAGATAAAAAATCGTTTTATTGCGATTTAATTCTGATTGCTATAAAAAACAACTCTAGACTCATAATGGCAGCATTAAATTAACTGTTGTACTACCTTTTGAGGGCAAGAATAAATGAATGCGTTTAAATACGACGTGTAGAGCCGTACTCTCGCAAAAAAGTAAGCTATGCGATCATTCCAAAAAAATTAGTAGGCTAAAATACTCTTCATCATACTACTACGGACAAGCAAGCTACGCACTGCCTCGATACAGGATAAGACAAGATTAGGGTAAAGCACTAGCTTGTATTTAGCGATCGCATCCTCTAAAATCGTATTTTCAATCCCATTGCAGGAAACTTTTAAGTAGTATTACTCATTGACAAATACCATACACCTAAAGATTTTACTGAAAATTCTTAATCTACAATTGATAGGCTTTTCCAAACTTTATTTTAGTTACTCTCATTTTCATGAGAATGAGAATACTTAAAAAGGTAAGACTATATTTTGTATACCCTATCTTACTCCTGGTTATTTATTGATTCTCATTATCATAAGAATTATTTAATTAAATTAACTAATTGATAACAGATCTACTATCTTAACTACAGATCCCGCGTATACACAGTACAATGATGTCGAATTGGAAATGATGCCATTTGTACAGTTGCTTGGTGTCCATTAATGGAGTAAGTCTGGATACTGAATCATTTTCCTTCAGTACTTTTACTATATAGATGCTATTTTTTGGAAGACGAGCTAATAAGGCTTTTCAGCCATATTTACGTGAAAATCCTCAGGTTAGAACCTGATAAACGGTGTATAAACTTACAAATGGCAGTTACACAACCGTATCCAATACTGAGTAACTGACTAAGGCTAGAGCTACTGACCGTTGACGAATCAGTTTTTGCAACATACCCTATTTTTTCCCTATGATGATTCATGGTTTAGGTTTTCTCAGTTTGAGCGCATCTCTTGTACTTCCCTGGGCATTAACAGGTCTGGTTCAAGGACAGAAAATAACAGAATCTTTAGTTAAAGATGTTCGTCAGTCATTCACTGAGCAGGAAATTCCACTACCAAGCCGCAAGCTGATCAGCCAGGTTCCAAGTGCGACAACATATTATGTTAGTGGTGAAGGAAACGATAGAAATAGCGGACGCACTACCTCATCCGCCTTTAGGACAATTCAAAGGGCAGCAGACCTAACTAACCCTGGGGACACGGTACTTATCATGAACGGGGTATACAAGAATGCACACCCAACTGGATCGGTAGTAGATATTAAACGCTCTGGAAAGTCAAATGCATGGATTACGTATAAAGCATATCCTGGACATCGGCCGAAACTTAAGCACAATGGATGGCATGGAATTCAGATTTACAATGGAGCATCATATGTTGAGGTAAACGGGCTGGAGGTTGAAGGTAACAATGACAATATTAGCTATGCTTATGCGCGGAGTCAGAGGTATAACACATCAAATCCACTAACCAATGGAAATTGCATCAGCATAGATGGATCAAAAAATCGTCGTCCCCACCATATACGTATTCTCAACAACAAAGTACATAATTGTGGAGGTGTAGGCATTGTAGGCATTGAGTCAGATTATCTAACAATAGATAATAACGAGGTGTTCAATAATGCTTGGTACGCAGTTTACGGCTGTAGTGGCATTTCGCTGCTCAACAATTGGAATTCTGACAACAGCCAAAACTACAAGATGTTTATTACCAGAAACAAGGTCTACAACAATCGAATGCTCATTCCCTGGATTACTACTGGCAAGATCCAAGATGGGAATGGCATTATTATTGATCGTGGAATGAATAAGCAAAAAGGATCAAAAATAAGTGCGTATCGAGGACGTACTTTGATTGCCAATAACATCACATATAAAAATGGTGGTAGCGGAATTCACACATTCCAAAGTGAGAATATCGATATTGTCCACAACACTAGTTATATGAATAACCAGAGTCCGGAAATTTCATACGGGCAAATCTCGGTTAATGATGCAAATAATATCAACGTTCTCAATAACATCCTTTATTCTGAGCGTGGGAAACCGATAAACATGAACTCCCGTGGTAATAACGTCAGGTTTGACTACAACATCAACGCCAATAGTTCCTCGATAATTGCTTCCGGACCTAATGATATGATTGCAGATCCACAGTTTATGAATCCCTCGTATGGTAATTTTAGACTGAAGTCAACGAGTCCGGCAATTAATAGTGGTATGAAGTTCAATAGTGTGAAAACCGATTTTGAAGGCGACTCTCGCATCAAGGGTTCAGGAGCCGATAGAGGAGCATACGAAATTCGGTAGTTTAGTAGAGTTAGTAGTTAAAAGTATGGAATTGGGTTGTATTGTAAAATGCTGATTAATACAGTGTTTATGTTTACAACCCGTTTTTGTCACTTACTGTTAGCTCATTTATTAGGAACTCAGAAGAAATAGAAATAATCAGGATTTTAGCGTTTGCGAAAATAGGTAATACCTAACATCAGGCTACGATAATTCATGGGTACTTGCGTGCTAAACATGTAGGACTAGTATTTGATTTCTGAAAAAAACTCAGTACAAGTAGTAAGCCTTCTTTCCCCTTGCCTATTCCCTACTTATCGCGCTTGCGCTGCGCGAACGCGCACTACGCAAATCAGTATCGCTACGCCACGCTACGTGAACAGAAATCAAATCGGATTCCTATAGCTGTTGCTTTAACGGCAATGATTTTTTTTGTATATTTAATCCCTAGTCAAAACTCTGACAATTCAGGTCATGTGGAAAAGCTAACGATTGACCTAACCCCCTAGCCCCCTTCCCGAAACGGGAAGGGGGAAAATTCAAAGTCTCTCTCCTTGTAGGAGAGAGAAATAGAAGTGAGGTTTTCTAGATACCGCTGAATTATCAGAGTCAAAACTAGACTCCTGATTTTTCCTAACTCTAAAAAAAATAAAACCTTTTATTTTTTTGCAAGTCTTTGAAACTCTTTTGTTAACTTTGGTGGTTGAAAATATTCATGATCATGATACAAATAACTACTAGATTCATTTTTATCAATGATTCCATTCACCACCAAGCCTAGTACGTTGTAATTAGATCTTTCTAACATCTCTTGAGCAGCGTTAGCACTGTTAGAATCAATTACCCCAGGTCGAGCTACTAACAAAATCCCATCAGTCATTTGGCTTAAAGTCAAAGCATCGGCTGCCAAAAGGAGGGGAGGAGCATCAATAATTACAAAATCATAGTTCTCTTGAGATGAGAAATTTTCAATTAATGATGCCATCCGTTTTGAGTCAAGCAAAGCAAGGGGGTTGGGAGGTCTAACCCCAGCAGTTAAGACATCAAGATTATCCATTACCTTAGATACAGTAACGTCAAATTCAGCCTGACCTACAAGAACCTCACTCAAACCAACTGCATTGGTTAGCTCCCAAAGATGATGCTGAGAAGGAACTCGCATATCTGCATCAATTAATAAAACTTTACGCCCTAGTTGAGCGATCGCTGCTGCCAAATTAGCTGAAACTGTAGACTTGCCTTCTTTAGGAACTGCGCTAGTTACCACAATAGTTTTCAGCACCTTATCTGAACTTAAAAATTTCAGATTAGCTTGAATCATTCGGTAGATTTCGCTAGTTAAAGAGTAAGGCGTATCTCTGACAGCAATTTTTGGAGTTATTGATTCTACATTTGAATCACGACGAACTTTTTTAACTGACAAAGGAACGATTCCCAGCAACGTATATCTAAATACATCTCTGATTTCCTTAAGTGTATTCAGAGATCTATCTCTCATGCCTAGCAAGAGAACAGTTGTAGTGGCCAAAAATAAACCGAACATCACTCCTAGCAGCAAAACAATAACTTTTTTGCCTGCTACTGGATCTTTGGGTACTAAAGCCTGAGCGATAATCCGCGAACTGGCTGTATTTGTATTCTCAACTAACTGTAATTCTTGAACCTTTTTCAAAAGAGTTTGATACGTCGATTCTGCAACTTCAACTTTCCGTTCTAACTCCCTCTGATTTTGTGCTAACTGGGGTATAATCTTTACTCGCTGCTCGTAGGTAGCACGGGAATTATATAGAGAGGAAAGTCTTTTAGCTAAACCAAAGCGCTGTACTTCTGATTGCAGAAAATTTTGGATCAGGTTTTGTCTGAGTTCTCCAATCTGCAATAGGCTCTGCGGAATTTGTGTTTGATTACCAACAGTTTGACCAACTTGCTGTTGCAGGAGTGATGTTAAGCTAGCTTTCTTTGCTTCTAAGTTAATGATTACGGGGTTGTCATCTAGGAAACGGCTACGCTCAATCGCTAACTGTCGGTCGGTTTCTTGAAGTTGTGTAAGAACTCCCTGCACTGCTGGCGACTGACTAAGGGCACTCACAGCGATCGCTTCCTGAGAATTTAGCTCTACTTTCTGGCGCAGTTCATTGGTTTGGGCGTTTACGTCATCCAGTTGAGCCTTAACATTATTCATCTCATTGTCTAGATTTCCAATAGTTGCAACAGCTGACCTTGTTTCCTCTGATAAATCTGCAATCTGATGCTTTTGTTTAAATATACGTAGTGCTACTTCCGCATTATTAACAGCCTCTTGAGTTTTAGGAAGCTGCTTGGCCATAAATTGACGAGTTTCTGCTGCCTCAGCGCGATTTGTCAAAATGTCATTTTCTAAATACAGACTCATAATTGTGTTCACCACAGCCGCCGATTTTTCGGGATCAGGGCTGGTATAGCTAATTCGCAACACATCTGTGCCGCCAACAATTTTTAGGATCAGAGATTTTCGTAGTTTCTCTATTTCCAGGGGTTTACCTTCTTCGTCTTGAAGTTTTAGTTTATCTATTGTTCGCTGCAATAGAATAGGTGAAGAAATAACTTCTATTTGAGTATTTATAGGATTTTGAGTTGCTAGCAGGGATTTTAAATCTCCTGCATCTCCTCCTTCATTGTTATTGGGTAAAAGATTAGATCCTGCTATTTTAAAAGAAGGAATTCTAAATAACAATTTTCCTTCAGCTTCATAGGATGGCTTCATAAATTGTGTAGCTATAGCACTGAGCATAACTGTAGCTGCAAATATTGCAGTAGCAGGTAGCCACCATCGTTTTAATATCAATAAGTAACGACTCAGGTCTAAATCGATAGATTCTCTAGATTCCATAGATTTTTCTGGCATAAATCTTCAAAAGTACAGGTTTTAAGCAAGAAACTAAAAATTGACTTAGAGAAGGCACAAACCACTGCAATTGATAAGACTGAAACGATTTGACAATATCACAATAGTATAAACTATCTAAGTTACAATTTTAGTCACCATCCCAAATTTAAAGTGACTACTAGTTTTGCTAAATTTTATCATAAGACTCTAACAGTTTCGGAGCTTGATATTAACACTTAAGTATCTTATCCATACAGTGTAGTCCTTTGACTCCTATCTCAGAAGATAATCAATTCTCTCTGGTTCACCCATAATACCCATGTACCTTATCAATTAGTTACTTACTCTACTGTAATTGGGATTTATGGGCATTCAGCAAGAAAGGGAAAGTCGGGCACATTAATAACTATAGAGCAAAAACACTTGTTCTCACCTTAGATCCTAGATAAAGCTTCAAAGCCTAATTTTCGACATACTAGCTCTAATTTCTCAACACTTGGTCTATCTTTAGGTCTATCTTTGATTGATGTATCAAGGAAAGAATCATAATTTGAAATTTTATTGCTTTTACCAAATTTAAAATGTTGCCTAGCCTTCTCCTGAAATTGCGTAAGCCTATGGATTTTATTTTTACGAATTGGAATTTGCGCGTGTAGAAAGTTTGCTTGATAATATAGCTGATACATAAAGTATCCATTCCAAACTATTTTGCTCTAGTAAGGTAGTTTCAGTTAAATTTGAAAAAATCATATAGGTAAAATAAATTAAAAGCCATAAATTTTCATATGTTTGATTCCATCGCATTAAATATAGCGCTCTTAATAAATTAATAACGAACCCAATTACAAAAACCAAAACTCCTACTAGACCCAAGGCTAGCCAGAGATCCAAAAAACCATTGTGAGCATTAGGAGCATTCCATTGTACGGTTTGTATAACAATAGAAGACTCAACACTATCATCCCAAAATGCTCCATAGCCATATCCTAGCCACGGTTTTTTTGCAATCATCTCCAACACAGCAGGCCATAATTCTGAACGTCCAGTGAGTGTTGTGTCCTTGCCTACTGAGCCTAAAATTTGATCAGATTGTGAGACAAACCAAGTATAAAAAGCTATACCAACCGTTGACACCAACGTTACAACAGGTATCATTACTTTATACTTTAAATTTAAAATTCGAGAATACATAAGATAACTACCTGTAATGATTATAAAATTCACTACAGATGTTGCCGATTGTGATAATAATATAAGTAACCCAGAAGTAGTATAACCAAGCCATGAAACCCAGCGATTTTCTCGATTAGTCATGGCAAGAAAGAAAAATATTGCTCCACCAAGTACAAATCTTTTACCAAGAACATTCTTCTGTGCGTATATTCCTCGCCAAGCACCGATGTGAATACTGCTTACAATACCGTACTGTGGCACGAATAGAACAAACAATAAACACATTACTGCTGAGATACCAAACATGTATGCACATATCTTTAGCTGTTGTTTCAAGGTATAACGTGAAGCTAAATAAAGCCCAAAAAGCATTGTTCCTGTTAGACCTACAACACGGCGTATAGTAGTATCTGGATCTAAAGACCAAAAACTAGAAAATGCACAAACTCCGAGCAATATCCAAATAAATTTATCTCTGCTAAAGACATAAGTAACCTTCTTCCAACGTAGAGTAATTAAGGAAAGGCTAACTATATATGTAAAAGCGAAAAGCAATCGGGCTATGAGTCTATCACTTTCTTTGACGGTAAAGCCGTTTGTCATCAACGGATCTAGTGGAGTTCCTGAATAGATCATTAAAATAATGACCGTAACTAATTGTTCAGCGGAAATTAGAAATTTTCTCATTTTTTATCATGGTATATATATTCAAAAAATGACAAATTTGTGATTACTAGTCTTAATTGATTTGGAAAATTTCTTTTCTTTACTATCTCTATTCACTCAGCTTTGATAAGATGGCTATATTTTTTTAATTAGCATTTTTTCATGAAACCCAAAGACAGAAGTAACCTAAGTTTCAAAGAGTATAATTTAATCACAGACGTTTTGTATATTGCGCTATAGCTATGACCACAACTTCCTTGTTTAGTGGTCTTGAAATTCATGCTTCAAGGTTTTTTGCAAATATTTTTATATTCGTTTTTTTTCTGAAGAGCCTCTTATCTTTTAAACTTCTTCAAAATAGAGCTAACTTGCTGCCTAAACTGCTGAGGGAACAGCCACATTATTAAGTATAAGCATATATCAATCGGGCGGGGCTTGCCCCAGCGTATAGCTTCCCACAACAAAGGAAAGAAGGCTTTCCAATCACCTACTGAGGACGCAGAAGGAGCGGTCATTGTTGCAATAAATCCTGAATAAGCTTTTGGTGTTACTAAATTGCGAGTGGAACGAATCCAATCCAAGGAATATTGCCAGTCATTGACGTTGCTTAAGCGCTTAATTCCCATTTCTGAGTGCCAGATTGCCATAGGCTCAGGTACAAACTCTACTCCTACACCTTCCATAGCACTAACTCGCAGCAACCACTCCCAATCCTCATGTCTGTAAAATTTTTCTTCCAGAGGCATTTTTTGCACTAACTCTTTTTTTACGAAAATAGTTGAGGTTTGTATAAACCCCTCTTCTTTAAATAAGGAGTTACGTGCAAAAAGATATTCACTTAGAGGTTCAGAGAGGTTAGGTAGCCTTTTGGGAAGAATAGACTGACCTTTTTGAGTCTGGGAAATCAAACGACTGGCGACAACTGGAAAATTATAATGGGAATTATTTGCTACTTCAAGTTGACGCTCCAATTTCTGTGGAAGCCATTCATCATCATCATCTAAAAAGGCTATCCAAGTACCTTTTGCTTCCCTTACACCAGTATTTCTTGCCCCTGATGGCCCAACATTTTTTGATAGTTCTATCACTCTCAATCTTGGATCGGCTATCTGAGATAGTACATTGACTGTTTCCTGATCGGGACCGTCTATTACAACAATCACTTCAATTGATTGCAGCGTTTGAGTTAATGCAGTTATGACACCCCTCGCAACAATTTGTGGTCTATTGCGTGTAGGAATCACAACGCTGACTATTATTTCGTTACTTTCATTTACCATTGCTAATTTTTGGTTTGTTGCTTTTTCTGCTTGGAGAGATTCAATATTCATAGCTTTGGTTATCTGATAATTATGTAAAGTTTACGTTTACTGTTTTATAAGCAGACTCGATCATTAAAACTTCATCCGTATTTTTACAATTTTTTCCTTTACAATATGAATTCCGCCTAAAGTATGAATAGTCAGAAAAGTAGCAAATAAAATATAGAATGAAGTTGCAATAATTACAGTAAATATAAAGTCTAAAGTTATTTTTTTTAAAATTAATAATACAAATAGCATTAAAGTGCTGATTATAAGAGGACGGCGAATAACTCGCCATAAATTTAATGGAAATAATAGAGTATAAGTGAAGTAAACATACTGGCTAAAGCCAATAATAGTCATTAGCAATGCCATTATAGCCGCACCTACTAACTTATGTTGCGAAACTAAAGCTACACCTCCCAAGCTTCCTAATGTAGTTGTAATAACCACTTCACGTAGGTTCACTATCTCAAAATGATTGGCTACAAGTAGAGAACACAGCGTGCGTGTAAAGGGCAATAAAAGTAGTGATATAGCGCTGATACTAAGAGCTAAATTTCCTTGAGCAAAGCTAGAACCATAAATAAAAGTCAGCAAATCTTTGCCATAAATTAATAATCCAAGGAATAAGGGTAATCCCATAGTTAGTAGAAGTTCAATAAAGCTTTCAGTGATCTGCTGCTGCTTTTCCCGTCCTTGATCTACTAATTTTGATAGTCTCGGAAACATTGCTGTAGTTATGCTATTAGCAATAATCAAAAATGGTTGTAGCAGTTGTACTATTGCACCGAAAAGGCCCACTAAAAACTCATTACCTAACAATGAAAGAATCAAGATTTCAATTCTACTACTAACTACAGCTATTGCTTCAATAGCAAAAAATGTCCGTGCATTTTTGATTGTATTCCATACAAATCCTTTATCAATCTGCCATTGTATTTTGACGAACTGTGTGAGCAGAATCCATTCAATTACGAGAATTAATGTTTCCGACAAAAATAGTATTGCTCCCAGATATTCAATTCCATACTTCAGTTGCATCGCCCAGATCATTATTATTAGGCGTAGTGCATAGACTGGGACTGTAGCAATGGCAATTAAATGCATCTTTTCTTTAGCTTGGAAAATTGCCTCTGTTACGTTGGAAAGGGCAAAGGGAATGATAGTTAAGCCCATTATGTAGCAGAGAGTCGAGGTTTTGGAACTATAGGGAAGCAAGAATACTACAATCACCAACGCCCCATAACTGAGCAAACTAAATATTAACTGTAGCAAGGTACCACTCATCAAATAAACTGATGTTGTTTGTGGTTCACGGGCTAGTTCTCTTGTAAACAATATCTTTAGTCCCTGTGAAGCAATGCCCACAAAGATAAAGTAGTAGCTATAGGCTAGTAAATACTGGCCTATAGCTTCAGCTCCTAGATTACGAGCAATAGCAGCGGTTAATACAAAAGCTGTAATGCTTTGCGCTAACCGATTGGCTATCATTGAGAGAGAATTACTTATGAATTTATACTTTTCTACCATTCGTTAAATTTTAATTCACCTTAATTCGCTCATTTTGAATCGCCAATACATATATGTCTCCTAACTTAATTATTGCTATCCTCGATGATTTTTTTATTTTCTTTGAGTTTTTTTCTAACCTTAGTAGGCACCTTCTTTTTTCAAAACTACCATAACTGTTTTGAGCAGAATTTCAAAGTCTAATCCAAGCGACCAATTTTCGATGTAGTTAAGATCAAGATTTATCACTTGTTCAAAATCTAAAATATCTGAGCGACCTGAGACTTGCCAAAGACCTGTAATACCGGGTAAGACCTCATGCCGAATAAAATGATGTTCAGAAAACTTATCTACATCTCTAGTAGGTAAAGGACGAGGTCCTACTATACTCATTTCTCCAAGGATAACGTTAAAAAGTTGAGGTAATTCGTCTAAGCTGTAACGTCGAAGGAATTTTCCAACACGGGTAATCCGAGGGTCATCTTTAATTTTGAAGATAATCCCATCTTTGGTTTCATTTAGAGCTTCCAGTTCTTTCTGTAATTTTTCTGCATCAGACCTCATAGTTCTGAATTTCCATACTTTAAACTGTTGCCCATGTAAACCTATACGGGTTTGTCTATAAAATACTGTGCCGGCAGAATCCAGTTTTATAGCTATAGCTATAGCTATATAAATAGGAAATGATAACATTACGAACAAAGTCGCGACGCAAAAATCACAAGTGCGCTTTATCCAAAAATCTTTACCTGTAATTATTGGACAATCTAAACTTAGACAAGGCATTCCCCCTATTTTATTAAATTCTACGTTTTTATAAATTGGTTTTAATTCCATCGGTAAAATATGGACTTGGATGCCAGATGCTTGAAATAACCAGCATAAAAACATTCTATTTTTTAGAGCATCCCAAGATATAAAAACTTCTGTTACACCTAATTCATTAAGTTCATTCAATGTTTGTTGACGTTTATATCTATCTAATGAATTAGCATTAGCCGTTCCAGAGACAATATAATGCTTTTCTTTTTTTATAAAGCTAGCTATCTGATCACGATCTTGAGGATCACAAATGATGAATACAGAAGAACGAACTATTTTTTTCTGCTTACGCAAATATTCTAGAGTAAAATTTATAGCGTATCTACCAGTACAGATAAATAAGATACTCAACAACCAAGATAATAATATTAATCTTGGTCGTGTAATATCAATCACTGGTTTATATAAAAGACAAACTAGGAGTATTAATCCATGAGCAAAAGTTAGCGATTTTATAATATTGAGATAGTCATAGCGTTTTTGACCTTCTCGATAAATACCCTCGATAGCTAATGAGCCTATTTGAATCCCAATAGTTATTAAAATCGGCAAATAATGAGTGTGTATATACGAAGTCAAATGCCCATAAGAAGATTGATATCCAGCTAAAACCCAACTTAAGAATAAAAGAGTATAGTCTACTAAAAACAATGTTGTTAATCTTAACCACCACGAACCTTTGCGTACGCTGACGGATGCAGATGCACGTAAATCTAAAGGCACTTCATTGAATTTATTTGTTGTAATGCTTTGATTGCTCATAGTTAGGAACACTTGGTGTAATTAAAACTTGATGGAAACTTACTATTAAGACAAGTGGGGAATCTCACATTTTCTTTCAAATAAACCTGAGCTTTGTAGCCTACTATTGATCATTTTCTTCGCACTAACTTTAAATTCTTGCTCAAAATTATCTTCCAGGGACATTTTGAATGCTGTTACTACCCAGATACTTAGCTTTTGTTGCAGGGTAGAATCACTTTCAGTCCGGAGATTTTGAGCATTGAGTTTAATAGTTGAATAAAACCCTGACGTAAAGAAAGTAGGTTAGGTATAAAGATATTAAGATTTCTAAGGTGCGTAAGAGTTGAACTGATTTACTACAGTCTCATTGCAGAGTTCCACTTTTATTAGACAATATATTCCCTCGGAAATTACTGTAGCATATTTAGCTAGATTAATTCAGCTTTGCTTAAAAGTTTTTTGTTTCTTTACGCATAATTACTGATTAACAAAACTTACACACAGAGAATACAATAAAATGCATCAAAAGCTTAATTATTGTTACAAAACTTTACATAATGCAATATACTAGTTGAACTTGAGTAAGTTTTATAGGCATTTCTAGAAAATGGGCAATAAATTATTAACAATATTTAATATTTGTAAGTCTTATCATATCTGCATTATAGGCATTTTACCTCGTGGCAGAGAGTCATTTTTTCGACTTTACACTATTTTTACATCTGAAGAAAAACAATGAAGATTCGGTAATAATTATTTTTTAGTTCAGCAAATGTTCGTAGAAAAAGATAAAGTTGTTTCAGTTAATTATTGTATTTTACCCATATAGTTATATAGAACAAAAAATTATTTATTAACTAAAGGTAAAGCCGGAAATTTAAAGCTTCTCCCTATCTGTACCTCAACGACGCAATCATGGAATTTTTAAATTTAAAAGCATTTTAAAGTTTTAGCTAAAAATAAAATATTTGGTAAAAAATGCTAATTAATATGTTAAATAAAAATCGATCAGTTAGAGCTTTAAATACCAATTATCTTTAAAAATGCATATATTTAGCTTGGCTACAGCAAAACAGAAGTTTTTCGCGCACTTTCCTGCCTTTAAGACTAGCTAGGTTTGATTGATATAGCCTAAGGTTCCTATCTAATAACAATTTTTTACGAAGCTGCATATAATTCGATCCCCCCTAGCCCCCCTTAATAAGTAAGGGGGGCCGGAAAAACATCTATCAAAGTCCCCCAATTTATCGGGGGATTTAGGGGGATCAAGATATATGCAACTTCACATTAAATTGGTATAAGGGCATTAATATGCAGCTTCACATAGAATTTTGTATAAAAACATTTACAATAAATAATAAATTAATAAATCGCATTTGTTGATGGAGTTGATATATAGAAAATGCAGATAGATAGCCAGACTCCAGAGTATAAGCAAAATATTCCGTTAAATACCTTAACTGACATCATCGGCACTCAAGCTCTAGATGAATGGAATGATACCCAAGTAGTTCATCACTATCTGTGCATCCATCAGATGTTTGAGATGGAAGTAGAGCGATCGCCCCAAGCAATTGCTGTAGTATTTGAAGATATACAACTTACTTATGAACAGTTAAATAAGCGGGCGAATCAACTAGCGCATCACTTACGTACTTTAGGAGTTGGGCCCGAAGTACTAGTGGGGATTTGCTTGGAGCGCTCCTTGGAGATGATCGTAGGAATACTAGGTATTCTGAAAGCTGGAGGCGCTTATGTGCCTTTAGATCCGGCATATCCCCCAGAGCGTTTAACCTTCATCTTATCAGATACCCAGACACCAGTATTGTTAACCCAAGAGAAATTGGTCAAGAACCTACCACCGCATCAAGCACAAGTGGTTTATCTAGATTCAAATTGGCAAAGTAACATTCAAAACAGTCAAGAAAATCCTGTAAATCAAACGACGGCTGATAACCTCATCTACGTAATCTACACATCTGGTTCTACAGGACAGCCCAAAGGTGTAATGATCCCTCATCGTGGTATCTGCAATCAACTATACTGGCGGCAAACAACCTTTAAATTAACTCAAGCAGATAAAGTCTTACTAACTATTTCTTTTAGCTTCGACCCCTCAGTGTGGCAGATATTCTGGCCATTGTGCTTTGGCGGGAAATTGATCATGGCTCGTCCTGGTGGACATCAAGACACTGCTTACCTTGTGAAGGTGATTACTGAGCAGCAAATCACTGTCTTGGCCTTAGTACCTTCTATACTGCGTGTCTTACTGGAAGAGGAAGGAATTGAGAATTGCCGATTTCTTAGGCATATTACCTGCGGTGGTGAAGCTTTACCTGGCGAACTCATAGAACGTTTCTTTGCCAAACTGAATTTGGACAATGTTTTCCATAATTGCTATGGCCCGACAGAAGCTTCCATTGATACCACTTTCTGGACTTGCCAGCGCGGCAGTAATTATACCATTGCTCCCATTGGTCGCCCCATTACTAATGCAGAGATTTACATCCTTGATGAAAATTTGCAGCCTGTGCCTGTTGGTGAATCAGGTGAACTGCACATTGGCGGTATTGGTTTAGCGCAAGGCTATCTTAACCGTCCTGAATTAACCGCAGAGAAGTTCATTTTCAACCCTTTTAGCTCTGAAGTTGGGGCACGTCTTTACAAGACTGGAGACTTGGCACGTTTTCTACCAGACGGTAATATCGAGTTTCTCGGTCGTATTGACTACCAAGTGAAGATTCGTGGCTTCCGAATTGAATTGGGAGAGATTGAAGGAATATTAGGGCAACATCCGGCGCTGATACAGACTCTAGTCATAGCTAGAGAGGATATTCCTGGTGACAAGCAACTCGTAGCATATATTGTTGCCAACCCAGAGCAAATTCCTACTCAGGTTGAATTGCGTAGCTTTTTGCAAAGTCGGTTGCCTGAATATATGATACCTGCCAGTTTTGTATTTTTGGACACCCTGCCATTAAGTCCCAACGGCAAAATAGACCGCAGTGCTTTACCTGCACCGCATACATTTAATATTGGGCTGTCAACTAACTTTGTCCCACCCCAAAATGCTACAGAAGAAGTCTTAGCTCACATCTGGGTAAAAGTTTTGCGTCTGGAACAAGTAGGCATTGACAACAATTTTTTTGAATTGGGAGGCCATTCACTGCTGGCTACTCAAGTCATGTCTAGGGTTCGCAAAGCCTTTCAGATAGAAATGCCCTTGCAGATATTATTTGAGAATCCAACGATCGCTAGTTTAGCTCAAGCCATCGCTCAAACCCAGATTCCAGAAAATGATCCCCAAAATCAGACTATTCCCCTAATAGCCAACCGGGAGTCAATCCCTTTATCCTTTGCCCAGCAGCGAGTCTGGTTTTTGGAGCAGTTGGAACCTAACAGCCCAGCTTATATTATCTCCAATGCACTGCGTTTAAGGGGCGAGTTCAACGCGAGTATATTGCAAAATGCACTAAATGCGATCGTCATCCATCACGAAGCACTGCGAACAAACTTTATTACATCACCCGATGGTAGCCCCATACAAGTTATTGGCAAGCCTCGGCCAGTTGAACTCAAGATAATTAAAGTAACACAAGAGAAGGTGCAATCTCTGCTAAATCAAGAGGCGAAACGCCCCTTTAACTTAGAATCAGACTTGATGCTGCGAGCTAGCTTGCTCCAGATAGATGAACAGGAGCAGATACTGTTGTTGGTGATGCACCACATCGCTTCCGATGGCTGGTCAATGGGGATTCTCTGGCAGCAGTTAGCATCTCTTTATGAAGCCTTGTTGAGCGGTAAGCCTTCTCCCCTGGCAAAATTACCCATTCAGTATGCCGATTTTGCTGTCTGGCAGCACCAATGGCTATCGGGTGAAGTCCTCTCCAGTCAAATCAACTACTGGAAAACCCAGTTAGCAGGTGCTAATACTGTACTGGAATTGCCTACCGACCGGCCACGGCCACCAGTGCAAACTTACCAGGGGGCGGCTCAATCGCTAATGCTAACGCAGACACTGAGTGCATCGCTCATTGAACTCTCGCGTCAGGAAGGTGTCACCCTATTCATGACCTTGCTGGCAGCCTTTGGGATAATCCTGCACCGCTACACTGGGCAAGAAGACATTCTCATCGGTTCTCCCATTGCCGGTCGTAACCGTTCTGAAATTGAAGGGTTGATCGGATTTTTTATTAATACCGTCGTTTTACGGACTGATTTTTCCGGTAATCCTAGTTTTCGTTCAGTGCTGAGTCGAGTTCGCCAGATGGCATTAGGTGCTTATGCCCATCAGGATATGCCCTTCGAGAAACTGGTAGAAGAACTGCAACCAGAGCGAGATACCAGCCGTAACCCACTGTTTCAAGTGTGGTTTAATATGCTCAACTTAAAGGACATCCAACTGGAACTACCTGGAGTGGTGATAGAACCAGTCTCGATGTTAGAAACGGCTTCCAAATTCGACTTAACCTTGTATGTGACAGAAAAAAATCAGGGAATCCAACTTGATTTAGTCTACAACACTGATCTGTTTGCTTCAGAGCGAATGATGGAAATGCTGCATCAATTCCATCATTTGTTGAATCAAATTGTTGCTGCTGCGGATAGCCAGATTAGTTTATATTCTCTTGTCACACCAAAAGCCAGAACTTTACTACCAGAACCAAGGGCGGTTTTGCCAGAACCGAGATACGAATTAGTAACAACAATGTTTACCTCTTGGGTAAATCGTACCCCAGAACATTCAGCACTCCGTCAAGGATCTCGCACTTGGAACTATGAGAAATTGGGCACAAGTGCTCAAGCTTTAGCAGGGGTGATGTTGTCTCACGGAGTCCAACGGGGAGATGTTGTAGCCGTGTTTGGGACAAAAAGCTTTGGACTAATTTCGAGTATGGTCGCTGTACTCTTGAGTGGCGGTGTTCTACTTACCCTCGATCCAAAACTTCCTAGCAATCGCCACTTGCTCATGTTAAAGCAAGCTAAAGCTAAATACATATTATATATTGATAGTCAACGTCCAGAAGACAAAGAAATATACAAATCTTTAACGATCATCTGTATAAACCCAGACACAGGAGAAACGATAAATTCAGCCCAAGACAACAGTAAAGCAATAAACTTGCCTGAAATTACTGCCGATGATCCAGCTTATATTTTCTTTACTTCGGGCACCACTGGTATACCTAAGGGAGTGCTGGGATGTCACAAAGGGTTGGCGCATTTTCTCAACTGGCAGAGGCAGACATTTGAAATTGGTCAGCAAGACCGGGTTGCCCAATTGACAGGTCTTTCCTTTGATGTAGTCCTCAGAGATATTTTCTTACCTTTAACTAGTGGTGCAACCCTATGTTTGCCAGAGGAAGGGGATAATCTAGAACCAACTAAGATTTTGAATTACTTGGAACATGAGCAAATTTCTGTGCTGCACACAGTTCCATCGCTGGCGCAATTATGGTTAGCCAATGTGCCGTCAGGAGTCTATCTACGTAACTTACGCTGGTTGTTCTGTGCTGGAGAACCTCTCAAGGAGACACTTGTATGTCGGTGGCGGGATGCTTTTCCCGAATCAGGTGAAATTGTCAATCTCTATGGGCCGACAGAGACAACTTTGGCAAAGTGTTATTACAAAATACCTGTTGAGTGTACACCAGGAGTACAACCAGTAGGATTGCCCCTCCCTGAAACCCAGGCACTAGTTTTAACACCAAATAACCAGTTGTGTGGCATTGGTGAACCAGGCGAGATCGTTATACGAACGCCATTTTGCACTTTGGGTTATATAAATGCTCAAGATGAAAACCGTTCTCGGTTTGTCAAAAACCTCTATCGGAATGACGAACGGGATTGGCTTTATTATACAGGCGATCGCGGTTGCTATCTTCCAGATGGCTCTCTAGCAATTCTCGGTCGCCGAGATCATCAAGTTAAGATCCGTGGGATACGCATTGAGCCAGGGGAAATTGAGACGGTATTAGCCCAACACCCGGATGTGTTCCAAACTGTAGTAATAGCCCGTGAAGATGTTCCTGGGGATCAACGTTTAGTTGCTTACATTATCCCGAATCAAGACTGGGCATCTACAATTAGTGACATACGGAGCTTCCTCTTGACAAAGCTCCCACAATACATGCTACCTTCAGCTTTCGTCTTGCTGGACACCATGCCTTTAACCCCTAATGGCAAGGTAAACCGCCGAGCCTTACCTGCACCCGACTTATCAAGACAAGAGTCAGAAGCTACGTTTGTTGCTCCCCGCAATGAAGTGGAACGCCAGCTAACAGAGATTTGGGAACAAACTTTAGGTGTCCAGCCCATTGGCGTCAACGATAACTTCTTTGAGCTAGGAGGGCACTCGATCTTAGCAGTAAAACTGTTTTGGCAAATTGAGAAAATATTTAATAAAAATCTGCCTCTTGCCATTCTCTTCCAGTCAGGGACTATAGAGGCTTTAGCCAAAATAATTTGCCAAGAAAATTTAGCAGAAAACAAGGCTTTAGTAGATACCTTAGACGAATCAATAACTACTTGGTCATCCCTAGTAGAAATTCAACCCAATGGTTCCAAGCCGCCTTTTTTCTGTATTCACGGACTGGGTGGAGAAGTGTTGTGTTTCCGTGAACTGGCATTACATCTGGGTTTAGACCAACCATTCTATGGACTACAACCACAAGGACTAGATGGAAAACATCCTTTCCATACACGGGTTGAAGACATGGCAACTCACTACATTCAAGAAATCCAGACCCTTCAGCCCAATGGCCCTTATTTTTTGGGAGGTTATTCTTTTGGGGGTGTAGTTGCTTTCGAGATGGCTCGGCAACTCCAAGAGCAAGGCGAACAAATTGGTATTCTAGTTATGCTTGATAGTTGTCGTCCAGGTTATAGCTGGCGGGCGTCATTTTTCAAGCGAGTTTTCTTGCATTTAAATAATATTGTTCAACAAGGGCCAGCCTACCTTTGGCAAAGGGTTGTGAGATGGAGTTATTGGCGTAAGTCTCATCTCCAGAATACATACGACCGTTACTTGGAAGTGGCACTAGATATACCTGTAAGTGACAAGCACTTAAAAATTATAGATGCTAACACTCAAGCGGTTAGTGAATATATTTTCCCAGTTTACCCTGGTCGAGCTATCCTCTTGCGAACAGAAGATCAAAATCGGGACGAAGCTATAGGCACACAATATGATCCTCAATTCGGCTGGGGCGAAGTAGTTGTCGGAGGATTAGATATCCATTACGTTCCCGGCTCTCACCTTGGCCAACTTAATGAGCCGCATGTACAGGAGTTAGCCGAAATATTGAGAAATTGCTTAATCCAAGCGCAGTCTCCAAAGAATTAAAACAATTCGCAATTCGCAATGACGCTCTCTCCGAGACGCTAAAAGCGAACGCGGACTCGCTACCGCTACGCTAACGCAATTATGTTTTGTAACGGGGATTTAGATTTAGGCATCAAAACGTGCTGCCTATAGAGGCAGGGGACTTAAACCCCCAAAGTTAGTTAAATTTAGCCGCAAAATATTCCAGCCAACGGCGAAACATACCCCAAGAAACATTCCAATAAACAAAAGACCTGACCAATTTAGTAATGCGATGAATATTGTTAGAGGTAAGGGATTTCCAATTAAAAAAATATCCCAACCAATAGTCTGTAGGGTGTGTTACCGCGACAGCATAAGGCACTTACTGGATAATTTATTTTGTGGGAGTCCTTAATTATTGTGGCACTGTAGACTTGAATGGCTGTTATTTTTAAATTTTAAGTTGGTAAGCAATCCACAATCTACTGATGCTATATAGACGATTTGGACGCACAGAATTACAGATGCCAGTGTTTTCCTGCGGTGGCATGAGATATCAGTTCAAATGGGAAGATGTTCCCAACAATGAAATTCCTGCTGATAACCAGGCGAATCTCGAAGCGACTATTAGAAGGGCAGTTGAGGTTGGGATTAATCATATTGAAACTGCTCGTGGTTATGGCACTTCTGAAATGCAATTGGGAAGAATTCTACCTAAATTTCCCCGCGAAAAGTTAATTGTTCAGACTAAAATCAACCCAAAGCCAGATGCGAAAGAATTCCGAAAAACATTTGAACAATCATTACAAAATCTTCACCTAGATTATGTAGACCTTTTAGGGTTGCACGGCATTAATCATCCTGAGTCGTTTGATGACAGTATCCGTCCTGGTGGCTGTTTGGAAGTAGCGCAGCAGTTGCAAGCAGAGGGAAAAGTTCGATTTATTGGCTTTTCCACACACGGTTCAACAGATATGATTGTGCAGACAATTAATACCAATTTATTTGATTATGTGAACCTGCACTGGTACTACATTAATCAATGGAATTGGGCGGCAATTGAAGCAGCTAAACGCCACGATATGGGGGTGTTTATTATTAGCCCATCTAATAAAGGGGGTTTGTTGTATGAACCCCCACAAAAATTAGTAAATCTTTGCGCCCCTTTGAGTCCAATGGTGTTTAATGATTTGTTTTGTTTGAGTCATCAGGAGGTGCATACCCTGAGCCTGGGAGCAGCAAAACCACAAGATTTTGATGAACACCTGAAGACCTTAGAGTTAGTGGATCGGGCATCAGAAATTTTGCCCCCAATTTTAGCAAGGTTGGAGGCAGAAGCGATCGCTACTTTGGGAGAAGATTGGGTAAAATCCTGGGAAGATAATTTACCTACATTTGAGCAAACCCCTGGTGAGGTAAATATTCGGGTAATTTTGTGGCTGCGGAATTTAGCGATCGCCTACGATCTGGTAGAGTATGCCAAAATGCGCTATAACCTGCTTGGTAATGCCAGCCACTGGTTTCCTGGCAACAAAGCTGACAGGCTAGACGAATTAAACTTGCGCCAATGTCTCGCCCGCAATCCCCACGCCGCTAAAATCCCCCAAGTTTTGGCACAAGCCCATCAAATGTTGGCAGGTGAAGCCGTCCAACGTCTATCGAAGACTTGACAAATTGCATAAATAGGGCATTGGCTATGGTAAATAGCAAGCCCTAATCCCCAATCCCCAATCCCCAATGCCCAATCCTAGTCAGATTTTGCCGTATCTGGTGATTTACTTCCCTTAGGTACAACTAGCACCTTATCAACGCGATTACCATCCATATCCATCACTTCAATTCGCATACTTTGCCATTCAAAATGATCTGCTGCGGCAGGAATACGACCTAAATGAGTAATAACAAAACCACCTAAGGTTTGATAGCTACCGCGCTCCTCAGACTCCCACTCTTCCATACCGAAAAGTTCCAAAAACTCCTCTACGGGCAACATCCCATCTAAAAGCCAGGAACCATCCTCGCGTTGCACAGCTTGTGGATGATCCTGTCCATCTGTTGAAGGAACATCACCCACGATTTCGCTCATGATGTCGTTGAGAGTGACTAATCCTTGAATCACGCCGTATTCATCTACTACCAGCGCCATGTGAGTAATAGTTTGTTTGAACAATTCCAAAACTTTCAAACCACGGGTGCTTTCTGGAACAAATATCGGCTGTCGCAATCCCACCGTCAAGTCTAGCGGTTCTCCTCGGAAACTCCTGGCTAATAAGTCGGTGACAGGGATAACACCTAGCACATTGTCAAGTCCCCCCTGACAAACTGGATACCGAGAATAGGCGCTTTCAACCATTTTTTGACGATTTTCTTCGGCAGAGTCGTCTAAGTCTAGCCAAACAATATCGGGACGGGGTGTCATTAGGTAGTTGACAGGGCGATCGCCTAAACGAAAGACTCGCTCCACCATATCCTGTTCAGCTTCCTCAAAGGTTCCCGCCTCCGTGCCTTGCTCAATTAAGATTTTAATTTCTTCTTCGGTAACTTGCGGCTCAGTAGAAGCTGTAATTCCCAGTAATCGCAGGATCAAATCTGTAGAAGCGCTTAAGAGATACACCATTGGGGAAGCGATCGCCGATAAGGCTTGCATAGGAATCGCTACAATCGATGCAATCCTTTCTGGGTTGTTTAATGCCAGACGCTTCGGTACCAATTCGCCAACAATCAGTGACAAATAAGTAATGATCAAAACTACTATTCCGAAAGATATCGGTTCACTATAAGGTGCCAAGAAGGGGACAAGTCGCACATAGAATACTAGTCGGTTAGCAATTGTTGCTCCTCCAAAAGCACCAGTCAAGATACCGATTAGGGAAATACCCACTTGAACGGTTGACAGGAAATGATTTGGAGACTCAGCTAGTTTCAATGCTGCCTTTGCCTTGACATCTCCTTGATTAGCAAGCTGCTGTAGCCTAACTTTCCGTGCCGAGACAATGGCCATCTCAGACATAGAAAACACGCCATTGGCAATAATTAGCACCAAAATGATTAAAATTTCAAAAGTGATGGAGGACATGTTTAAAATTGCCGCTTATCAGAGCGAACGTAGCTCAATACCTAGTATCTAGTATTAAAGGTGCTTCTATAAATGCTTTGACTGTACAGAAAGTAATAGTTATTTTCACATTGACTGTTGACTGTTCACCGTCAACCATCAACCTTTTAAAATAGTTGACATCAACTCACTCAAGATTTTCTGACCCACAAAGACTCCCACCGCTAGTAGTACTTATGTCATTTTCTTCTATTGTGCGTGCCTTAGCGCGATCGCCACTCACCACTGAATTTATTTCTAAGCTAAACCGACAACAAGAATTGCGGTTAAATGGCATTCCTCGACTACCCAAGGGTTTGGTGGCTTCGGCATTGGCGCAGTCTCAGGGCAAAGATTTGTTTGTGGTTTGCGCCACCTTGGAAGAAGCTGGACGCGTTTACGCACAACTGGAGGCAATGGGATGGCAAACAGTACATTTTTACCCCACCTCCGAAGCTTCTCCCTACGAACCTTTTGACCCGGAAACTGAGATGAGTTGGGGGCAAATGCAGGTATTGGCGGATTTGGTAACAGGGGACAGGGGACAGGGGAATGGGGACTGGGGATTAGGAGGACAAGAGGGAATTATTGAAAAAGTTACTCCCTTGTCTGTTCCCAATCCCCAATTCCCAATCCCCAGTACCGGAGCGAAGCGACCTTTGGCGATTGTGGCTACTCAAGGGGCACTGCAACCCCACTTACCTCCACCAGAAGCTTTTGGGCAATTCTGTCTTACCTTGAAGCGGGGGATGGAATTAGATTTGAATGCCTTCAGTGAAAAAATAACTATTCTGGGGTACGAAAGAGTACCTCTGGTGGAAATGGAAGGGCAATGGAGTCGGCGGGGCGATATTGTTGATGTGTACCCAGTTTCATCTGAGTTTCCAGTCCGGCTGGAATGGTTTGGTGATGAAATCGAGCAAATGCGGGAATTTGACCCAGCAACCCAACGTTCCGCCCTCGATAAAGTTGATCAGTTAATTCTTACCCCTACTAGCTTTGCTCCCATCGTCATGGCGGCACTGAAGAATAGTTCGGAGTTAGGAGTTATGAGCGATGCCCTGAGCCTGCCGAAGGGTTATGAGTTAAATTCTGACTCAGAACTTAGCACTGAGAAGTCATCACTTTTGGAGGGTAGTCGTCGCTTTTTGGGGTTGGCTTTCGAGCAACCAGCATCTCTGCTAAACTACTTATCAGAAAATACCCTGATTGCCATTGATGAGCCAGAACAGTGTCATGCTCATAGCGATCGCTGGGTGGAAAATGCTGAAGAACAATGGGGAATAGGGAATAGGGAGTGGGGAGTGGGGAATGGGGGAGAATCTACGCCCACTACCCTAACATTGCCGAAAATTCACCGTTCTTTTGATGAGTGTTTGGCTGATGTTGCTAAATTTAAAACATTATATTTATCGGAACTGTCAGAGGAAAATGATGGAATTAATCTTGCCAGCCGTCCTGTTCCAGTCACGCCGCACCAGTTTGCTAAACTAGCTGAAACTATCCGCCAAGAACGCGATCGCAATTTCTCGATCTGGTTGCTTTCTGCTCAACCTTCGCGTTCTGTCTCGCTGTTGCAAGAACATGATTGTCCGGCTCAGTTTATCCCGAATCCCCGCGACTACCAAGCGATAGATAAGCTGCAAATTAACCATATTCCCATAGCTCTAAAATATTCTGGGCTTGCGGAATTAGAAGGTTTTATTCTGCCTACGTACCGAATAGTAATCGTCACAGATCGGGAATTTTTTGGGCAGCATTCTTTGGCGACTCCCGGCTATATCCGTAAGCGCCACAAAGCAACTTCTAAACAAGTTGATCCCAATAAGCTGCGTCCAGGCGATTATGTGGTTCACAGAAATCATGGTGTTGGTAAATTTGTCAAGCTTGAAAGTTTGACGATTAATAATGAAACCCGTGATTATTTGGTGGTGCAGTATGCTGACGGGTTACTCAGAGTCGCAGCCGATCAAGTAGGTGCTTTATCCCGGTTCCGCGCCGCAGGTGATAAAGCACCAGAACTTAATCGGATGACCGGTAAAGCTTGGGAAAATACCAAGAATAAAGTCCGCAAAGCGATTAAAAAATTGGCGGTGGACTTGTTGAAACTGTATGCAGCGCGATCGCAACAACAGGGTTTTAGCTTTCCAGGTGATATGCCTTGGCAAGAGGAATTAGAAGATTCTTTCCCCTACCAACCCACAACGGATCAGCTCAAAGCTGTACAAGATGTAAAACGCGACATGGAAAGCGATCGCCCAATGGATCGCTTAGTTTGTGGCGATGTCGGTTTCGGGAAGACGGAAGTGGCGATTCGTGCTGTTTTTAAAGCAGTCACCGCCGGTAAACAAGTGGCACTCCTTGCGCCAACGACAATTTTAACACAGCAGCATTACCATACACTCAAAGAACGTTTTGCACCCTACCCGGTAAATGTCGGTTTGCTCAACCGTTTTCGGTCTGCTGAAGAACGCCGCGAGATTCAAAAGCGATTGGCAACGGGTGAATTAGATGTAGTAGTTGGTACACATCAACTTTTAGGTAAAGGTGTATCATTCAAGGATTTAGGGTTATTGGTAGTAGATGAAGAACAGCGATTTGGGGTGAACCAGAAAGAGAAAATTAAAAGCTTGAAAACTCAAGTGGATGTGCTTACCCTTTCTGCAACTCCCATTCCCCGGACTTTGTATATGTCCTTGTCGGGAATTCGGGAAATGAGTTTAATTACTACGCCACCCCCAACCAGACGACCAATTAAAACACATCTATCACCAATAAATTCCGAAAGTATTCGCACCGCAATTCGTCAAGAATTAGACAGAGGTGGGCAAGTATTTTACGTAGTTCCACGAGTGGACGGAATTGAAGAGACAACAGCCAATTTACGAGAAGTGATACCGGGAGCTAGGTTTGCGATCGCTCACGGTCAAATGGATGAAAGCGAGTTAGAATCAACCATGCTCACTTTCAGTAATGGCGATGCAGATATTCTCGTTTGTACGACAATTATTGAATCTGGCTTAGATATTCCACGAGTCAACACCATTTTGATTGAAGATGCTCACCGCTTTGGTTTGGCACAACTGTATCAATTACGCGGTCGTGTGGGACGTGCAGGTATCCAAGCTCATGCTTGGTTATTTTATCCAAAGCAACGGCAATTATCTGATGCAGCACGGCAACGATTACGAGCGATTCAGGAATTTACTCAGCTAGGTTCTGGGTATCAGCTAGCGATGCGTGACATGGAAATCAGAGGCGTGGGTAACTTGCTAGGTGCAGAACAATCCGGTCAAATGGATGCCATCGGTTTTGATTTATACATGGAAATGCTAGAAGAAGCAATTCGGGAAATCCGAGGACAAGAAATTCCGCAAGTGGAGGATACGCAGATTGACCTCAACCTGACGGCGTTTATTCCGGCAGATTACATTACCGATTTGGATCAAAAGATGAGTGCTTACCGTGCAGTGGCCACAGCTAAATCTAAATCAGAATTAAAACAGATTGCAGCCGAGTGGAGCGATCGCTATGGTACTTTGCCAGTGTCTGCAAATCAACTTTTGCGAGTCATGGAACTCAAGCAGCTAGCGAAAAAACTCGGATTTAGCCGGATTAAACCAGAACAAAAGCAGCACGTCGTTTTAGAAACACCAATGGAAGAACCAGCTTGGAATTTATTGGCGGCGAATTTACCAGACAATCTCAAGACGCGCTTTGTGTATTCTCCGGGGAAAGTGACAGTGCGCGGATTAGGAGTTTTTAAAGCAGATCAACAATTGCAAAATTTGATTGATGCTTTCGGGAGAATGCAGGGTGCGATTCCAGAGGCGGCTATTGTTTGATAAATTTTGCTCAAGTTTCTATCAATTAAGAACCAAACCTACAGAGGATAACCAGAGTGAGTATTAATCTTGATTTGCCGCCAGAGCTAGAAAACGAGCTTTTTACTGAAGCTTCTCGGCTAAACCTTCCTCTTTCTGAATACATTCTTCGGATTCTTTCTGTGAGACAGGTTTTAGCAAATCCTCCCAAGACAGGAGCGGAACTTGTTGCTTATTGGCAGAGCGAAGGTGTGATAAACTCACGACCCGATATTACAGATAGCCAAGCATACGCTCGTAAGTTACGCCATGAGGCCCAAACCCGTGAGCGAGAATAGGTAAAGTTGATGTATTTGCTAGATACCGACGTTTTGATTGATATTCAACGAGGTCATGCTCCTGCAATAACTTGGTTTACCAGTTTATCAGAGTTGCCCAGTGTACCCGGCTTTGTAGTCATGGAACTGATTCAGGATTCTCAAAACAAGCAACAATTGAGTAATGCTTTAAAACTGGTTGCGCCGCTACCTGTAGTCTGGGCTACTGAGGCTGACTTGACTCGCGCCTTGTCTGACTTTACGACCTACCATTTATCTCACAGTTTAGGGTTGTTAGATGCGTTGATAGCTGCTTGTGCTGTTGGGCAAGGTGCAACACTTTGTACATTCAATGTTAAACATTACCGTGTTGTTCCCGGTCTTGTTATGGCACAGCCCTACACGCGTTAACAGCCACTCAACACTGCGATGTTTTGAATATAAATCAATACAGTTCAGATAAGACCAAAACACTTGTAGAGACGGCAATTTATCACGTCTCTAAAACCCACAATTTTATAAAATTAGCCCTTAACTGAACCGTATTGCCCTAAAAACCCCAACAGGCTACAAGCAGAGATAATTTATAGTATGACTTTCGTAACGATTAACAGCTATGACTGAGCTACTTGAACAAGCGATCGCTAAACTAAAAAACTTGCCTGCCAATGAACAAGATGCTATAGCAGCGATGATTTTGGCAGAACTTAAAAGATGAACAATTTTGGGATGAAGCTTTTGCCCGTTCTCCAGACATACTTGCCAAAATTGCAGCCGAGGCAATGGCTGAATACCGTGCAAGAAGGGTGGCGGAATCTAAAGCAGAATTAACGTAGATTAGTGTTGATTAGAGCGATCGCTTTTTTATCTCTCAAAAGTTTGATACTATATATAGTATCATCTCTCAATGAGCAAATTAAGAAAATTAGTAGATCAGTTCCTAAAGCTACCTCCAGAAGTGCGCTTTCAGGAAGTTTACTATCTATTGGAAGCTTTTGGCTTTGAAGAGAAAAGGTCTAAGGGTAGCCATCATAGCTTCCGAGACTCCCAAGGTAAAACCATCACTGTACCCAAAACAGGAGGACAAAAAGTTAAGGGAATCTATGTACAGCAAATAGTTGAATTATTAAATTTAGAAGAGTGGATTGATGAAGACACTGAACCAGAAGAACCAGCAGATTGAGAAGCCGTCCTTAGAATATTATTTAAATCTTCAGTACCCTGTAACACTTTACCCTGACCCAGAGGGTGGATATGTAGCTCAAATTAAAGATTTACCTGGATGTCTTACCCAAGGCGAAACCCTTGAAGAGATAATGGCAAATCTCAATGAGGCGCGGGAATTGTGGATTGAGACAGCCTATGAAGCAGGCGATGATATTCCCTTACCAAGTAGTAATGATAGCCATAGCGGTAAACTACTAGTTCGGATGCCGAAATCTTTACATCGACGTTTAGCTGAGACTTCTGAACGGGAAGGCGTTAGTCTCAATCAGTATATTGTGTCTTTGCTGAGTGCAGCGCCATAATTAACATCAAAGCAATCTTAGTAAACTTCCATATTCTTTATAAATATTCAAAAAAGACTTCAGGTACTAATCTGAATTCCCCAGATTTGAAGCGGGAGATATCCATCCATAACGCTTTATGTTTATGAGTTTGTGATTCTGAAAAAATTAAACTTTCCAGTTGATAAAATTTGGAATCAACAAAGTCACATTGATAAAGCTGAATAATTTCATGACCTTGCCTACCATTAAATATAAACAGGTTTTCTATACAACCTAAATATTTAATATTCGTTAAATCTGCCTGAATTTCTTCTTGAAACTCCCGTTCTAAGGCGGCGCGGCTGGTTTCGCCAAAATCGACACCACCGCCTAAAGCCCGATAAAATGTTTCTTGCTTTACGGGATCGTAGCCTTCAGAAACAAATATGCGTTCGCCATTCCGAATTAGCCCCAAGGCTATTACCCGAATTTCGCCTGCTTTATTCATTTTTGTAACTAATTATCGTAAATAGACTGAGGACGACTTTCGCTATCCTCAATCGGCCAATCTGGATTTTCGCCACCGATGTATAATTCTTCAATGGTGACATATTCCTGACTTAGCTGGCTGAGGGCGTTGATTAAAATATCCAATGCGATCGCATCACTGGTTCCTAAGTCAAACCAACAACGTCCCCATTGGCCCTCATATTCAAACTCACCGATGTTGTGCATCAGTGCTAGCAAGCTTTTGTCATACCCTTGCTCATCATAATTCATGTAGCTGATATCGAGTCCAGTGTCCTGCACCTGAAGATTCTCTGCATTAAATGCACCCAATTTACCTAGATAAAACCAGGAATTGAAGACTTCTTCTACGTACTGCTTTTCACGCGCAGAAGGATTTGTGCTGAATTTCAGCCAAATCCACATATCAAAAGGATTAATTTCGCGGAACTGAATCTCCATTTTGGTCTAATATCTCAATTACTGTTCTGCAAATAAGCATATCAAAGTAAAGCATGGGGAATGGGGAATGGGGAATGGGGAATGGGGAATGGCAGTTAAGGATTGTTAAGGCTAGCAGCATTTTTGCGTTCACGCTCAATTTGTTTGACTAAATCGCTTGGGAGTTGGGATTTTTTGGTTAATGCTTTGTCAAAATTAGCGATCGCTTCCTGGATCATCTGCTGGTTTTTTTCTTTTTGCCCCAGGTTTTTCAGGATTTGGGCTTTGAGATAATAAATTTCTGGATTATCTGATGTGGTTTTAATCGCCCGGTTGACATGCTCTAGTGCCAGTGGATACCGTTTTAAATCCCGGTAAGCAAGAGCAATACCCCGATCCACTAGATACTGAGGAGAAGCATTTTGTTCTAACCGTCCAATTGCCTGATCTGGGCTAGCAAAAGGCAAATTAACCGCCAACAGTAAATCCATATAACCTTTGATTAAATTTAGTTCTGGATCGTTGGCAGAAATTGCTTCGGCTTTATCTAAATATTCATAAACTTGTCGCAGCCGACTAAAGGCTTGCGGTATACCGTTAACTGTACCCTGACGAGTGAGAACTACAGCACCCTCTAAAAAATGACCAACAGCAGTGTATAAATTACCACGCAATGGATCGCTAGGAATCAGTTTTTGTCCAGTTTCTAGAGTTTTCTGACTATAGGTGTCGAGTTTAGACCAATCTTTATTTCCATATGCTAAAGATGCTTTCATGGCATAAGCTAGAGGTTCATTTGGCTCTTTGGATACTGCTTGTTCCAGATAACGCTCTGCTGCTGGATAGTTGCCCTGTTGGAAAATAGCTTTGAAAGCTGCTTCTGTTTGATCGCCAATTTGATGAGGTTTGTTATTGCGAAACGGATCGCCAGCCAGGGAGGGATTTACCCAGAAATTAAGTGCGATCGCCCAAGGGGCAACGCCAAAGGCGAACGCAACTGCAAAAGCAGTCTGAGCAAAGGCAGTGAGTTGAGCAGACACTACTAATCGAGGCGAAGAAAACCTTTTAGTCATTTTAACCCTCAGAATAATTGCGGTTGAAATAGTTGTATGTGTTACTTAGAATGCAAAAATGGTTGATTTCAACTTGCCTTTGCTTCAACCAAAATTTTTTTATATATTGGTAATCTTTCCATGTTTCCAGGCTTGCTCTAGCCATTATTTCAGGCTTAGTCTGCCACAATGGAGAAAAAGTGGATAATTGCTAAATTAAGGTGTTAATCCAGGTAAGGCGCTATAAATTGTTTTTCCAGAATTTTCCAGACATTCTCAGTGTAACTAATCAGTAATTTGCTGACTTTTTGGTAATCTTAACAAATGCTTTATCTCCGAAATGTAAATTATCATCCTACAGCGTGCCCAACAGCGATTCTCAAATCGATCAATTTAGAATTAGCACCCCAGCAGCTAGGTCTGATTATTGGCCCGAGTGGTTCCGGTAAAAGTACCTTACTAGAAATTTTGTCGGGACTAGCTGAACCCACTAGCGGCGCACTCTTCTGGCGGGAACAAGAACTTATAGCCGAACAGCTACAACAATTGGCTGGGTTGGTATTTCAGTTTCCAGAACGGCACTTTTGCGGTGGTTCGATTTTAGAAGAATTACGTTTAGGACATCCTGAGTTAGGGTCAGAACGAGTCAGACAGGCTCTGAGTGAGGTGGGATTAGAGCATTTATCGCTTTCCGCTAGCCCCCATGCTTTGAGTGGTGGTCAGCAACGACGTTTAGCTTTGGCAGTGCAATTGATCCGCCAGCCAAATTTATTGCTATTGGATGAACCCACAGCTGGGTTAGATTGGTCAATGCGTCGGCAACTGGTAAATTTATTAGCGAAACTGAAACAAGATTGGACACTGTTGGTAGTGACACACGATGCTGGGGATATGTTAGCGATCGCAGACCGTTGCTGGACACTCAACCACGGTGAATTACAATCAGTAGATCCAAAAACACTAGAAGCCAAAGTTAAAGAACCTCTACCATCGGTATGAAAGGGGACTGGGAACTGGGGACTGGGGACTGGGAAAAAAGAATACCCAATGCCCCATCCCCAATGACAAATGACAAATGACAAATGACAAATGACAAATGACAAACGACAAATTGCCTGAGATGGCAGAAATCTGGCAGCAAACTCTCAATTGGCAGCCAAATGCCCAACAGCAGGAACAATTCCAAAAACTTTATGAGTTAATCCTAGAAGGTAATCGCCAACTAAATTTAACTCGGATTACTGACCCCCAAGAGTTTTGGGAAAAACATCTCTGGGATTCTCTACGAGGAATTGCACCTCTGTTATCAGCAAATTTATCCCCTGCTTCCCCTGCTCTCATCGATATTGGTACGGGCGCGGGTTTTCCGGGTGTTCCAGTGACAATTACAGTACCTAATTGCACAATTACTCTTCTTGATTCCACTCGGAAAAAAATTACTTTTCTCGACAATATATTAAGTGAACTTGACCTTACCAATGCCAAAACTCTTGTTGGTAGAGCAGAAGAAATTGGTCAGCACCCCCAGCATCGAGTAGCTTATGATATTGCATTGATCCGTGCTGTCGGGGCAGCTTCCGTCTGTGCAGAATATACCCTACCACTGCTCAAACAGGGAGGTTTAGCCATAATCTATCGCGGTAATTGGACAGAGGATGAAACAGCTGCTTTAAAGAATGCTGTGAATCAATTGGGTGGCGTTATTGAATCAATCGAACAATTTATAACACCCCTGAGTCACAGCATCCGCCACTGTGTGTATTTGCGTAAGGTAGCCACCACACCAGTTCAGTTTCCCCGTGCTGTTGGTGTACCTACTCAAAAACCCCTTTGACTAATTCGTAATTCGTAATTCGTAATTAGAAAAGCTACAAACCTGCACTGATAGCGCAGCGTAAAGCCTTCTCTTCTTTTTCAGAGACGCTAACACGAATGAGAGGCAGCGTCTCGTAGAGAATGTCTTGTAATTACGAATTACTTTGACAGGAGCGGAAGATCAACTTTTATTTATTTCTAAGTAGGTAGACATAATTAAATATAAAATAAACTCCTAGTTTGTAGTGAGCGATTTATCGCTCAGAGCAAGGATTATCAGGACTAAAGTCCTTACTACAAACTTTAAATTTATTTATGCCTAGATACTTATCTCTCCCTGCTTATTTCCTTGTCCTAATGTTTAAGCAAATTTACTTGCTGCTGCAAACCGCTTGTTAATCTCATCCCAATTAATCACGTTCCACCAAGCATTTAAATAATCGGCACGGCGATTTTGGTAATTGAGATAATATGCATGTTCCCATACGTCATTACCGAGAATGGGATATTTACCTGCACTTAAGGGACTATCTTGGTTAGCTGTAGTTGTCACTTCTAACTTGCCATCTTTGTTACGCACTAGCCAAACCCAACCACTACCAAAACGACCAGCACCAGCTTCGTTAAACTGTTTTTTGAAAGCTGCAAAAGAGCCAAAATTTTGATTAATCGCGGAGGCTATATTTCCTGTTGGTTCTCCTCCACCTTTTGGCTTCATAATTTCCCAAAACATTGAGTGGTTGACATGACCACCGCCATTATTGCGTACTGTATTACGAATATTTTGTGGTACATTGTCAAGTTTTTGCAACAGTTCTTCAATAGTTTTGCCTTTGAGTTCTGGGTGCTTATCTAACGCTGCATTCAAGTTTTTTACATAAGTTGCGTGGTGTTTATCGTGGTGGAATTGCATCGTTTTAGCATCGATGTGTGGTTCCAGTGCTTCGTATGCGTAAGGTAAAGGCGGTAGTTGGATAGCCCCTGTTGTATTTGGTGTTGTATTTGGTGTTGTGGTGGAATTTGCAGTATTTTCTTGAGGAAGTTTCTCTGCCGATGCACAAGCATTTAATGCAAAAGCACCCGCACCTGCTGTTAGTAAGAACAAGAAATTGCGTCGATTAATAGTCATATAATTTTTTGCAGCGAATCAATCAAGTCTCTATTGCAGTTTTATTTTCTTAGATTCTGGCTACAAAAAATTGGAAATTGGCGATTATTTCTGGCAGTTTAAGAAACCCTTTATAAGACTTGTAATATTAAGTACTAACATTCAAAATATTGTGTATTTTTACTTAAACTATCTTTTTACAACTAATCATAGGTTCGCACCCAACCACCAAAAATAAACCCCATTGCCACAAGAGACACTACGGGGTGTTAAGGGAATTATCGGAAAGATAACGTCTAATTCATCAATAACGCACTGAAAAAATTTGTTCAACTGTTAGATTTAAATCTGGAAATGTTGGCGACTCTATACGGTCGTCTCCTCTAAACTGTTTACCACGATATTCACCCTCATCACTTAAAGAGTAAATTGTGATTGTTGGCTGTTTAGGGTCGCCTATCAATTCTTTGCTACCCAAAGCAGCATAATCCACAATCCAATATTCTTGAATACCCATTTCTTCATAGTCAGCAAACTTTTTATGATAATCATCTCTCCAGTTAGTACTGACGACTTCAATCACTAATGGAATTGAATCTGGTTTACTAAGAATAGATTGTTTCTCCCATAATGGTTCATTACCCAAGTTAGAAAAATTCATTAATAAAACATCAGGATAGTACCCTGACATTTTATTTTCTGGCTTCACTGTGGCGGTTTTAGGTATACCGTAATTAAGTTTAAGACGAAGACACTCATACCCTAATATCATTGTTAAAAATGCTACTATTTGCTCGTGTTTGCCTGATGGTGGTGGCATTTGAATAATATCTCCATCGTATAATTCATAACGAATGTTTTCCGGTTGTGTTTCTAAAAACTCTAAATATTCATCAAATGTAAATAGTTTTTGTAGTGATTGAATCATTATTTCATCCTGATTATGGATATAAACAGTTCTCACTGCTGTAACCTGAAAATTAAGAGTTAACGGGGTGTAGCGGCCAAAGGTGAAAGGAAATCGGCATGGACACACCAAGGTTCTTATTCAGCAAGAGATACAGCAAATTTTCGCTATTGAGTTAACAAATGACCCCGATGGCTACGCCCGCCGCAGGCATCGCACGACGCAAGAGCAAGGTCAGAGTTACGGTCAAAAATTGGATTAACGGCGGTGTGGTGATGATTCTGGATGCGATCGCTAACCTGTCCCTCGCCACCAATTACAGCGATCGCACACAAAACAATTATATTTTAAACTCCGAAGCGCTTATAAGATTCTGTCCCCAGTTTTGGGATCAAATACAAACAAGTAATTTAAATCGAGTTGTAGAGAAAGCCGATCGCCTGGACGAAGACGCACATCACCGCCTACTTGAATATTCAACATCACCGCCGAACCAGGTAAACCAGCACGAATCAAAGTTTCCCTTCCCAAAGGTTCCACTACCTTAACTTCCACAATCAGCTGACCCTCATTTACTTCTTGGCGATTTTGCGGTTCGTTAATAAAAATATGCTCTGGGCGAATCCCCAAATCAAAGCTGTGTCCTTGACGCAACTGTAATTTTTCATTTACAACTGCTGGAATTGCTAATAACTGTCCACTCACATCAAAACTATTATTTTGATAAATTGCAGGCAAAATATTCATTGGTGGGCTGCCTAAAAAAGTTGCCACCATCTGATTATTAGGACTTGCATAAATAGTCTGAGGATCGCCAATTTGTTGAATCCGCCCGCGATTTAGCACAACAATTTTATCAGCCAAAGTCATTGCTTCAACTTGATCGTGTGTGACGTAAATAGTTGTAATCCCTAATTCTTGATGTAGCTGTTTCAATTCTGCCCTTGTATCATCGCGCAGTTGGGCATCTAAATTAGATAAAGGTTCGTCAAGTAAAAACACTTGTGGTTCACGAGCGATCGCTCTCCCTAATGCTACCCGTTGTTGCTGTCCCCCAGAAAGTTGTTTGGGTTTACGATCCAGCAGGTGATCCAGAGAAAGCGATCGCGCCACATTCATCACCCGTTCTTGAATGATTTTCCGGTCAACCTTCCGCATTTCCAAGCCAAAACCGATGTTTTCCGCCACAGTCATGTGAGGATAGAGAGCGTAGTTTTGGAACACCATCGCCACATCTCGTTGTCTGGCTGGGATATTATTCACCAAGCGATCGCCAATATAGAGTTTGCCAGATGTAGCGGTTTCTAAACCTGCGATCGTTCGCAAAATTGTAGACTTACCACAACCCGATGGCCCAACTAAAACCCAAAATTCGCCATCAGGAATTTCAAAGGTAATATCCTCAATAGCGGTGACATTATTAAATCTACGCTTAATATCTTCTAGACGAACGTTTGCCATGATCTGATTTGATGTTTTCAGTTTGGGATCTGCGGCACTTCCAACTAAGCACTAGGAGGTTTTATCCGCACCCTCCAAGGAGCTGTGAGGCTGCTTTGCAAGTGCAGAAACTTGATTGTTCTGCACAACTCTAATCAGAAATCTTAGAGCTTCATTGACAGCATCGGCATTAGGAAAAACCTCTGCAACATCAGGTTCTAAAAGGATTGTTGTCTTACCAAAGCTCTTTCGTTCAGGGCCGAACTTTCTGACTTTTAGGCTCTTTAATTCATACTCTGATCGCAGACTACAGCATGATATTTCTGACTTCTCACACATCCTCTAAAGAAAGTTCAATTACTTCTTTCATGTTAGCCATCAACTCATCAATTGTTTCTCCTTGACTGTAACAGGCTTGTAGCTGAGGGACTTCTCCGACATAGTAACCATCTTCATCCCGTTCAATGATGACGTAGAATTCTCGCTTGGTGGGATTGATCATAATCTATTTGTCCGTAAGCTCAAAATCATTATTTTTCTGAGTTCTTTGTCCAAGCAGGGTGAGAAAGTAAAGAAGCAAAAACTCGTACTCCCCGAAGTTGATTAGAAAGGGGTAAGTGACCTCTAGGCGCACTCAAATCCCAGGTAAACTCGTTAGGGTATCGCGTCCAAGTATTACCTGCTTTCCAGCCAATTTTCGGCCAGAAATTCTCCCAATTTTTACCCAAACTTAGCCAGATTTCTCGCTGCACTGAAAAGCCAAATTTACCTTCGGAGTGGACTAGCCAAAGGTTGTTAATGGTTTGCAAGTCAACAGCCGAAGTATTTTCCACCTCAGTAAAGTACAACCATTTTCGTTGTACAGCCGTTGGCCCTGATAGTTCGCACATTTTTTCGATGGTGACGCGATCGGCTGCTTGGAAGTCTTGAACAGCTAGTAGCTGTTGCAAAGAATTGTAGTTAATCCCGCACTCTGATTTTAGAGGTACAATTCCTTCAGGAAAACAGGAGCGCAAAAATTCTTTGACTTGAGGTGCATCAGAACTGTAAAGGACTTGGTAAGCTTTGCCATCAATCCAAGTCGCTGGGTTATCACGTCGTTTCAGTAAAAATTACATCAACACGTCTAATACCACATTACCCAACTCAGCTAATTGTGGGATTATCTGCTGTTGGACTTTTTCAGACCCAGCGATTAACGGTTGTCGGAGGGAGTCGATGTCATTTGCAGGGCCTGATAAAATCATTGGGTCTGTCATGCCATTCTTGTTTTAGCGGTCAGTGAAAGAGTGGTAAGCTATCGGGCATTCTCTAAAGTGAAGCACTGATAGCGAAAAGTAGTTTACTATTTTTGATCGTACAAAATTGCGATCGCTTCACTGAATCCCACACTTAATCCCCAAATAATGTACAAGGAGAATAGGGGGAAAATCTGGAGACTAGGGACTAGGGACTGGGGATTGGGGACTAGGGACTGGGTACTACGACTAAGGGGACATGGAGGACAAGGGTGAATTATTGAAAAAATCACTTCGTGTCTCTTCTCAATCCCCAGTACCCAATACCCAATCCCTAGTACCCAATATACAAGCCTGCCACATAAGGTTTTTTGAATAGCAGCGTATCGATTAGGAGTGTGTGAACGATGTACGAAAAGATTACCCCCCCCGCAGCCGGAGCCAAAATCACCTTCAAAAATGGTGAACCAATCGTACCGGACAATCCAATTATCCCCTTTATTCGTGGCGACGGCACAGGTATAGATATCTGGCCTGCTACCCAAAAAGTTATCGATGCTGCTGTAGCTAAAGCATACAAGGGTCAGCGTCAAATTAGCTGGTTTAAGGTTTACGCTGGTGACGAAGCTTGCGATTTATATGGTACTTATCAGTATTTACCTCAAGATACTCTAACAGCAATTGAAGAATATGGTGTAGCTATTAAAGGGCCTTTGACTACTCCCGTTGGGGGGGGAATTCGTTCTTTAAATGTGGCGCTGCGGCAAATTTTTGACTTGTATGCCTGCGTGCGTCCTTGCCGTTACTATGCGGGTACGCCTTCACCCCACAAAAATCCCGAAAAGCTGGATGTTATTGTTTATCGGGAGAATACAGAAGATATTTATTTAGGCATTGAGTGGCGACAAGGTAGCGAAATCGGCGATCGCTTAATTAAAATTCTCAATGAAGAACTAATCCCTGCCACCCCAGAACATGGGAAAAAACGCATTCCTCTTGATTCTGGTATTGGCATCAAACCCATCAGCAAAACTGGTTCTCAGCGTCTAGTCAGACGTGCTATCAAACACGCCTTGCTATTGCCCAAAAACAAGCAACAAGTGACTTTGGTGCATAAGGGCAACATCATGAAATACACCGAAGGCGCTTTCCGCGATTGGGGTTATGAATTAGCAACCAGTGAATTTCGCCAAGAAACTGTTACAGAACAAGAATCTTGGATTTTGAGTAACAAGGAAAAAAATCCGGATATTTCCTTGGAAGAAAACGCCCGCCAGATTGAACCTGGGTTTGATAATCTCACTCCAGACAAGAAAGCGCAAGTTGTCAAGGAAGTTGAAACTGTTCTTAACACAATTTGGGCATCCCACGGCGAGGGTAAATGGAAAGAGAAAGTTTTGGTGAATGACCGGATTGCTGACAGTATTTTTCAACAAATCCAAACCAGACCAGATGAGTATTCGATTCTGGCGACGATGAACTTGAACGGCGATTACTTGTCTGATGCCGCCGCCGCCATTGTTGGGGGATTGGGAATGGGGCCAGGGGCGAATATTGGTGATTCTAGTGCCATATTTGAAGCTACCCACGGCACTGCACCCAAACACGCCGGCTTAGATCGGATTAATCCAGGTTCCGTGATTTTGTCTGGTGTGATGATGCTGGAATTTATGGGTTGGCAAGAAGCCGCAGACCTAATTAAGAAAGGTTTAAGCGATGCGATCGCAAATAGTCAAGTTACCTACGATTTAGCCCGGTTGCTAGAACCGCCTGTTGAACCCTTAAAATGTTCTGAATTTGCCGAGGCAATTATTCAACATTTTGGTTAATTCTATTAGGAGTAATCCAGAAACAGATTCTCGAAGGCGCTAATTCTGGATGTCTGAAAAGTGTTTTTGTATACACTTAGCCTTTGGAGATCACCCTAAATCCGCCTTTTAAGGGAGAAATCAAAATCCCCCTTTTTAAGGGGGATTTTGGAGGATATATAAGTCTTTGATACATCACAAACAACTTTTCAAACATCCTCTTAGAATGGTTAGGATTTATCCATGAACTCCTTGGCAGTAACAGAGGAAGATTGAAGCCAGAGGTGACTAACTTGCTTGTTATCTTTATTACCTCGCCGGAACTTTCAACCCCCGACGCTCTAGGATTTGGCGCACATCTGGGCTGGGATTGTAGTTATAGCCATAAGCAGAGTTCTCTGTGTCATCCATAATCTGAGGTGTGAGCAACACAATCACCTCATTGCGCTGATTGGATCTGTTTGTACTTCTAAATAGCGCACCGAGAAGGGGAATGTCACCCAAAATAGGAATCTTGGAGACAGTTGTTCGGTCTGACTCTTGAATTATGCCGCTGAGAATTAATGTTTGCCCATCTCTGAGACGAATTAAACCAGATTGAAGACTTCTTGCTGCTAACAGAGTAATCACACCATCAGGGCTAGGCGTTGTACCACCAGGTGCAGACACAGTAGGTGCAACGGACAAAGAAACAAAACCATTATCATCAATACGCTCGACTTTCACCGAAAGAGTTAACCCTGCTTCCTTGATAATAGGGTTTCTGATCTGTTGGCTATCTACTATTTTTTCTTCAATACCTCCATATACTTCTGAGGTTAACTTGACTACAGCCTGCTGCCCTTCTTGTACTGTCAAAGTTGGGTCAGTCAAAATTTTGGCATTGCCATTTGTCACCTGAGCCTGCAAACTAGCGAGAAGACGTTTGGGGAATTGGAACAAAGTTGGTAGAGAAGAAGTAGCCGTACCAAGTAAACCTTGTGCGATACTTGATGTGCCATCGGCGTTCCTTGTAAGGATGTTATCGGTTGCTGGGGTAATATTAGAGAAACCTGGTTGTAGAGGGTTTCCGTTAGTAGGCGGAATAGGTTGATAGAAAGTGCCACTTCCTGAGTTTTCGATTCTAGTGATATTGCCGTTTGGGTCTACTACTATCGTACCTGGGGTGGTTCCTGGAATAGATACTGAGCTATTGGGGTCAAAGAAAGGCTCTCCTTGAATAGGATTCCGAATAACAGGTGTACTAGTCACACTGGTTGCTGCCTCACCACGAGTAGCGGGTCTTGAACCGCCGAAATTCAGAGATGCTGCACCGCCATCATTGCTAAAGAAGTTATTACCAATCCCAAAAGAAAAACTAGTGTTGTAATCTTGCGTTCCTAAAAGGTTAACATCGATAATTTTGACGTTGATGGTCACTTGACGACGGCGGACATCAAGCTGAGTTAGTTGAGCCATTGCAATCTCAATTAGTCTTTGAGATCCAACTAAGGTTACAGAATTAGTGCGCTCATCTCCTAATGCCTGTAAACCTCTTAGCAATGGATTAGAATCTTGAAAAGTAGCGCGTTGCGTTTCTAGTCTGGTTTCCGTGGTCGTCTGAGTTTGAGTCACTGCGGCATTCGCTGCACCCCCTACAGGTACAGCATTGACGCTGGTAACAAGCCGTTCGCGGCTAATGGCACTTTCTGCCCCCAAGCCTACCAAATAGTTCAGAGCGACTCCTACCGTTACCTGATTGAGTCGCATACTACGCATTAATGTATCGCGGGTTGAATTGGGTAGTTTAGGCCCAACAAAAACTGTGCGATTACTGCGGTTAGCTTCCAAACCACTCAAGCGCAAGACATAGTTAAACACATCTTGCACTGGCTCGTTTTCTATATCTAACGAGATTGTTTGAGAGGTTGCTTGTGCACCATCACCCTGTTGACCTCCACCACCTTGATCACCTCCGATATAAGCCAGGTTCAAACCAGCAGCACGGGCAAGCAATGACAAAACCTCACGCACCGGCGCATCTCGCAGTACTAGACGGGGTACACGTTCCTGAGTTCCTAAGTCAATCGTGCTAGGAGAAGCATCAGTATTGGAAATGGCAATATCTCCCACTGGTGGCGCGACGGCTCTAGGTAAGAAAGGTGGAGCCTGACTCAGAGTTTGACCTGGCCCAGCCGCTTGTGCAGGTTGTCCGTCAATGGTGACTTCCGGGTTGGGAACGAGAACACCTGAATTTTGACCGGGTTGGGCTGGAGTAGAAGCAGGCGGTGCTGTGAAAGTTTGCGCTGTTGGCGTTGGTGTTGATGCTGTAGTGCCAGTAGATGGGCTAAAGCTGAGTGTAATTCCATTTGGCGATCGCACCACAGGTTGACTGCCAGGTACGTTGTTGCTGCCAGTTACCGTCACCCGAATACTATTGGCATCAAGCTGATTAATCTCAACGGAGGCAATTCCTGGTGCTGGGCTATCTTGACGAAAGCTATTGCCTTGTGGTAATCGTAATTGAGTATTGATAATATCTGCAACTAAAGCCTTGCCTCTTTTTGTAGTGAAAACTTGGGGGCGCGACCCTGAAGAAGTTTTCAAAGCAACACTAATTCCACCAGCAACTGGCTTTAACTGTACATCAGTAATTTGACTAATTTGTGCCCAAACTGGTTGAGCTGCCAAAAATACAAAAGCGGCAGTACCTAATATAAAACTATTACCGTGAAGCTGTTTCACAGTTCATTCCTCACCTAATAAAACCTTGTTTACAAAAAATTGTGAGTAGGCGCTTAGAAGCCGCGTCTACACAAGCAAAACCCACCTCCGTGGGTTTTAAACCCTCAGTTTCTCCTTAGTCCGCGGAGGCGGACTTTGCCTGTATAGCCGTGAATTCTATTCGCCCTGGCTATTGCCTTGACTTACAACTCTTCACTATTATTTTTTCGGAGCATTTTTAGCTGCTGCTGCGGCTACTTCTTCTGGACTAAGTGGCATCAATACCTGTAACTGGAATGATGTATTAATCGCTGCTGGCCCTACCCGCACAGGCGTTTTATCTGATGGGGATCTTGCCTCTGCTGGAGCTAAATTTGCTTGATAATCTTTAACTATTAACAAAGGCTGTAAACGCTCAATGTTACGCATTATCGATTGTGTTTGCTCATAAGTTCCAGAAATTTCGGCATTGATACTGCTGCGTTGCAGCTTGCCGTTAACTAGTATTCCTAGACTTCCATCAGTAACTGGTTCTGGTTTTTGGGAAACCGGTACAAATCTCTTGAGTTTGGCTCTCACTACATTCATAGAAGTTGGAGTACTACCAGACTCAATTAAGCGGTTCAGATCCAACAGCAATGTATCCAGGGTTTTTTCATTAGCAAATAAACCTAAAACCTGAACTTTTTGCTGTTTTGCTTGTGCTAGCTCGTCTTTAACTTTGCCAATCTGTTTGATACTGGCTTTTTTTTGCTCGATTTGCCCTTGCAGTTCAGTGCTTTTTGCTTGCTGTTGCTGATAGCTTTCCCAAGCTGGCATCAGCAGGTTTAACACTATATAACCTGCTCCCGCTAAACCAATCACCCCCACCAAGATCCCAATGATTTTTGGTGTGAAGGCAATACCAAATACCACGGGGTAGGCTGGCGTTGCCGAATCGAATTCACCACCATGTTCGGCAAAATTTAAATCATCACTCAGCGTCATTTTGAAATGACTCCTGTTTGTTGCATACTACGAATTCGAGTAACTAACCCCACTGTGCCTTTTTTTTCCAACTCCCGGATTAATTCTGAAGCTGGAACATCGTTCATACTCGATTGAATAGTGTATTTAACTACTTGGGGTGGCTTAATTATTACACCATTGGTAGATTGACCTACACCAGGAGTTAAGGGAGCATCTACTAATGCTGCTGTCAGAATTCTGCTTTCTGTAGACTTCAAGAACTGAGATTGTTGTAAACTCAATAAGAAATCATTGACATCGTTAAAAGAACGAGCCAATCCAGTTATTTCTAATCCCCCAGCAGGATTGTTGGCTGGCTGACCTGGCGTTACGGCAATAGGCGGGATTTGTTTGATATTCTCAATTTGTACTGTCGCTGGGATGCGATCGCGCAAATCTTGCAGCATTGCTGACCAAGGCCGAATTTGGTCAAATACAGTGACTAAGGCTTGGGTTTCGCCTTTAATTGCATTCGTCTCGGCTTTGATTTTGTTAATATTTCCGATTTCTGTATCTAATCTGTTGCTTTCTTGCTCTAATTGTGCTATCTGCCCCTCTAATTCAACAATCTTACCTTGTAACAGCCACCAACCAAGTCCCAATAAAGCTGGAAGGACTACACCTACTGCAACTCCTGCATAGATTGGTGTCAAATTCCCCGTAGGCAGATTTAGGGATATTCCTCCCTTTCTCTCAGGCTTTTTATGGTATGCTGGGCGATCCTTAAGAAAGTTAACATCTAGGCTGTACATTTTGTTACACCTCCCGCATTCCTAGACCAAGTACGATCGCCAAGCCAGAGCGTTGCACCTGTGGATATTTATCGGTGTCAACTTCCAAAGACAAAGCCCCTATAGGATCTATTTGGGTAGTTGGCAAGCTCAATCGTTGGGTAAAGAATTCATCTAGCTGTTGGAGTCCACCACCTGGCCCAGCTAATATAATTTGCGCTACCTCCAAATTTTCACTTTGATTCAGGTAAAAATCTATGGAACGGCGCAGTTCATCCGTTAGTTCCCCCAATACTCTCAATATCGCTGCCATCCCAGGATTGAGTTCGGTAACACCGGTTTTTCCGCCGTCTATGGGAGTTGAGGGAATAACCATGCCGTGTAACAGTTCCATATCTCGTGATGTGGGTAAGCTCATTGCCCTTGCTAAGGCAGTTTGCATTTGATAAGTCCCAATTGGGACTGTGCGCGAAAATTGTGGCACTCCGTTAACGATGATGGCAATTTCTGTACTGTCGAACTCTATATCAACTAGTACTGCTGCTTCTTGCGGCCCAAATTGTCGCAGTTGCTCACGAATAGTCCGAATTAGAGCAAAGCTGTTAATTTCTAAAACATCAATTTGTAATCCTGCCTGCTCGAATGTACTGATGTAGGTATCCGTTATCTCCTTGCGGGTGGCAACTAGGAGTACGTGTACTTTTTCAATGCCATCTTCATCTACAAAGTACCCAAGTTTCTGGTAATCTACATCAGCTTCTTCACGAGGATAGGGTAAATATAAACCTGCTTCATGGTTGAGAACCATTTCTCGCAGTTCTTTGTCATCTAACTCTGCTGGCACTGGTATGATCCGAACGATGGAATCTCGCCCTGGTACACCGGTGGCAACGCGAGAAGTTTTGATTTTACTCTCAGCTAGCGCCTGCTGGATTAATTGCGCCATTGCTGCGGGGTCGTTGATTTGACCATCGGTAACTACGCCTTCGGGAACTGGTACTGATGTAAAAGTTTCTAGCTTCAAGCCTTGACGCTGCTTGCGTAGCTGAACTACATTTACCCGTTCGGGAGCAAGTTCGATGCCGACCCCTTTATTCGATTTGCCAAACAGACTATTGAAGCTTTTTACCACATTTGTGCCCGCTGGACTGCTAAATTGAATTGGGCATTGGGCATTGGGCATTGGGCATTGGGCATTGGGCATTGGGTATTGGGCATTGGGTATTAAGAAAACTTTTCTCTAGTCCCCAGTCCCTAGTCCCCAGTCCCTAGTCCCTAGTCCCTAGTCCCTAGTCCCTAGTCGCCTTTATTACTGGTAATTGATTTAGCCTATAATTTCGACAATTTTGATCTAAGCTTTTCACACTGAGCAAGCGTAAAAATACTGGGAAAATGATTCAATTGCGAAAATTTAAACAACTTGTTGCTTTTACACTGGTGGGATTATTAACCAGTTGGATTGTAAGTTGCAGCACAAGTAATGTTGGTACAGAAACAAAACAGGCTAGTTCAGGCACGGCAACTGTTGAGTTTTGGACAATGCAACTCCAACCTCAATTTACCGACTACTTCAAAAACCTAATTGCGAATTTTGAATCGCAAAATTCAGGTATAAAAATTAACTGGGTTGATGTACCTTGGGCGGCGATGGAGAACAAAATTTTAACAGCTGTCTCCGCAAAAACGCCACCTGATGTAGTTAACCTCAATCCGAGTTTTGCTTCCCAGCTTGCAGGACGAAATGCCTGGTTAGATTTAGATGCAAAAGTCCCAAAGGATGTACGTTCCTCCTATCTACCGAATATATGGGAATCTTGTACGCTTAATGGCAAGAGTTTTGGGATTCCCTGGTATCTCACCACACGGCTAACCATTTATAACACTGATTTATTAAAACAGGCAGGTATCAATAAAGTCCCAGCAACCTACGCAGAATTGACACAGGCAGCCCAACAAATTAAAGATAAGACAGGGAAATATGCCTTTTTTGTGACTTTTGTACCACAAGATTCCGGTGAAGTGCTGGAATCTTTCGTGCAAATGGGAGTCACGCTAATAGATGCTGAAGGGAAAGCGGCGTTTAATTCAACACAAGGTAAGGCAGCATTTCAGTATTGGGTAGACTTGTATAAAAAAGGACTGCTTCCTAAAGAAGCTTTGACCCAAGGACATCGCCACGCGATCGATTTATACCAATCTGGAGAGACTGCATTTCTAGCTTCTGGGCCAGAGTTTCTGAAAACGATCGCAAATAATGCCCCGAAAATTGCTCAAGCTTCGGCAATAGCACCTCAACTCACTGGTGACACAGGCAAGAAGAATGTCGCGGTGATGAACATGGTTATTCCCCGCGATAGCAAACAACCAGACAGCGCTGTGAAATTTGCTTTATTTGTCACCAATGATGAAAATCAATTAGCCTTTGCTAAAGCTGCAAATGTCCTACCTTCTACAATCAAAGCATTGTCTGATAGTTACTTTAAAGATGTTCCGGCGAATGCTTCAACAATAGAAAAAGCGCGAGTTATCACAGCCCAACAACTGCAACAAGCAGAAATATTAACCCCTACTTTGAAGGATTCCAAAAAATTGCAAAAGGCAGTTTACGAGAACTTGCAAGCAGCAATGTTAGATCAGAAGACTGTAGATAAAGCCGTAGAGGATGCGGCGCAAGAGTGGAACAATAGATAAATTAGGGGATTGGGCATGGGGCATTGGGCATGGGGCATGGGGCATTGGGCATTGGGCATAGGTTATTAGAGTTGTCCCCTTCTCCCCGTGTCCCCCACATCTCCCCCTGCGCCCCCGGCTCCTCATCCCCCCACCCAACTCCCTATTCCCTTTTTGCAAAAAATCGCCGACTAAATAAAGGGAACCACACAAAACGATTAAGTTGTCTTTGGTAGCGGTTGAGGTTACGGCTTGTAGTGCTGTGAATAAATCTGGATGGATTTGGCGATCGCTTAATTTTGGACAGAGGCTGTAAGCTAGGTTTGCTAAGTAGTCTAAATCAGCGGAAGTTCTACCAGGCCAAGATTCTACTGGTATTGGTACTAAAAAAAGGCGATCACCTGGCCGCAGCAGGGCAGCAAAAATATCAGCATGATCCTTATCGGAAAACATTCCCATAACCCAATTGACTGGCTCATGGTTAACTGCACCTAAGCTATCGACATACTGGCGAAGAACTTGGGCCGCGGCTGTATTATGAGCGCCATCAAGTAATAATTTATGGTTTTTCCAGGTAGTCCATTGCATCCGCCCTGCCCATTTAGTTTTTGCCATGCCGTTAATTATGGCTTCTTCAGAAATCTGCCAACCCTGTTGTTGGAGAATTTCTAAAGCAGCTATTGCCAAAGCTGAATTACTTAATTGAATTTGTCCGGCTAAGGGCAAAGGGTATTTAATTAACTTTGAATTTTGAATATTTTGATATTCTGCCCATCCTGCTTCTTTTTTACGGGCGGGTTGAGGCGTAAAAATCGGGCATTTTAATTCTAAAGCACGCGATCGCACAACTTTCTCTGCATCCGGTGGTAATACGCCAACCACAACGGGACATCCCGGTTTGAGAATACCAGCTTTTTCCCTAGCAATATCAGCGACGGTAGGGCCAAGTTGCTGCCAGTGTTCCCGGCTGATAGAAGTGATAATAGTAACCAAGGGTTCCAAACAGACATTTGTAGCATCTAAGCGCCCTCCTAGTCCAACTTCTACCACAGCCACATCTACTTGCTGCTGGGCAAAATATAACCAAGCCGCTGCGGTAATTACTTCAAACTGAGTTGCCGATTCGTTGCTAGCACTAATAACCGCTTGCACTTTTTCTAATAATTGGCTCAATTCCTCCGAAGAAATTGGCTGTTCATTCAAACAAATACGTTCCGTCCAATCAACTAAATGCGGGGAAGTATAACGTCCTGTACGATAACCAGCCTCAGTGAGTACCGATGAAAGATAGGCACAGACTGAACCTTTGCCATTGGTGCCAGCAACATGAATTACCGGGACTTGATGATGGGGATTGCCGAGATTTGCCAATAGATTGACAATGCGATCGAGTCCCAAATGGACACCAAAGCGTTGCAGGGGTTGTATTACAGAATCTATATCCAAGTCAGGGGGAGTGGGGAGTGGGGAGGGGGAGCAGGGGAGGCAGGGGGAGATGAGGGGACAAGGGGACAAGGAGAATAACCATACTCAATGCCCCATGCCCCATGCCCCATGCCCTAATCATTATGAATAAAACCGACTGCCTCTGTGAAGAGGAACAGTCGGTTGAAGATCGATGGTTATTAAGCCGTATTTAAGCTTCTCTATCCAAAAAGCCTTGAATTTGTCTTAAAGCCGCAGCGCCAATATTAAACACTGCCCAGCTAGCGGCGATCGCAACTGGTGCTAAAACGATCGCTATCCGGTAATCGATATCCATATCTAGAACCTCTCTCTTAAGTAGAAATTAAAGTTTTGTCAACTGCTCTCATTTTTATTTTTAGCTGAAGTGGGCAACTTTTCCAAATACAAATGTAAAGAATGTTTAAATTATTGGGAATTGGGCATTGAGTATTGGGCATAGGTTATTCTCTTTGTCCCCTTGTCCCCTTGTCCCCTCATCTCCCCCTCATCCCCACTCCCCACTCCCCACTCCCCACTCCCTAAGCCTTGCTAAAACCAATATCAGTACCTTTACCAGCATGAACTAAAGCTAACTTTTGGTAACGTTGGGCGTGTTCAATCAGTTCTGCGGCTTCTGTCTCTGTTACTTGCCGTAACACTTTGCCAGGAATGCCCACAACTAGGGACAAGGGAGGTACATCCTTGGTTACGACTGCGCCAGCACCGATAATGCTACCAGCACCCACTCGTACCCCATCTAAAATCACTGCGCCTATGCCAATCAAACTTCCACGCTCAATATAAGCGGAATGTACCACAGCGCGATGCCCTACGGTAACATGATCTTCTAAAATTGTCGGAAAACCAGGATCGCCATGTAAAATTGCACCATCCTGAATATTTGTGCATTCGCCAATTTCAATCCGTTCCACATCTCCTCTAACGACTGCTCCATACCAAATGCTCACCCCTGTTGCTATATTTACCGAACCCATAACAACAGCATTGGCTGCGATAAAGGCAGCTTGAGAAAAATCGACAGATCTCCAGTAAGAAGTGGTAGACACGATAGAATATGAATATGGTACCCAGGAACACTGGAGAAACTCCAACCTTTGAGGCTGGTTGCACAACTAGGATATCACAGCGTCAAGCCTCTATAGTGAGGAAAACACTAGTGAACAATGTTCCTGCCGCAACTCCGTGTCTGTGCAACAGTAAGCAATTATCCCAAAGCGACGGAACCGAAGTGTATAATACAATACACTAGTGCTGGTGAAGACAAAATTATGTTTGTATGCACTTCATGATGAATCCAGGCTTGCAGTACCCAATGTTTGGGCCGGAAATACAGTGTCCCCATTGTCGCCAGACCATTCCGGCGCTGACATTAACAGATACCTATTTGTGTTCACGTCATGGCGCGTTTGAAGCTAATCCTAAAAATGGGGAGTTAATCCATTTGCAATCGGGGCGTCATTGGCGAAGGTGGAATAATGAATGGTATAGACAGCATACTCATCCCGATGGTATTCGATTTGAAATTCACGAAGCATTAGACAAGCTCTATACCCAAGGCTATCGAGCAACAAGAGTGATTATTGCTCGACGCTATCAGGAATTGATGAGCGGCTATTTAGAGCGCAGCACGCCTTGGCGTTCTGGACAACCAGAAGCTACAGCGGCTCGACTATACGGTTTACCCGTTGAGTTTAGCCCTGATACCTCAGAAGATCCCTGTTGGGAAGTGATCAATTTTGACTTGGAAAAAGAGCCTGGCGTCCCTGTGCGCTACCCTTATTTCAGGTTATTTGAGTAAGGCTCATTAGTCATTAGTCAAATGACCAATGACTAATGACCAATGACTAATGACAAATTATGCACCACGCCTCTATTCGGACTGCGAATATTCATCGAGCGATCGCTTTCTACGAACATTTAGGGTTTACAATCTCAGAACGCTTTACTACAGGCTACACTCTAGCTTGCTGGATGGAAGGATTGGGCGGCAGAATTGAACTGATCCAAATTCCCGAACCAAAACCAGCCCCAGATGCCTTTGGTGACGAACATTATGTGGGCTACTATCATCTCTCGTTTGATTTAACTGAGATTACACCAGATTTACCTAGCTGGTTGACAAATTTACAAGAACGTGTGTCACTTGCGGCTGAGAGTCAAACCGAAGAATTACAACCGTTGAAAGTACTTTTAGAACCGACACAACAGCAAATAGGCGATCGCATTTACGAAGTGGCTTTCATCGCCGATACTGATGGCTTACCTCTGGAATTCATTCGGGTTTTAGCAAAACTCCCATAATTTAGCTTTTTTATTATCTTTATTGCTAATATATTGTTTTTCTGTATTGTTACCGAGGTAACAGATTTTTTTGCCCGACTAAACTATGTTCACTCGCTAAAACAAATATGTAATTTAATTTACAGATATATTTGCTAAATACATGTACGGATTTTCCAGATTTTATAAATATCCCGTGCCGTTATTACTTTTAAGCTTATGGTTAGTAGCGGTTTTTTTGTTGAGCGATCAACCTGTTCATAGCCAACATGCTGCTATATCTAACAAAGAAAAATATCAATCAACCTTGTTAGCAAAAAGAAGAATGCCCTCAACACTGACAGAAAATGTCCACAAGACAGTGCTGGAGAATGGTCTAACTATCCTGACAAAGGAAGTGCATACTGCGCCAGTAGTGACGGTGCAGGTGTGGTACAAGGTTGGCTCACGCAACGAAGAACCGGGCGTAAATGGCATTGCCCACCAATTGGAACACATGATGTTTAAAGGTACTCTAAACCGTCCAATTCAATTTGGACGTTTGTTTAGTGCTTTAGGTAGTGATTCCAATGCTTTTACCAGCTATGACCAAACTGCATATTACGGTACTGTAGAACGAAACAAGCTGAAAGCGCTCTTAATGCTGGAAGCAGACAGAATGCAAAATTCTCAAATTGAGCCAGAACAACTGGCGAGTGAAAAGCGGGTAGTAATTTCCGAGTTGCAGGGTTACGAAAATAGTCCAGAATATCGCCTCAACCGCGCTGTAATGCAGGCGGTATTTCCTAATCATGCTTATGGGTTGCCAGTCGGTGGTACCAAAGCTGATGTCGAGAAATTTGAAGTTGAGCAGGTACAGAAATATTACCGCAATTTTTACAGTCCCGATAATGCTGTCTTAGTAATTGTTGGAGATTTTCAAACTGCAAATACCCTAGAAATAGTTAAAGAGGTATTTGGCAAATTACCCAGGAGGCAGGGGGCAGGGGGCAGGGGGCAGGGGGCAGGAGTTAGTACTTATTCTCCCTCATCCCCCTCATCTTCCTCGTCTCCCATAGTGTTGCGAGAGCCGGGAGCAGGGCGGCTTTTACAAGTGGTGTATCCGCTACCAGATGTAAATCAACCGGATGTGCCTGCGTTGGATGTAATGGATTACATCTTGACAGAGGGACGGAATTCTAGACTTTATCAGGTATTGGTGGAATCAGGTTTAGCTAGTGAATTAACCGCATCTGTTACCAGTTTGCGAGAATCTGGCTGGTATGAGGTGTTGGTGACGGCTGGTTCTAAACAAGATTTGAAAAAAATTGACTCAGTGTTGAGTAATGCGATCGCCAATCTAGCAGAAAAAGGCGTGACAGTAGAGGAAGTTGAACGAGCCAAAACCCAATTAACAGCAGATGTAATTTTGAGTAACCGTGATATTACTTCTCAAGGAATGCAATTGGGCAATGATGAGACAACTGCTGGTGATTATCGCTACACAGACCGCTATTTGGCTGCTGTTCGCTTGGTGAAGCCGACAGATGTCGTTGCTGTGATTAACAAATACCTTACCAAAGGAGCCAGGAAAGTAGGCTTTTTTGAACCAACCCAGAAGCGGATAACAGGGATTAGTGAAAAACCAGACTCAGCCCAAACAACAGAGAATTTCTCTTTTGGCGCACCTGTGCTTCTTTCTGAGGTAGTGAAATACTTACCGCCTGTAGATTTAGCTACAGATACAATTGCACAAGTATTACCACAGCAATTCAAATTTCCCAACGGATTGCGGTTATTACTGTTACCAGATCATAGTACTCCCACCGTTACCCTGAGCGGTTACATTCAAGCCGGAAAGGAATTTGATCCAGATGAGAAAGCTGGACTGGCTGCTTTTGTGGCAGAGAATTTGCTAAATGGCACCAAGAGCAAGGATGTATTAACTATTTCCAAAGCTTTGGCAGAACGGGGGGCGAGTCTCGACTTTGAAGCCTACCGTGAAGGTGTGCGGATTGAGGGTGATAGTTTAGCTTTTGATTTGCCGATAATCCTTGAGATATTGGCAGATGTTGTTAAAAATAGTACCTTTCCAGCAAAAGAGTTGGAATTGTATCGCCAACAAACTTTAACTGATTTGCAACTGGAATTAGATGAGCCATCAGAAGTAGCCAGAAGAATATTTGTTCAGTCAATTTATCCGAAAAAACATCCCTTACATACCTTTCCCACAGAGGAGAGTTTACAGAAGATTCAGCGCCAGGATGTGATTGATTTCAAAGCTAAACATTATCGTCCAGACACGACAGTGCTAGCACTGGTGGGAGATTTTGATCTAGACAAAGTGCGATCGCTCATTCAAAATGATTTTGGAAACTGGGAAGTTAGCGGGCAAGCACCAACATTAAAATATTCCACAGTGCCAATGCCGGAGAAAATAGTCAGTGTCAACCCAGTTTTATTAGGTAAAGCCCAAGCCGTTACATATATGGGTTACACAGCTATTAACCGTTACGATCCTCGGTTTCACGCAGCCTTAGTATTGAACCAGATTTTGGGAGGCGATACCCTATCTAGTAGACTAGGTGCAGAAGTGCGCGATCGCCAAGGTTTGAGCTATGGAATTTATAGCTCCTTCCAAGCTGGGAAGAATGCAGGCACATTTTTGATAGAAATGCAAACTAGTCCAGAGGATAGCAGTAAAGCGATCGCTAGCACCCGCCAAATGCTACAGCAAATCCATCAACAAGGCGTTACCCCACTGGAAGTAGAAACAGCTAAACGCACCCTTATCAGCAACTACAATGTTTCTCTGGCAAACCCAGAAGAATTAACACATAGAATTTTGATGAATGAGGTGTACGGACTAGATAAACTAGAATTGCACTCTTTCACTGACAAAATTCAGAAAGTCACCCTTACCCAAGTTAATCAAGCGGCTCGTGAGTTGCTCCACCCAGATCAAATCGTAGTCGTTACTGCTGGGCCATCTATGTTAGCAGAGAAAAGCATTAGGTAGAGATGGACACTGGGCATGGGGAATGGGGAATGGGGAATGGGGAATGGGGAATGGGGCATGGGGAATGGGGAATGGGGAATGGGGAATGGGGAATGGGGAATGGGGCATGGGGAATGGGGCATGGGGAATGGGGAAGAAGTTAGCAATGCCTTATTTGACAGAGATATAATGTTTCAATTAAAGATAATTTATCTCAGTCTCATAGTGTGCAGCGAAAAACTAAGTTATGCCGATTTTGATTCAAATCCAACATATCAGGAGTAGGCGAATGTGTTATTATATATACGTTAGCGGCTAAACTGGAAGAATCCCTATCAGGGATTAAAATAACTTAAATTATAGATATTATTTCTCAAGTAATCTAGAGAAAGTATTAACACTTCAGCGCCAGAGCCACCAGTAATTATTAATTTCCTATGAACATTTTCAGTAACTTACTTTCTCAAGCGACTCAGCCCGCACCTGCGAAAAAGCAACGCCGAGGAATTGAAATTAAATCGCCGCGTGAAATTGAAATCATGCGGCAAGCATCGGCAATTGTGGCAACTGTCCTAAAAGAAATTTCCGAGCTAGTAAAGCCAGGAATGACAACAGCTGATTTGGATGCTTATGCAGAAAAACGCATCCGTGGAATGGGTGCAACACCGAGTTTTAAAGGATATCACGGTTTTCCAGGTTCTATCTGCTCCAGTATTAATAATGAAGCAGTGCATGGCATTCCTAGTGCTAAGAAAGTGATTCGCGTGGGAGATGTATTAAAAGTAGATACTGGCGCTTATTACCAAGGCTTTCATGGCGATTCTTGCATTTCAATTGCTGTCGGTGAAGTGACGCAAGAAGCTACTAAATTAATTCGCGTAGCAGAAGAAGCTTTATATAAAGGCATTGAGCAAGTAAAAGCTGGTGTATACCTACTTGACTTAGCTGGAGCAATTGAAGATCATGTGAAATCTAACGGTTTTAGTATAGTCGAAGAATTTACTGGACACGGTGTCGGTCGTAATCTGCACGAAGAACCTTCAGTATTCAACTACCGTACCCGCGAGATGCCAAATGTTAAACTCCGTGCCGGGATGACGCTGGCAATTGAGCCAATTTTAAACGCGGGTTCTAGACACACGCGGACATTATCTGACCGTTGGACAGCAGTCACTGTGGATAATTCTTTGTCGGCTCAGTTTGAGCATACAGTATTGGTGACAGAGACTGGTTATGAGATTTTGACTGACCGTTCTAAGCTGTAATTGTTAGTTGTAATTATCTGTTGTTAAGAGAGGTGAAGCGTCAAAAGAGGGCGATTTGCCTCTTTATTTTTTACGGCAATCGAAAGGCTCGGATTAGTGACTTCGGAGAGAAATTATAAATATGGTAATCGTTTTTTAGCTTATAGCGGTTCCTGCATAAGTCAGTACAGAAAAAATAATTAAGATGAATGCAGATACTCGTAGGGACATAGCAATGCCGTGTACTATAGGACTCATATTTGATTGCGTGAAAAAACTCCGTACAGATCAAAAAGCCTTCTTGCCTATTGCCTATTGCCTATTGCCTGCCCACGCAAATAAATTCAAAAATCAAATCGGATTCCTATATATTTATCTAATAGCCGCATAGTTATTTTTATAAATAGGAAGTATTTCTTTAGCTTGTGTAGAAACAGATGTCCTATCTGGAATCGCTTCTAATAAATTGATTGCCTGTTGTAATTTGCCTTGTGCTTGCTGCCGAACTAATTGTGAATTCTGCGAATTTTGGAGAAATAAATTAGCTTCTATTGCTAGTTTTTGGGCTAATTGGAAGTTTGCTATAGCCTTTTTTTCACTTAAGACTCTTTGATTTATTACGTTATAGTTAATCTGATAGTAAGCCAATTTATTCTTTGCTCGTTCAGAAACTGATGTTTCATTAGGAATACTATCTAATAAGTTTATTGCCTGATGCCATTTGTTTTGTGCTTTTTGCCAAACTTTTAGAGGATGCGGTGGTTTTTGGACTAGAGAAGCAGCCTCCATACCAAGTTTTTGAGCAGATTTAAAGTTTGCTTCCGCGCTTTTTTCTTGAGTAAAACTTAGATTTTGCTCTCTAATTTTCCAACTACCAAAACCTAATATTAATATACTTGAGGCTATGATCAAAGCCGAGCTTACTATTTTTCGTGTCGAAAATTTTGGTACTATTTCGAGCTTTTTGCTAATAATTGGTTGTTTACTACTTTCCCGTTCAATCTTTTTCAAGGCTTGTTCTGCCTGTTCTCTTAAAGTCTCATTCTGAATAATTAAAGCAGCAATTTGTTCTTGAAAAAAATCACAATCATTAAGAATATCTGTCAATTCTTGAAATTTACCATCACTCGATATAATTAATTCGTGGTCATCATCTAACCACTCTAAGGCAAAGCCAGATTTTCCACAAAAAGCAGATACACCTAATAAAATAGTTAATAAGCTACGGCTGTTTTTAATAGTATTAAAAATATAATTTAAATTTTCTTGTACCTGTAATAATTCATTTTGAGAATTATTTAATGTTTTAAGTTGACGCTCTAAAATATTAGGATTTTCAAAAACTAAGTTGATTTTTAAGCTTTCAGAAACAACCTGAAATTTGGCTCGTAAGCTGAGATGATTAATATCATAATTTAGTTGATTGACCAACTGAATATCACTGAGAATATCAGCAGCGATCGCCTGCAAAAAGTAACCCCATTCAATCCAGCTATCAATTTTTGATTTTAAATCATTTAATGAAATTTTATTTTCGGAATTGCCAAATTTTTCCGCTATAGCTGGCTCTAATAATCCAACCCAAGGTATAAACAAACTAGTTAATGTACCAGTGCAAGGAAGTGTAGCGATCGCAGATTTTTTAATGTTCTCAAATTTTAATTCTTGAGCAATTAATTTGTTAATATTCCGTAGCTTTTCCTGAGCATGATTGATCAGGATAATTTGTTCCATGATTTTATTAGAATCGCCAATAGTCAGTTTTAGACTCTGAATCAGTGTTGGCAATTCACTAACAAGTACTTCTAGGTTAGCCATAAATACCCCTTAGGGATTTGTCGAAAGTTTATACGAAACAATTAAAATGACTTGAGTAAGAACGAACGTAACCACGCCTGTTGCATCTGAGCATCCTAGTACCGCAAGTCAAAAGGCTTTAATTTTGGGCTTTCTGGCTGTAATGAAATGGTAGATTTATTTCCGCCAACCTGTACTAGTTGAGTGGCAAATCTCAGGAGCTATAAAATGTATAGTTCCCGGAAATCCTGCTAAAGTAACAATTTAAGTTTAAAAATTCCAGAGAAAGCCGAAATTACCCATTCACTAACTTATGAATGAAGTTGATTTAGCATTTACCCCAGCACTAGAGTTGGCGCAATTAGTTCGTCGCCGGGAAATATCACCGCTAGAGTTAGTGGAAATATATTTAGAACGGATTGGGCAGTTAAATCCCCAATTAGGAAGTTATTTTACGGTGACGGCAGAACTAGCGATCGCAGATGCCAAAGCCAAAACAGAATTATTGACAACTACCTCAGAACTACCGCCATTTTTTGGTGTGCCGATTTCTATTAAAGACCTCAATGCTGTAGCAGGTGTTACCTGTACCTTTGGAAATCCGGCATTACTGAACAATATCCCTAACTATGATGATGGTGTTGTAGCGCGGATTAAGCAAGCTGGATTTACTATTATCGGTAAAACAGCCACTTCCGAATTAGGTTCATTTCCATACAGTGAGCCTATGGGTTTTCCCCCAGCTAGAAATCCGTGGAATTTAGAATACACCCCTGGCGGTTCCAGTGGTGGTGCAGCGGCGGCGGTAGCAGCGGGATTGTGTGCGATCGCTCAAGGTTCTGATGGCGGTGGCTCAATTCGGGGGCCTGCGGCTTGTTGTGGTTTGGTGGGACTCAAACCATCCAGAGGCAGGGTAAGTAAAGCACCCGTAGGCGAACGTCTTGCTGGAATTGCCGCCAATGGCCCGATCGCTCGGACTGTCGCTGATGCTGCTGCCCTTTTGGATACCATATCTGGCTATGTTACAGGCGATCCTTACTGGTTGCCCGATCCTGAACCATCATTTCTCGCCGCCACTCAGACAAAACTCGGTGCTTTGCGAATTGCCTTTGACACTAACATTTCTCCTTTGGGAGAAGCTGATGCCAACTGTCAACAAGGTGTCCGCCAAACAGTTGAGTTATTAGAACAACTTGGCCACCAAGTTGAACAGAAATCCCCGGATTTTAGCGGTTTAGTTGAACCATTTCAAATTGTTTGGCAAGCTGGCGTAGCTGCGTCAGGGCTTCCTGTTGAAGCTTTGCAGCCATTGAATCGCTGGCTATTTGCCCGCACAGGTTCTGTTGCAGAATACCTGCAAGCAGTTTCTCAAATGCAGATAGTGGCGCGGCAAATTGTGGCGTTCTTCGATACCGTGGATGTGCTGGTATTGCCAGTTTATCTACATTCCCCTATCCGCGTTGGCGAATGGGCTTCTCTGAGTCCAGAAGAGACATTCCAAAATATTATTGAGTGGGTTGCTCCTTGTCCACCTGCTAACGCAACTGGACAACCTGCGATCGCAATTCCTGTAGGTTTTGATAATAATGGTTTGCCCATCAGTGTGCAGCTAATTGGTAAACCTGCTGCTGAAGCCACACTCATTAGCCTAGCAGCCCAATTAGAAGCAGCTAACCCTTGGATTCATCATCGTCCAGCCTTTGCAATATAAGGCTAATCATGCAGGCAACCTTGGAAGAACTTTCGCAAATTATTGTGTTTGCAGGTTTAGAAACAGCAGACAAAGTAAATTTGCAACCTTACACTCAGGTGCAACGCTATCGCAAAGGAGAGATTATTCTGCATGAGGGTGATGTTTTACCAGCAAAACTCTATGCTGTTGTCAGTGGAGCAATTCAAGTCACCAAAACAGCAATGACGGGGAAAGAAACAATTCTTCGCGCCTTAACTGCTGGGGAAATTTTTGCGGCTCCTGCTTTGTTGGGAAATGGAATTTCTCCGGCAACTGTGACTGCTGAATCTGATTGTGGGATTCTCACTGTAGAGCGTGATGCTTTATTAACAGCTATTCGGCAAAATCCTGAAATTGCATTACGAATGCTGATGGTTTTTAACAGTCGAATTCAGCAATTGCATCAAACAGTCCACGGATTAGTGTCTGAAAGAGCTATTGTTCGTCTTGCCAAGTTAATTCAATATTTTGTTGTTGAATCTGGGACTGAATCTACTTCACAAGGCGACCGTTTAAAAATCAAATTATCTTATTACCGCATGGCTCGGAGTAGCGGCATTACTTACGAAGAATGTGTGCGGTTAATTAAAAGTATTAAGTCGGTAATTGCCTATAGTCGGGGTGGGACAATTATAATACTTGATACTGATAAATTAGATGCGATCGCTTCTGGAGATATAGATTAGCGCATCTGACGAATACAATTGGCCGCATCTTGCAAAAGTCGCTCATGGGGCATTGGGCATGGGGCATGGGGCATGGGGCATGGGGTGCAAAGGCAAAAGACT
>JBBSOX010000005.1:0-131720 GCA_038259325.1 Chroococcales cyanobacterium | reverse complement strand
CCTGCTCCCCACTCCCCACTCCCCACTCCCCACTCCCTCATGTATATGTACTTTTATCCGAACTAAAACTATGCCATCTACCCATAGATCATCCCCACTTCCTCAAAATGAGCCAAATGAGTATCAAAGTTACACACAGCAAGAGGAACCTGTAGAAGTTGTTGAGGCAGAAAGTAACAGTCAGGATTTGCACTATGGTACTGAAGCGTTGCTCAATGCCTTACCTCGAATCTGGACTCGTGGTTTGTTGTATGTACTCATTGCCTTTGCTGGCTTGTTCTTACCTTGGGCAACTCTCTCACAAGTCGATGAAACTGGTAGCGCTAGAGGGCGTATAGAACCTAAAGGCGCAACTCAAAAATTAGATGCTCAAGCTAGTGGGAGTGTCAAAACAGTTATGGTCAAAGAAGGAGATACAGTCAGAGCCGGTCAGGTTTTAGTAGAACTAGAGTCTGATATTTTGCAAACGGAACTGCAACAAGTCGAGATCAAATTGCAAGGGTTACAAAATCGGCAATCCCAACTAGAACTGCTCAAAAATCAACTCCTAATGTCAACTAGCCTCTTAGAGCAACAAAATAAATTCCAAGAATTAGGAAAAATGGCTCAAGTTAACCAGGCGCAGCAAGACCTGGATGCCAAATTAAGTAGCTATGATCTCCAAAAGTTAGAAAAACAAGCATTAGTTAAGCAAGCACAGCAGCAGATTTACACTACTCACGATGATAAGCAGTCGGCTAAAAACCGTTTGAGTATAGATTCTAGGCAAATTGAACGCTTTAGCAAACTCGTTAGCGATGGTGCCGTTTCTGCAACCCAAATTGATCAACTTAAAAAAGAACAACAAGAAAGTAAACGGCTCTATAGCAGGGCTGTATCAGATATAAAACAAGCAGAATTCCGTTTAGCGGAAGAACTAAATCGTTATCAAGTAACTATCAAAACGTTGGAGTCTGATATCAAACAAGCAAAACTGCGGCTGCAAGAGGAACAAAGTAGCTATAAGAGTTTGATGCAAGCCGGAGAACTGGCTGTAATGAAAAATCAGGAACAGCTAAAAGACCTACAGACACAAATAACAGCAGTGCAATCAGAAGTCGCTCAGACTAGAAGCCAGATTATATCTATAAAAGTTCAAATACAGCAACGAGTGGTGCGATCGCCGATTAATGGAGTGATTTTTGAATTACCCACCACGAAGCCGGGAGCAGTAGTACAACTCGGTCAAAGGATTGCCCAAATCGCACCCAAGAATGCAGATTTCATACTCAGAGCTACTATGCCTAATCAGGATAGTGGTTTTTTGAAGCTAGGAATGCCAGTTAAAGTCAAGTTTGATGCCTATCCCTTCCAAGAGTATGGCATTGTGCCAGGGAAAGTTATTTGGATCTCTCCTGACTCGAAAATTACCCAAACACCCCAAGGAAACATCGAAAACTATGAATTAGAAATCACCTTAGATCAGCAGTATGTCGAAAATGGCAGCAAACGTATTCCATTAGGTGCCGGTCAAACAGCAAATGCTGAAGTCATCATTCGCCAACGGCGGGTGATTGATTTTGTTTTAGATCCATTCAAGAAACTGCAAAAAGGCGGTTTAGAGATTTAGTCAGAGCTATGTCTACGGTGGTCACTGAGCAGCGCCGAAGTGCAGCAAGCTACGCGCGGGAATTAGGAAATATGACAAGGAATAATCAACGTCCAACGCCCCATGCCCCATGCCCAATACCCAATGCCCAATGCTCAATGCCCAATACCCAATGCCCTTAATTATTGGAGATATCATGTCATGCCTCACAATCTGACAATTTCCAGTTTCGATATAATTCACAGCCTCAAACTCTCCTGTCAGATACCTGATGTAGTGGAGGCAATAGCATCGCAAAGCATCATTACCGAAGCAGCTCAAGAGCTAGGAATTACAGTCACATCAGAAGAACTACAGCAAGAAGGAGATAGCTTAAGGCTTGCTAAAAAGCTTGTCAAAGCTAAAGAAACGTGGACATGGCTAGAAAAACACCACCTGTCTGTCGATGAGTTTGAAGAATTAGCCTACAAAAACATCCTTTCGCGGAAGTTAGCAAATCATCTATTTTCTGATCAACTCGAAAAACACTTTTATGAACACCAGCTAGATTATGTCGCCGCCGTTACCTACGAAGTGGTCTTCGAGGATCGAGATTTGGCTTTAGAGCTTTTTTATGCGCTCGAAGAAGGCGAAATCATTTTTCCTGAAATTGCTCGTTTATATATTTCAGAACCAGAACTCCGTCGTGCTTATGGATATCAAGGACTCCGATACCGCAAAGATTTTCGTCCAGAGATTGCAGCAGCTGTATTTGCTGCTGCACCGCCAAAAGCTCTCAAACCGATTACGACTCCCAAAGGGGTGCATTTAATTTGGGTAGAAGAAGTCATTCAACCTCAACTAGATGAACAGTTGCGCCAAAAAATCATTACAGAATCATTTTCTGATTGGTTAAAGCAACAAATCAACGCTATGAAAATTAGCACTTATATAGACTCAAATGCAAATGTGCAATCACAGGAGGAACTTTCCGATACGTCATTTACCAAAACTAAATAGGCTAATAATTTTCCCTAACTAAGGGTAGATGCTTTTGTTTTTCAAAAGTGTTAAATCTGCTGGTATTGCCTTTTTAAAATTTAATGTTTTTTTATTTTTAGTAGATTGTCAATATATTCACAATCTACTGCTTTAGTGCTTTCAGTAATTTATTAAAATCGCTATAACTTTTGCTAGATATGATTTTGAGGCTGTTAATGCCTAAAATTTCTCTGCTTATTTTTATATTTAGCTAATATTATGCTTTGACATTTTCAAGTGCAGATGTATTAGTTTTTTAAATCAAAAACTTATCAAAAAAGATTGACTTTTCAAAAAATAAACTATAATATTTACATAACCAATAAATGATTGGTTAAAGCAAAGATTCCTCAAACAACTTATAATTTTCAGGAGAAAATCAAATGATTATTTCTGATCTAAACTACTTGGAAAATACCTCTGAAGAAATTTTTGGTGGTCGTGGTACTAACACCGTAAACAATAACAGTTCAGTAACAGATGTTAAAACTACTGTTAATGAAACGTTCAACAAGAACTTTAATATTAACTCGGCCGGTGTACAAGGAAACGTTGCTGAATTCAATGTTAGTGCTGATGCCGATGGTCCAAGAACCTTTACCAGCCTCGTTGCTAGTGCACAAACCGAAGTAGGTCGTTCTGAAAGTTTCGCTAATGGTACTGCTGTTACCGCCAAGTAAAGGCTAATACTTGATCCAACTGGATTATTTAATCTGAAGCCTAAAAACAAAAGCAGGTTAGAGTGAGTATGAAAACCAACACTCCAGAGCAATTGTTTTGTTGGGTTATTTTATACTCTACTCTACCTACTATTGGATGTTAAAAAATTGCTGAAAGCTATATTAAGTTGTAGTTTTCAGCAGTTTTCTAAGTTTGAGTAAATGCTAACACAGTTAATCAGACAGTTGCAAGGCTTATGTCTTTATGGCAACTGATAAGCTATTTTGCATTTAATTTGCATAATTCAAGCGCTCATGTTGCCCACCCCATGAGAGTTTGATTTAATTGCATTATGCAACTTAGATGTTTTTCAACTTATTTGTTAATGTAGCAAGCCCGTGTCACCGCCGAATCCTTTATGAATGGCGAAGGTATCGGAGGCATTGGTACTACATAGCCATTTCTACAACTTGGAAAAATTCAGTAGCACTAGCGTAGTAGCATTCAATGTTTATACTAAAATGTTCAGTCTAAGCTGTCGCGCATCTAAATTGTGCTTTTTGGAGCTTGAAAAACTCGCTGTGAGGTTTTCAACTTTAAAAATTAAATGCGTCTTTGCTTATAATCACAAGTGCCATAGCTGATCTTCAATCTCACAGGATCTGTAAAGTGGGTATTGCCCATCTATCAGGATAAGGAGAAAATGTAATGAGCAGTGTTTATGTCACAGGTCTATCCTACGTCAATATAAATGGTGCCGGCGGTAGCATCAACCTAAGTAATACCAATCCTACAAGTTTGACTATAAACGATAGTGAAGAAGTTTTTGTAACCAGAGCAAAATCGAATAGAACTAGCGTGGAAGTCACAGATTCCTTCATTAGATATGACGGGAACGATTTACTTTTGGGAGGTAAAGATAACGATACTCTGGTTGGCGACTTAGACACTGATACACTTACCAGAGGTGCTGATGACGATTTATTTGTACTTGAAGAACCAACTTCTAATCCTTTGCTTACTGATGTAATCACTGATTTCAATACATCTGGAAGTGATAGTATTGGCATCTCAGCAAATAACAACAGCCTTACAGACCTGATATTTGCAAGCTTAGATTCAACAGGTGATGGTTTTGATACCAGTCTAGTTCAATACCAAGATAGTTTCCTGCGCGGAATTAGTTCATTCTATTTTTAGGGTAATTTTTACTAATCTTTTTGGGAGAAACAATAATTTAGCAACGAACCTACTCCCCCAAAAATAACTATTTTGTCAGAATGAACCTGTAAGCACAAAATGTGAAATTTTTAAATTGAATAGTCCTGTTGCCTAATAATGCTTACACTGGTGTAATATTCTAGAGCGATCGCTGCATAGCATCATAGAAAGTTCAGTATTGCATATTTGCGAGATGATTGATATTAAGCAGAAAAAATTAGGGTTTTTATTTTTTAATTCCTAAGCTTCATTTTTTGAAACAAAATTAGCTTTTGTTAGTGCAAAATTTCAGGTAAGGCACAAAACATCTATGGTGTTTCTGTCAAATCTGCTAATTGCCGAGCTTTTTTGTGGGTAAAGGATATAGTCAATTAACTTATTTAAAATATTTAAAAGTTTTTTTAAAAGCAAAGCAACCCATACGTAAAAATAGCCGATTCAATAGCGATGCTAGAGAGGTTAGTTAGTTTCGGTAATTAGTTATCAGTTATTATCCACTACACATTAGCGAAATCAAGCAGAAATATAAATATTTAAGCGTAGATAATAGTCAAATTTACAACTTTAGGAGATAAAAAATATGCCAACTTTACGAGGAACTAACGGTAACGATGTATTAAGTGTCCCAGGAGGAGACACTAATGTTAATGCTTACACTATTTTTGGTATTGGTGGTAGTGATACCTTGACTGGTGGAGGCGGTAAGGACAAACTTTTTGCAGGTAACAGTGGCAATTCCCTACTCAATGGGGGAGCTGGCAATGATAGGTTGGTTGGCGGCTTCGGTGACGACACCCTCAATGGGGGTAGTGGCGATGACAACCTTAATGGAGGTCTCGGCAATGACTTATTAAATGGGGGTAGTGGCGATGACAACCTCAATGGAGGTCTTGGCGATGACACCCTCAATGGAGGTCTTGGCAATGATATTCTCTTTGCAAGTATTGGGGATGACTTGCTTTTTGGACAGGCTGGCGATGACACCCTAAATGGAAGTGTTGGTAGTGACGTAATATTTGGAGGCGATGGCAATGATAATTTGAGTGGAGGCCCTAACGGATCTCCTGATGCTCCAAAAGGATTCTTTGAGGACTTTCTCGTTGGGGGCGCTGGTAGTGACATTCTAAATGGATTTGGCGGTGGTACAGAAAGCTTTGAGAGAGATGAGTTAGTTGGTGGCGGTGCGGTTAATCAAGCCGGCGATGTCACAGATTTTTCTCCCGATGGCGCAAGAGACCTATTTGTGCTTGGGGATGCGAATAACTCTTTTTATACATCTGCTGGCTCCGAAGACTATGCTATTATTTATGACTTTGAGAAGGGTATTGATCAGTTTCAACTGAGTCCAACTGGGACTTATGTATTTGGAACTGCATCTATTTTCAGTGATCTTGATACGTTGATTTTCGCCAAACTTCCTAGTGGTAATGATTTGATTGCGATTGTGGTAAACGTTGACCTGATGAGCTAGGTATACCTCGTAATAAATAGAGGATGAAGTTAAAAATACCTTGGTTGGGGTCAAGAGTAATTTAGATCCGATAATACATCTTTGTAGACAAATCACATAACAGGAAAAATAGAAACTAATCATGCAGTCACAGACACTCTTTTTACAGCCTATTGTAGATCCAATTCCTAATCCCAAGCCTAACTTTGCTAATGCTAAAGGGGCTGCTTTTTACTCCAACTATAGTCAAAAGCCCTCAGGAACTTTGACTGCTACTCAGGTAAAGACGTTGGTTCAAGGTGGCGTTGCTATTGCTATGGCTCAAGCCAAAGCTGTTTTTAACAATGACCCGACTTATTCTTTGCTCTTTGGTGATAGTACTGGCATTGGATTAGATGGTACTTTTGCAGGAAGTGCCAAGAGTCAAATGCAAGTGATTGCTAGTTTTCAAGTTGGTGCTAAAAAAACCTTCTCTTTCGATTTTTCCGCAGACTTAGCACTAACAGCCAAAGAAATTGAAAATTCTGCTACTGAATATAACCAGGCTAAGGGGAAAATTGGTTTCTTGGTACTAGACACCAAAAATCCTGATAAACCCAAGGTATTAGATTATTTTGGTATCCAAGGCAAGTTAATTTCCTCAGAAATTGCTAATTCCAAGTCTAGCAACAGCGGTAATGTTACTATTGACAATCGTTTGCAAACTATTGATCTTGACGGCGATAATGATAAGGACTCCATCATAGTAAAGACCATTGGTAGTTATCAAAAGACCTTTAACGATAACACCAACATAACAATAGTAGAAATGAATGCCACTAATATTGCATTTTTAGGAGATACTTTAATCAACAATTTAGGTTCAAATGTTATCTATGGCACGATTGGGAAAGATGATATTGAAGGAAGTGACAGGGCAGACAAAATTTATGCCAGCTTAGGGGATGATAACCTGCTTGGAGAGGAAGGCGATGATATCCTTGAGGGGGGTCAAGGTAATGATACCCTAAATGGAGGTCAAGGTAATGATAAACTTTATGGCGCTTCGGGTGATGACGTTCTAATTGGTGGTGGCGGTAATGATGTTTTGGTTGGTGGCGACGGCAATGACAAATTTGTTTTCAAGCGTAGTTATAACTTGTTGAAAGGTGAGGTTGATGTCAATAGCTTAGTCAACGGTGAGTTTGATGCCATTGAAGATTTACTAGTTAGTATCGATAATATTTTAGATGGTGGCAATAACTTGTTGAAAGAAGAGTTTGATGTCATTCAAGATTTTAAAATTGGTATCGATAAGATTGAACTTAATGGTTGGGGTGATATTAAGGCTGACACTTGGTTAAAGAAGATGTTTTCTCAAGGTAATATAACTGATACTAAGGATGGTCTACTTTTCAATTTGGATGCTGGAGACACTGACAAAACATTGCTGCTGTCAGGTGTAAAATCTAACCAATTTAGCTCTGAGTCGCTCATATTTTCTTAGAGTAACTTTTTAGTAACGTTCCCAAAAACCAAAGCTTATCTACATGCCGAGAGATACTGGTTCACCATTCTTTGCCGCTTTTGCGAGTAAGTAACGGACTTCTTCATCCGTAGTTTGGGGAAAGTCTTCGTACCAAATACCAACACTTTGGAAAGAACTAGGTGTTGAGACACAAACAATTTTGTCTACTTCAGCTTCTAACTCATGGCAAGTTTCGGGCGCGGCGACAGGCACAGCAATCACAATCTGGGCGGGTTGCTGTTTTCGCACAGCCACAACAGCAGCCCACATGGTTGCACCCGTTGCTAAACCATCATCTACCAAGATGACTGTGCATCCTTGTAAATCTCTTAAAGGACGATTTCTGCGATAAAGCCGTTCCCGCCGCTCTAACTCACGTTCTTCTTGCACCGCCACCCTGGCAATTACTTCGTCGGATATCTTCAATAGGTTGATAATATATTCATTGACTATCCGCACACCACCAGAAGCGATCGCTCCCATAGCTAGTTCTTCTTGATCAGGCACACCCAATTTACGTACCACCAAAATATCTAAGGGAGCATTCAACGCTTTGGCTACCTCAAAGGCAACGGGTACGCCACCTCTTGGTAGCCCTAATACCAGAACATCTGGGCGGTTAGCATAGGCGGCTAACTCCTTAGCCAAAACTTGACCCGCAGACTTCCGGTCTTTGAATAACATAGTGTGATACTCCTGATTAGTTTCCAAAAAAATTAAGTATTTATACGTTTTCGCCTTTGGCTGCCTAGCTTAAACAACGGAGCAAATTCTGATGAAAGGTGAGAGCAAATATATATAGATATCGTCACTGATAATCGCTTCACTCAAGACCTTAATGACGACACGCGCGGGATCAACAGCATCTAAAAACTCTACACTGACTCTTTGCCTAACTCGCCCAAAAAATTCATTTAGAGAAAAGCGTTCTCCAACTCCTGCATATTGGTATTTCAGATATTCTGCAATGCCTCTTGTCCGTAAGGCAGCGGCATTGAAAGGTTCACCAAGAGCTAGGCGTTCCACCAGCGCTTCCAGAGTAGCAAGGGTTGCAAGTTCTAGATCACCAGATGACACCGTGTTGCATTCTCCCTCCAGATTTGTCTTAATGCATGACTTGTTATATGTCAGATTGTTCTGATCTGATCTTAGAAAGCTAAAAATTCCGTGTCCTCTGACTAACGAGGCGATATCTTCGATCTCCAGTTCTATCAAACGGATGAGTTAATTTTGATCGAGGAAGATTTTCGCATCTTAGACTGATAACATTTCAATACTCTACATCGATCCCGAAATGGTTTAGCAAGGGAAAATGATTTGTAGCCATACCGTAGGCGACAGCAAACCAGTAGCCAGTTAAGTTTTCTCCCACTTCCCAATGTTTATTGTTAAACTTATACTGAGCATTTTTTTAACTTTATATTAAAAATCAATCACTTAACCAACGTTAGATGCCAAAATCTATGAAAATACAGTGACAATTAAATTGCTAATTCGCCAACTGCTGCCTTATACTTCCATTATCTTTTGTTTACATGATTTTAATACTACCTTTACATTATGCTTTAATTGTGAGTGTGGGATAATACAGAATATACACATTCCTTAGAAAATGCGTAGTATTTAGAGAAAAAAGCTCATCTAAATTACCCATCTAACACTTTTAAGTAAAAATTCGTAGGGTAGAATAACTTAATATTGCTCAAATATTTTAAAATTCAAAGCAGGATTGTTTTATGATCAGCTTAAATAATTCGGAAAACAATACACCTGGTAGCACAGCAGCCACTAAGAGGCTGGCAAGAGCGATGATGGTTTCTGCTGGGGAGTTTTCGCTGATATTAGCCTGTTGTAACTGTGTTGAAAGGCAGCAGCAAGTGCTAAATGTGTTAACAGAATTTTCGTCAGTAGACATCCACGAAATCCTGCTCTCACCTGCGGCAGACACATTGTATGCAGCTATTACAACTGCGATTGGTGATACTCAACCCGAAGCTTTGATGATACGGGGTTTAGAATCTGTAATGGAACTTAACCAATTAATCATCAGTACCAACATCATGCGAAATCAGTTTCGGAAAGAGTTCCGGTTCCCTTTGGTGTTGTGGGTGAATGATGAAATTCTGTGCAAGCTAGTCTGGCTAGCACCAGATTTCAAAGACTGGGCAGCCAGTACCATTAGATTTGATATACCTCAGAATCAGTTGGTTGAAGTGGAACAAGAAGCCATCAGCGCTTAATATTGCCTGAGATTACTTGCAAAATCTTGTATTACGTTAGGTTGAGCAGAGCAAAACCTAAACTATAGTTTTGTTACATTATTTTATAAAATTACTTTTATTGAACTCTTGTTTACGAAGGTGAGGCAAAAAGTATTACAAGCTTCCCTGGCAAGCTATTTTCCTAGACAGCGGTGTGGCTTCTCTTCTCCAATAAACGGCTTTCACCTTCAGTTGCCACAATGAGCAATGCCGTGTTGCTACCCAGTCACCATTCAAATCAGAATTGCTATAAGGAACAAACAATCAGTGCATTAGCGTCTGTCTACATATCTGTTTCAGAAGAGAGATACTAAATAAATTTCAAGTGGTGAAGTTCTGGAATTATATACATTATATATTATTGGCTGGATACTATTTATGAGTTTTATAACTCTTGACTAAATCCTTATATTGCTATGAAATTTATGTTGAAAGACTACTTCAACCCCAATCAAACACGGATTTTCACTGTTTTGATTTTGACTGGAATTTTGTCTGTTGCTAGTGATTTAACATTTATCACAGGTGCTACGGGCGCTACTCCAAACTTATCGCTAGAAACAAGCAATAAAGTTCTAAATGACAAACAAAACTGGATTTATCATACCAATAGTAACGAGCGATCGCTACTTTTAGCTTCGGCAAACACTCCCTCAAACAATCGGTCAAATAATTTACCCGCATCTGTAAGAAATGCTGTTTTGCAAGCCGCCTCCAAACGTTTGCAACAGCCAATTTCTCAGCTAAGAATCGTTGAGTTTCAACAGCAAACTTGGAAAGATGGCTGTTTAGAATTAGCTAATGCTGATGAATTCTGTACCCAAGCTTTGGTATCAGGCTGGCGGGTGGTTGTAGGCATTGGTGAACAAACCTTGGTTTATCATACCAATCAAACAGGTTCCGCACTCAGACTGAATGAAAAGGCTAGCTCAAGTCCACTAACCCCTGTACGGATTCCAGTCAGCGAGTTACCATCACCATTAGATCAATATGTAGTATTTCGGCAAATTTCCAGTGGTGGTTTTGCTGGTAGAACTTACGAGACTGTTTTACTCAAAGATGGACAATTGATTCAGGTGCGGATTGGTGATGCCAATGATTCAGAGCGTAGTGTTCGCCGCGTTTCTGTGCAAAAGGTTCAACAATTTATGCGATCGCTAGAACGTTCTAAATTTAGTAAATTCAAAAATCTGAGTTACCCAGCCCCCAGCGGTTCTGCTGATTTTATCACCTACACTCTTACCAGCCAACAGGGTACGGTTCAGTACAACGATATTTCTCAAAATAACCTGCCAAAGAATTTACAAGCAGCAGTTAAAGCCTGGAATGATCTCATAGCCAGCGCCAAATAAGAAACCTCAGCATGAATAGCGTTGTTTTAGCGCTTACAATCGAAACGATCGCTATTCATGCTGATTGCTCATAATGTAATTAAATGATGAAAAGGTTTGTCAAGTGGTGTATTGAGTTTCATTCTTGGTGGAATATTCGCCAAATTAGAAAGTCTCTTTTTTTTGCCGTTATAGCTACCTTGAGCGTAGTTGCGGCGGTGATGCTATCGTTCCCCTTGAACGCTCAAATTAATCTGCGGCCAACGCCAGCATCTGAGTTAAGGGGGGTATGGTTAACAAATATTGATAGTGATGTGTTATTTGAGCGCGATCGCCTCAAGGGATCTTTGCAACGCCTTGACGAACTTAATTTTAACACCATATATCCGGCGGTTTGGAATTGGGGATATACATTGTATCCTAGCAAAGTTGCCCAAAAAGTTATCGGGCGATCGCTTGATCCCACACCTGGACTCAAAGGAAGAGATATCCTCAAAGAAATTGTGGATGTGGGACATCAAAAAGGGTTAACAGTGATTCCCTGGTTTGAATTTGGCTTTATGGCACCAGCGGATTCTCTATTAGCTAAAAATCGTCCCCAGTGGCTCACTAGTCGCAGCGACGGAACTCGAATTGTCAAAGAAGGCACGCATAATCGCGTTTGGCTAAATCCCTTTCGCCCAGAAGTACAACAGTTTATTCAAGATTTAATCGTTGAAATTGTCAGAAACTATAATATCGATGGTATCCAATTTGATGACCATTTTGGCTTGCCATCAGAATTAGGATACGATGCTTACACAGTGGCACTTTACAAAAAAGAACACCGTGGTAAAGCTCCCTCCAAAAACTCTAAAGATCCAGAGTGGGTGCGCTGGAGAGCTAATAAAATCACCCAGTTTATGAAACGGGTATTTACAGCCATTAAAGCTACTAAAAAAAATTGCCTCGTTTCTGTTGCTCCTAATCCTCAACGTTTTTCCTACGAATACTTTTTAGCAGACTGGCAGAAGTGGGAACGGATGGGAATCATTGAAGATTTAGTTTTGCAGATATATCGGGATGATTTGAATGTCTTTATCAGCGAATTAGAGTATCCAGAAGTAAAAGCCGCAAAAAGCCATATTCCGGTGAGTGTGGGCATTTTGGCTGGGTTGAAAAATCGATCTGTGCCGATGCAACAAATTCAGACACAAGTGCAAAAAGCACGCGATCGCAATTTTGCTGGAGTCTCCTTCTTTTTCTATGAAACCCTCTGGAATATGAGCAAAGAAAAGCCCCAAGAGCGTCAAGCTGGCTTCCAGAAAATTTTCCCCACACCCGTAGCTTACCCGAATTTGCTCACAGGTTGGAAACCGTAGAAATGTAGGGAGTGGGGAGTGGGGAGAATTCTTCAAACTCTTGTAGAGATGCGATTAATCGCGTCTCTCTATCCTATCCCCAAACGCCCAGCCAAGCCGGGAGTAAGGGGTAGAAGGGTAGTAATCATCAAGAATAGAGCCAAAAGCCCCAAAGCGGCTCTAGCATCATCAGGTTCAGTGACTTCATTCAAGCTGGGGCGTTCTTGATCCCGTTGCAAGAAGAAAATCACGATCGCCCAGTACATGGCAAGAGTATTACCGAGAGACACTAACGCCAGTAAAATTAAAGTTGCGATCGTTGCCCGTCCTGCGGTTTTGCGTCCATAAATCGCTTGAACAATGCGCCCACCATCTAGTTGTCCTGCTGGCATTAAGTTCAAAGCGTTGATAATTAAACCTAGCCAACCAATTATCACTAAGGGATGAACACTTACCAGGGATGACTGCAAAGCCGAACCAAGGACAACTCGCGCCAAACTTCCCACCAAAATCGACCCTTGGAAAAACTGATTTGGCAATTGAAATAAACTACCTGGGTGAGAAAGCACCAAGCCCGTCACCAGCATTAACAAAGAAACAATACCACCTGCGGCTGGCCCTGCTAAGGCGATATCAAATAATACCTTCCGGTTAGGTAATAAAGATTCAAAGCGGGTAATTGCACCAAAGGAGCCAATTTGCACAGCCGGCAGAAAGAAAGGCCAGCTAAGGCGGATTTGGTGACGCCGAGCAAGTAACCAATGACCAATTTCGTGAGCTACTAAAATCGCAAATATCCCAGCACCTATGGGCAAAGCTTCTTTAAAGCGCCCTGGATTGCCAAAGAAATCAAAATTCAGCAGTAATCCCGCAGCTTCGAAACTTGTGGCAATGGTTGCTATCAACAGAATACCTGCAAAAGCTTTTTGCGATCGCAACATCGGCTTGGGATCATTGCGGCTGGGTAGGACAATTACTACTGGTTTGCCGTCTGTATTTTCCACTAAAAACAGGCGATATTGATCACCAAGGCGTTGCTGTAAACTTGCAGTTAGACGGTTGTGAGTCTCTTCTGGTTCTCCCCGCAAATTACCTTTGAAAATGGCTCCATCTTGGTAAGCGATCGTTTCTGTAGCAAAAAACGTATCGATACCGAAAATACCTTTAACTGCATTCAAGTCATCTTCTGGTATCGGCGGGATCTCCGGTTTCAGTTCTGCTACTGTTGGTTGTGGGGAATTTGCTTCAATTAAGGAAGCAGCGGCGAGTCTTTCTGTTGCGCGTTGCTTGAGGATGGCATCTTGCCCAGCTGCGCGTAACTGTCTGCCCAAGTAGACGTACAATCCGGCGGAAGTCACTACTAAGAACAATATACCCGCTATATTGATGTAAATTCCTGCGGCAAACAATCCAAAAAACAAGAGCCAGGGAGTCATCAACACCACCGACTGTAACCAGGCTAAGATTCCCAGTTTACCAAAAGGTCTGGCGCGATAAAAGCCCCAGCCCAAAATGCCTAAAGCTAACAGTAGGATTGCCGCTAGGATAGAAGTTTCTGATAAAGTAAACATCTCCAAACCTTTGCTATTGAGACTAAGCCAGAACAAGTCCGGTATTGCAGATACACTATTAATGTATAACGCCGCTTGTCGTCTGCCCAAATTATGCGGCTTTGCATAGGCGTAGCTAACCCAAGCATCGGGCAAGTAGGGGCGCAAGGCCTTCATTGGTGTCAACTTAAGCTAAAAGTAGCTTAACTGTTAGCTGACTCGCCCGCCTCGAACTAAAGTTCTAGGCTAATAGCTAAAGTCTACTAAAGTAGACTAAGGATTTTTCGGATTATTTAGTCATCTTTAGATGACTTGAGCTATTAGCAAGGAACTTCAGTTCCTTGTGGGACATGGTTTTCACGTTAAGTTGACACGTATGCACGGCCTTGCGCCCCTACGACAGGATATTTTTTTAACTGGAAGTCTCTAAGCGGACATAAAAAATACCTCGTCAATTTTGGAATAGACAAGGTAAATCAACTAAAACTGATTATTATGCTTGTTTCTGTTGTTGGGAATAGACCAATTTTTTTGTTCCGCTAGCAGAACAAGATGAGCAGACTTAGCTAAATCCTCTTAAAAATTAAGTCAACCTCAGTAAATATAACCCACAATTAATTTACTTTAAAAATTTGAGTTCAAAATTTATTAAACCCAGCAGAACGACGGTAAAGTAACCAGATGAATAGCGGTGAACCCAGCAACGCAGTGACGGAACCTACTGGTAGTTCTATTGCTCCTAGTCTAGAAAGTAAATCTGCAAAAGTCAGTAACCATGCACCTGCAAGAGCGGAAAGTGGCAAAACAAAGCGATGATCTGTACCAACGATGAGACGGACACCGTGAGGAACAACAAGACCAACAAATCCAATCAAACCACTGATGCTGACTGCACCTGCGGCTAATAGAGTGGCAACACCACCAATTAACAGGCGCGATCGCGTCAACGAAACCCCTAAACCCACAGCCATATCATCTCCCAATGCCAGCACATTTACCGATCGCGCCAGCAAGCATCCCCCGATCAATGCAACAATGATGTAAGGGCCAGCCGTAGAAATTTCTTGCCAACCCCGTCCATTAAGGCTACCAACTAACCAACTCAGCGCAATTTGAATTTGACCATCTTCAGCTAAAAGCAGCAATGTACTTTGTACAGCGCCGAATAAAGAACTTACCGCCACTCCACCTAAAATTAAACGCTCAACTGAAATTCCTGACCCCGCACGACCGAGCAAAATAACGATCGCAGAAGTTAAAATTGCTCCCATCCACGCTGCTAGAGGAATTGCGATCGGGAATATTTGCCACACAATCATGAGAATCACAATTAATCCTGCACCCGCTGAAATGCCAAGAATAAATGGATCGGCAAGACTATTGCGTAACATTCCTTGCAGCAATGCTCCTGACATTCCCAAGGCTGCGCCGACGATGAGAGCAGCAGTAATCCGTGGGAGACGCAAATCCCAGAGAATTGTCTGTTTAACCGGATCGCCTTCGCGGAGTACAGCTTGCCAAAATTCCGACATACTTAAAGGTACTGCTCCTTGAGAAAGCGACAGCGCTAGCGTTACTACCAGTGCTGCACTCAGGAGTAAAACAGCCCAAAGTACCCGGTGTTCAGTAAAAATTTTCTGAAATGGTCTAGTCAAATTTCAGTCTACTATTTTCATCAACTATAATCCGTCCCAAAGAAAGCTGCATATTAAAGATAGCTTCTCTTTGATTAGGGAGCAGGGAGTGAACGTTGAGCCTCGGAAGGTGAAGGTTGAGCCTCAGAAGGTGAAGGTTGAGCCTCAGAAGGTGAGCGTTGAGCCTCAGAAGGTGAACGTTGAGCCTCAGAAGGTGAACGTTGAGCCTCGGAAGGTGAAGGTTGAGCCTCAGAAGGTGAACGTTGAGCCTCAGAAGGTGAACGTTGAGCCTCAGAAGGTGAACGTTGAACCTCGGAAGGTGAACGTTGAGCCTCAGAAGCTCAACTTTTAAGTTTTAACCTACGTCATCATGGGCAAAGCGGTTAAAGAGGAAGTCTAGGGCATAATTACGTAGTTGGTAGTATTGTGGATCTTCCATAATCCGGGCGCGATCGCGTGGACGAGAAAAGGGAATTTCCATGACTTCACCAATTTTCGCATGTGGGCCATTAGTCATCATTACTAATTTATCTGCTAAAAATAGTGCCTCGTCGATGTCGTGGGTAATCATCAGCACTGTACAACGGTTATCGCCCCAAATTTTCAGCAATTCTTCCTGTAATTCTTCTTTGGTGATGGCATCCAGCGCCCCAAAAGGTTCATCTAAAATTAAAACTTTCGGGCGAATCGCCAAAGCACGGGCGATAGAAACCCGTTGTCTCATCCCGCCGGACATTTGCATTGGTTTCTTTTCCATCGCATCAGCCAGTCCCACCATTGCGAGATGATCGCGCACGATCGCTCTTTTTTCGGCTTGTGGTTTGTTGGGATAAACGGCGTTAACAGCTAAGTAGATGTTTTCAAAAGCAGTTCGCCAAGGTAAGAGGGCATAGTTTTGGAAGACAACCATCCTATCTGGGCCTGGTTTGGTGATTGGTTCCCCTTCAAGTAACACTTGGCCGGAGGTGGGAAAGTTAAAACCGGATACCATATTTAATAGTGTCGATTTGCCACAGCCAGAGTGGCCGATAACGCAAATAAACTCGCCTTGTTCGACGTTGAGGTTAACGCCGTCGAGTACGGTGAAGGGGCCTTTCTTTGTGGGATAGACTTTGGTAACGTCTTTAATTTCTAGGAAAGGTCTGCGGCTGGTGGTTGCATTGGCGAATGGTTTTCCTAGTGTGTTTGTAGCTGCTGAGTTGCGGTTTTGCATGGTGATTTAAGAATTAAAAAGCTTAATTTTAAAGTTCAAAGATTCGTTGACTCAGAATTTGCACCAGTTCCCACGACCGCCTCAGAATGAATTTTGAGGCTTATAGCTAAAGTCTTCTAAAGAAGACTAATTAAGAGTTGTAGTCCACTTGAGTGGACTTGGGCTATTAGCCTGAGAATTTATTCTCAGGCGGGATAGGCAGGTGCAAGATATAACTTAACGGAGTTCAAAGCCTCATTAATGGAGTTCAGAGGTTCATTAATGGAGTTCAAATACTCATTAACGGAGTTCAGAGGTTCGCATGTGATGTGCTACTTCTCCCACTTCCTCTTTCTCTCACCATTCTTTTATGACGCGAGTCTCCTTCTTGGTGCATCAAGAACAACTTCCGCAATTGAAAAATCACGTTTAATTTTCAAGTTGTTGAGATAAGCGATCGGATCATCGGCGTTAAAGGGAGTACCATCAAACAGTTGGATCGGTTGCCGAATATAGCTAATATCCAAACCTAATTCTCGTGCGGCGGTGCTGAAAACACGCACGCGACACACCCGTTCAACAACTTCTACCCAATTTCTGGGGAAGGGAGTATCACCCCAACGCGCCAATTGACTCATAATCCAAATTTGTTCGGTGCGACTGGGGCGGTTAATGGCAGAATCGGAATAAAACTGGTGATGGGCATAGTCTCGCAACGGATGGTCTAAGTCACAGGTGATACTATCTGGATCTTCGAGTTGAATGTATTCTAAATCAGTGCTGACATAATCTCGCCCTGCTAAAATTTGGCGAATTTCTTGGGTATTTTCGGGATTTGCACAATACACGCAAGCTTCTAACAAAGCTTTGGTTAAGGCGATATGCGTATTTGGATAATTTTCTGCCCAATCTTCCCGCACACCAAGAACTTTACCGGGGTGTCCCAGCCAAACTTCTAAATCGGTAGCGATGGTAAAGCCGACATTTTCCACAGCAGCGCGATAATTCCAAGGTTCACCGACGCAGTAACCATCAATACTTCCGGCTTTTAGGTCGGCTACCATCTGCGCTGGCGGAATGGTTTTCATATCCACATCGCTATCGGGGTCAATTCCACCAGCCGCTAGCCAGTAACGCAGCAACAAGTTGTGCATCGATGCGGCATGTACTACTCCCATTGTGTGCCGTTGTTCGCGGGTGCGAAGCAGGTATCTTTTGAAATCTGATAAGCTTTGCACACCTTCGTCATAAAAGTGTTTTGCCAAGGTGATGGCGTTACCATTGCGAGTCATGGTAAGGGCGGTAACAACAGGCAGAGGTTGGTTATTATGTCCTCCCAAAGTTAGCCACATCGGCATCCCTGAAGGCATTTGCGCCGCATCTAAATAACCGCCACTTATGCCATCTTCTATACCCCGCCAGCTACTTTCCCGCACGAGGTTAACTTCATCTAAACCATGCTTGACAAAAAAGCCTTTTTCTTTAGCAACTGCTAAGGGGGCGCAAGCTGTTAGAGGCAAAAAGCCAATTTCTAGGTTAACTTTTTCTAATCCATGACGAGCAACGTCGGCAGTTTTCCGCGCCCGAATTTTCTTAATCCGTTTCTGCTGATTAAGGAAGTAAATCATCTCACTTCGCAAGCTGTAGTAGCTGGGATGTTCTACTACTTCCATCCGCTTGCGGGGTCTGGGAATATCCACTTCTAAAATGTCGCCGATTTTAGATTCGGGGCCGTTGGTCAGCATTACAATTCTGTCAGATAACAGTACCGCTTCATCTACATCATGAGTAACCATCACGGCGGTAACTTGATTTTCTTCGCAAATTTGCATGAGTTGTTCTTGCAAATTGCCGCGTGTGAGTGCATCCAATGCACCAAAGGGTTCATCTAGCAAGAGTAATTTGGGACGAATTGCTAAGGCGCGGGCGATCGCAACTCGCTGTTTTTGTCCACCCGATAACATTCCCGGTTGTTTATCAGCATGGGGACGCAAACCCACCATATTAATATGTTTTTCGATAATAGCGTTGCGTTCGGCTGCGGGTGAACCTTTCATTACCGAGTCTACAGCGAGGGCAATATTTTCTCTAACTGTCCGCCAAGGTAATAGCGAATAATTTTGGAACACCACCATTCTGTCTGGGCCAGGTTTGGTGATTCTTTGTCCTTCGAGAGTGACAATACCCTCAGTTGGCAAATCCAAACCCGCAATCATATTTAATAGAGTGGATTTACCGCAACCGGAGTGACCAATTAAAGAAACGAATTCTCCTTTTTTTATTTGGAGGTCGATTCCTTTAAGGGCGATATATTTGCCACCACCAGTTAATTCAAAAACTTTTTCAATTTGATCAACAGCTACGAACATAGGGGATTGGGGATTGGGGATTGGGGATTGGGGATTGGGGATTGAGGATTAGGGATTGGGGATTGGGGATTGGGGATTGGGGATTGGGGATTGGGGATTGGGGATTGAGGATTAGGGATTGGGGATTGGGGATTGAGGATTAAGAAAATTCTTTCCCAGTCCCCAGTCCCCAGTCACCAGTCCCCAGTACCTATTTCTGCTCTGCTGGTAAAATCTTGTTTTGTAGCCAAGCCATCGCTTTATCTAGAATCAAGCCAACAACGCCGATATAAACTAGAGCTAAAATAACTTCGCTGACGTTGTTATTTTGATAGGCATCCCAGATAAAAAAGCCGATTCCGACAATACCGGACATGACGATTTCGGCGGCGATAATCGCTAACCAAGCTAAACCGATCGCAATTCTCAATCCAGTAAAAATGTATGGTAATGCCGCAGGAATCAAAATATTAATGAAATAGTCTTTGCGGCTAAGTTGCAGAACTTTGGCGACGTTGTTGTAATCTTGGGGAATTTGGGTAACGCCGACAGCAGTGTTAATTAAGATGGGCCAAATGGCGGTGATGAAGATTACGAATAATGCTGCGGGTTCGTTTTGTCGTAAAGCTGCTAAAGAAATCGGAACCCAAGCTAGAGGTGGTACAGTCCGCAGTAGTTGAAAGATGGGGTCTAAAGCTTTGGACATGGTTTTATTAACCCCAATCAAAATGCCTAAGCCAATACCAGCGATCGCAGCTAGGGTATAACTAATCGCAACTCGTTGTAGACTAGCGAGAATCTGCCAAAATAGACCTTTATCAATGCCACCTCGGTCATAAAATGGCCAGAAAATCAAAACCCAAGTATCTTGAATAACCTGTATTGGCCCTGGTAATGTGGCTCCTGGAATCCAAGCGAAGAGTTGCCAGAGAACGAGGAAGATTGAGATGGCGATCGTTGGAGGTATCAGATCAGGAAGTTGCTTTTTCAGGCTGGATATAAAGCCATTACTCAATCTAGGATTTGCAGGGCGTTTTTGGGCTATTGTCATGATGCTGTATTCTCCGCAAATTTTATTTGTTATTTGTCCTAGACGCGATGAATCGCGTCTCTACAAGAGATTAATTGCGTCTCTACTTTTTGATTTTGAGACTATTGAGATATTCTTCTGGCTTTTCGGGGTCAAATTTGATGCCATCAAAAAACTCTTCTACGCCACGAGATGTATTTGTGGGAATATCAGCAGCATTAATTCCAGATTCTTTGGCAGCTTCTTTCCAAATATCTTCGCGGTTGACTTTGTTGATAAGTTCCTTTGCTTTAGCAGCATTATTATCTAGGTAATCTTTTGGCAAGAATCCCCAACGAACGTTTTCAACTATGAACCATAAATCATGACTCTTGTAAGGATAAGAGACACTACCTTTTTCATCTTTCCAGTAGTAAGCTGCCATTGATTTATCGTCAATTTTACGACCATCACCCATGTCATATTTGCCTTGGTATGGCTCAGTCAGAATTTCAGGTGAAGAAAGGTTGAAATAATTTCGTCCAGCCATAATTTGAGCCGCTTCTTTACGATTATCGAAATTATCTAGCCACTGTTGAGCTTCCATAATTCCTTTTAAAATTGCTTTGGTAGCCTTGGGATTTTTATCAACCCAATCGCCTCTCATGGCAAGGTATTCTTCAGGATGATTTTTCCAAATTTCTGCGGTTAATGCTGCTACGTAGCCAATTTTGTCTTGAACCAGGCGATAAGGCCAAGGATCGCCTGTACTAAAGGCATCCATCGTTCCTGTTTGCATGTTGGCCACAGTTTGCGCCGCTGGTACTGTGAGTAATTTGACATCTGCATCCGGGTCTAAGCCGCCTGCTGCTAACCAGTAGCGAATCCATAAATCTTGGTTGACGTGGGGAAAGGTGAATGCAGCAGTGAAGGGTGTTGAGGATTTTAAATCCTTAATTAAAGACTTAGCGCTGGCGAGTTGTAAATTAATACCTTTGCCTTCGTGCTTGTTGGCGATCGCAATTCCATTTCCATGTGTAATCAATTGACATAAGACATACATGGGAATTTTTTGATTGCCTTTGGTAATTAAACCTTCTGAAATTAAATGTGGCATTGGCATCTGCCATTGACCGCCATCTATCCCACCACCCGCCGAACCAATTTCTACGTTGTCTCTTGCTGAACCCCAAGAAGCTTGCTTGGAAAGGTCAACATTAGTCATCCCATACTTTGCAAAAAAGCCTTTTTCTTTAGCAATAATTAATGGAGCCGCTTCTACAATGGGGATATATCCCAGCTTGACTGTAGTAGTTTCTGGTGTTTGTTCGGGACTAATATTAGCAACCGTTTGAGCAGTTGGCTGTACTTGAGTGCTTCCACCAGTTAGGTTTTCAGGAGGATTACCCAAACAGCCTTTGAGGAATACAGCACCCGCAGATGCTCCGGCTGTGAAGATAAATTTGCGGCGAGAAATTTGATTAAAAAATTCTGTCATAAATATCTCCTGAAAACGTGAATGTTATTTTTTATAGCTATGACAATTTAGGCAATAAACCTTGTGTTTATTGCATTATTAATGATTAATCAAGCTATATTTGACCAAGCGATCGCAGCCATTTCATCAATGAAATAGCTAGCTATATAAGAACTCGGTTAAATTATTGGCTCTGCTTTTCTAGTGTGATGCAGAGGTATCATTCACCTTGTTGAAATCAGTTTACAGCCTTTGAAGCTGAAATTGTTAACTTGGAGTCGGGATTATTAAACAAATATTAGATTGGATGTATAAGTAAAAATTTATCTATTTTCCTTAACTGTAGGAATAATTTTTAATATATCAACTCTTATTTATGAAAACTATTATGTTTGCTTTATGATTGACTATCTTCACTTATTTTGTAACTTAATTTTAGTAGTAATTTCTCATCTATAAGTATTTATTTATCACAACCATTATGTTATTCCTATAATTTAGGAGTACACTGCGGTGAGAGCGAGATCGTAAGGCTGGGAAAGCTGTAGACCTAAGTAAACACCCCAAATAGGTGTATTTATTATCCAGCGATCGCAACTATCTGCTGTTTCCAACACTACGAAGAAATCCCGTCTCTTTAAGCAGCAACCCTAGTTCTCTGTGACGAAGTTTAGTGTCCTTGTTGTTGTTTTCCCACATATCAGAAAAAAAGTCTTGCATCAGCGCAATGATGCTACGGTACTTGACAATGCTGGCAACATAAAAGTTATCTAACTTCATGACTCCATCAGCATGTATCTGCTCGATGTTGTCGAGTAATATAGAGCGCTGTTTATAAGGTTTTAAGCCTTCTTTGATGCCATATTTTTCCATAATCCGGCGTTTATCGTTCTCCGAACACAAATCATACGGCGATCGAATCAGATGACCAAGATTCCGCAAGACTTCTCCGTAGTCATAAAATGTGTTCTGCTGAAAAAAAGACTCTTCATCTTTCGTCAACGTAAAACTCTTATCAAGTACCAAACCAAAATCGGTCAAATATGTCTGCTTACCGTCGGTGAGGATATTGCGAAAATGTGCGTCAAAGTGGATGATTCCCTTCGTCCTTAAAAAGGTAATCGTCGTGCGTAAGTCATCTAGGGGTTTTTGAAGTTTGTTGGGGTTTTCTTGCAACCATGTTTCCAGAATATGTGGTATGTACTCTAGAAACAGAACCAACTCATAGTTAGCGATCGCTCTATCTAACATATAATTGCCGGCGTTGGTACTATTGCCCCAGTATTCCACATAACTTTTGAGACGCGACTTATCTACATTCGCCCGCCGCCCAGAGAAAGGAATAATCCGATAATGGTACATCAGTGGGAAAGTGGCAATTGCCCCCGACAATACCCAGTTAGTTGTTTTGATATGGGTAACAAGTTCCCGAAAGACCCCAAAACCAGTGGAACCGAAGCCGTAATTACAGTAAGTTGGGAGATCATAGAGGTTTCTGGTGGAGAACAGGTTGTCATATTCGATGTTTGTAAGCGGAACACGTTTCACAAAGACCTTGGATTCCGCAAGGACGATGGTGTGATTCATTCCCCAACCCGTACTCGACTCATTCGACTCACTATTGTCAAACAAAGAACGCAATTGTGCATTATCCAACTGAGCAATTTGTGAACTGAGCTTGAAGTACCTCTTCCTTCTAAGTTCTATATGCTTCTTAGGCATTTTCACCCGTCCAGCCACAGCATGAGAAACTGTAAGACCATTCAATTAATGATTGCAATACATCCTTGGCTAAAGACGCGATTCATCGCGTCTCTACAAGGCAAATAATTGGGAGTAGTTCAGGTAGTGTATTCGGCGTTAATCTTCACGTAGTCATAACTCAAATCACAACCCCAAGCTTTACCCACACCATAACCATTGCCAACATTAACGGAGATTAATACCGTATCCTGTTGGAGATAAGCGCCCGTCGCTGCTTTTTTCAGATAAGCACTTGCTGCTGCACGATCAAAAGTTAAGGGTTGCCCGTTTTCTAACATTAAGAAATTCCCTAGCTTAATTTGCAGGTTTTCTTGCTCAAAGGGTATACCCGCACGTCCGGCGGCGGCGGCGATGCGTCCCCAATTTGGATCGCGTCCAAAGATTGCAGATTTAACTAAGGATGAACCGGCGATGGTTTTGGCTATTTGTCGGGCTGAAAGTTCGTCATGAGCGCCAGTCACTTCCACTTCAATGAGACAAGTTGCACCTTCACCATCACGAGCGATCGCTTTGGCTAAATGCTGGCAAACTGCTGTTAACATCGCCTCTAATTTCTCTGCTTCTGCGCCCCATTCTATAATTGCTGGGGTGCGAGATTGACCATTTGCTAAGGCAATTAAGCTATCGTTGGTGCTAGTGTCGCCATCCACGGTAATGGAATTAAAGCTTCTATCAGCTGCCCTGGCTAACATTTGCTGCCAAAGGTGAGGCGAAACCACAGCATCACAAGTAACAAATGCCAGCATGGTTGCCATGTTGGGGTGAATCATGCCGGAACCCTTGGCAATGCCGCCAATTCGTACTGGGCGTTCGCCTATAGTTGTCTCTAGGGCAATGGATTTAGTTACCAAGTCTGTAGTGATAATTGCCCCGGCGGCGGCATCTGAGCCTGTTTCTGATAATGCTGCTGCTACCTTAGGAATCCCACTTCGCAAAGCTTCCATCTTAATTCTTTGACCAATCACACCAGTGGAAGCCAATAACACAGATTCAGATGGGATGTTTAGTGCTTGACCTACTGCCATAGCAGATTCTAAGGTATCAAGGTAGCCTTGAGTTCCGGTTGCGGCGTTTGCTTGTCCAGCGTTGCAGAGAATGGCACGAGCGCTATGTTTGGCTTGCAAGCGTTGGCGACAATATTCTACGCAGGCAGCTTTCACTTGGCTGGTAGTGAACACACCAGCTGCGATCGCTTCCACTTCTGAGAATATTAAAGCTAAGTCTGGCAACCCCGAAGGTTTCAACCCTGCGGTAATTCCCGCCGCTTGATATCCCCTTGGTGCTGTGATGCCACCTGTGATTTTTTGCCAATATGCCATCGTTCTTCCTTACAACTATCAAGTTGGATAGGTCAATTTGTACTTTGGAAAAGTGCTGTTAGCGGATAGCTAGGGTTGAGCCAGTGTTGTTAGGAGTTAGGAGTTATCAGTTTCCCCCACTTCCGTTGCTCCTCAGTACCCAGTCCCCAGGCACCAGTCCCTTTTATTGTGAGTTTGTTTGCTGATGGCAATAATAATGTACCAGTTGGCAATTAGCATAATTGTTTTTACCTTTCTTATGACGAAAGACAAAAGCAAAAAAGGAGAGCGACCAAGGTTTCTAAAAATATGATAAAGATTTTCCGTAAATACCACATAAATTCAATAAAAAAGAGAGCCACTTAGGCAGCTCTCCAGATCATCAGGGTGCATCTACATACCACAGCATAGCATTTTGGATATGCGGGTTGTCACCATCTTTTATATGAAGATTTTGTGAAGCACTACCGGGAAAATACTTAGTTGGGGATTGGGGATTGGGGATTGGGGATTGGGGCGTGGGGCATGGGGCATTGGGCATTAGATTATTCTCCTTGTCCCCCTCATCTTCCCCTGCTTCCCCTGCTTCCCCTGCTTCCCTGCTCCCCTGCTCCCCTGCCTCCCTGCTAGGCGTTCAGTTTTTTCTCCACCAATTCGTTAGTCAGCTTAGGATCGGCACGTTTGCCTGTCTTTTTGAGAACTTGTCCAACAAAGAAGCCTTTAAGATTGGTGTTACCGTTGCGATACTTTTCTAGTTCTTTGGGATTGGCGGCTATGACTTCATCAACGATGGGTTCTAGTACAGTAGGATCGGTGATTAACTCTTGACCTGCAAAGGCTTTTTCAGGAGAAATACCAGTGAGCAAATCTGGCAACTTTTCTTTAGCTTGAGCATTGCTAATTTTGCCCGTTTCAATGCGAGTGATGATCTCAGCTAGATTAATGGGAGTTAGTCCGATTTCAGTAATACTGAGTTTTTGCTTATTGAGGTGTGCTGCGATATCTTGAGTAATCCAGTTGGCAGCAGCTTTCGGATTTGCTCCAGATGCGATCGCAGTTTCAAAATACTCCGCTATTGAACGATCTTCTGTCAGCACTCGCGTATCGTAAGCCGAAAGCCCCAACTCACTTTCATAATGATGGCGTTTGTAGGCTGGTAATTCTGGTAGTTCACTGCGCCATTGCTCTAATTGTTCATCTGTCACCTCAATTGGTGCTAAATCTGGTTCAGGGAAGTAGCGGTAATCGCTAGAGCCTTCCTTCACCCGCATACTACTTGTGCGTTGAGCGCCTTCTTCCCACAGCCGAGTTTCTTGGATGATGCTCGCGCCTGCTTCGATGGCGGCGATTTGACGCTCAATTTCGTAGTCAATCGCCCGTTGGATGGCGCTGAACGAGTTCATGTTTTTAATTTCTACCTTGGTGCCAAATTCCTTTCGTCCCACCGGACGCACAGAAATGTTGACATCGCAGCGCAGAGATCCTTCCTGCATATTACCGTCACTCACGCCAAGATACCGGACAATCCGGCGCAACTCTTCGGCATATTCAGCAGCTTCTAGTCCAGAACGCAAATCAGGTTCCGAGACAATTTCCACTAACGGTACACCTGCGCGATTGTAGTCTACCAGAGAATAGGAAGAACCAGAAAGGCGATCGCTACCTGCGTGTACCAATTTTCCAGCATCTTCTTCCATGTGCAGACGCGTAATACCAATGCGTTTGCGGGTGGGGTTTCCCTCAGCATCTACCAACTCAATTTCTAACCAACCATGTTCTGCGATCGGTAGATCATATTGAGAAATTTGGTAATTTTTGGGTAAATCAGGATAAAAATACTGTTTCCGGTCAAATTTGCTATATCTAGCGATTTGACAATTCAGTGCCAACCCTGTCTTGACGGCGTATTCTAATACTTTTTCATTGAGTACAGGTAAGACCCCAGGTAAACCCATACAAACCGGGTCAATGTTAGTATTTGGGTCAGCACCAAATGCTGTAGAGCTATTAGAGAAAATCTTGGTATTTGTACTCAGCTGACAATGGGTTTCTAGACCAATAATCGCTTCATACTCAGTTTTTACAGTTGTAGCAGTCGTCATAATATCAATAATTGGGGCATAATCCTTGTAGTGGTACTATTGTAGCGGCGTATTGAGTTGCCCTGAAGACGGTTATTTGGGTGAGCAATGCTTACCCTCATGAGCTTGAAGAAAATCTTGTTTATGGAAGTCGGCGGGAAACTCTATCCCGCAAGTGGCGTGGAGAGGGATAGCCGCCCGCCGACTTGGGGCATAGGGCATAGGGCATTGGTGACTCTTACCCATGCCCCATGCCCGATTCCCCATGCCCAAAAACTCCATCCCCTTGTGGGTGGAGTTTTTTATTGGTTTTGGGGTGCTGGTAAATCTACCTTAGCCCGCAAACTGGGAAAAATCTGAGGGGTAGAAGTCATTCACTTGGATGCTTGTTACGGGAATTATAGCTCGGTTGAGAACTCCAAAATATGAGCTTCTGCTAGCATTTATTGCAAAATTTCAAAAACTTGTAATAACTCCGAAAATTCTAACAGAAGCTAATAGCCTCGCAAATCGACTTGGTGAACCTGAACGTTTCTTAATTAATCACTGAAGCTCTTTAATAATAAATCAAAATTACAAAAAAAATTAGCACTCAAGGCTTGTTAGTGCTAATTCATGACTTAGATTTAATGCCTATGATATAGACAAAAACTATACTTTTACTAGATGCTTTAGCTATTTGTTATACATTATGCTAGAAAAAAATAAAGCTTTACTGCAAGTAATTTAAAACTGGGAGTGCTAGCATGAAATACACTTTTAATATTGTAGGAGTATCTCCACTTTTACAGTTTTTTAATCACCAACAGCAAAATGGGCAAAAACCACCCCAGCACGGCGTGGAATACTTAGGAATGCATACATGTACACTAGATACGTTTATAGAATCGGTAGAATCAGTTCCAGCAAAGTGGGATTGGAATCTGGATCAAGTGGTAGATACCGTGATTCAGTTTTGGTTGAACAACTCAGACAGTATTCGTTACTGGAAAGTACGTTTAAGTGATGCTGGTAGGGATAATTTACTAGTTACAAGATTGGCGGATATAAACGCCTTACAAGCTGAATTTGAATCCCTACTAGATAAGGAGTGGTGAAGAGATAGGTAGAATTGAAAAAGAATTCAGGGGCGGAGCAACTTCTGTTCCGCCTTCAGTTAGAATCAACACTTTGGCAACAATTCAGATTATCCCCAGGAAACAACGAGCAACCGTAGGCAACGGCTCGTGGTCTACCCAAACAAGACCTTCGGCTAAATCCTCAATATCGGGTAAAAATTTAATTGACATAGTATTTTCACCTCCATTGTTCTGAGCACTTTTATTACCAATTATTTACTTTTTGATGCAGCATAGGATGATTATTTATGCTCAACTGATTTTTTAATAGTCTTTTTTAAGATGTTAGCGTTAATTTTAACAGTGTTACAGATTTTACTTAAGTGTATGCATACAAATAATGCAAACCCAATACTTGCCAAACTTTCTGCTTGAGCCTGGAAACAATTGGAAATTAAGGCTTTGAGATTCGTAGCCATCTGAAAATTCCAACTTAATTGGTTCAAAAGATAGCGCTAAGTGTTGACAATTTATAAATAATCGAATAACAAGGTGGCAGCAGCATTTAAAAAAAGCGTTGGTGCATTCCTACCTAGAAACTAATTAACGCCTTTCATTAAACTTCATACGGTTAAGATAATTATGCCAGAAAATACGGATTACAAAGCTACCAAAGCAGACAATCAGCCCATTGCCTATAAAGAACGCCTCAATTCTTGGGCTATCGCTCGTCTACTTCCTAATACGCAACGGGAGATTGTTGCACGTTTCCGCAGCCGTTCTGATGCCGATGGCTATATGCGGCATCTCCCTCAGGAAATACCAAATGCTTCCTACATGGTTGTTTTTGATTGTCAGCGCCAAGAAGAAGCTGTGATTTAAAGTACAAGTATAGGCAATAGACCTATCTTGAAAATAAAGAACAGTTTACGAGTGATAGGGAACAGGGAAAGAGATATTCGTTCTGAATTGTGTTCGCACGAGCGTTTTGTACTCACTCTGTTCATGGGTGTCTCTTGCAAAAGAGACTTTTGCACTCTTGTGGCGGAAAGGGAAGGGTTAAGGGAAAAATAAAATTCATAATTCATAATTATGTTAGATAAGGGAATTTCAACCCCACCTGAAACAAAACTACCTGTAGAGGTATCAGGTACAAACTCTTTTTAATTGTGAATTTGAATTAATAATTATGAATTAGGTTCAATCCCTTTAACCCTTGCTTTTAATCCCTTTCTTGCGATCATAGGCATAACTTGCTTAAAAGTAGGTGTATAGTAAGCCTACCTCTGGGTCTCTATAACACGTGTGATAAAAAAATTAGAAATGCGTAGGTGTAGCCCATCAGAGATATCATTTCCAACTCCAAATTGCTCACGCTTCACTTAAAAAGTCTGGATGTTGTAAACGAGCATATCGACCTTTAATTTACCTGTTCAAATTCGAGTTTCCGAAGCCAGCCTTACCAATTTAGAGACTTCCAACTAAAAAAATATCCTATCGCGGTGTAGGCAGGGGGGCAGGGAGCAGGGGGCAGGGGGAGAAAGAAAAATATTTATTATCTGAGTAAATTGGATAATTTATTTTCTGGAAGTTCCTTACCAGATAGTAAGCCTTTGCGCGTAGGGTGTTGGTGAGCCAGTAACTTTAAGAACTTTAAGTTTATTCGCGTCAGCGGCACATTGGCGGGAGTGCGTCTCGTAGAGAAGCCTGTAGGGACAATTTGCTGCTATCAAAAAAAAACAGTAATTAGAGCCAAAAATTATTAAGTTTTTTTGACAAGATTATATACAAATATTTAACTTAAAAATAGATTCCGTAATTGCCCCCTTGCTATTAATATTTTAGATTACTTAAAAGTAAAAGTTAGCGCAATAAGCCCTGAAAGTGCTGGAGGGTTAATAAGTGGTCAAACAGCACCAATATGACTGGTTAAAAGCTGTGAATTTTTTCCGCCAACGAGAATTACTAGCGCTGTCGCTGGCGATTTTCTTCTCAATCTCTGTAGTCTTACTCTGGCAGAGACTTTTAATCCAAACTCCGGGGTTATTAACACAATTAGTATTGATTGCAGGGTCATTGGTTGTTGTTACGCTGACATTATCAATCTATTTTGCATTGATGATGAAAGCAAGTAACCAGCAGATAACAGCACTAAATCAGGATTTAACTCATAGGATTTTTGAACAGAAACAGGTAGAAATTATCCTCCGCAGCCGCGAAAATCATTTACGACAGTTGCTGGAAACTGTTAAGGTCATCCCTTGGGAATTAGACTTGAAAACTTGGCGATTTATTTACGTTGGGCCGCAAGCGGTAGACTTGCTAAATTATCCGATCGCAGAGTGGTACGAGGAAAATTTTTGGCTCAATCATCTACATCCACATGATCGAGAAAAGTCTGTTCGTTTTTGCCAAGAAGCAACTGCTAGGTGCGAAAATCACGAATTGGAATACCGGATGTTAGCAGCCGATGGGCGAGTTGTTTGGCTGCGAGATGTTGTTAGCGTAGTTAAGGAAGCAGGAAGCCCTACTATGCTGAGGGGGTTTATGTTTGACATTACTGATTTGAAGCTGGTTGAAGAAACCTTAAGGCTAAGGGAGAGGGCACTTGCTGCTACCAGTAATGGAATTATTATTGCCGATGCCAGACTTGCCCATAATCCAGTTATTTACGTCAACTCAGCTTTTGAGAAAATAACAGGCTACAGTGCTACTGATGTGATTGGGCAAAACTGTCGAGTTTTACAACGCACAGATATACAGCAACTACCACTCAATGAGTTGCGTTCATCAATTCAAGCTGGAACAAGTTGCAAAGTTGTTCTCCGTAACTATCGCAAAGATGGTACCTTGTTTTGGAATGAATTAAGTATTTCTCCTATCCATGACGAAAATGGGAAGTTAAGCCACTTCATTGGAATTCAGACAGATATTAGCTTACGCAAGCTTGCTGAAGCCAGTCTGCGTCGGCAAGCCCTCACTTTTGAAAATATGCATGATGGCGTAATTATCACAGATTTAACCGGAAATATTATTGACTGGAATTCTGCTGCCGAAACTATGTTTGGCTATAGCAAAGCCGAGGTTTTAGGTAAAACTTCCAGTATCTTGCATAAACCAGAAGAAGCCGCAGTGCTGACCAACAAAATTCTTGAAAGACTTAACCAGCAAGGACGCTGGTCAGGGGAAATACACTTTATTCGCAAAGACGGCAGTGAGGGAATTTGCGAAACAACCGTAGTATCTTTACAGGATGAAGAGGGGGAAACTGTTTGCACTGTTGGCATTAATCACGATATTACCGAAAACAAACGAGCAAAAGTTGCACTGCAACAGCAATTGCATCGAACCCTACTACTTGAACAAATTACTCAGGAAATTCGTCAAAGTCTTGATACCAGCAAAATCTTTGAGACGGCTGCTACTCAAATTGGACAAGCATTTGGAGCTGAACGCTGTCTGATTCATTCTTACATTAGCGACCCCATACCCCGAATTCCTTTAGTAGCAGAGTATAATATACTTCCTAGTTACTGCTCCATGTTGAAATTGGAAGTTCCTATGAGCAACAATCCTCATGCCGAGCAGATGATGGCACAAGAAATAGCGATCGCTTCTTGTGATGTGTACGCTGATCCTTTACTTCAGGCGGCTGAACCAATCTGTCGAGAAATTGGGCTGAAATCTATGCTGTCAATCCGCACCTCATATCAAGGAGAACCCAACGGTGCGATCGGCTTACATCAGTGCAGCTATTTTCGCCAGTGGACACAAGACGAAATCGAATTACTAGAAGCAGTGGCGGCTCAACTGGGTATTGCTCTAGCACAGGCTCACTTACTGGAACAAGAAACCCGCCAACGTGAAGAACTCACCTTGAAAAATTTTGCCTTGGTGCAGGCAAAACGTCAGGCAGAAGCCGCAAATCGGGCAAAAAGTGAGTTTTTGGCGATGATGAGCCATGAAATTCGGACTCCAATGAATGCTGTTATTGGCATGACTGATCTACTGCTGGATACTGACCTCACGCCTCAACAACAAGACTTAGTAGAAACAGTTCGCAGTAGCGGAGATGCTTTACTCACCATCATCAATGACATTCTAGATTTCTCCAAAATTGAATCCGGCAAACTGGAATTAGAAGAACAGCCTTTTGATTTGAGAGCTTGTGTAGAGCAGGCTATTTCCCTATTAGCTCCTAAAGCTGCCCAAAAGGATATCGAATTAGCTTACCTGATCCAGCCGCAAGTTCCCACTCAGATCATCGGCGATATGACACGTCTGCGCCAAGTCTTGATGAACCTCCTCAACAATGCCATTAAGTTTACTGAAAATGGAGAAGTATTACTCTCTGTTGAATTGGGGACTGGGGATCGGGGATTGGGGATAAGGAGTAATGAGGATTTGGATCAAGAAACTTCTTCCCATTCCCCAGTCCCTAGTCCCCAGTCCCCGATCCCTATTGGAGAGCCGCAACTTCTCTACGAAATTCAATTTGCTATCAAAGATACAGGTATTGGCATCGCACCAGCGAAAATAGAGCGGTTATTTCAACCCTTCACTCAGGCTGATGTTTCTATGACTCGACGATATGGCGGCACAGGGCTGGGACTGGCCATAAGTAAGCGGCTCAGTAAAATGATGGGCGGCACTCTTTGGGTGGAAAGCCAGGGGTTTGTCGGTGGCAATCCTAGACCTAGATGGGAAAGTGGAAAATTTTCCCAAGGTTCAACATTCTATTTTACTATTACTACCAAAGTGGCAGATCAATCAGAACAAGCTGAATTAAGCACTTCGCCAGTACAGCTTGCGTCTAAGCGCTTGTTGATTGTGGATGACAATCTGACCAATTGCCAAATTCTCAGCTTGCAAGCAGAGTCTTGGAAGATGCAAGTTTATGCCGCTAAATCTGGTAAAGAAGCTTTAGCTCAACTTGCTAAGGGAATGCAGTTTGATATTGCCATTTTAGATATGCAGATGCCGGAAATGGATGGCATAACCCTAGCTCGTCAAATCCGCAAGCAACCTGGTTGTCAAAACCTGCCTTTGGTGATTTTGACCTCTTTGAGTAGACTAGAAACTTCCTCCGATTTTAATGATGTCCGCTTTGCTGCCTCTTTGAGCAAACCCATCAAACAGTCTCAACTCTACGATGTTATTACCCGTGTTTTGGGAAATCAGCCAATCCAAGCCAGTATTTCTCATTTTCCCTTAGTTGATCAGCATTTGGCCCATCGACTGCCACTGAGGATTCTGCTGGCAGAGGATACGGTTGTGAATCAGAAAGTTGCCCTACTGATGCTACAGAAAATGGGTTATGTGGCGGATGTCGTAACCAATGGGCTAGAAGTGATCAAGGCTTTAGAAAAACAGACCTATGATGTAGTGTTGATGGATATCCACATGCCCAAAATGGATGGGTTAGAAGCAGCTCGGAGAATCTGTCAAGAATGGGGAGTGGGTTTTCGTCCCCGTATCATTGCGATAACTGCCAATGCAATGCAGGGCGATCGCGAAGTCTGTCTTGCTGCTGGTATGGATGACTACATTAGCAAACCCATTCAGCTTCAAGAGTTAGCTGAGGCACTCAGCAAATGCCCACCTCAAAGAAGTTCTGAACTTACTGCCATAGGAAAACAAGGTAAAGTGATGTGCCCCGAATTGCAACCTTCGCCATATATCCTACAGTCAGGACAAAACCAGACGTTACAAAGCGTCAAAATTGATCCCAAAATTCTCCAATCCTTGCGGAATATGCTCAGAGGAGATCGTGTGGCATTTGCTGAACTGATTGAGTGTTATCTTACAGAAACACTGAGACTGGTGCAAGATATGAGCACAGCTATCACAACTCACGACACCCAGACTATATGGAAGATAGCCCACCAACTTAAGTCCAGCAGTGCTTCTGTTGGAGCGATCGCCCTGGCGCAGCTTTGCAAGGTGTTAGAAGCACAGGGACGCAATAGTAAATTAGAAAACAACCTAGAATTACTCTCACAACTAAATCAAGAATATGAACAAGTTAAAACTGCCTTACAAAAAGAACTTGTAAAGGAAGTATTATGAAAGCCGATGCTCAAGAAAGCCAATCTTTAGTTCTAATTGTTGATGATGAACCTTTTATCCGCATGATACTGCGGCATTTCTTGGAGCGGGAAGGCTATCAAATAGCGGAAGCTCAAAATGGCATAGAGGCAATAAACATTTTTAAGCAATTGCAGCCTGATATAGTAATCCTTGATGCCCTAATGCCAGATATGGATGGGTTTGAGTGTTGCACTCAGTTGGAGCTTCTCGATCATAATAAGCACACTCCAATTTTAATGATTACAGGGCTTGAGGATCAAGAGTCAGTTGACCGTGCATTTGAAGTGGGGGCAATGGACTATATTACCAAACCAGTCCACTGGCCAGTTTTGCGACAACGGGTAAAACGTTTGATTCAGCAATCACAGTTACAGCAAAAACTGGAAGCCGTTAATCTGGAATTGCAACGATTAGTTACTATCGATGGCTTAACTCAAATAGCTAACCGCAGACGGTTTGAAGAGTATTTTAGTCAAGAATGGCAACGCATGAAACGGGATAAATGCCCCCTTTCCCTGATTCTCTGTGATGTTGATTTCTTTAAATTATATAACGATACCTATGGTCATCGGGTAGGCGATCGCTGTCTTCAAGAAATTGCTAAAGCCATTAAAGATATTATTAAGCGTCCCGGAGATTTAGTTGCCCGTTATGGTGGAGAAGAATTTGCTGTGATTTTACCCAACACAGACGCCGAGGGGGCGAGTTATGTTGCCGACAACATTTGCCATGCTGTCCGCACACTAGCAATTCCTCATAAAAATTCCCAAGTTAGTCCTTATGTAACCCTGAGTGCCGGGTTTACGACAGAAATTCCTCAACCAGATTCTGACATCGAAGAAATGATTTACACCGCAGATCGGGCATTGTATCAAGCAAAGACAGCAGGACGCGATCGCTTTATGCAAAATATTTTATTACCCCAAAGTAAAAATTCTCGCTAGTGCGCCAGCAATATTTATTAATTTCAATTAGTATCATTTGATTGGGAGTCAGTAGTTGCACCAACTGCCATGACTGGAGACCATTCACTGACGCGGTTGTTATCTAAGATCGCTCGTACTCGATAGGCGAGCTGAATCTTATGCATTAATAAGATTAATTCACGGTTAAATAATCCTTGTGATTTTTTGTTTTCATTCGATGCAGCTTGTAAACGAAAACAGCGATCGCTTTGACGTTGCAGCTTTGGAGATTTGCCGTCCACAAGCACCTTTTGTAGTTCGTATTCTTTAGCTTCGGGATATGGTTCCCAACAAAGTTGCCAGTAAGTTGACCAGCGAATTAAGTCTGATGGTAATTCCTCGACTTCATCCAACAATGTAGAAACAAGTCCGGTGACTGACGGTTGTACTATTTGAGGCTGATTGGAGGATATTTCCGTCTGTGCGCCTATAGATGAACTCTCATCAAAACTTAGTACCAGCCCAAATATGAAAGTGAACAGCACAATCAATCGTAGGTATTGCGATCGCACTAGCGATAAAATTTTCAGATTCATAAATTATGCAAAAGTCAAGAAGAAGGATGTGGGGTGCGCGTCGTGGCGTGGCGCGCACTCCACACCCTAGTTTTGGTCAATTGTATTCAAAACTCAAATGAACATTTAGTGAAACCGTATTACCACTCCACAGGTAAAATCAGGTTGCCGTTGTCGGCATAGATTGTTCGAGAACGGATGTGCGTTCTGGGAGGTATTGTAGAGTTGAAGACTGCGCTTTTTTGCCCAACTGCTGAGTTGTTGCCGATAACTGCACTGTATATTACAGAGTTCGGCCCTAGCCCAACGTTATCACCTACGCTAGTTTCAGGGCCATTAGAAACACCATTGATAACCTGCCTACCGCCATGAACTAGAACGCGAGGCCCATAAGCAACACCATCACCAAGAGTCAAGTTAGTTGATGCTAACGCATGAAAGACAACATCGTTTGCCATACCAGCAATTTGACCAACAATAAAAGGTTCACCCTCATCACCACGCAGCGAAATTCTATTAGCTAGTTTGTTGTTGAGGTTTGCCAAAGAATCTTCAAAATTGATATTGCCGACGATGCGGTTACGAAAGTTTGGATCACGAGTCGTAATTCCACCTATCTGTGGCAAACCTCCGGGGTTAAAAGCTGTGACGGGAGCGAAATTAATTCCTGTTACATTTGACAAGTCTGCTGTGGCTAATGCTGCGTAACCTTCGGCCAATGCTTGATTGACTTCAACGACACCTTCCATCAATGCAACGTCGGCTTGTGTTAGGTTGGCAACTTTGCCCAAGGTGCCGCTACTAGCTTCTAGGTTAGTTGTGACGTTTTTACCAGGCAGGACAACTTTACCAGCCGGTAAAGTAACGCCAGGGCCAACCCGCGAGAGAAAGTTGACTACTGTGTTTCTTTCTATAGTTGCACCGTCTACTTCACAGTTGAAGGCGAGAAATGTCTCTGGAACAGTGTTACTAAACTGAGTATTGGTAACTGGGTCGGTAAAAGGCCCGGTTGAGCCTTGAAGCCCGATTTTAGCTGCACCTTTGATTGTGGTCATGTGTGCCATAATCACACGCTCACCTACTTGCACTCCTGTTCCCGAAGCTGTAATTTTCGCTTGGTCTTGGACGTTAGAACCGGCCGCAATGCTAATGGGGGCATTAGTAGCGTCTAACTGGGTAAATGGGGCAACGTAGACCTTTCCCCCTAAGGTAATATTTGTGGGATTAATGATTGTTGCAGTTGGGTCAATGAAATTAGCTGACGCAAGAGGTGCGGTACTTGGGCATATAGGTAGGTTTCCCACAGTTGGATTACACGTTCCTCCAGCAGCTACTGCGGGTTGTATATATATCTGTGTGCTGATGGCAAACGCTAGGATAATTGCAGTTAAGGCACTAAAAATTGTGCGAGGTTTGAACATAGAAAGAAAAGTCCTCACGGTTTATGGAATATTTGGCTATGGGAAAATCTGCGTTGATGAATACGAGATATGTTGAAGCGATGTCCGACGACAAGACGGAGAGCGTCCATGCAGGCTGAGAAATTACCAAAAAACTACACTGCAACAGCCTCTAGACTCTTTTTAGGTATGAGACAAAGAATTAACCGCCCCAATGACCTGCCAATTTGTAGAAGCTGTCTAAGACAAGTGATAATAAAGGCTGCAAAAGCGGGACTGAAATTGTCGTTGTTGCCCCGGCTACTGCATTATTGTAGACAGTCTCCCAAGCATCTGGCCCAGTTGTGGACTGTCCATATACTTTAGTACTCACAGCCAACGTTAAGGCTAGTACAGTTAAACCAGCTAGTATTGTGCGACGTTTCAACATTATTCTTTGATGCCTAAATAGTTCACTAATTGTTTTTGGCAGAGTGAAATAGAAAGTTACACGCAAAGCTTAAGCTTTTTCGTTTACCTGATCTAATAACTGCCAATTTTGAGTTAATTAAAGCAAGAATGGCTTCAATTAATAATTCACTAAGAATCAATTGTAATGTTACTTGCTACTTAATACTAGACTATTAATATTGACAAAAATTATGATAATCATAGAAATTATTTGACAGGCAGCCAGGGCAAACGAAGATAGGTGAACCCGCAGCATAGCCTCCGCTCCAACAAATCTGGGGAACGCGCTGCCTTGCCTTTATGTGAAACTCAATTCATACTTTTAATCAGCAACGCCTAAAAATCTACCCCTCGTTTGAGTTCTACACCTTGATTAGCATAGTGTTTATGGCAGTAAACCTCTGAGTGGACGCTAGCCAAGTCGAAGTATGCGGGTGGATTTTGGCAGCGACCAGTAATAATAATTTCGGTGTCACGGGGTTTGCGGAGCAAAGCTTGGACAATAGGTTCAACAGGGAGTAATTCTAAGTCAACGGTGGGATTTAGTTCATCGAGAATAATAGTTTTATACAACCCAGAGGCGATCGCAACTTTGGCAATTTCCCAACCCCGTTCGGCTTCTACGTAGTCTAATTCTTGCCGGGAATTTCGCCAGACGATCGCATCTCCACCACAGCGCTGATGATCCACCACTTCTGGATATGACTGCTGCAAGGCGGCGATCGCAGCATCTTCTGTGTAGCCACTGCCACCTTTAAGCCACTGCATAATCAACACACGGGTAGACCCTGGATGGTTGATTCCCCTACCAATAGCCTGTAAGGCTTTACCCAAAGCACTAGTAGACTTGCCTTTACCAGCACCAGTATAAATTTCAATCCCTTCCAAAAAAAGGGCTTTGGCTGTTGGGTGGTGATGAGGCTTCATTTCTGAGTGCAAATCTGCAATATCGAGTAACTTTTGCGGCGCAGCGCGTCCGGTGGCAATGATTTCCAACTCTTGGGGTTTGGATTTTAATGTCTTTACCACTTCATCCACTGGTAGCAAACCCAAATCCAGAACAGGGTTAATTTCATCCAAGACGACAACTGAATATAAACCACTGGCGATCGCACCTTTGGCGACATCCCAACCCCGCATCGCTTCATCTCGATCAAAGATCGTAATTTCTTCTGGGCCAAAAAATTCGGCTCTCCCAGTGCGAACTTGATCAATTAAATGGGGAAACCCGCGCTGCAAAGCTGCGATCGCACCATCTTCGTCATAATCACGTTCCGGCCCTTTTAAAAACCGCAGCAGTAAAACGCGGTTAGAATTGCTAGGCGTATTTATCCCCAAGCCAATAGAGCGCAAAACCACCCCCAAAGCCGCTTGTGACTTACCTTTACCCAGACCATCGTAGACGTGAATTTGACCAATTAGCCGTTCATGACGCACTTGCGCCGTGCGAATACCAATACCGTTCCTTGTCATTTCTCGAAAAGCTATAACGTTGGCAGTCTTTAATCTTACCTAACGTCTTGTAATCTTAGGTAGACAAACTGCCCCTCTAGCGCTTCCGTATGATGTATTAATAATATCAACCAGGGAATACTGGCATACTAGCATAGTAAAGGACAGCAACAATGGGATAATTTCCCCCATCACCCTCACTATCCCAGTTATACTCACTACAGTTAACCCTTACCCTTGACCATTTATGCCTGAAAATTGGATGCTTCCCAGGATTTTTCCTATTGGTGGAATTCTGTTTGACTTTTTATTTGTACTGATTGCCATCCCCATCGAAGCTTATGTTTTGCACAATCGACTAAAATTTGACAAAAAAACTAGCACTTTTTATGCTATCTCTATGAATCTGTTTTCTAGTGTAATTGGTTGGTTCATATTTTTTGTAGCAGAACCAATGTTGCCGATACAACTGAAATCAGAATTAATTAACTATATGTTTTTTAATATTTTTAAATCAGCGAATACACAAAGTTTATTAATCTTAACTGCTTGTATAATTTTCTTTGCTACTTTTATAATGAAGTTTTTCATTTTAAGAGTATTACTACTATCATTGAGTGAACCAGTTGCTAAAAAACAAGAGGAACCTCAAACATCTCAACGGCGGCGATGGCGTAGTTTTAGTAGTGCTAAATTACAAAATACCAATTTAGTGATTACTACGTTAATAGCAAATTCTTTGAGTTATAGTGCTATAACTATTATTTTATTGTTTCGCTCAAAATAGCAAAATTTTACTTAATTCAAAGGAAAAATAGTGATTAATTAATCAGGTGGAGGGATAAACATGAATGTGCTACTTAAAGATGTATTTGGGGCATTTAAATTTGTTCAAGGGCTTTATGCAGGAATTAGAAGGGTCTTAATTCCACCCAGAGCTTACTCTTGGCAAACATTTATTTATTTGAGTCTTTTTTCTTGGGTAGTTTCATATTTTGCTATAGGTTATATCAAAGATATAATTGCTTTTTTCGGTTGGTTATTTTTAATTGCCGGCACAGCTTGGTATACAACTGAAGATCCTTTGAGAGTTCCTGGTACTTTTATGCCAGTCGGGGCAGTAATCACTGGATTCTTAGTAAGCGTTTTTGCATTTGGAAATCAAAACGACATGATTACACCAAGAACAATCATTTTTTGGCCAACAATGTCAGCGTTAATTACGGCAATACCAGAATTTATTGAAGGAAATGATACCGATGCCAAAGCTCGAATTCCTAAACCAGAAGACCGCCAAAGAATCATAATTTTAGTTGCTAGTAGTATGCTACTAAGTTGCTGGATTCAGTTTTACTTTGTGGTGGATAATTGGTTCCAACAATATCCTAGTTTACAGGCAGATACTTTTAAAAATAGTACCATTGTTGTCAGAACAGAAGAACGAGTAAAAGTCCCACAAAACGGCGTTGTAATTCTAGAGGAACTTCAACCAATAGTAGTAAAACAAATAGCTGCAACATCTTGGTCGGAAGTAGAGAAATGGTTGCTAGAAGCCAGGCAGCGGGTAGGGACTCTGGGTAGGGAAGTAATTCAAAAGAACCTGGGTAAATATGAAGAGAAGGAACTATGGCGCGTTGAACCACGTGTATCTAATACTAAGTCTGGATATATATTAGATTTATTAAGTATTTGGACAGGCCCGAGTTCTAACCCACGGGGCTATTACTTGAAAAAATCTTGTCGCATTGAACCAGTTGCAGCAACTAACAATTCAGACAATAATATTACAGTTGCAGAAATTGAATGCGATCGCGCCAGTAAACTTATTGCCGGTTCACCACCTCCGCAGCAGTGAGGAGTGGGGAGATGAGGGAGATGAGGGAGATGAGGGAGCAGGGGAAGATCAGGGGGACAAGGGGACAAGGGGACAAGGAGAATAACCATGCTCAATGCCCAATGCCCAATGCCCAATGCCCAATGCCCAATGCCCAATGCCCAATGACCAATGACAAATAACAAATGACTATTAACAGAATTTTTGTACTAGCAAAGAATGTGTTTCAGGAAGTGGTACGCGATCGCATTCTATATATTCTTGGTTTTTATGCGCTAATACTCGCCACTGCCTTCCGTGTCCTTCCTGAATTTGCAGCTACGACTGAAGACAAAATATTTTTAGATTTTGGGATGGCGGCGATGAATGCCATCGGGTTAATTGTGACGATATTTGTTGGTACGGGACTGATTAATAAAGAAATTGACAAACGCACTATTTTGGTGTTAATTGCTAAACCTGTCAGCCGTAGCGAAATTATCATCGGCAAATACTTGGGTTTATCCGCAGTATTAGCTGTACTAGTCGCCACAATGACAGCAATTTATCTGGTATTTCTACAATTTGGTAACATTCCTCATCCAACGGTGAGCATTCTAATTGCTGCAATTTTCTTATTATTGCAGTTATCATTAATCACCGCTGTGGCTATTACCTTCGGTGTTTTCACTGCTTCTTTACTAGCGACTGTTTTAACCTTTGCGGTATATCTAATCGGAAATATTACTCAAGATTTAGTCCAACTTGGGCGTCTGAGCCGCAACCCTGGTATGGAACGTCTAACTCAAAGTTTGTTTCTCATCTTGCCAGATTTATCTCGATTAGATTTGAAAAATGATGCCGTTTATGGTCTGCAAGCACTACCTGACACAACTGCACTGATTACAAATGCTGGCTATGGCTTACTTTATAGTGCTATGTTGTTAGCGATCGCTATTTTTATCTTCTCACAACGTGAGTTTTAGTCATTGGGCATTGGAGCAAACACAAAGTTCTACTCTCCTAACTCCTTACCGATGACTAATGACTAATAAATCGCTATCTGAGGTTGCCCAATTGTGCCATCAGGCATAATAGTATCCCGGAGCTTTGCATAAATCAGGTTTGCCTCCCAAAGGTTTGCTTTACTCAAGTTTGCCTTGGTTAAATTAGCCCATGTCAAATCTGCACCAGTTAAGTTGGCCTCAGTTAAATTAGCTTCTAGTAATTTTGCTCCACATAGCTTTGCTCCTGCGAGATTGGCTCTAACTAAATTAGCTTCAATCAGTGATGCTTCAATTAATTTGGCTTTACTTAAGTCTGCTTCTCTCAAATCCACATCACATAAAGAAGCACCCCAAAGATTACTACCAGTGAATTTGGCTCGCCATAAGAAAGTTCCGCACAAATTTGACCCTGTTAAATCAGCATTAGTCAAATTAGCTTCACACAAAGATGCTTCATACAAATTAGCTTCACGTAGGCTAGCTTGCATCAAATTTGCGCCACTTAAATTAGCACGAGTGAGGACACAGCCACACAAATTCGCATCACGCAAATCCGCTCCTATGAAATTAATACCAGTTAAATCAATTCCTTTCAGGTCGATTCCACGCAATTCACATCCACTGAAATCTCGGCGCTGAAAATATTTATTTGTGATTTGGCTTAGTATAATTTCCTGTTGAGCAGCATAATTTTTCATGGTATTCACCTCTGGGTGTAATTTATCTCAAAGGTCGAACGTGATAGTTACCGTATATTGAGAGTACACCGCAAATGGAGATCAGCTCAGTAAATAATCAAAAATAAATTCCCCAAAAATCGCTAAAAACTTGAAAATGCGCTTTTTAAGTGGTTTTTAAAACAAAAAATGCTGACATAGGTCAGGAAACATTGATAAGTCAAGTAGAATTAAGTAACTCGGTAAGAGTTATTGATCCCCCCTAACCCCCCTAAAAAAAGGGGGGAACCGGAATCAAAGTCCCCCAATTTATCGGGGGATTTAGGGGGATCTAAAACGTTTTGCTACCAAGAAGAGGACTTTTCAAACATCCTCTTAGACAAACGCCCATATTTTCAGTAATCTCGGTAGATACATTATCCGTATTTATCTTTAGATAGTTTGCTTTTTCCACGCCGATTTACTTATTATCAGCAACTACAGGGGGAATTTGGGCAAAAATAGCGGATTGTAATAGCTCGGGAAACTTTTTCCAGGCGATATTGCCTTTACGACTTTTGATATACAGTTGCATAAATTCTAGTAAGGCTGTTGGACTTTCTTCTGGGAGAAGATTAACAAAAAGGTAGGTGGGTTTGTCTGGGCTTGATATGGAGACAACACAGCCTTGGCTACAAGCCCATAAGCATTCAACGGGTTTTATTTCTAAGTCGTCAGATGCCAACTTTTCGTTGTATAAACTATTGATTTTGTCAAGTAAAATTTTGCCGTCGGTTGGTTGATTTTTTGGTCTTTCTTCAGAGGAGCGATCGCAGGATTTACAGACGAAGAGGGTGGTTTTGGCTGTGGAGTTAGGGTGTGTTGAGGTGGTTCTTTTAGGGGTCATTAATGACTCGAAAAACCCGAAGAATTTCTTAAGCATTTCAGTTTTTTGATCCAATCATAATTATAAATTTTATACAACTCCTGAGTATAATCAATACCTTTACCAAAAGAAGAGGATGAAGCGAGAGGGCTGATGTAGTAGATGCCAATTTTGCTATGAACTTATACAATTTTGTATTTAGGTCTTATTCGCCACAAATTCATCACAATCGGTACTGATAGAAAGTTCTTTCCAAGCATCCAAATCTCTTTTGATATACTCCAGCCCGAAATTTATACTATTGATTGCATCGCTTCCTAGTGCTAATCGAACTATTGGGTCTTCGCTATCAACTATTTTAATCATTGCTAAAGCAGCTTTCTTTGGATCTCCAGGCTCGTCTAAACGATCACGTTCCATACCGCTTTCAAAGACTTCATTACGTCGTTCATTAATAATTGCTTTATACTCCTCTTCCTCTATTTGGGTATCATTTACAAAAATAGAATTTACAGGAAAATTAGTAAGAAAATTACCTGGTTCAACTATTATGACTTTGATACCGAAAGGTTGAAGTTCATAATGTAAAGTTCCAGAAATTCCTTCTAGTGCCAGTTTGCTAGCAATATAAAATCCTCCACCTGGTTCAGCCATAAAAGAAGCCATTGATGAAATATTTAGGATGTGTCCCTTACGCTGTTTTCGCATGTGAGGTACTACAGCTCGCAGCGTTTCCAAAATACCAAAAAAGTTTGTATCAAACTGACGGCGAACTTCAGAGTCGCTAAGTTCTTCGATTAGTCCGACAATTTTACATCCAGCGTTATTTACGAGTACATCAATATGTCCAAAATAATCAATTGCTTGCTTCACAGCATCTTGTACTTCTTTTGGTTTCGTCACATCAAGTTGCACTGCTAAAGCACGACCTGGAAATTTTGCAGCTAAGTCTTCTACTTTCTGCGGATTCCGTGCTGTTAAAACTACTGCTTCGCCTTTTTCCAAAACTGCTTCTGCTAAAGCTCGACCAAGACCGCTTGAAGTACCAGTAATAAACCACACCCGTTCTTGACAAATAGAGGATGTCACCATAAAACTTCTCCATTAAGTTAAGTAATACAAAATTTTGAAAGAGACCGCTTACTGTCGCTTAAAAATTACAAGAAAACTCACATGTAATCTAGTCCTAATTGGTACGTGCTGTTTCCTCCATTTTTTTTCGTAGACTGAGCGGTCTCATGTCAGTCCAGACCTTTTTGATATAATCCAAACATTCTTGTTTGAGTCCACTTTTTCCACTATCTTTCCAACCGAGAGGATTTTCGCGGTCTAATGGCCAAATAGAATATTGTTCTTCGTGATTAACTACAACTTTGTAAATTGTCGTATCTTCTTTCATTGAATTATCTCCCAACTAATAATTACTTTTATTTTGGCTTTCAGATGTTTATACTCGCACAGCTTCATAAACAGGAATCTCGAAGCTAAAGTTCTTTTGGCAAAACTCTTTGCACTCAGGTGTTACATTATCAAATATGATATTCTCGTCCTTGAAAATTCCATCTGTGACAACGTAGTTTTCTTGCAAGTATAGAAAATCATCGTCGGTTGTTATTCTGTTTACTTCAACATCTTTTCCATCGACCTCTTGTTTTTATTTCCTCGTATTCTCGGAATACTCAGCCCAATCGTCAAATTTACACAACGTTTTGAGTGAGTATGCTTTACAATATTTTCCCATGATTGCCATCTTTTTACCTCTTCTAAAATATTGCCACAATCTGCTGTAATTTTTAAGATTATAAAAATATATTTCTGTAAAACACTTCTAACAACGATATTAATAATCTGGCTTTTTTATGATTATTAATGACTGAGTTTATTATTCTAAGCAAAATTATTAAACTCTAAAAAGGTTAATGTAAAAACTACTAACATAAATAAAAAATCTGCAAAAATTGTTCCAAAATAGATACCTCTTAAAGCAAACATACTTGAAAATAATATTACCATTGGTACGTTGAAAACTATACTTTTTAAGAATATTGCTAGTAATGCGATTTTAGCTTTGCCTATAGATAAAAAAAGAGTATTACTAAAGTATGCTAAAGGCCATATAGGTGTTAATATATTGAGAATTCTAAAATCTAACACATTATCTTCAGTAAAATTAACCTCTGGCAGAATTAGCCCCAAAAATTTACTTGGATATAATTGTAAAGGCAACCACATGAAGATTAATAAAATAGTTCCGATAACTGCAAAAATGAAATATGAGTTTTTAACCCTTCTATAATTCTTTGCTCCATAATTCATACCAATTACAGGTTGTAAAGCATTTGCTAAACCAATGATAGGAATAAATGTAAATGAAGACAATTTAACACTTGCTCCAAAGAAAGCAATATCACTATTCACTCCGTAATAAGAAATTAAATTAAAAATTACAGATTCTTGAACCAATATCATCACAGGATAAAACAGGGAAGATACTCCTACTGAAAATATTTCTCGAAGTAAGTCTATTGCGATCGCTATTTTTTTTAGATGAACAGGGATAAAGCTTTTACCAGCAATAAAATAAGATAGATTCAGAATACTAGAAACAACCATTGCTATAACTGTAGCAAGAGCAATACCTTGGATGCCCCAATTATATACAGTAATAAATATATAGTTTAATAAAATATTAACACTCACAAAAATCAAGTTAAATATTGTATTCAATCTAATGTTACCTTCTGAATTTATAACCTCACCACAAGCTTCTCCTAATATCAAAAAGATAGAACCTAATACGTATGTTTTCAAATACCTTGTACCTTCTGAGGCAACTTCACCATTTCCCCCCATGAGTGCAATTAATTCTTTACCAAATGTATAACCAATAAGTGTAATAAAAGAAGAAAATATAACACTTAAAATTATAATATTTCCAAACATTTTGGATTGAGTCTTAACATCTCCAGAGCCAATAGCTCGACTAAGAATAGAAGCAGAGCCTACCCCTATCAAACTAGCAAATCCATTTACTATACTTGTAAGTGGCAGTGCAAGTGAGATACCTGCTAAAGCAGTTTCACCAAGAAACCTTCCTGCAAATACAGCATCGATAAAAGTATTTAAACTAAGCATCAATATCCCCAAAATACTGGGAATTGATAACTTTAACATCAGTTTAATAAGATTGCCTTGAAGAATTTCATTTGTGATCTGAGATTGTTTTTGTAAAGTCATTTTTTATTTGTTGGATACTTAGTACTTGCTCAAGCTTAGATAAACGGCTAACACGATACTGGTTCACTACTTCTAATTCCATTTCTTTTCTTAAGCTAAGTGTGTTCATAACCTCACCTATGTTCTTTCCAGGCTTCTACTTAGGTAAACAAAAATATTTATGTCATTGCTTAACTTGTTTTCCACAGGATGCGAAATGAAATGCAGTGTTTTAAATTGCTGTGTCCCTTTTGGACACAGCAATTTAAAACCATTGCGTTCGTGTATCTCTTAATGAGAAACTTTTCGACTCAGCCTATTTGGAGGACTTATGTTTCATTTCCCTGCTTTACGGAAACCCACGCAGAAAACATCTAGGCTATATTCGCAATGACAATATACATTTAATTTTGCACAACTACTTAATCAAGTTTCATACTCTTTCGCATATTACCAAAAAAATAAGTATCATAAAAATACTGATGTGGGAGCAATCTTTTAAGTAGGAAAAAGAGCCTATCTGACCACATTGACAACATAGAATCTGAGACAAAATATTGTCTTTTAGGTTTACTATCTTCTAAAGCCTTTAAAATCATATTTGCAGGTATTTCGCACGACATACCATTCGTGTTTCCTTCTACAACACCTTCAAGAAATATTCGACAATTTTTATCATACAGAGCTTTGGTTTCTGGCGACATATTGGCAAATGTTCTCTCGTAACTAGTCTGGACTTTCTTATAAACGTCTGTCTTAAATGAACCTGACAATATAGAGATAACTTCTACGCCAGAAGATAATAATTCCATTCGCAAAGAGTCTGTAAATGCCTCCAGTGCAAACTTTGCAGCCGATAAGAGTCCAAAATATGGTAGGGCAATTCTGCCACAATCCGCACTCATGTTTATGACTCGGCCTTTAGCTTTTCTGAGCATGGGTAAAAATGCTTGTGTAACAGCAATTTGACCTATAATACCTACTTCAAAATTCCATCTAACGTCATCTATCGGAACACACTCTAAAGGCCCATAGGCTATTGTAGTTGCATTGTTCACTAATCCCACCAGTCCTTCATCACCGACTGATAATGAAACAAATTCATATGCGGCTTGAATTTGTTCTTGATTTGTGATGTCCATGATTATTGGAGTTAAATTACCGAATGCAGCCTGTTTTAGTGATTCAGCATCTTTTTCTGTGCGGACTCCAGCAAAGACTTGGTATCCTTGCTTATCTAGTAAAAGCGCTGTTGCTCGACCGAGACCAGAAGATGTTCCTGTGATTACCACAGCACCTTTTTCACTATTAGCCATAAATACTTCCTCCATCATAATGAAATATATTTTCAGATCCAAAAATGTCTATTTATCTTTGCACAACTGCTTACGATCTATATCGACTTGATGAAAAACTAAATCCAAAGACTAGAACAAGCTAGAAACAAGTGGCTGTGAGTATCCTTGATGCTTACGCGAACCATGCATAACCATCTTTACGCCACTTTTTGGGTAACATTGATCTTCGTAATGCTTTTGTTTTTCTGGTCGCTTGTTAGCCAGCGCTAATTTATAGTTTGCAAGAATAGTTGCTAACATCAGCTTCATTTGAAATAGGGCAAAAGACCCTGCAATACAACTACGAGCGCCGCCACCAAAGGGCATAAATTCATAAGGAGAGAATTTTTTTTCTAGAAAGCGCTCTGGGTTAAATTGTTTCGGATTTGGGTATAAGTCTTCGCGTTGATGTGTTAAATAAATATTACCAATGAGTACTGTACCTGAAGCTAACTTATAATCCATAATCTCTATTGGAGAATCTACCACTCTTGGTAGCATGAAAATTGGACTTGGGGAAATTCGTAAAGACTCGTTACAAACAGCACTTAAATAGGGCAATGCAACAATACTCATTGGATCTGGGGTTTCACCAAGGCGATCGATCTCTTCAACTAGTCGATCGCGAACATCTGCGAAACGATGAATCCAATATAAACACCAAGTCAGAGAATGCACTGAGGCTTCTCTACTTGCTAATATAGGGAAAAACAGGAGATCGCGCACCTCTTCATCGCTTAATGGTTTACCTGTTTCATCACAAGCAAATATCAGATCGCAGAGCATATCGGTACGTGAAGAATCTCCTTGCTTGCGGCGTTCCTGGACTTCATTGTATAAAAATTGGAAAATTTCTTCGAGGAGGTATTTATGGTATCCCCAAGGACTTAGTTTACCTAAATCCAGTTGTGTAAAAGGTAAGTCAGAGATGAATTGAAACAAAGGAGATTTTTCATATTTATTACAAGAAGTATATAGACTTTTTATTTTTTCATAACCCTCTCCTTGTTGCAATCCTATTACAACCTCTATAGCTACTTCCAAGGTAATTTCTGATATTATTTCAGAAGCAATGAAAGTTTTTCCAATCGCTTGTTGACTAATAATCTTTTCTGTAAGTTCGCAAATACGTCGTCCACAAGCTACCATTCGCTCTCCGTGGTAAGCCTTCATTAAGATAGAACGGCGATGCTTATGAACTAATCCACCGATATGGAGAATTCCTTGCTTGCCGATGTTTCCAACTGTAATATTAGAATCTTCTCCGTAGAGACTAGGTGCTATAATTTCTTTGGTATTACTTAAAATCTGCTTTATTCCTGAGGGATTGCTAATGTAAACTGTTGGTATAGAACCAGACATTACAGTGAAAATTTCACCGTAACGTTTATAAATAGCATCCATAATACCAAGTGGATTATTCTTAAGCTGGTAATATAGCAGCCAATTGGGTGTTTTTACTGTTGGAGGTAGTTTCATAAATATTACTTACTTTAGTATTGTCAGGAAAAAAATTAAGAACCAACTCCAGAGGTTAAACTAAACCAGCAACCGATGGTTGCGGCTTTCCTTGATAGTTACGCTTACCATGCATGACCATCTTCACACCACTTGCAGGGTAAGAAATCAAACCTCCAAACTTGGGACGTTCTGGTTTTTTACTGGCTAATGCTAGCTGATAACGTGAAAGAATTGTTGCTAGTACCAGCTTCATTTCAAATAATGCAAAAGCCCCACCAATACAATTCCTTGCACCACCACCAAATGGCAAAAATTCAAAATGTGAGTATTGTTTTTCAAAAAACCGCTCTGGTTTAAATTGTTTAGGTTCTGGATATATATCTTCACGTTGATGCATAGAATAAATATTACCAATTAGTATTGTTCCTGGGTCAAACTCATAACCCATAATTTCAATGGGAGACTCTACTAACCTGGGAAATGTGAATAACTGAGTTGGGTAAATACGTAAAGCTTCATTGCAGACATTATTTAGATAAGGCAATGTCACAATACTTATAGGGTCTGGAAATTCACCAAGAGTATTTAGCTCTTGGAGTAGTTTCTGGCGAACCTCAGGTAAATGATGAATCCAGTACAATGACCAGGCGATCGCAGCACCGGAAGCATGTTGAGCTGCGAAGATAGGAGATAATAGTAGGTCGCGCACCTCTTCATCACTTAATGCTTCACCCGTCTCATCACAAGCAGATATGAGAGTGGAGAGAGTATCGCTGGATAGGGAAGCCGGTTTTTGACGACGTTGAGAAACCTCTGAGTCCAGGAATTGGAAAATTTTTTGATAAAGGTTAAGTTGATATCCCTGTGGACTCCATTTACCGAAATCTTGGCTCACAAAGGGAAGTTGTAACAAAAGATTGATAACAGGAGATTGTTCATATTTCATCAAAAAATTAAATAGATGCTTAATTTTTTCATAGCGATCGCCTTCGTTTAAACCTACTATAAGTTCTATGCCAATTCGGAGGGCAATCTCTTCTATAATTTCATAGGCAAGAAAAGATTTTCCTATGGTCTGTTGACTGATTATTTTATCTGTAATTTCGCAGATACGTTGCCCAAAAGTTTCTGTACGCCCTGCTTGGAAGGAAGTCATCAAAAGTTTACGTCGGTGTTTATGACGCAAACCATCTAGTTGTAAGACGCCTTGCTTCCCTGTACCCATAGCAAAACTTTCGTTTAAAGCACCGCTAGCTGTAATCTCTTTTGTATTATTGAAAACCTCTTTAATACCTTGTGGATTACTAATATAAATAGTTGGTTGAGAATCAAACATTAAGGTGATAATATCACCATATTTTTTGTAAATAAGATCCATATAACCAAATGGATCGGTCTGGAACTTTAGATAAAATAGCCAATTAGGGTCTTTTGGTGTTGGAGGTAGTTTCATAGATATTAAGTAGGTAAAGTATTATCTATACAAATTCTTAATTGTTTAGCTAATTCCTGAATATGAGGTTCAACAAATATAGAAAAATGGTCTCCTGGAACTTCAATTAATTGAATAGGTTGTCTCGAAAATTGCCTCCAACCTAGCAAGCGATCGTCAGTGTTGAATTCTGGGCTTTCAAAATCATGAATAATTTGCTCGGTAGCTCTAAATAAAGTTACTTTATCGGAATAAACCGATGGAACATAATCTCGCATGGCTTGAACATGAGCCTTGAAAAGTTTGTAATAATTTAGAAAATCTTCAATTTCTGTATCGCTAAATATGAAGCTTGCTTTCTGATTAATCAAATCAAGTTGCTTGTTCAATGGCAAATATCGAAGTTCCTCAAAAGTTAAGGAAAAATCTACATTATTTTCAGTTTTTATTGATTCTGCCATACGGAGTAAGAATTTAGCATCATCATCTTTTGTAGATTCAGTAGGTGTTTCTGATAATATGGCATCCATAACAACTAATAAATCTACTGTTTGACCTTGCCTTTGCAGTTGTTGTGCCATTTCAAAAGCAAGTACACCACCATAACAATGACCTCCTAAAAGATAAGGGCCATTTGGTTGTACTTTACGAATTTCTTGGAGGTAGCGAGTTGCTGCTTCTTCTACTGATATGAATTCTGGTAGGTCTTGCTCTGGACTATGCTCTAAAGCATAAAATGGATAATCTTCACCAAGTCTTCTGGATAAATTAAAGTAGTTATTCACACCTCCACCAGCGCCATGCACACAGAAGAAAGGTTTCTTGGAGCCAGAAGAATTAATTGCTATTAGAGGAGAATTGGAAATCTCACGAGATGCCTGAGCAACAATGGTCGATAGTTTTTCAATTGTTGGATTTTCAAAGAGAGTAGATAGAGTGAGGTTATGCCCAAACATGTCTTGAATTTGAGCCATTAACCGGACAGCTAAAAACGAATAACCACCCAAGTTAAAAAAATTGTCTGTTACCCCGATAGGGCTAGTGTTCAGAAGGTTTTCCCAAAGTTTTGCTAATGATAATTCTGTAAAATTTCGAGGAGCAATGAAGGATTTATTAGTATTTTTCAGGTTATTTTCACTGTTTTTGTTTTGCAACGCCAGCTTATCTACCTTGCCATTAGGTGTAAGTGGAAATGCATCCAGTACAACAAAGGCAGATGGTAACATGTAATTCGGCAATTTGTGTTGTAAAAATAGTAAAATTTGTGTAGTTATATCCTGCTTATCTGCGACAATATATGCAATTAAACGGGGATTTTGTTGAGCGTCATTACTTGCAATGACAACACATTCTTGCACATCTGGATATTGTGCGATCGCAGTTGCTATTTCACCTAATTCTACTCGAAAACCTCTAATTTTTACTTGCTCATCATGACGACCCAAGTATTCAAGATTCCCATCTTGGACATATCGGACTAAATCGCCTGTTTTATACAGTTTATTTCCGGGTATAAAGGGATTATCAATGAATCTTTCCTGAGTTAATTTTGGGCGATGTAAATAACCCTTTGCTAACCCATCACCACCAAGATAAAGTTCTCCAGCTACTCCTATAGGCGTTGGCTGTAAATCACGATTTAATACATATATTTGAGTGTTATTTATTGGACGGCCAATGGGCACAATGTGAGCTTGTTCTGATAATAAACTAGTATCGTAGTAAGTCGCATTAGCGGAAACTTCCGATGAGCCATAAAGATTAATTAGTTTTGCAAATGGCATCAATTCTCGGAAAGATTGAACTAATTTAACGGATAATTCTTCTCCGCTAGTTATCCAGAATTTCAGGTGCGTTAATTTCTTAACTAGATGGCTATAATTATCTAAAAGTACTCGTAATAATGAAGGTACAAGTATAATTCGAGAAACTTTATGTTGTGCTAGAGATTCTATAAACAATTGTGGGTCTATTAGAGTTGCATTACTAATAATTACTATGGGAATTCCTTGAAGTAAAGGAGCAAAAATTTCCCAGACAGAATCGACGAAACTAATAGCGGTTTTCTGACAGCAAACTTCTCTTGGGGTGAAAGGATAAGTCTTCCATAACCAGTGTAAACCGTTTACTGTACCCCGATGAGTACCAAGAACACCTTTGGGCGTTCCAGTTGACCCAGAAGTGTAGATAATATAAGCGAGATCGTCACAAGCAGAAATGTTAATGGGATTTTCCCAGCTTTCTTGTGAAATTTTCTCTTTGTGGATATCCAAGCAAATGGTTTTAGCCGCAGATAATGATAGTTTTTCTAAAATTTCTTGCTTACTAATTAACAGCGGTGCTTGGGAATCAGAGAGCATAAAATTCAAGCGTTCCACCGGATAACTTGGATCAAGGGGAATGTATGCACCACGAGCTTTGAGAATAGCTAAAATCCCCACTATCATATCTAGGTCGCGTTCCAAACATAGAGCAACCAAAGTTTCTTTTGTTACACCCTGTTTGTGTAAGTAATGTGACAGTTGATTAACTCTATGGTTCAGTTGACGATAAGTTATCTCTTCAGAATCACTAATTAATGCTACATAATTAGGTGTTAGTTCAACTTGCTGCTCAAATAATTGATGCAGAGATACGTCTTGAGGGTAGTCTGCACAAGTTTGGTTAAACTGAAATAATAATTTTTCTTGTTCACAAGCAGAAAGTAGAGATAATTCACTCAGATGCTGCTCTGGATTTGCGACTATATTTTCTAATAAGGTTTGGAAATTGTTAAGAAATTGGGTAATTGTTGTTGAATCAAAAATATCTGTGTTGTATTCTAAACAGCCTGTTAATCCCTCTTCAGATTCAGACATTGATAGAAAAATATCTAGTTGAGCCGTACCGCTATCAAACTCCAAAGTACGTAAAGTTAAACCAGACGCTTCCTGTACAGAGCCTGGGGTATTTTGCAAGACAAACATTACCTCATAAAGCGGATTTCGGCTTAAGTCCCGTTCGGGTTGCAATTCTTCTACAAGCATCTCAAAAGGCAAATCTTGATGTCCATAAGCATCTAGAGTCACCTCCCGTACTCGATGTAAAAGTTCGTGAAAACTGGGATTACCACTGAGATTATTACGTAACACCAAAGTATTAACAAATAAACCCAGCATTCCTTCCAATTCTGCACGGTTGCGGTTAGCAATTGGAGAAGCAATTAAGATATCTTCCTGGTCTGTGTAGCGGTAGAGTAATATGTTAAATGCCGCCAGCAAACTCATAAATAAAGTAGCGTCTTCTCGCTGGCTTAATTGCTTAAGAGCATTAGTTAGGGATGCAGAAAATGTAAAGTAGTGCTTGGCACCTGTGAAAGTAGTAAGGTTAGGGCGTGGACGGTCTGTTGGCAGTTGTAGTACGGGCAGTTCACCCTGAAGTTGTTGCTTCCAATAATTTAATTGGGTTGCGAGGAATTCACCCTTCAGGCGATCGCGCTGCCAAACAGCAAAATCTGCATACTGAATTGGGAGTTCGGGTAAGAGGGAAGGTTGATTTTTTGAGAAAGCAGTATACAGCGTTGACAGTTCGCGCAGGAAGACACCCTCTGACCATCCATCTGTAATAATATGGTGCGTGGTAACAAGCAAAACGTGTTCTTCTTCACTCAATCGCAGTAAAGTAGCCCTCACTAATAGCCCTTTAGCCAAATTAAAAGGTTTTTTTGCTGACTCTGCTCCAAATTGTTTAACTTCGGCTTCCCAATCTTTACCAGATAAATGTTCTAGGTTAATAATAGATACATCCCAAGTAGATTGGGGAGAAATTTCTTGTATTGGCTCTCCATTTACAAGCCTAAAATTTGTCCGCCAAACTTCATGACGCTTAATAATTTCATTCAAGCTTTGCTCAAGTGCCTTTATATTTAAATGACCTTGTATATGAAAAGCGATAGGAATGTTGTAAAAAGAACTCCCATGATAAAGCTGGTCAATAAACCATAGTCTTTGTTGAGAGAAAGATAGGGGAATATTCTGATAAATTTGACGTTTAGGAATAGTATCAGCTTGAACTTTTCCTCCCTTCCATTTTTCTAAAAGGGCTTTTTTTGCAGGTGATAAGCTAGAGTATTGTTTATCCATTTATATTAAGATGTTTGATTATCTCTCCGTCCGAACAACCAATGTCGAGAATATGTGTTCCTTTAGAGGATGTCTGAAAACTTTTTAGTGTTGTATCTAGACTTGTATATCTCCCTAAATCCCCCTTAAAAAGGGGAAGTTTGAGAAGTTTTCCGCTTACTATTGGGTGATAAATTACTTACGACAAACAAAGGAAGCCATCCCGTCACTATCGTCTGCTCCCAAATCTTTGAAATTATAGTGGCTAATGTCTGTAAAGCCCACTTTCTCTAGAGATGATTGCACCTCTGTTAAAAAGAAATCTCTTCTTAACCAAGTAGTATCTGAACGCTTCCAATTATTTTCTATTAATTCAAATCCGGTAACTTGAATTTCCCAAATTCTTTCTTCTGGTTTATAGTGGAATATTTCAATCAAAGCAGATTCGTCATTAATGCTAACATGGTTGAAAGTTGGTGGAGCAATTTCATGGAACCAATCTGTTATTGGTATTGTGAATACAAATAGTCCATTATCTCGAAGTGCTGTATGTACGTTGCGGAAGACAGATGTTAATTCTTCAGCATTTAGAATAAAGAGTAAGACAATATGCGACAAAACTGCATCAAAGGTAGGTGAGAGTTCAAACTTACGTATATCACTAAGGATAAATTCACTCTCAGGCGAGTTTATTCGGGCATAACGCAAAAGTTCTTGAGAAACATCTAGTCCAGTCGCTTGATACCCTTTAAGATGAAGCTGTTGTACCAATTTTCCGGAACCACAACCAAGGTCAAGAATACGCGCTCCCTTGGGGAGATGTTGTAAAACTAAATGTTCTAAAAGAGGTATTATCTCTTGCTCGATTTCTTCATCTGTACTCTTCAATTCGTTTTGCATTCGAGCAAAAGGTTCATAATTTGGGATAGAACTGAGTAGAGACATAAACTATTTTCCTGTTTGAAAGTAAAGGTTTAATATTGAACAATTTAATAATTATCTGCAAAATTAGCTAAAAAAACTTCTGCTTCTTCTTCAGATAATTCTTCAATTTTTTCTAACAGAAGTTGCTCAATTATTTCTGCTTGTTTGGTTGGGATCATTGCTTGCAATAAAAGGTCACGAAGTGGTAAGTCCACGGGAAATTTTGCTCGCAATCGAGAAACTAGTTGAGTTGCAATCAGGGAATCTCCTCCCAAATCATAGAAGTTGTCGTAAATACCAACTTCTGCAATTCCTAGTATCTCTTGCCATATTTCCGTAATTTGTTTTTCCAACTGATTTGTCGGAGCAACGTAGGAATTACTAAGGTTAGGTCTGGAGTAGCGCGACGATGAATCTAATTGATTAGTAGATTTTGAATTTGCCAGATAGTCTAGGCTAATTGTCTGATTTTTTCTAGCATTAATATCTACTGTAGAAAGAATAATCTGACCTATTTCCGTGAAAGAAAAAACTCGTTTAAATACTTCTACTGCTTCTACTGGGGTGATAGCTAGTTCTGCTACCGAGGCTCGGACTGGCTCTATTTCTTCCTGGCTTGTACTCGGTTGAAATTTATCCCAATTCATAACATACCACGGCAAAGAAGTCTTTTGATTATGCCGATTAATAAAAGTATCGATGAATTGGTTAGCTGCTGAATATAAGCCTAACCCAAATCCTCCTAAAATGGAAGACAAAGAAGAAAAGATGATACAAAAATCTATATCAAAGTCTTGTAAAACTTTCTCTAAAACTAGAATTTTACTACTTTGTGAATCTAACAGATTTTGAAATTCTACTTCAGAAATTTCGGGAATAGAAGCAAATAGGTTATGGCGCTGGATACCAGTTGAATAAATTACGCCATTAATTTGTTCAACATTTTTAGATGCAAGAGCTTGATGCATCTGCTCGTAATTAGTGGTATCGGCACGTAATAGCAAAACTTCTGCATCTAATTTCTCTAATGCTAAAACTTGCTGTATTTTGAGACTCACTTCATCATCTGGAGAATGAGTTTCAAGCCATTGTGAGAAATCATCTTGCTCTGGAAATTTAACATCTTCAATAAATATGAGTTTTGCTTGGAAAGTTTTTATTAAATATTCCGCAAGCACAACCTCAATAGTTTCTAACCCACCGGGGAAAAAGTAAACACCTTGTTTTCTTAAAGGTATTTTTTTCTCTACTATTGACTCTAAGCGAACTGGCTCAAATATTTGTACCCAACGATGGCGATCGCGATAAGCAACTACCGTATCCTTAGATACAGAAGTTAACTCATTCAGAAGTTTTTCAATAATATTACTCTCACAATTTCCTTGTCTTACTTCTAAGTTTCTGCTGTTAGCTGAAGCAATATCAATGCACTGACAGCTAATCTGGGGATACTCTTGAGGAATTACATTACATAAACTTAATATTGTAGCTTTTTCTGGATTTAATTCTTCATTACCATTAACCTCTTGAATGTTGTTCGATATCACCCTAAGTTGTAGGCGATGCCTTTGGCAAGCCGCTAAGGCGTCTACGCTAATTTTTAACTTACTAAGGTTCTGGATTAAAAATAGTAGGCTTTTAAATTCTAAATATTTTACTGATGGACGGTTATCAATATGAGTTAAACTCCATAGGTAAACAATTTTTTCGGGGCTTTTATCTAAAGATATTAGTTCTTGTAATAACGTGTCATAATCTTTCTTTTTACATGGACAAATTGTATATATATCCTCACTTAGTTTACCAAACTCATCTCCTTGCTTAACAATAGTTATACTTTTACCCTGGTTTCTTAACTTCTTAATTAGTTGCTCTCCTACTCCTAAATCATCGAGAAAAAATAGCCATTTTTCTTGATATGTAGATTTTATTTCTTCGGATGATGTATAAGTCAGTAAACAACGCTTCCATGAAGGGACATAGAACCAATTGGCAGTATCTTGTTTTTGCTCTACTAATGTCGTCGGTTTGATGTTTACAGAATGCACTGGCGATTTCGCTTCAATCCAGTAACGTTGCCGTTCAAAAGGATAAGTAGGTAAAGGCAAACGATGACGCTGCTCATGAGCATAAAAGCCCGACCAATCTATTCCCACACCAGAAAGCCACAACCGACCTAATGTTTGCAATAAAAAGCAAACATCCGATTGTTGCTCCTTAACATGCCGTAACGAAGTCAATACCTGTTGTTTTGCATCTTTCTTCAAATGCTGCGTCGTTAACGTGCCTAAAGTTCTCGCCGGCCCCACCTCCAGAAAAATACCTTCAAACTGCTGTATTAATTGCGATATCCCATCTGAAAATCTCACTGTTTTTCGTAGATGCTGACACCAATAATCTGGACTTGTCGCTTGTTCTTGAGTAATCCAACTACCGCTAACATTGGAAATAAAATCTATCTGTGGTGGATTTAGCTTGACTGTTTTTACAACCTCAACAAATGCTGACAAGATGGGTTCCATCATTTGGGAATGAAACGCATGAGATGTATGCAACAGCCGACATTCAACTTGTCGAGAGGATAATTGTTTTTCTAAAGCTGCGATCGCTTCGCTGGTTCCAGAAACTACACAAGAAGCTGGGCTGTTAATAACCGCAATTTGTATTTGTGCATCCAGGAGCAACTGCACATCTTTTTCTGGCAGCTTAATTGCCAACATACTCCCAGAGGGCAACTGTTGCATAAGCTGTCCTCTTTTTGCCACAATTTTTAAAGCATCTTTTAGAGAAAATACACCTGCAATAGTTGCGGCGACATATTCCCCAATGCTATGACCTATCATCGCCTCTGGACGCACTCCCCATTCCATTAATAACTGAGCCAGGGCGTATTCAATCACAAATAACGCTGGTTGTGTCAGGGCTGTTTGTTGTAATTGCAAAGAAGCAGTTTCAATATTCTCTTCTCTGGGGTAAAGTAGCGAACGGATATCAAGACTGAGGTAAGGTTGCAAAATCTGGGCGCAAGTATCTACGTGTTTTTTAAACGTCGCTTCGACTTCATACAGTTCCCTCCCCATGTTTGCATATTGTGACCCTTGTCCTGAAAACATGAAGATGACTGGATAGTGCCCTGGTTGACGGTGGTAACTAAAAATACCTTGCGGGTTTTGGCTGTTAAGCGATTTCAACGCATCATCTATGTCGTGGCAAATCACTATGCGGCGATAGTCAAAAGCTCGACGACCAACTTGTAGGGTATGAGCGACATCTGGTAGGGGAATATCGGGGTTTTGCTCTAAATAAGCACACAGTTGCGCTGTTGCAGTGTCTAAAGCTGTGCTGGTTTTGGCTGAGAGCAGTAACAATTGCCAAGGACGGGAGCGACTGGAAGCTTCAATCACCGGAGCTTCTTCCAAAACAATATGGGCATTAGTCCCGCCAATACCAAAAGAACTTACACCCGCTCTCTTGGGTGAACCGTTAGTTTCCCACTCTGATAATTTGGTGTTGACGTAGAAGGGGCTATTGGCAAAATCTATCTCTGGATTAGGTTTTTCAAAATGTAAGCTGGGAGGTATTTGTTGATGTTTTAATGCTTGTATTGTTTTAATTAAGCCCGTTACACCTGCTGCTGTATCCAGATGTCCAACATTGGTTTTGACTGAACCGATCGCGCAGAAGTTTTTTTTATTTGTGCCAGCACGAAAAGCTTGTGTGAGAGCTTTGATTTCAATTGGATCTCCCAAGGGAGTTGCAGTACCATGAGCTTCAATATAAGAAATAGTATCGGGTTCTACACCAGCTAAGGCAAGGGCTTCTGAAATTACTTCTCTTTGACCATTAACACTAGGTGCTGTATAACCAACTTTTAAAGAGCCGTCGTTATTGATAGCCGAACCTTTAATGACAGCATGAATAAAGTCCCCATCAGCAAGAGCATCAGCCAATCTTTTTAAAACGACAATTCCCAAACCATCACCAAACACTGTTCCTTGAGCCTTAGCATCAAAGGTTCGGCAGTGTCCGTCAGGGGAAGAAATACCTCCCTCATGATAGTAGTAACCACGTTTTTGTGATACTGATACGATGGAAACACCGCCAGCCAAAGCTATATCACTTTCTCCATTGAGCAAACTTTGACAGGCTAAATGTACTGCTACTAGCGATGTAGAACAATTGTTTTGCACATTTACACTTGGCCCGGTGAGATTTAACTTGTAAGAAGTTTGGGTGGTTAAGTTGTCTTTCTCATTACCAATAGAAATATTTAAAGGGTCTACTGATTGTAATAAATCTAGGTTTGAATATAAGTTTGTAAAAAAATAATTACTGGTAGTGACACCAGCATAAAGCCCTATTTTACCGTTATAAAATTCTGAACTATAACCTGCATTTTCTAAAGCTTCCCAAGCAGATTCTAAAAAAAGACGATGCTGTGGATCTGTGATTTCAGCCTCTCTGGGAGTAAATCCAAAAAATGCAGCATCAAATAAATCAATACCTTCTAGTATGCTACCTGCTTTTACATAATTTCGGTCATTTAGCAAAGCTGGCTCTATACCCGCAGATAACAATTCTTCATCTGTAAAATAAGAAATTAACTCTACTCCATTTCGCAATTTTTCCCAGAACTTATCAACGTTATCTGCCCCAGGAAAGCGACCAACTAAGCCAATAATGGCTATTTCATCGCTCTCATCAAAATTATTATTTTCCTGAAAATTATTCATAAATATCCCACTGCGCTATCCCTGTTAAGGTGTACCAAGAATGTACTAGCTAAAAGCCTTGTTATTACGTCACAAACCCTTGAAGATTTTAGTACCAATGCTCACCTTAACAGGCGTAACTTACTAAACTTAATTTGCAGCAATTATGCTACATTCTCAGAGACTTCTGAAGAATTTGATATTGATAAATCTAAGGCAATCTGGATTTGATCGTTAAGCACTGCATCAATATCATCTTGAGTAGTCAGTGGATTAGCAATCACCGCGCGAAGCGCAGTAACCGAAATTTCTGTGTCTAAACAGGTAATTGTTTTTGTTGTCCTTGAGATAAAACTACGACCAGCTTGACGTTGAGCTTTTTGAAGGTGTTCGTTAAATATATTAATTTGTTGATTGTCAGTTTCAGTTAATTGCTTTTTAACTGCAAGTTCTCTGAAAGACTCCGGAATATAACGATAAAGAAGCAGATTGATATCCGGTTCGGATAGTAACTCAAATTCAGGCATAGCATTGATCCGAGCAGCCATATATTGTGTCTTCTCGATTCCTGTATCAATCAAAAATTCATAACCTTTAAGCCCGATAATATGTAGCCCAGCATGTAAAAATAATGCCATACCAGGTCGAGAACCTTCTAGAGCGCGTTTACCCAAATCGAATGAACCCTTACGCATGGTGTAGCTAGCATTTTTTTCAATCGCTGAAGCTAGCTGTGGTTCGCGCATAAATACCATGCCAATACCCATAGGTAAATACAGCTGTTTATGTCCATCAATTGTGACTGAATCAGCGCGTTCAATCCCAGCAAGTTTTTGTCGATGTTGTTCAGAAAATATCAGTGGCCCGCCCCAAGCTGCATCTACATGAAAATGAACATTTGCAGCTTCGGCAATATCTGCAATATCTAAAAGTGAATCTATGTTACCAGAATCAGTAGTACCAGCAACGCCCACGATCGCAATAATATGCAAGTTTTTAGACTGACAATCGGCAACAGCCTGACGTAAAGCTGATAAATCTACTTGGTTATTACCGTTAGTAGGAATTTTGATTAAACCGTGCGTACCTATGCCCAATAAATCTGCGGCCTTGTCAAAAGAATAATGCATCAATTCAGAGCCAATTATCACTGCTCCTTGATAACCGTAGTAATCTAAAGCTGCTGTTAAACCTGCCTTTTCTACACCTGGAAAACTATTTTTTGCACCCAAAGATTTATTACGAGCGCACCATAGGGCAATGATGTTTGCTGCTGTACCCCCGGAAACCAATATACCTAAAGTGCTTTGGTTATTTTGTACATGCTCGGTATAAAATTCATCAGAACAGTTGTAGATCAATCTATGCATCATTGCCAAAGCCTGACGTTCATAAGGACTAAAGGCTTTGGCTGTTTCTATTTTGACAACATTTTGATTCATTGCTGTCATCAGTTTTGCGAGCGATCGCACAAAACAGGGAAGAGCAGAGGTCATGTGACCTATAAATCGTGGTGAAGATGTATTTATCGAATGATTAACAACATTATTTGCTAAATATTCCAGGTAGCTATCAAAATTAGCGGGATAAATAGGAACTTCACTATCAGTAAAAGTTTCTACTAGTGCATTAAAATTTATGTCCGAATTAGTGTTAATGGAGCTTAAGAAATCACCAAGCAAATTGTCAGTCTGCACATTCATCTTGGCTTCTGTAGATACTGAACCGCTAGATGGTTGAAATAATTGCATGACTTCATCAGCAACTAGATACTGCTGTGTTAACTCAGTCTCAACCAAGCGATTTTGCTGACTTTTTTCTTGTCTTTGCTGACTTAATGCCATTTCATAATACTCCAGAAATGATTGATGATTTTTACAGAAATTGTAGACTGTCATTTGTGTTTACTATTGGACTTTGGACAATTGACAATCTCACCAGTTGATGTGCAATCTTATTTGCGTAACAGTTTACTTGATACTTGCTTTTCGATAATTTTGTCTTACTTGTTTGCGACGCTTAATTGAAGAATATCTAGGTTGAGTACGGAAATCTTCTTTTTGAATAAAATCTTGCTCATTGCTACTTAAAAGCTCTGCAAGTGAGCTTATAGTTGGCTTTTCATAAATGCTGACTACAGGGATATGAACATTTAATTCTTTTTGTAATTGAGAGATAATCTGGATACTGATTAGAGAACTACCTCCCAAATCAAAAAAATTATCGTAAATACCTATATTCTCAATGCCTAAAGCTTTTTCCCAGGTTTTGGCAACAATTTCCTCTATTTGGTTGCGAGCTGGTACATAGTCAGTTTTTAAGTTACTTCTTGAGTATAGAGATAAAGAATTTTCTTGATTTGAAAAATCTTTATTTCGTAAAGATTCAAGTTTTATCCATTGCTGAATTCTTGCTTGTAAATCTCTGGTAGAAACCAGAACTTGACTCACTTCATTTAGCGTTAACAGACGTTGAAATACTTCTACACCAGTTTGAGATGTGATGGAAGACTTAGACAAATTTGCTTCAACATCTGTATCTTGTTTTTCACTGATTTCCCAATCATCCCAGTTTACACTACTCCAAGAGCAAGACTTATTTTGGTTATGTTTGTGAGCATAAGCATCCATAAAAATGTTAGCGGCAGAATAGGAAATAAATCCTAAACCTCCTAAAATAGATGCTAAAGATGAAGTGAATTGACAAAAATCAAGGTCTTGTTGTTGTAAAACTTTTTCTAAAACAAATATGCCAAATACTTTGGAGTCAAATTGCAATTGAGCCAAGGGAGGAGAAGTTTCTTCAATAGCGCAATGTGCTTCTTCGCTATTACCTGCTGCATAAATAACGCCGTTAATCGTACCAAAGCGCTCATTTACTATTGCGATCGCTTTTTGCATTTGTTCTTCATTTGCCACATCGGCGGCGATCGCTAAAACCTCACCACCCAAAGCCTCAATTTCTTGTACTTTGCGAATCTTACGGCTAATGCTATCCTCTTGGTCGTGAGTTTCTAACCATTCTTGCCACTGGTCTTTTTCGGGAAGTCCCTTTCGTCCCAGCAGAACCAATTTCGCCTGGACAGTCTTTGCGAGGTATTCCGCCAATACTAAACCAACACCTCCGAGTCCACCAGTAATTAAGTAAACTCCTTGTTTCCTTAACCGAGTTTTACCAGTAATGTTTTCCTCTAAACGGATAGGCTCGTATGTTTGAACCCAACGATGATTTCTGCGATAAGCAATTACATTGTCAGTTGGCTGTGCTGTAAATTCGGCAAGTAAGTAATCAATATGCTTTGGCGAGGGCTGATGTCGTGATGCCAGCCCAATATCAAAGCAACAGCAACTAATATTAGGATATTCCTGGGGAATTACCTTACAAGGGCTTAATATCGTTGCTTTCTCAGGACACAAAATTTCCGAACCAGTTACATCATGTACATTACTGGTGACAACCATCAGCTTAATCGGCTCAGTGATATTTTGCTGTCCTAAAGCCTGTGCCAAGAAGACAAGACTGTACAAACCTAGATTTTGACAATCTTCAAAAAACTGACGCTTTAAGTGTATCTGTCCCTCTAGTTCTTGGCGAGTTAAAGTATCGTCAGGTGTGATGCTCCAAAAGTGCGCTATCTCTTGTGGCTTCCAATCTTGGTCTTGCAGTGCTTGGAGTAAAGCATCATAGTCATCTTTTTGTTGGGGATTAATTGTGTATGTATAATCGTCAAGTCTGGTAAATTCCTCTCCCAGCCCCACTGTCACCACATCTTGTCCCTTTTGTCTGAGTTGCTCGGCAATTTCGGCTCCAACTCCATAGCTATCTATAAAGAGTAACCAGCAAGACTTTTGCTCTAGCAATTCTCCCTTTTTGAGAAGCGCCAGGGGTGTAGATTCTTTCCAACGAGGAACATAGAACCAATCAGCAATATCTGACTTTTTGTCTGTTGATTGCTGTTGCATCATCGCCAGAGTCGCGTTTTTGTTTACCTCAATCCAGTAACGTTTTCGTTCAAAGGGATAGGTTGGTAAAGGAATGCGATGACGGCGCTCATTAGTGTAAAAACCTGACCAATCTACTTTCACACCAAATAGCCACAGCTGACCTAAACTCTTAAGTAAAAATGCGACATCAGACTCTTGCTCTTGGGGGTGGCGCAGTGATGTCAGCACTGGGGATTCTTCTTTTTGATGCTGTTTCACAAAAGTGCTTAAGGTTCGTCCCGGCCCTACTTCCAAGAATAATGTTTCGGGTGTTTTCGCTAACTCTGTAATTCCTTCGCAAAAACGTACAGGCTCTCTCAGATGTTGTGCCCAATAATTGGGGTCTGTTGCTTGGGCTGTTGCAATCCAAGTACCGCTGACGTTGGATATAAAAGGAATTTTTGGGGGATTTAGTTTAACCTTTTGGAGAAACTGCACAAAGCTCTCAATGATGGGTGACATCATTGGAGAATGAAAGGCATGGTTCGTGTGCAAACGTCTACAGCTGACACCTATTTGTTGTAGCTCCTGTTGCAATTGGTTTATTGCTTCTGTGGAACCCGATACCACACAGGAAGAAGGTGAATTACTTGCAGCTAGAGACACTTTATCTTCTAGCAGTTGTTGTACTTCCTTTTCTGGCAGCCCAATGGAGAGCATAGCACCACCAGGTAAGTGCTGCATCAGTTTTCCTCTTGTTGCCACGATCGCTAAAGCATCTTCCAAGGAAAAAACCCCAGCCAAAGTTGCCGCTACATACTCTCCGATACTGTGACCAATCATCATCTGTGGGCTTACACCCCATGCCATCCACAACTTGGCTAGAGAGTATTCAATCACAAATAGCGCTGGTTGAGTAATTGCTGTTTGCTGCAACTTTTGTGTTGCTGCTTGAGCTTTTTCTTCGCTGGGATAGAGAATTGTACACAAATCTAATTGCAAGTGAGGTTTAAGCAGTTCGCAACAGCGATTAACTTGCTCTCTAAATACGATTTCGCTCTCATATAATTCCCGACCCATATTTACATATTGCGAACCTTGTCCAGAAAACATAAATACAATCGGACGATTACAAGGTTCTTGATAATGGGTGAAAGTTCTTTGAGGGGCTTTTAATGCATTAATGGCGTCTTCTTGATTTTGGCAAACTACCATGCGGCGATGATTCAAATTCCAGCGACCCACTTGCAAGGTATGAGCAACATCAGCAAGATTTAAACTGGGATGTTCGTAGAGGTAATTAGCCAGATTTTCTGTAGCAGTTGAGAGAGCTGTACTTGTCTTGGTTGAAAGTAATAATAACTGCCAAGACCGAGAAGGGCCAGAAGGTTCAGGTATCGGAGCCTCTTCTAAAATTACATGGGCATTAGTTCCACCAAAACCAAAGGAACTAACACCCGCACGCCGAGGAGTACCGTTGGTTGTCCACTCAGATAATTTGTTATTTACATAGAAAGGACTGTTATCAAAGTCTATCTGGGGTGATGGTTCCTCAAAGTTTAAACTAGGCGGAATTTGTTTGTGTTTTAAGGCGAGTACGGTTTTAATTAAGCCTGCAACCCCAGCAGTTGAATCTAAATGCCCAATGTTGGTTTTCACAGAACCAATACGACAAAAGCCTTTGTTTTGAGTTTTCAGGCGGAAAGCCTGCGTTAACGCCGCGATTTCAATCGGATCGCCCAGTGTAGTACCTGTTCCATGTGCTTCAATGTAGCTAATAGTATCGGGTTCGACCTCGGACATAACTTGAGCCGCCCTAATTACTTTGGCTTGACCGTTTACACTCGGTGCTGTGTAACTAACTTTATCTGACCCATCGTTGTTAATTGCAGAGCCTTTGATGACTGCATGGATGCAATCTCCATCTGCGATCGCTTCTTCTAAACGTTTGAGAACTACAAGACCCAAACCCCTTCCTTTTACTGTTCCCGCAGCCTTTCCATCAAAAGCACGGCAATGTCCATCGGGAGATTCAATTCCTCCCTCTTGGTATAAATAACCATCTGCTGTTGATATTGAAACTCCTCCTGCTAAAGCAATATTACACTCACCACTGAGCAAACTTTGGCAGGCTAAATGTACAGCAATTAATGAGCTTGAGCAGGTGGTTTGAACCGCATAACTGGGTCCATTTAAGTTTAATTTATAAGAAGTAAGTGTAGTAACGTAATCTGGAGAAGTTCCTTTTTCTATCTGCTTATCACCGACAGAGGCGACAATATCATAATTTGAATAAATGTTAAGTAAATAACCGCCAAAACTAGTACCAGCATAGACTCCAATAGGCTTTTTATAGACTTCAGAACTGTAACCAGCATTTTCAAGTGCTTTCCATGAATGCTCCAAGAAAAAACGCATTGAAGGGTCCATGACTTCAGCTTCTCTAGGACTGATGTCGAAGAATGAAGCGTCAAATAACTCGATATCTTTTACTACACCTTCTGCTTTCACATAATTTGGGTCGTTTAATAAAGCAGAATCTACACCTAAATTTTGTAGTTCTTCGTCGGTGAATCTATGTATTGATTCTACACCATCTCGAAGATTTTGCCAGAATTCGTCAATATTTTGAGCATCAGGGAAACAGCCGCTCATTCCGATAATAGCTATTTCCAAACCAGTTTGATTACTTAAATATGCTGAGTTTTGCATAACTCATTTCACCTATTTGTTGTTGGCTATTTTTTAAACATTCTGTTGTTGATTTCGTGAAAAACGTTGCTTTAATCTGGATTTACCAACTTCTAATTCTTCATTTAACTCATTGCTTTGATTCGCAAATACATCATCTTCTTCTTGGTTTAAATACCGGGATATGGAGCTGATAGTTGGATATTTAAAAAGATCAGTTATAACTAAGTCTGCTTTCAAAAATTCTCGCAGTTTGCTGTAGACTTGAAGCACGTTTAAAGAGTGACCACCAAGATCGAAAAAGTTATCTTCAATACCGACCTTTTCAACTTTAAGTGTTTTCTGCCATATATCGGCAATTACAAGCTCTATATCATTTCGCGGTGACACGTAAACTGTTTCCAGTTCTGGCCGAAGATTGTCTGGTTTAGGCAGAGCTTTTCGGTCTATTTTCCCACTTGGTGCTAGCGGTAGATTTCCCAGCATTACAAAGCCAGAAGGAACCATGTGGTCAGGTAATTTTTCCTTCAAGAAGCTACGCAGTTCGCTAATACTAGGAGATGGCTCTGTCTTCGCAACCACATAGGCAATTAATACCGTGTTATCTGCTTCCTCTTGATGAACCACAACTACATTTTCACGCACATTCGGGTGCTGACCAAGAAATGTCTCTATTTCACCAAGTTCAACCCGGAAGCCACGAATTTTTACCTGATGGTCAATACGTCCAAGAAATTCAATATTTCCGTCGGGAAGCCACCTACCTAAATCTCCGGTTTTATAAATTAAATCTGCACGATTTTCTGGTAACTTTTTCCTGGCATCTGGAAACGGATTTGGAACAAAGCTTAATTTAGTTTTTTCTTCATTTTTCCAGTAACCAGCACCCACACCGATTCCCGATACACAAATCTCTCCTGGAGCACCAATCGGTAATAATTTCATTTGCTCATCCAGGATGTAAAGATTTAAGTTCGCTAGCGGTTTCCCAATTGGAATTGTTCGCTGATTTTCTGGCAAAGGCTTGTCAACGATAAACTGGGTAATATCATCAGCAGCTTCGGTCGGACCATAAGCGTTAACAATTTTGATTTCGGGATATATATCGAGCCACCTATTTACCCAATTAACGGATACTGGTTCACCCACAACCATCATCCATTTCAAATTAGGCAATTCTTTTTTGTTATTTGGTAGCTCCGAAGTGTGTTCAAGCAACCCCCCAAATAATGCTGGTACTAATTCAACAACTGTTATTTCTTCTGATTTAAGTACTTTAAATAGTTTATCAGGAATTGCAACAGTTTCAATATCTACTATTACCGTCCTGCCGCCAATTAGCAGTGGTGCTAAAAACTGCCAAACGGAAATATCAGTTGAAGAAGGGGCGCTTTGGAGAAAACAAAATTCCTCGGTCAATTCCAACTCATCAAACTGGGCATAAATGTGATTAACTGCACCATCATGTCTAACTATTGCTCCCTTGGGTAGTCCTGTGGAACCGGAGGTATAGAGCATGTAGGCTGGGTCACTAGCATCATTGATAACTTCTAAATTATCATTAGATAGCTGCTCAAAATCAAGTTTATTATATATCTTTAGTCCTGTTTTTGTAGCAATCAACGTATTCTCATTTACAATGCTATCTAAACAAATAATAGATGATAAGTGTGAAGAACTTTCTCCCAGGTCGGGTAGAACATTGAATAGCGAACAATCTGTTAATAGCAATCTAACTTCGCTATTAGATAGCATATATTTAATTCGATTTGGTGGATAGGTACTATCAATGGGTACGTATGCTCCACCTGCCTTGTATATAGCAAGAATAGCAATAAGGAAATTGATGTCGCGGTCTTTAAAAATGCCTACAAACTCTCCTTTGGAGACTCCTAACTTTCGCAATAATTGAGCTAACTGATTAGCTTTATGATTGATTTCTTGATACGTTAGTTTAGTTTTTTGATGAATGATAGCTATATTGTTTGGAGTCTGAGTTACTTGCTTTTCAAATAATTGATTTATTGTCTGATAAACTGGATACTGCTTAATGTTGCTATTATATTCTTTTAACAACTGGTGTTGATCAAAGTCTTTCAATAAAACAATATCGGATATTTTAGTATTAATGTTATTTATAATATTTTCAAGAATATTAGTATAATATCTAATCAGCAATTTTATATTTTCGTCTTGAAACAAATGTTCTTTATAATCTATATCTGCGCTAATATTTTCACCGTTAACCGTAAAAGAAATTGTTATGTCATTATTGAGTTGATTTAAATTGCTTTTGATATGAATATTTTCTAAGCAAACTACTATGTCAAAAATTGGACAGCGATTCGGGCTTGTTGGTAAATCCAATAAATCAATTAGTTCATCAAAATTATAATTTTGATGGCTGTAAGCTGCGATCGTAGCATCTTTAACTTGCAAAAGAAAATCTTTGAATGAAAGTTGAGGTTTGACTTGAGTAAACAAAGGAATAACTTTGGTATTTATGCAATCTGTACCAATTTTTTCATATACTGGTATTCCCACAATAATATCATTATTTCTAATATATTTTTGCAGCAATATATTAAATGCAGAAATTAGGATTAAGTAGATTGAAAAGTAAGAACCTTTGCCTAGTTTAATGATTGCTTGGGATAAATTATTTGATAAATCAAAGCTAAGAGATTTGTTTTTACCGCTAGAAAATAAAGGTCTTACATAGTCTAACATAAGATTAGTTTCTGGTAATTCTCTTGAGAGTTTATTTATCCAATAATTTTTTTGAGAGAAGAAGTCATTCGAGTCTAGATGTATACCCATAGTTTTCCCCTTATTTTTAACCAATTGCTTGCCGGGTTTTAAATCCTAGTATGTAAATCTACTTTGATATACAATCATCAAAAGCTTCTTTGATAATTGAACATCCTTTTTCCAAGGTAGACATATCAATGATTAAAGGTGGCAAAATTTTTATAACAGTATCATTCCTACCTGTTCTTTCAACTATTAGCCCTAGTTCAAAACAACGCGAAGTGATACATTTAGCTAAACTGCTACCGCCAAAGTTTTGAACATCAATCCCCCAAATCATCCCAATTCCACGAATTGCTATATTTTCACTAATTGGTAATATCTGTTGAGTTAGAAAATTTTTCAAAAAAAGCTCTTTAGCTTTAACATCCTGTTCAAAATTACAACTTTCTCTATACTCTAAAGCTGCTGTTGCTCCTACAAATGCCAATTGATTACCCCTAAAAGTACCATTATGTTCGCCCGGTTCCCATATATCCAACTCTGGCTTAATCAATAATAGCGACATTGGAAATCCATACCCACTAATAGATTTAGAGAGTACTACCATATCAGGAACGATATCTGCTCTTTCAAAAGAAAAGAAAGGCCCTGTTCGGCCACAGCCAACTTGAATATCATCACAGATTAATAAAATATCATTTTCGTCGCACAACTTCCTTAGCCTTTGCATCCAGTCAATAGGAGCTATAACAACTCCACCTTCAGCTTGTACTGTTTCAAAAATTATTGCTGCTGGTTTTTCAATCCCAGAATTGACATCAATTAAAACTGTTTCTATATATTCTATTGTGTCAAAAGTCTCCATAAAACCATAAGGATAAGGCATAAATGTTACATTATTTGATGCCCCGATTGCTCCCGCTCGAATTCCGACATTACCACTAATGGATAAGCTACCTAAAGTCATTCCGTGATATGCTCCCATGAAGGAGAATATACCTGATCTTTGTTTTACTTTTCTGGCTAACTTTAAAGCCGCTTCAACTGCATTTGTTCCTGTTGGCCCACAAAACTGAATGCGATAATCAAGTTTTTTTGAACTTAGTACTACTTCATCAAACTTGGCTAAAAACTTTTCTTTAGCCGAAGTATACATATCCAAGCCATGTGCAATTCCATCAGCATCTAAATATGACATAACCTTTTGTTTTATATAGTCATGGTTATGCCCATAGTTTAAAGCACCTGCTCCTGCAAAAAAATCAATATATTCTTTTCCTGAGTCTGAATAAATTATAGAACCTTTAGCTCTATGAAATATATCGGGAAAACTACGGCAATAGCTTCTGACGTTTGATTCACACTTTTCAAAGATATTCATGAGATTGTTTAGTTGAAATTCCAAAATGGATTAATAAATCTGCTGACTATCTACATTGCATACTTGCCTGGCATGTTTTTATTGTTTAAGAAACATAATTTAGGTAAGACTTATAAAATTTAAAAATAAGCTGAGGAGGTACTTTTAAAACTAAACCCATAACTAACAAAAAGTTATAATATAAGTTTTGAATTGGCATCCCTTTTCTAATAGCTGCTAGAGCATTCAGTGAACTTTTTTGAGTATGCCAATCGATATTAAAAGAAATCGACATATCTAAACTCCGAACATGATGCAGTGTTCCGGGAGGCATATACACAATATCCCCAGGATTTACAATAAATTTAATTGGTTTTGCATTTTTGTATTCAGGATATTTATTTAAATCTGGGTTTTCTGGATTAACCAGAAACCATCGCCAGCCTTTGCGATAACAATATTTAGCATCCTCAGGCAGTAATATAGTAAATTGTTTCCGTCCAACAATTTGAAAAAAAATATTGTTAGTCAAAAGGCAATCAAAATGTAGTGGTGTAATACTATTGGAAGAACCTAAGAAAAACTGACAGTAACGCCACCACTTGTGCCAATACCACTCTGGCAAATAATCAAAAGGAAATGGTTGAGCATCTTCCACCAAAGAAGGTATTAAGCTAAATAAAGGTAGGTCATGGCAATATGGAGGTCGAGCATGATTTTTAGGGTCTTCTTCATATTTTTCTATTAATTCTATATATCTTTCCATTGTCAAACTACATATCTCGATTCCCTTATCGCTAAATTTTTTGGCGTAAATATTTAGAAACGGAGATAAATCTTTAAGGTATTTTAAAGACCATTTTTCAAAGCCATTCCAGTCTGGAATTACTCCAGAAATGATGACTGGTTTTCCTAATTCAACATAACTTTTATTGAATTCATTAGTTGAGAGTTTATATCTTCTTTCTATTGCAGATGAAACAATCATATTTTTATCCTTTTGAATATTATCAATTCTCATAAATTTGATAAATATTTTGACTTCTTGGCTGTATTCCTGAAGCCTTTTACTGCCACTCACTTAAAACATTGGAGCTAATTCAAAATCAAATGATGCTTCTTTTTCTAAAGTCGTTTTTACTTGCTGTTGTTGAGGTATCAAAAATGACAAGTCCTTGATTTGAACATAAGGATTAGTTATTATTTCTTGTAGCAGTATTTGAAAATCTCTAATTATCCCAGTAATTGTACTAATATTAAATCTACGAGAATCATACGAAATTGCCACTATAATTTCGGATTCTGGATATATAACTAAATTCAAAGGGTAGTTGTTTCTGTAATAAGTTCCAGTGGGTTCAAATTCTATATTTCCTTTCCAATTTCGTACAAATTGACTGACTGGAAGGTTTTCAACTACTACAATAGTTTCAAACAAAGGTAAATTTCGGGGTACTTCAGTCCATCCCTGAATTTGTGTCAGTGGAGTGTATTCATGATGACGGGCTTCTGCTAATTGGGTCTGAAAATATTGTAGCCATGACAATAATTCTTGGTCAGTATCTAACTTGACATTAATTGGTAAGGTATTTATAAACATACCAACCATTAACTCTACTTCGGCTAAGTCTACTGGTCTTCCTGTGACAGTACATCCATAGACTATATTGTTACGACAAGTATAACGGCCCAGGAGAATAGACCAAATTCCATGAACTAATGTGGCAAGAGTAAGACGATTTTGGGTGGCAAAAGATAGCAGTGCTTTTGTAGTTGCTTCGGATAATTGAATTCTTTCTTCATCGTACCTTTCTTTTTGGTTAGGTAATTGGTTATTTTCTAAATAAGTTAGGGGAGTTGGTGCTTTGACTCCTTGTAATGCTTGTCGCCAAAAACTTTCGGTCTTAGTTATGTTCTGTTGCTGTAACCAGTCGATATAATTTCTAAAAGGACGAGCTGGCAGCAAATTGGGTTGTTTGCATTCAGAAAGCGCTGCATAAATTTGTAAGCATTCTTCTAATATTATTGGAGTTGTCCAACCGTCTATAATTATATGGTGATTGCTCCAAATAAATTCATAGCAATCATCAGCAAGACGAATTAAACTTAGACGCATTAGACATGGTTTTGAAAAGTCAAAACCTAATTTGCGATCGCTCTCCAGAAATGATTTTAATCGCTCTTGTTGTTCCGCTTTTTCAACACCACGCCAATCGTATTGATTTAAGGTTATTTTTACTTGTTTATAGACAACTTGTAAAGGATTATCAATGTCTTCCCAATAAAATCCTGTACGCAGAATTGTATGTCTATCTACTACTTGTTGCCATGCTTGTTCAAAAGCCTCTGTATTTGGATGACCATGTAAAGTTAAGGTATGGTTAAAGAAATATAATGCTGACTCGCTCGCGTACAAACAGTGGAAGAGCATACCCTTTTGGACGGGTGTAAGTTCATATATGTCCTCGACATTTTCTGCTTTCATTGTGCTTTTTTCTCACTTGCTCTGTTAATTTTTGCCAGAAATCTATCTAGGTCTTGTTGGCTCAAGTTAGCTCTGGGAAAGTCAGAAGGTGTATATTTTTCTGCTTCCAAGGACTGACAGTGGTCAATAATGCTTTGTATAGCTTCAATGAAGCTTTCAGCTAGAGTTTCAATTGTTTTTCGACGATGAACTGCTGTGCTATAAAACCAATTCAATTGCAGTTGCTCTTGAATAATGATTCCGTTAATTTCCAGTAAGTAAAATTGATTATTACTTCTATTTTGGCTGACTTTAAGAGGCTGATCGGTTAAATCAAATAAAGATGACTGCGATATTACATGGTCAAAATTACCTAAGTAATTAAAACTTATTTGAGGTTGAGGAAAAGATTTTAGCTTTGAGTTTATTTCTGGACTGCTGCTTATATAACGGAGTATATCGTATCCAATACCTTTATTGGGAATGCTGCGTAAATACTCTTTGACTGCTATCAATGCATTTCCTGGATCGGAAGACTCTGTGATATCTAAAATTGCTGGAAAGCAAGTTTTAAATAAACCAAATGTACGAGAGAAAGATACATTATTGGCATCTTTGAGGATTATATCTCGACTATTATTTTCAATATCTATCCATAGTCTCTGTTCTTCCGTCCACTTTCTAAAAGCTTGGACTAAGGCTGTTATGATAATATCGGTTATTTGGGTATTATAAGCCTTATTGACATTTTTTAATAAGGCTTGGGTTGCTTTTTTATCTAGAGAAATTGATACTATGTCAGTCTTAGCTAGTGGATTTTCATTTGCAGAATAGTCAACAGGTAAGCTACGGAAAGGTATTTGAGCTTTGGCTAACCAGTAGTCTTCCTCCTGCATCATTTCTGAAGTGTCAGCATACTCTTGCATACATTGCGCCCACTGCTTGAAGGAAGTGGTCTTATCGGGCAAATTTATTGCTTCACCTTGACTTAATTGTTGATAGGCTATTTTTAAATCTTCTAGCAAAATCTGCCAAGAAACAGCATCTACTAAAAGCTGGTGAATGGTAATTAGTAGGTAGCTTTTTTGCTGTGATCGCAATTTAATAAAAGCGACTTTAACAACTAGGTCTTCACTTAAGTTGAAGTTACTTTGTACTTCTGTAATCGCAGATTCAAAAGCATGTTTTTGCTCGTTTTCTGAAAGTGACGATAAATCCACATGCTCATATACTATCATATCATTCATATCATTGATCTGAGCTTCAATTTGCTGCCAGCCAGATTCTTTTTCAAGAAAACGCAGCCGAAATACATCGTGGTGTTCAATTACATATCCTACAGCTTGCTCTAATATTTTGGAATTGCATGTTTGTTGTATCTCCAGCAGTAAAGACTGGTTCAAGGAATGTACATTATGCTGATTTTGATCAAATAATCGATGCTGAATAGGTGTGAGATATACGTCTCCAGTTCTAGTATTATTTTGGTTAACTTCAGCCATACCTGTTGCTGTTGCTAATTCAGCAATAGTCTGGTGCATAAACATTTGCTGAGAAGTTAATTTCATCCCTAATTGGTTAGCTTTGGCAACAATTTGAATTGTAATAATAGAATCTCCTGCCAATTCAAAAAAATTGTCATGAATACCGACCTTTTCAATTCCTAAAAATTGTTGCCAAATATCAGCAAGGGTCTGCTCAACTTCATTACGAGGAGCAACATAAGCATTTGCTAAATTTGGGCGTGGATGGCTTAGTTGGGCAATATTTGTTTTTGATGTCTGTGATAAGAGCGCTAATTCTTGATCTAGATAATTGAAAGAATTGTTCTGCTCAATTACTCTTTGGAAGTCTTGGGTTGAGACAATAACATGAGGCAAACTACTTAGCAAAATGCGATTAAAAGCTTCGCTACCTTCTTGAGGTAGTATTCCTTTTTTGATATCTTCTTCACGTTGAAGCTTTAATTGTTCTGGTAGTGATGTCTCTACTGCCATTCCTACTTCTTGCCAAGTGTCCCAATTGATTGCCACTGTGAATTGGTTAGATTGAGAAGTACGATAATCTGCATAAATATCCAAAAACGCATTAGCTGCACAATAATCTACTTGTCCAAATTCACTCAAGATAGAACTTTGGGATGAACAAAGCATTAAGAAATCTAAATTAATCTTTTTTAGGTTTAAAATTTCCTCTAATACTAATGTGCCTTTGATTTTTGGTGCTAATACGCTGTTTGCTATATCCTCTGTTTTTAGTTGAATCATGCCACCGCCAGCAATACCTGCTGCATGGATGACACCATTGATTTGACCAAATTTTTCTAAAGCTTCAGTAACGGCTACCTGCATTTCTTCGTAGTTGGCTACATTGGCACTTTTAACCTCAACCTCTGCCCCCAACCCTTCAAGTGCAAGCATCTTTTGGATCTTGCGGCTAACAGGATCTTGATTATTATGAGTTTCTAGCCATTGTTGCCACTGCGATCGCTTGGGTAATCCCTTTCTACCAATTAAAATTAACTTAGCTTGTACTGTCTTTGCTAAATGTTCCGCCAGCACCAAACCTATACCACCAAGTCCACCAGTAATTAGGTAAACTCCTCCTTTTATTAACTTGGTTTTACCTGAGATATTTTCATCTAGACGGACTGTTTCAAAAGCTTGAATCCAACGATGATATCCACGATAAGCAACTATGTTTTCGGTTTGCTGTGTTGTTGTCAGTTCTTTAATCAGATAGTCTACAAATTTTGGTGGTGGTGCGATTTTAGCAGCAGGAATTACTACATCTACAAGGCAGCAATTAATGTTTGGATATTCCTTGGAAATTACTTTACAAGGGCCTAATATGGTTGCCTTCTCTGGGCATAACTTTTCATCACCGATGACATTATATAGATTATTAGTTACAACCCTCAATTTCACAGAATCGCTGATATTTTGCTTTCCTAATGCCTGTGCCAAATACAACAAACTCCAAAAGCCGAGATTCTGGTAAGTTTCAAAAGTTTGTTCTTTTAACCCATTGCCGGACAAAGTATCATTTGGTGTAATGTTCCATAAATGAGCGATTGCATTTGGAGCTAAATTCTCTTTTTGGAGTTGTTGCAGTAAAGTATCATAGTCATCTTTTTGTTGCGAGTTAATAGTATATCTATATTTATTCAGCTTAGTAAATTTATCTGCAACACTAACTGTAACAACATTTTGACTTTGCTGTTCGAGTTTTTTGGCAATTGCGTCTCCAACTCCATAGTCATCTATAAAAACTAACCAGCAGGTGTTTTCCTCAGTTACTAATTCCTTCTCTTGGAAAAATTCAAGTGGCGTAGATTGCTTCCAAATTGGGATATAAAACCAATCAGCAATATCTGGTTTTTTACCTAATAATTGTTGCGATTCTGTTAATAATACCTTTTCAGAGTTAGCCTCAATCCAGTAACGCTGACGTTCAAAAGGATAGGTAGGCAAAGGAATATGTCTACGATCCTCATGAGCATAAAAGCCTGCCCAGTTTATTGGCAATCCTGTTAGCCAAAGCCGAGAAAGAGTATTGAGCAAAAATGCGACATCAGAAACTTGCTCTTGGGGATGTCGTAGGGAGGTTAGCACCACAGTCTGTGAAAACAACTGTCGTTTGGCTAGAGTAGTTAATGTCCGCCCCGGGCCGACTTCCAAAAGTATTCGCTCTGGCTGTTGCAGTAGTTCGGCGATTCCCTCGTTAAATAATACTGGTTGTCGTAGATGTCTAGCCCAGTAATCAGGGTCAGTCGCCTGCTCTGGCGCAATCCAAGTTCCGGTAACGTTAGAAACAAAAGGAATTTGAGGTGGTTTCAGATTGACTTCTCTAACGTGCCGTACAAATGCATCTAAAATTGGCTCCATCATCTGGGAATGAAAAGCATGAGATGTATGCAGACGGCGACAGTCTATACCTTGCTCTGTCAAACGATTTTCTAATGCTTCTATTGCATTTGTAGTACCAGAAACCACACAAAGAGATGGTGCATTACTAGCTGCTAAAGAAATTTCTGAACCCAACATTGGTTGTATTTCTTCAGCAGAGAGAGAAACGGAAAGCATCGACCCAGATTCGAGTTGTTGCATTAATCGTCCGCGAATTACGACTAACGCCAATGCCTCTTCTAAAGAAAAAACTCCTGAAATACAAGCGGCTACATACTCACCGATGCTGTGACCAATCATCGCTTGCGGATGCACACCCCACGCCATCCAAAGTTTAACCAGCGCATATTCAATCACAAATAGCGCGGGTTGTGTTAACGAAGTTTGTTGAAGTTGTTCTTCTGTCGTTTCTAATGTTGTGGGATAAAGTATGTCTTTGAGGTCTAATTTTAAATATGGTTTTAGCAATTCACAACAATCATCAACTTGTTGCCGAAAAATTAGTTCTGTTTCATATAATTCCCGCCCCATGTTTACATACTGCGTTCCCTGTCCAGGAAACATAAACGCGATTGGATGGTTACGAGTTTCTGAAAAATTACTTAAAAATCCTTGTTTATCTGGCGCTGTGAGTATTTTTATAGCGTCTTGAATATTTTGACACAGCAATACTCGCCGATGGCTAAAATTTCGGCGGCCAACTTGCAAAGTATGAGCTACATCTGCAAAATTTATATTAGGAGACTCTGCTAAATAATTAGCAAGATTAGTTGTAGCAGATTCCAAAGCTATTTGACTTTTTGCAGAGATAACTAACAACTGCCAGGGGCGAGAAACACTGTCTTTGGTTGCAAAAATTGGAGCTTCTTCTAAAATTACATGGGCATTAGTACCGCCAATACCAAAACAACTAACTCCTGCACGTCTAGGATAGTTATCTGCTTTCCATTCGGAAAGTTTGTTGTTGACATAAAAAGGACTGTTGGCGAAATCAATTTGAGGATTTGGTTCATCAAAATGTAGGCTGGGAGGAATTTCTTTGTGTTTAAGAGCTAAGACTGTTTTAATTAAACCTGCAATACCAGCAGCAGCATCCAAGTGTCCAATATTTGTTTTTAAGGAACCAATCGCACAGAAGCCTTTCTTGTTTGTACTGCTTTGGAATGCTTGAGTTAGTGCAGCAATTTCAATCGGATCTCCTAAAGAAGTTCCCGTTCCGTGAGCTTCAATATAAGTTATTGTTTCTGGTTCTACCTCTGCAACAACTTGAGCAGTTTTGATGACTTTAGCTTGCCCTTCTATGCGAGGTGCTGTGTAGCTAACTTTGTTTGAACCGTCATTATTGGTAGCAGAACCTTTAATCACAGCATGGATAAAATCTCGATTATTTAAGGTATCTTCTAATCTTTTCAAAACAACGATTCCTACACCTTCTCCACACACAGTTCCCTGTGCTTTAGCATCAAAGGCGCGGCAATGTCCGTCAGGAGAATTAATACCTCCTTCGTTATAAAGATAGCCACTTTTTCTTGACGCGCTAATAGAAACACCGCCAACTAAAGCCATGTCACATTCACCGTTGAGTAAACTTTGGCAGGCTAAATGTACGGCTACTAATGAGGTTGAGCAAGCTGTTTGAACTGTATAGCTAGGGCCTGTTAAATTAAGTTTGTAAGAAGTACGTGTAGCAAGATAATCTTTATCACCAGCGATCGCTATTTGACGTTCGTCTGTTGAATTTCTAATATTTTTATTTAGATAAATGTTTAGTAAATAACCACTTAAGTTAGAACCGGCGAAAACACCTATGGAACCATTGTATGTTTCGGAATCATACCCTGCTTTCTCCAGCGCTTCCCAAGCACACTCTAAAAAAATACGGTGTTGCGGGTCAGTTATTTCTGCATCTCTGGGATTAAAACCAAAAAATGAAGCATCAAAAAGTTCTGCATCTTCTATGACACCATTGGCTTTCACATAATTGGGTTGGCTTAAAAGCTTTGCATCTACTCCTGATGCCAACAGTTCTTCATCACTGAAAAACGAGATTGATTCTATACCATTTTGGAGATTATGCCAAAATTCATCAAGGTTTGTAGCTCCAGGAAATCTTCCTGCTAACCCAATAATTGCGATTTCTGATCCGTTAGTAGAATATGCTTCAATTGGAATATTCATTATTTGTGGATTCCTTAATTATTTTCAACTGATTTCATTTTTTGCAGCCGTTTCTTTTGTTGCGCTTTGCCAGCTGAAATTTTTTCTGCTTGAATATCAGTGTCCTGGAAAGATGCTGTTTGATTTGGAGATAAACTTAAATACTCTGCTAAAGAATTGATGGTGGGATATCTAAATAAATCAAGGGTTGATAGTTTGGCTTTTAATATTTCCTGCAATTGGCTATGAACCGTAACTAAAAGTAATGAATGACCGCCAATTTCAAAGAAATTATCGTGAATGCCGATCTTTTCAAGATTCAAAGCTTTTTGCCAAACAGAGGCTATTGTTTTTTCTACCTCAGTTTGTGGTATCACATAAGCAACTTCTAATTCTGGGCGCAGAGCATCCGGCATTGGCAATGCTTGACGGTCTACTTTGCCATTAGATGTTAATGGTAACGCTTCTAATATCATAAAGGCTGTTGGTACCATGTGGTCAAGCAATTTATTTTGTAAGAAGCGACGCAGTTCAGGAATTGCTAGTGTTTTCTCTGGATGGAGAGTTGTGTAAGCGATTAAATTTTGATTTCCTGGCTTATCCTCCCGAAGGATAACTACACTTGTAGAGACTGATGGATGTTGATTGATAACTGCTTCAATTTCTCCTAATTCAACACGAAAACCTCGGATTTTTATTTGGTTGTCAATGCGACCGATATATTCAATATCTCCACTCGGTAGAAAGCGGACTAAATCACCTGTTTTGTAAAGGCGATCGCCTTCTTTTTTACTAAAGGGATTGGGGATAAATTTAAGGGCTGTTAATTCAGGTTGATTTAGATAACCTCTAGCTAATCCAAGTCCGCCAATGTGCAATTCACCCGGTACACCCCTTGGTACTGGTTGCAAATATGGATCTAAAATGTACAACTGGGTATTAGCGATCGCTTTACCAATAGGTATGGAACCTGAAGTATGTTTCCGGACTGGAACTTGATAGACACAGCAACCGACTACTGTCTCTGTAGGGCCGTATTCGTTTACTAATATCGTATCTGGAGCTACATCTTGCCAGAAGGTGATGCTTTGGGCTAATAAATTTTCCCCACCAATAATAAAAGCTCTCGTTTTATTTGCGATCTCTTCTTTGGATAACTGTTGTTTCAGTAAATCCAAGTGAGCCGGGGTAATTTTCACCAAACTTAAATTTGAGCTTTTCTTTAAAGCTTGAGAAAGGGTTTCAATACCTTGTTCTTCTGATAGTAATTCTACTGTGCGACCAACTAATAAAGGTGATAAAAGACTGGTGATTGTTAAGTCAAAACCTAGAGGGGAGTGGACTAAAGTTCCCACTCCTTGTTCTACTGCATATTTTTGAGTAGCCCAACTTAGGTAGTTAACTAATCCTTGATGGGGGATTAGAGTTCCTTTAGGTTTACCAGTAGAACCGGAGGTATAAATAATATATGCTAAATTTAATGCGGTTGTTGCAGTAATTGGATTTTCAATTTCTTGTTGATTTATAGCTTGCCAATCACTATCTATACAAATGACTTTAATTTCATTTGTAGCTAAATCTGCCAATAGGTGTTGTTGAGTCAGCAACACTGGCATTTGAGAATCATTTAGGATAAAATCTTTTCTTTCTAAGGGATAGTTAGGGTCAATCGGTACATAAGCGCCACCTGCTTTTAAGACGCCTAAAAGTGCAATCAACATTAAAGGCGATCGCTCGACACAAATTCCCACCATTACATCTGCTTTCACACCTAATTTTTGTAGGTAATGAGCTAGCCGGTTAGCACGAGTGTTTAATTCTTGGTAGGTAAATTGCTGATTTTTATAAAAAATAGCAATGTTGTCTGGTGTGCGTTCTACTTGTTCTGCGAAAAGTTGATGAAAACATTTATCTATTGGAAAAACAGTTTCTGTATTATTAAAATCAATTAACAGTTGTTGTCTTTCGATATCGCTGAGTATGTCTAATTCACTTACCAATGCGTCTGGATGACGAATTGCACTTTCTAAGAGGGTAGAAAATTGTCGTGATAAACGTTCGATATCTTCTGGTATAAATAACTCTGAATCATAGTGCCATTCGGCGTGAAGAGACTTTTCTGTACGTGTAAATGATAATTTTACTTTGAACTTGTCGAAACAAACATATTGCTTTGATAGAGAAAAGGTGACTGCATTTTGAGCCAATAAGTTATAATTTTGCTCTATAAACTCGAAACAGAAGGGAAAGAAAGGCACATCATTGATAACTTTGTTTAATCCTGAAATTAATTCCCAATTAAAACAGTCTTGCCATTCAGATGCTTGATTTTGAGTCAAAGCAATTTGTTCTAGAACTTCGCTCAACTTTAAGCTACCTTGGAAATAGCAATCCACTGGTACATATTTGGCAAGTAGTCCTAGCATTTCTTGAAGTTCTTCTTCCAATCTACCATCGCAGCTAGCACCAATAACCATTTTTGATACATTGGTCAAACGCCATAGTAGTATTTGCCAACATGTTAGCAATAATGTTGATTCAGAAGTATTAAATCTTTCGGCGATCGCGGTTATTTCTGCTACTAATTGAGGTGGAATTATCTGAATAAAAACTTGAGGTTGAAATTCATTTTCCCCAGAAAATAACTTTTCATTTGGCAGTTTCAAGTCAAAAATATGTTTGATATCTTTTTGTCGCCAATATTCTCTACCAATTTCTGCTTCTTCTGATTCTAATAATTCATTTTGCCAATCTGAAAAAATAATGTATTGTACTGGTTCATCATCATGCAAATGTCCAGTATAGGCACGACTTACTTCTGCTACTAAATTATTAAGTGAAGTAGCATCTGCATAGAAAGCAGATAAATTTAACAGCAATAGACATTTAGATGCTGACAAAGTAGCTAGAAACATCTGTAACGAGGATGATGTTTCTAAGTCAAAAATTTGCTGTTTTGCAGATACCATAAGTAATTCAACAGCATTGTTTTGCTCTTCAGATTTCATCGCCCTGAAGTCGTATTCTTCTATTAAGAAATTGCCACCATTCTCAATTACTTGTAGTGGAATATTCATTCCTGGTAAACAACGAAAACTAGTACTAAGAATTTGATGTCTCTTTACAACATTTTTTAAGGCAATTTTCAATGCTTCAATATTTAAACTACCTATAATTTCCACTATACCAAATGAACGATAGGCAAGACTATGTTTATCTTGTTGTAGTAGCCATAAATGTTTTTGTTGTGGCGAAAGTTGGAACCCGTAAATTGATTCATTATTCATAATGTATAACTTAAAAATCTGTCATGGACTAATTATTTATGCAGTCTAATGTATGTGTTTTATGACTGAATAATTATTTAAAAATGATGTTGGAAAGGCTCACCCATTGCAGTTAAAATTTTTCTCGAACCAGAGTAAGGATTACGTGCGTGAGCTATCAACATATTATCTAGCATTAATATATCTCCTTTCTGCCAAGGATAAATAATCATTTCTTGTTGATAAGCTTCACAAATTTCTGCAATAACTGAGTCTTCAATTGGAGAACCATCACCATAAAAAGTATTGTAGGGTAAATCTTCTTCTGTAAACTCACTGAAAAATTTTTCTCTAAATTGTGTTTGTAAACTCGACACATGCCAAAAAACAACATGATTAAACCAAACCATTTCACCCGTTTTTGGATGTTGTGCTATGGCTGGACGAACTTGACGAGTTCTTAAACGGTTACTATCTTTCCACTCAACCTGAATGCAAGCATTACGACAATAATCTTCCATCACAGCTTTATCTGTTGTGTGAAAGGCTTTTTGCCAAGGTAAACCAAATCCATTACCATAGTTGCGAACTAACATCCACCCTTTTTCTTGAAAGCGTTCTCTAATCTGAGGGTGAATACGTTGAAATACTTTTCTCACATCAGCAATTGGAGTTTCTCCTCCTTGGTTTGCAGGTTCAATGCAGCAAAACCATATCTTCATTGGATAAGTACTGGCATAGGATGATTCATTATGTAAAGCAATAGTTTGATCGGCTGGAAATTCAGTAGATGTATAAACTTTTTCACTTAACTTAGTACGAGGTGTAGAAGATTCTATGTAAGGCATTAATTGAGGACATACGGCACTAACGAATTGCTCAAAATCTTCTTTTTGATTAATAGCAAATCCCCTAAATAAAATTCCTCCATATTTAAACAAGTTATTGATAATGAATTCTTGATTGCTCTCAGCCCAAATTGGTAAATTCAGATCGCTGAATTTAGGCGTAATCACTAAAGGTAGATTACCTTCAGATTGTAGGAAAGACTCTGTGATTAATTCTTGTTGGGATAAGTTAATTACTGTAGGTTTTGGCTGAGACTTAAATGCTTTAAATTTTTGACGACGGACTTGTTGAAATTCCTGTTGCTTCGCATCTTGCCTTTGCTTGTCTGCTGTTACCAGTATTTCTTTTATGGCTGTAAATTTAATACTAGGTTGAGCGACAACGGCACGCAAAATCATTTCATAATCTGTAAGAAATTTAGCGATCACAGCAGCATTAAATAAGTCTGTGCTATATTCCAAACTACCACTCAACCCTTGTTTGCTTTCCCACATAGTCAGTAGTAAATCAAATTTAGCTGTACCATTATCAATATCTTCGACAATTTTCAACTTCAAACCTTCTAGTTCCAGTGGGAAGGTAGGGGCATTTTGTAAAACAAATTTGGATTGAAACAGAGGTGTACGGCTCAAATCTCGTTCTGTTTTTAGAGCTAATACCAACTGGTCAAATGGCATATCCTGATGTTCATAAGCAGCCAATGTCACCTCACGAACACGTTTCAACAATTCCTGGAAAGTTGGATTGCCTCCAAGGTAGGTACGTAATACTAGCTGATTAACAAAAAAACCAATAATATTCTCTGTTTCTGGAAAATTACGGTTAGCAACGTCAGTACCGACAACAATATCATCCTGCTTTGTGCAGTAATGCATTAAGGTTTTAAATACTGCCACTAGAGTCATAAATAAAGTGACTCCTTCCCTACGGCTTAATGCTTTAATTTCTTCACAAAGTTCTTTTGGCAATTCTAGATGTTGCCTAGTACCGCGAAAAGTTTGGATTTCAGGACGGGGATAGTCGGTAGGCAATTCCAGCACAGGTAAGTTAGCAAGTTGCTGTTTCCAATAAGATAGGTTTTTCTCCATCACCTCTCCTTGCAGCCACTGATTTTGCCAATAGGCGAAGTCTGCATATTGAATCGGCAATTCTGGTAAAGGTGTACCCCTTTGGGGAAGGAAAGCATCTTGCAGAGAAGGTTCTCCTTTGACAAAAGCTGCATAAAGCGCAGAAAATTCGCGAATAAGTATACCAATTGACCAGCCATCAGAAATAATATGATGCATTACCAATAGCAATACATAAGATTCTTCACCCAAGCGTAATAAACTAACTCGCAGCAATGGGCCTTTAGCTAAGTCAAAAGGTCGTTGAGCTTCTTCCAGAATTGACTGCTGCACCTTAACAAACTGTTTTTCTTGTGAAATTTCGCTCAAATCTATTATTGGCAAGTAAATAGAAACAGATGGAGCAATTACTTGTACAGGAACTCCATTAAATTTCTCAAAACTAGTACGTAATACTTCTTGGTGCCGTAAAAGTTCATTGAAACTTTGCTCTAAAGCCTGTATGTCTAAATGTCCGTTCAGGTAAACGGCAGATTGCATATTATATGTAGAACTTCCCCTTTCCAATTGCTCTAAAAACCATAATCTTTTTTGAGCAAAAGATAAGGGTAATTCTATTTCTCGTGAAACTCTTTTAATTGGTGTAATTGACTTAACAGCTAGCTGTTTATCCCCGATACTTTTAGCTAATTTTTCTACTGTCGGTGATTCAAAAAGTCGGCGCAGTGGTAACTCAATATCAAAGTTTTTATTTATGCGGGATATAACTTGGGTTGCTAATAATGAATGTCCACCCAATTCAAAAAAGTTGTCGTTTATTCCTAACTTTTCTAAGCCAAGTACTTCCATCCAGATAATAGCCAACTGTTTTTCGATGGCTGTCTGAGGTGCAACAAAAGTTTCTTCAAATTCTGAAGGCATTGTATCAAGTGCAGGTAATGCCTTACGGTCAACCTTACCATTAGGTGTTAGTGGGAGTGCCTCTAATATGACCAAATTTGTTGGTAGCATGTAGCTTGGTAATTTTGACTCCAAAAAGCTACGCAGTTCAGAAATAGTTAATGTTTGCTCGATTTTAGGGACTAAATAGGCGACTATTCTTTGAGAATCTACTAAATCTTTGCATACTACAACTACAGCTTCTCTGACTGCAAAATGTTGAGTGAGGAGTGCTTCAATTTCTCCTAGTTCGATACGAAAACCACGGACTTTTACTTGATTATCAATCCGACCAATGTATTCTATTTCTCCATTTGGTAGATAGCGGGCTAAATCTCCTGTTTTATACAAACGCGAAGCTTTTTCACTAAATGGATTGGGTATAAATTTCTCTGCTGTCAGGTCAGGACGCTTGAAATAGCCTCGTGCGAGTCCATCTCCACCTATATGCAATTCGCCTGCTACACCTACAGGAACTAACTGGCTGTATTGGTCTAGGATGTAAAGTTGCGTATTAGCGATCGCCTGATTAATTGGTACAATTTTGCTGTCAGTTTCTATCTGAGATGCTGCTGACCAAATAGTGGTTTCTGTAGGGCCGTACATATTCCACAGCGAGGCACACCGATGCAATAATTGATTGGCTAAGTGTCCAGGTAAAGCTTCTCCACCACAGAGAATTTTTAATTGATGATTCCCACCCCACCCTGCTGTTAGAAGTAGTTGCCAAGTCGCTGGTGTGGCTTGCATAACGGTCGCTTTTGAGTCTGCCAATTTTGTTGACAATTGGATTCCGTCCGATGCTATTTCCCGACTAGCAATTACCAAACGACCACCAACTATAATTGGCAGAAAAAGTTCTAAGGCAGCAATATCAAAAGAATAAGTTGTAACTGCTAGTAAGGTATCGTGTTGGGTTAATCCTGGTGTTTGCTGCATGGAGTACAAAAAGTTACTCAAAGCGCTGTGAGGAATTTGTACGCCTTTCGGTTTGCCTGTAGAACCAGAGGTATAGATGACATAAGCTAGGCTCTCAGTAGTTAGTTCAGAAAATAAATTTTCCTGACTTTGTTGTGCAACCTTCTGCCAATCTGCATCCAAACAAACGACTTTAGCTTTGTTTTTCGGCATTGCTTCTAACAAGAATATTTGAGTTAATAATACTGGCACTTGGGCATCTTCTAAAATAAATCCTAATCGCTCTTTGGGATAACTAGGATCTAGTGGAATGTATGCTCCACCTGCTTTGAGTATCGCTAATAATCCAATAAGCATATTTAGCGATCGCTCTACACAAATACCCACCAATATTTCTGGTTTTACTCCCAGTTCTTGCAAATAATGGGCTAGTTGATTCGCTTTTGCATTCAGTTCACAGTATGTCAATTGCTGATTTTCAAATACTACAGCTACTGCATCAGGTGTCTTTTCTACTTGCGCTTCAAATAACTGATGAATGCACTGTTGAGGATAATCAACTTGGGTATCATTCCAATCCACCAACAATTGGCGATGTTCTTGTGCAGTCAGCAATGGTAAATCTTTAACACGCTGTTGTTGTTTCGCTGTCATACCCAATAATAATGTATGAAAGTGCCCCAACATTCTAGTTATTGTAGTTGATTCAAATCGGTAGCTTTCATAGAAAATCTCTAACAATAATTCTGAATCCACCTTCACCGACATGGTGAGGGGATAATGAGGATGCATAAAACTATAAATATTAGATATTTTTAAGTTGCTGACTTGCTCTAATTTAGAAAAATCTATTGGGTAATTCTGAAAATTAACTATGCTTTCAAACAGAGGTTGACCAACTGGTATATCACTCCACTTTTGAATTTCTATTAATGGACATTGCTCGTATTGGCGTGTTTGATTGTGCTGCGTTTGCAGTTGCTTTAACCAAGGAACAAGAGATTCTTCTGGATTTATTGATACTCGTATCGGTACAGTGTTAATTAACACTCCCACCATTGACTCATTTCCAGGTAAACCACTTCGACCAGAAACAACAGATCCAAAAACAACATCATTCTCACTACTATAACGACTTAAAAGAATAGCCCATACACCCTGTATTAAAGTGTTTAAAGTTATCTGTTGCTGTCGTGCAAAAGACTGCAATGCTAATGTTTCTATTGTTGATAGTTTAATTTGTTGTTGTTTATATTCTTTTTTTTCATCGGATAAATTATTGGAGGTATGACCTATGTTCAAAGGAGTAGTTGCAGTAAATTTTTGCAACTGCTGTCGCCAAAAAGTCTCACTTTTGGAAAGATCCTGCTGTTGCAGCCAAGCTATGTAATCTCGGTAAAGATGAGGCTGTTTCAAAGATAAATCTTTATCCTGGCTAAATGCTTGATAAAATGCAAAAACTTCATCCATCAGCAAAGATGAAGACCAGCCATCTAGTAGTAAGTGATGATGACTCCAAACAAATTGATAGTTTTTTTCGGTTAATTTAATTAGATTTAAACGCATCAAGGGAGCTTGATAAATGTCAAAATCTCGCTGTTGTTCTGCGACTAAAAAAGTTTCTATCTGCTCTTGTTGCTTAATACTTTCAATTCCACACCAATCTTTTTGTTCCCAAGGCAATTTAAGTTGTTTATGCACAACTTGAGCGGGTTCTTTTAAACCTTTCCAAACAAAGGAGGTTCGTAAAATAGGGTGGCGTTCTAGCAATTTTTGCCAAGCTTGCTTAAATGCTGGAATATTTAGTTCTCCCTCAATATTGCAGCTAAAAACTTCGCAATAGACAGCTGACTCTGGGGCATAAAGAGTATGAAATAGTATGCCCTGCTGCATCGGTGAAAGCGGATAAAAATCTTCGATATTTTTTTTGACACTATTTTTCATGACGCTGCAAAATTTTTCGATATAGGAATGACTCTATTCACAGAATTCAACTTTAATAGTTGACAGATGACAGAATACTATCAATATCATCTTGATTCCATTGACTAGATTTAAATTCAGCAAAGTCGGAAGGAGTAAATTTCTCTACTGAAGACAACTCGTAGTCTCTAATTATTGACCGCAGGGCTGCTACAAAATCGTTAGCCAACTGCTCAATAGTTTCTTGTCGATGCACATTTTGGCTATAAGCCCAATCCACTCTTAATTGGTCTTGGACTACTAAAGCATTAACTTCTAAAAGATGGCTTCGCTGTCCATGCAAACTCCGAGGTGAACCGCTTGATTGCTGAGACAACTTAAACAAAGAAGATTCAGGTAAGGTTTGCTCAAGATTACCAAGGTAGAGAAAAATTACCTCTGCTGGCTGTAGCGATCGCAATTTCTCTGTAATTAATATATCATTATTTAGATACTTTAGAACACCATAACCAAGTCCTTGATTTGGAAAATTACGAAGTTGCTCTTTAACTACCTTGAGTGCTTCCACAGGTTCAGAGACATCTCCTATTTCTAAAAGTATAGGAGCAATATTAGTAAACCAACCCACGGTTCTTGATAAATTTACATCATCAAAAATTACTTCTCTACTATTACCTTCTAAGTCAACCAATAATGATGAGGCTCCACTCCATCTGCTAATAGTTTGAGTCAGGGCTGTCAGCAATACATTATCCATTGTTACTCGATAATTTGCTGTTATCTCATCTTGCAATGCCCTGGTTTCTTCAACACTTAGTCTTACTGATATAGTTTGAGATGATCCAACAATATTCGCACCATCTGCATAATCTTTTGGTAAGGGTAATACCCATTCACGAGATGCAGCCAACCAATAAACTTGCTCGCGTTGTAACTCAATTGATTGTGCATATTCAATTAACGTTTTTGACCATTGCTTGAAGGATGTCGTTTTTAAAGGTAACTTAATAGCTTGTCCCTGGCTTAGTTGCTGGTATGCTGTTTGTAAATCATCTAGCAAAATTCGCCAAGAACCAATATCTACAGCCAAATGATGGATAATAAACAACAAACGATTTGGCTGATGTTCTCCCATATCAAAATAAGCGACTCTGACAATTGCCCCATCTGATAAGTTTAAACTTGCTTGCAATTCGTTAGCAGATGCTTCAAATGCAGTTTCTTGCAACTGCGGTGAAACCGTTGATAAATCTACCTGTGAAAATGGCGCTACTACTTCAATGTCTGTATTAATTTGCTTCCAGTTAGATTCTGATAGTTCAAAATGCAGACGTAGAGCGTCGTGGTGTGCTAGTAACTGTTGTATTACCTTCTCTAGAAGTACAAGGTTAAGAGGTTGTTGCACTTCCAATAAAATAGCTTGATTCCAATGGTGAGAGTCAAAAATATTCTGTTCAAAAAACCATTGTTGAATAGGTGTCAGAGCTAATTCACCTTGGACTAATCCCTGTTCAGCGACCACAGTTTTTGTACTATTTGCAATCTCTGCTAATTCTGCGATGGTTGGGTAATCAAATAAATGCTGATTAGTAAATCGCAAGCCTTCTTTGTTCGCTCTGGCAGTAATCTGAACACTTAAGAGAGAATCACCTCCTATTTCCAAAAAATTATCGAAGATTCCTATCTTTTGAATTCCCAGGATTTCTTGCCAAATATCGGCTATTTTTTGTTCAACTTCACTTCGGGGCGGAACATAATTATTACTTAAATTCGGTCTGAAATGAAGTGCTTGAAAAGTTTTTTCATCCAAAACTTCTTTTGGCTTAATCCATCGTTCAATTCTCGCTTGTAAATCTGTACTTGAAACTATTACTTGATTGATTTTTTGAATAGATAAAATACGTTCAAATACTTCTATACCTTGTTTGCTTGTCATGAATAAATCAGTGGAAATTTCTGGTTTTGTCGCTAATTGCACAGCTAATTCACTGGTTAACCAATTATCCCAGTTGACACTTATCCAAGGAACAGTATTTCTCTGGTTATGCTTGTAAACAAAGGCATCTGCAAAAAGATGTGCTGCTGGATAAGCCGCCATCCCCAAAGCACCGACAACAGATGATAATGAGGATATCAATACACAAAAATCAAGTTTTATTTCCTGCAATACTTTTTCTAATACAAAAAGTCCATGTCCATTTGCTCTTAGTTGCTGTTCACATTCAGCCCTACTTATTTCTGGAATTGTTTTGAATAACTTAATTCCGGCTGCATGAATGACTCCGTTAATCTCAAGAAAGCGCCGCAAAGTTTCATCAATAACAGCTTGCATTTGTAATTCGTTACCAACATCAGCACTTAATATCAAAACTTCTGCACCCAGTTGTTCCAGAGAACGCAATTTTAGGATCTTACGGCTGTGTTTATCTTCGTCATCATGAGTAGCTAACCACTCATCCCATGTTTCTGCTGCGGGAAAAGTTGAGTGGGTTATAAGTACTAATTTTGCCCGTATTGTCCTAGCTAAGTATTCCGCAAGTTCAAGTCCAATACCTCCTAACCCACCAGTAATCAAATACACTCCTTCTTCCCGTAATGGAGATGTAGCAGCTTCACAATGGAATGAATCAAAAGTTTGTACCCAGCGATGATGCCCACGATATGCAACAGTAATATCAGTAGATTTAGTATTTAATTCTGTTACTATTTGCTGTGTGAGTTGATTTTTTAAGAAGCTATGAGAACCAGGAGTTACAATATCAATGTTGCGACAGGTAATGTTTGGATACTGTTGGGGAATAACTTTACACATTCCTACAACAGTAGCTTTTTCGGGATTTAAAGTTTCAGTACCTATGACATCGTATAAATCATTAGTTAGAACTAAAATATCTATAGGCTGAGTAATATTATTTCTATCAATAGATTTTGTTAGAAATAAGAGACTATAGAACCCTAAATTTTGAAAATTTTCAAATAGCTCAATTCCTGATTGTGCCTTTTCACTTGATGTAATGCTCCATAAATGTAATATTACATCTGGAACTTGATCTAGCGCTTGTAAATTTGCAATTAAGGTATCGTAATCTTCCAGAGATTGAGTATTTATGGTGTATCTGCAATTGCTATTTTTACTAAACTGTTCTCCTAAAGCTACAGAAATAACTTCACATCCACTACTTTCTAAATCTTTCGCTATTTCTTCCCCAACTCCACAAGGATCTATAAAAATTAGCACTTTCTTTTGAGATTGAGTAGCTTGGAGTGCAATGGATTGCTTCCAAATTGGAATATAAAACCAATCTGCAATATCTGGCTTTTTATGGTTTGTTGCAAGAAAATTTTTGGATGTTTTCTGTGGTTCAATCCAATATCTTTCTCGTTCAAATGGATACGTTGGTAAAGGCAGGCGATCGCGCCGCTCAAAATTATAAAATTTTTCCCAGTCTACGGCAACTCCAGCTAGCCAGAGGCGACCGAGAGTGTTTATTAAGAATGCTACATCAGCCTGTTCTTCTTTCGGATGGCGTAAGGAAGAAAGTATAATCTGCTGCTCTTGTTGTACATGTTGTTTAGCGAAAGTACACAAAGTACGCCCTGGCCCAACTTCCAGTAAGATAAGATTTGGCTGTTCTAACAATGTAGAAATACCCGCCGTAAACCTCACCGTTTGTCGCAGATGCTTTGCCCAATAAGTTGGATTTGTCGCTTCTTCTGTGGTTATCCAAGTTCCAGTCAGATTGGAAATAAAAGGAATCTGGGGTGGATTAAGTTTGACTTTTTTAACTTCTGCAATGAATGGTTCCAAAATAGGTTCCATCATTTGAGAATGAAAGGCGTGAGAGGTATGCAAAAGCTGACACTCTATACCTTCATTTGCTAGCTGTTCTTTAAGTGCATTTATCGCTTGATCAGTTCCCGAAACTACACATGAGTTAAGTGTGTTGCAAGCAGCTATAGATAAATTCTCATCAAGAAGAAGTTCAACTTCTGCTTCTTTTAAAGGTACAGAAAGCATTTTCCCAGAGGGTAATTGCTGCATTAGTCGTCCACGGATAGCAACTAAAGCTAAAGCATCTTCAACAGACATAACTCCGGCAAGGCAAGCAGCTACATATTCTCCTATACTGTGCCCGATCGCTGCTTGGGGAGTAATACCCCACGATATCCACAACTTGCTCAAGGCATACTCAATCACAAACAGTGCGCTTTGAGTAAAACAGGTTTGTTTGAGTTTCTCTGCTGGGACTGCTTTTTCAGACTCGTTGGGATAAATGAGCGATCGCAAATCTAATCCTAAATGGGGTGTTAGTATCTGACAGCACCGCTCTACTTGCTCACGAAATATCGGCTCAGTTTCGTAGAGTTCTTTACCCATGTCTGCATACTGGGAACCTTGTCCAGGAAACATGAAAGCAACGGAACGATTCTCACTTGTATCTTGAAATTGAGTAAAAACTCGTTTTGAGGTTTGTTCGTTTAATTCATTAATTGCATCCAGGGTATCAGAGCAAACCAGCATTCGCCGATAATTGAAGTCTCTGCGCCCCACTTGTAACGTATAAGCCACATCTGCAAGGTTTTCATGAGGATGCAGCATTAGATGTTGGGCAAGATTTTGTGTAGCAGTTTGTAGCGCAGACTCGGTTTTCGCAGAGAGTAGTAGTAGTTGCCAAGAACGAGAAGGACTAGACGCTGGAAGTATTGGAGCTTCTTCTAGAACTACATGAGCATTGGTTCCCCCCATTCCCAGAGAACTAACACCAGCGCGACGTGGAGTAGAAGCTGCTTGCCATTCGGTCAGTTTTGTATTGACGAAAAAGGGACTATTAGCAAAATCAATTTCCGGGTTGGGTTGCTCAAAGTTGAGACTAGGTGGAATTAATTTATGCTTGAGAGCAAGAGCAGTCTTGATTAATCCCACAACTCCAGCAGCGGCATCTAAATGACCAATATTTGTTTTGACTGAACCGATCGCACAAAAACCTTTCTTTTCAGTACTAGCACGGAAAGCTTTCGTCAGTGCCGCAATTTCAATTGGATCGCCTAAAGCTGTGCCGGTACCGTGGGCTTCAATATAGCTGATTGTCTCAGGCTCCACTTCTGCTAACATGATTGCTTCTGCGATCGCCTCTGCTTGACCATCTACGCTAGGCGCTGTAAAACCAACTTTTACAGCACCATCATTATTGATTGCTGCACCTTTGATAACTGCATAGATGTGGTCACGATCTGCGATCGCATCCCTAAGCCGCTTGAGGACAACAACCCCCACGCCATTACCAATAGTTGTTCCCTGTGCTTTGGCATCAAAAGCACGACAATGACCATCAGGAGACAGCGTTCCTCCCTGTTGATACAAATAACCTGTTTTTTGTGGGACTCGAATGGAAACCCCTCCTGCCAAAGCTATGTCGCATTGATAACTCTGCAAACTTTGATAAGCCAGGGTAGTAGCAACTAATGATGTGGAGCAAGCCGTTTGAACTGTAATACTTGGCCCTTTCAGGTTTAATTTATAAGAAACACGGGTAGAGAGAAAATCTTTATCATTACCAATTAACTTTTGATATAACTGCGCTGACCCTAGTTGGTCATCTTGCAAATCAATGGATAAGTAGTTATTTAAGCTAGCACCAGCATAAACTCCAATACGACTTTCACATTTAGTGGAGTCATATCCAGCATTTTCTAAAGCCTCCCAAGCACATTCTAAAAATAGACGGTGTTGAGGGTCGGTGGTTTCTGCATCTTTTGGATTAATATCAAAAAATGCAGCGTCAAATAAATCAATATTTTCTAAGACACCACCAAGTTTGACATAATTAGTATCACCTAGTGATACAGGAGAAATACCAAAAGCGACTAACTCTTCATCTGTAAATAAAGATATTGACTCAACACCATCTTGCAAATTTTGCCAAAAATCATTTACATTATTGGCTCTTGGAAAATGCCCTGCCATTCCAATGATGGCTATCCCTTCCATTAAATCAGAATATTTGTTGCTATCCATAGTTATTACTTTTTAGAGATTAATTTAATCTAATTACTTAAGATAACTTAGTAAAGAAAATATTTTTCTACTAGTATCAGTAAATGACTTACGACCGTGCAAAAATCTGGAATTGTCAATCATTACCAAATCACCTGATTGCCAGTTTATTATCTCAGTTAATCTGTTCATGACTTCGTTAATTTGGTTGATAACTTCTACAGAAAGTGGCGAACCATCTTCAAAACTAACTACTCCTTTGGGATTTTTATACTCAGAAATTAGACTGTTTGCAAAGGCATTTTTATTACTATATTTGGTTTTGACTATAGCAGAACAGATATATTCTATAGAAACAGATTGGTCTTCATTTATTCGATAACTTAGACCTTCAATACCTTCCAAAATTTTTTTGACATCAGCAATACTAGCACCTGAACCTATAAAACGCTTCCAATCAGCAGCAGGAAATTTTTGCATAAATCTAATTTTTTTAGAAACAAATAGGTTCTTTAATTCCTCACTCATTTCCTCCCAAACTCGAACACCATCCCAAACTAAAGTTTCACCGCCTTGTGCTGCTGGTACAGCACAGCAAAACCAAATTACATCTGGACGAAACGGGGAATTAGCGTTCTCACAATGAGGACTAACATAATGCATTCCAGGATCTACTAAAGTGATATATCTATTGTTTGGGTCAAGAATTGGTCTATCTTTATCTAAAACAAATCTAGAACTATACTTTTCTGCAAAAAATTTCATTGATTGATAATTAACATCAAAACCTCTAAATAGTAAAATACCAAAGCTATTGAAAAGTTCTAATGTCGTTTTAACTGGTAGCTCAAGAATACTTTTATAACTATCATTATTAATTAATTTAACACCATTTTTATCTGCTAATTCCTGAGTAATCATTTTTTAAACCCCTCAATTCATGTACACTATTAACGAGAATTATTTCTAGGCTGCTTTATAAAAAATTGCTTTTGTTTTTGACGTGCTTCCATTTGTTTTTGCACGCGATCGCGCATCGGTTCAAAAATAGATTTATCTTCTATTGTTTTACTTAAATCCTGCGCCAGTCTATAAATAGTTGGATTTTGAAACAGAGTGACAACTGATATATCTCGCTGCAAAATTGTCCGCAGTTTATGATTAACCTGAAGCATCAGTAGTGAATGTCCACCAAGGTCAAAGAAATTATCATGAATACCTACTTTATCTAAGTGCAGTACGTCTTGCCAAAGTTTTGCTATCTGCTGTTCCATTTCAGACTGCGGCGGCTGAAAAGCTTTTGTTAATTCTGGACGCAGATTTTCAGGTACAGGTAAAGCACGACGGTTTACTTTCCCGTTGGGTGTCAAAGGTAAAGCATCTAACACAACAAAGGCAGAAGGAAGCATATATTCGGGGAGTTTTTCTTTGAGAAATCCCCGTAGTTCATTTACAGAAGGCGTAGCATTTTCATGATTTACAAGATATGCCACTAGGCGACAGTCATTTGGTGTATCTTCCCTTGCTACTACTACCGTTTCTCGTACCTGTGGATGTTGCTCTAATAAAGTTTCAATTTCTCCTAGTTCAATACGAAAACCGCGAATTTTCACTTGATGGTCAATTCTGCCCAAAAATTCAATCTTGCCATCTGTTAAATAACGCGCTAAATCTCCAGTTTTATAAAGGCGTTTTCCTGATTCAAAAGGACTAGGGATAAACTTTTCTTCAGTTAATTCAGGTCTATTCCAATAACCTCTCGCCAGCCCAAGACCGCCAATATGCAATTCACCTGGAACTCCTATAGGAACTAATTTCTGATGTGAGTCTAAGATATAGAATTGGGTGTTGGCGATCGGACGACCAATAGAGCTAATACCCTGCTGTTGTTCTTGATAGTTTACCTTTTGTACTGCCGACCAAATAGTTGTTTCTGTAGGGCCATATAAGTTCCACACTTCTTGACCTCGTTCTAACAACTGATAGGCAAGTGAAGAGTCGAGGGCTTCACCACCACAAAGAATTTTCATGGTATTCTGGCTCTGCCATCCAGCAGCTATCAGCATTCTCCAAGTAGCAGGAGTAGCTTGCATAACTGTTACACCATTGCTGACTAATTGTTTTAACAACTTGTTACTATCGGTGGTAATTTCTCGATTAACTAACACTAAACAAGCGCCAACAATCAGTGGCAGATACAATTCTAGTGCTGCAATGTCAAAAGATAATGTGGTGACAGATAAAAGAATATCTTCCTTCGCTATTCCTGGAGTTTGACGCATGGTAGTTAAGAAGTTAACCACAGCGCTGTGAGAAATTTGGACTCCTTTAGGTTTTCCTGTAGAACCAGATGTATAAATTACATAGGCTAAATCTTGGGGGTTTGCATTACTAGCTAGATTTTCTGGGCTGTAATTAGCAAACGCTGTACTGTCGTCGATACATACTAGTTTTGCCGAATGTGATGGTAAGTCATTAACTAAATGAGCTTGTGCTAACAATACCGATACCTGAGAATCTGTCAAGGTAAAAGCCAAGCGTTCTTTAGGATAGGCTGGATCTAGGGGCATATAAGTACCCCCTGCCTTCATAATGGCTAGCAATCCTACTACCATTTCAATAGAACGCTCTACACAAATACCAATAAGAACGTCTGGTTTTACGCCTAGCTGCTGTAAGTAATAAGCTAGCTGATTTGCTCGGTTGTTTAACTCTTGATAGGTTAATTGCTGATTTTCAAAGATAACAGCGATCGCATCTGGTGTTTTCTTTACCTGTGCTTCAAACAATTGATGAATGCACTTGTCTTTAGGATAATCTGTCTTGGTATCATTCCACTCAACTAATAATTGCTGTACTTCAGATGGTGTTAGTAATTGCAAGTCTGAAATTTGTTGTTGGGGATCGCTAACTATGCTTGACAGTAAAGTTTGGAAATGTCCCAACATCCGAGTAACTGTATCTGAATTAAACAAATCCGTATTGTACTCGCAAGTCGCGATTAACCCTTGCTCGGAATCCTCCATAAACAATGTCAAATCAAACTTAGATGTCCCGTTGTAACCTTCTTCATAAGTAATCAATACATCCGATAGACTTAAATTGGGTTTTGGCATATTCTGGAGAACGAACATCACCTGAAACAGTGGGTTATAACTCAAGTCTCTATTTGGTTGTAGTTCTTCTACTAACTTTTCAAAAGGTAAGTCTTGATGAATGTATGCCTCTAAAGCTGTTGACTTCACCCGCCCTAATAACTCCAGAAAACTCAGGTCGCCAGATAGGTCTGTACGCAACACTAAAACATTGACAAAAAATCCTATTAATGACTCAATTTCTGCTCTGTTACGATTGGCAATTGGCGAACCAACTACAATATCAGTCTGACCGGTGTAACGATACAGCAAGGTTTTAAAGGCTGTCAGCAAGGTCATAAACAAAGTTACTCCCGAATGACGGCTTAAATTCTTTAGCTCTTTTGTCAGAGTTTGGGAAAGAACTAATTTTGCTTGAGCGCCAATGAATGTTTGAACTGGCGATCGCGCCCGATCAGTTGGTAAATTCAGTACAGGTAGCTCACCACTTAACTTTTGTTTCCAATAGGTAAGTTTTGGTTGAATGCGATCGCCTAGCGTGCGCGTGACGTTCTCGCCATCAAACCATTTTCGCTGCCAATTGACAAAATCTCTATACTGAATAGGTAATTCCGGGAGTGGCGACAGTTTCCCCGTAGAGAATGCTTCATATAGTGCAGCTAGTTCTTTAATTAGAATACCGATAGACCAACCATCTGCAATTATATGATGCAGAGTGACAAATAAATGATAACTTTTATCATTTAAATTTAAAACTTTAGCACGCAAAAGCGATTGACAAGATAAGTCAAATGGCTGCTGTGCGAATTCTATAGCTAGACGTTGTGTTTCTTGGGTACGCTCATTTTCTGATAAAGAACACAAATCTTCAACCGCCAAAGTTACGGGTACAGCTTGATTTACAACTTGGACGGGTTGTCCATTTTCTACTGTAAAGCTTGTACGTAATACTTCGTGTCGTCTAATAATTTCGTTAAGACTATCTTGTAAAGGTGTTAAGTTAATACAACCTTTGAAGTTAATAACTATAGGAATATTATATGTAGGAGTATCAGGAGTTAGCTGATTGATAAACCATAATCCTTGCTGGGCAAAGGATAGAGGATAAATAGATGTGTTTTTCTCTTGTTGGGTAAGGGATATTGAGGGTATTGCGTCTGTTGTCAGTTTAGCAAGGATCTTTGTAGCTAGCGCGAGCGTACTCATCCCTTCAAAAAAGTCTGCTACGGATACTTCTACCTCTAAATCAACCTCAATCCGATTTTTCAACTCAAATACTTTTAAGGAATCAAGTCCCAGAGTGCTTAATGGTTCTTGAGGATTGATATCATCAGGTGCAATTGAAAGTACTCCCGCCAAGAGTTCAATTAAATAAGATTCTAGAATCGGTTGACACTCCCTTGGGGAAAGCGCCAAAAGTTCAGAACGTTGTAATTGAGTTTGCTGTCTGGCAATATCACTAATCTTGAGAATGTCACTTTCAACTACACTCAGTTCGCCATTTTCAAACTGAGTGCGAGTTGCACGACGTTGAATCTTACCACTAGAAGTTTTAGGTATACTACCTGGTTTAATTAAAACTACACCATAAACTTGTACTTCATGTTCTTCAGTAATCGCTTGGCGAATTGCATTAACTACTTCTGCTAAATTTGGCTTGGCGCGAAACTCTAATTCTTGTACAACTACGAGCCTATCTTCGTTATTAACCTCTACTGTAAATGCTGCATTAGCACCGGAACGTAAGGATGAATGGCTGCGTTGGGCGGTTAATTCGATATCTTGCGGGTAAAGATTGCGACCGCGAATAATAATTAAATCTTTTGCTCTACCTGTAATGAAAAGCTCACCATTGTTCAAAAAGCCTAAGTCACCAGTCCGTAAAAAGGGTCCTTCTTTTGTGTCTTTGAGATAGGCGTGGAATGTTTCCTCTGTTTCTTCTGTTCGATTCCAATAACCCTTACCAACACTCAGTCCAGATACCCAGATTTCGCCAACTTCATCTGATGAACAGCGAGTTAATGTTTCAGGATTAACGATGACAATTTGTTGTTGAGGAATAGTTTGACCACAACTGACAAAGCTTTGGATATCTTGACTCTGGGCAGCTGCTTCAACTATCTGATTCTGTGAAAGTGCAGATTTCTCTACAGTTTTGACTTGGGCTAAGGCTGTTTTGATCCCACCAGAAACTATCAAAGTTGCTTCCGCCATACCGTAACAGGGGTAGAATGCCTCCGGACGAAAGCCACACTCTGCAAAGGTGGTTGCAAATAGTTCAAGAGTATCCTGCCGAACTGGTTCAGCACCGTTAAACGCAACACTCCAACTACTTAAGTCGAGAGTTTCTTTTTGTTGTTGAGTAATCCTTTGAACACATTGTTCATAAGCAAAGTTAGGACCACCACTCGTTGTGCCTTTGTAGCAGGAAATTGCTTGCAACCAGCGATAAGGTCGTTGTAGGAAAGATGCTGGCGACATTAAGATGCAAGGAAAACCACCATATAAAGGTTGTAAAATCCCACCAATCAACCCCATATCATGGTAAGCAGGTAGCCAGGATACAAACTTACTGCTAGGCGAATGTTCCATCATTTGGTAGGTTACAGCGGTATTGTGCAGCAGGTTGCCATGACTGAGCATCACTCCTTTTGGTGTCCCTGTAGAACCTGATGTGTATTGTAGAAAGGCTAGGGTATTTCCATTAATTGCAGGTTTTTGCCAAGAATTTTCTATACCCTGTGCGATGTTGTCAGTTGTCAGGCAGTGAAAATTTCCCTGTTTTGTTAGGAGTGTGACTATTGATTGTAGTGTGGGGAGCATTGCTGTTGTGGTGAGAGCAACACTTGCCTGTGCATCTATGCTAATAGCTTGTATTCTGGGCGTTTTACGTTGATTGCGAGGCGGATAAGCTGGAACCGCCACTACCCCAGCATATAGACAACCAAAAAATGCGATTAGGTAATCCAATCCAGGAGGATACAGTAATATGGCACGTTCTCCACTCAAACCAAGAGCTTGGAGTTGAGCTGCTACAGCCCGACTACGCCGATCCAATTCATAGTAAGTCAGGGTTAATTCCTGAGTCTCTCCATCTTCAAGGAAAGTAAAGGCTTCTGTGCCGGGTATATTGCAGCTGCGATCGCGCAGAATATCAACGATAGTCGCACACTGAGGGAGAATTTCTTGGAAGTTATTGATAAATTGAGTCATTATTATGCTTCAGGTAATCAGATGCACACAAACAATAGTGGCAAAATTAATCTCACACTCACTCCTGGCTGAACAAGGGTTTGAGCAGTTTTTGTGGGTATCTTAATTTAAAAATCCACTTAAATACAGCTAACCTTAAACCGACATACCTCTTTTTGGCTCAAAGTGCCGCCTTTAGAGGATTATTTAATTGAATGGGTAAAACCCAAAGAACAGAATGTTGCTCTAGGGAAGACAAGGCGAAATTAGTTAAGTCAGCCATGCAAGCTTCTATATTGCTAGTTATTTTCATTTAGACTTTCTTACCTTACTAGTGATTGTGGCGTTTAGCAATACTGTAATTAATAAAGAATAATTATCAATAATTTAATATGTGTCATTCTAGACTATTACCAACGAGACGCTAGGCGAACGGCGGGCGCAGCGATCGCTCTGTGCGTGATGGCTGTAAAATTGACTGCCGTCAAAAAAACAGTATTCTTAGATACATTTTTTAGAAAACTCCTTGAGAAATTATAAATAAGTAAAACTAATTAATCACCTAAAAAGTTAAGGGAACTCCAAAAAATAAATTATCCATTTTTGGAATCACAACGACTTTTCCTCCCCCTGCTCCCTGCTCCCCTGCCCTAAAAGCGTACCCCTTTGGGGAAGCAAGCTACGCGTAGCGTCCCGCAGGGATGGGATATTTTTTTATTTGGAAGTCCCTAAGTACACGTCACCGTAAAAGGGGTTCGGAAATATCGAGGCTTGATGTTGGGTTTCACTTCGTTCTACCCAACCTACGAATAATTAAATTCCATACCCTTTTTGTGGTGAGCTGTACTAAGGGTAACGCGCCCACCAAAACATAAGTAGGTCGGCGTAAATAATTATCGTTGGGATAAAGCAGTTCTTGCTGGGGCAGGGGGAAAGAGAGTTTGAGCCTTGTTTACTTTTCTTGACACAGTTTGGTTTTATTATGCCGACTTACTTAGTTCTGGATCTGTAGTTAGTATGCAATTTTTGTAAAGTATGGAGGTAAAGAAGCAAAATTGAGGATTATATCATTACAGTTACCACATCTGTGCAAAAATCGGAACCCCTGCTCCTTGCCCACAGCATGAACTGCGGTCTTAATGATAAATCTTTAACCGGACACAATATTATTTAGTTTGGCTATAAGTTCAAGGGAGCCAGTTTTAACTGATAGTAAAACCTTAAATGAAGTAGTTAACTGTTTAACAGAACATATTCCAATTCAGAGCCGTTTAAAAAGAAGCTCTAGACAGATTTTTTCTCATTTATTTACCCTCTAACAGAAGAAGAGAGTTTTTACGTCAAGTAGTAGACTGCAACTATGGAGTAAAGAGCGAAGTTTGTTTACCATCTGGGCGATTTTGGTTGATTTCTGAGGTTTTTTATAAGTTTTACTTATTCAGTATTCAAGGCAGTCAGCTTTTTTAATTCCCTAAGAAACCGGTATCATAAACTACTATTTTTTAGAGTTTACAGAACTTTTCGGGCTACTGAAATTGGCAACGGTATTGTCTATTGAGAAAATATATCAAAGCTAAAAGAGTATGCTTTATTCCTTGTAAAAAATGGGGAAACGGCTACACGATGGTGTAATCTATATATTTATCAAGAAAGATTATCAACTTTAATGATTACAACACTGTTAAATATTATTATGAGTAGCAATGTACAATCTTTTTCATTTATTTTATTTGAACCACAATTCTGGGTAGGATAGCACAAATGAGAAAAGCGGCGATAGTGTCACCGAAACGATTGAAAAAGCCACAAATATCGGCCTTATTTGGTCTGGCTTTAGCAGTGTGTATGCTGCTTATTTGCTTGGTGTTCAGTGTGACGCTAGGTGCAGCAGAAATACCTTTAGACAAGATTTTGACATCTTTTATAGCCTTTGATGGTTCTTATGATCACTTAGTGATTCAGACAGTGAGATTACCGCGATCGCTAATTGCTATCCTTGTAGGTTCAGCCCTTGCTGTATCAGGAGCATTGATGCAAGGTTTGACACGCAACCCCTTAGCAGATCCAGGGATTTTGGGTATTCAGTCGGGGGCTGCATTAGCTGTAGTTGGCACAATTTTTGTTTTTGGCAGCTCGGACTTGAGTGTTTTAACCATTGTGGCCTTTTTGGGTGCAGGAGCCACAGCGATGTTAGTCTACTTCCTTGGTTCTCTAGGAAAAGGAGGGCCTACACCATTGAATCTCACAGTAGCAGGCGCGGCGCTCACGGCTTTGATTTCTTCCCTGACTACTGCTATCCTGATCGTCAGTCAAAGAACATTAGAAGAAATTAGATTTTGGTTAGCAGGTTCACTGGCTGGGCGCGATATCAATATGTTTTTGCAAGCACTGCCTTTCGTCGCCCTTGGATTAATCGTTGCTTTTGCCCTTGGTAGACAAATTACTACCATGAGTCTCGGTGAAGATATAGCAAAAGGCTTAGGTCAACAGACAGCTTGGGTGAAAATCATCACGGCTATTAGCGTTGTTTTACTAGCGGGAAGTTCCGTATCTATTGCCGGGCCAATCGGCTTTATCGGCTTAGTTGTTCCTCATATTGTGAGATTTTTCATCAAAGCTGATTACCGTTGGATTTTGCCTTACTCCGCAGTGGTAGGTGCAACTTTACTTTTGGTTGCAGATATTGCGGCGCGTGTATTACTTAAACCCCAGGAATTACCTGTGGGAGTAATGACAGCACTGGTTGGTGCGCCCTTTTTTGTCTACTTGGCTAAATCAAAGGTGAAAAAATGAAGGTTGATTGGCTCGTCATCCGTTCCGAGGCGATATCTTTTCGCATAGACAGACGCGTACCACTGATGCTGTTATGTTTGGCAGTGGTGATTATAGTGGCGATGGTGATGAATGTGGGCAGAGGTGAATATCCCATTGCACCCTGGGATATTGTTAAAACTGTATTTGGTTTAGATACAGGCAACCCAGACCATGCTTTCGTGATTCACAACCTACGGCTACCCCGCACCCTTGTCGCTTTTATGGTGGGAGTGGCCTTTGCTATTTCTGGCACTATCTTTCAAGGTTTAACACGCAATCCCTTAGCTGATCCTGGTATTATTGGCATCAATGCTGGGGCAAGTTTAGCAGCAGTGACAGTAATTGTCCTATTTCCATCAGCACCGATTTATACGTTGCCTGTTTCAGCCTTTGCGGGTGCTTTATTGATGGCTGTTTTAATTTACTCCCTGGCTTGGAATAACGGTAGTTCGCCGATTTTACTAATTTTAATGGGTATTGGCTTGTCTGCGATCGCCAGTGCATTCACCAGCTTAATGATTACCTTTGGAGATATTTATGACGTTAGTAATGCTTTGGTTTGGTTGGCTGGCAGTGTCTACGGACGCACTTGGGAGCAAGTCTTTTCCTTCTTACCTTGGTTGATTGTTTTCGTACCAATGGCGTTGACATTAGCAAGACATTTGAACATCTTAAATTTAGGAGATGATGTCGCTAAAGGTTTAGGTACTCGCGTGGAATGGCAACGTGGTTTGCTAGTGCTGGTGGGTGTAGCTTTAGCAGGTGCAGGAGTCGCCACTGCCGGAATGATTGGTTTTGTAGGTTTAATTGCACCTCATTTAGGCAGACAGTTGGTAGGTACAAATCATGAAGGGTTAATTCCTACTTCTGCATTGTTAGGGGGTGTGATTGTTGTGGTCGCAGACTTGCTAGGAAGAACCTTGTTTGCGCCTATTGAACTTCCTTGTGGGATCGTAACTGCTGCTATTGGTGCGCCTTATTTTCTTTATTTGTTAATTCGTAACCGCAAAAAATAAAGCTGGGAAATATCACTTATGAAAGGACTCTCAACCAAAAGTCTATCTTTAGCTTACGATGGTACCCTGATTATCCGTGACCTAAATTTGGCAATCCCCGCCGGACAAATTAGTGGTTTAGTTGGTGCTAACGGTTGTGGTAAATCAACATTATTACGAGGTTTAGCAAGATTACTTAAACCCCGTGGCGGTACAGTTTATCTTGATGGAACATCTATTTTTAATCTTTCCACCAAAGAAGTAGCACAGCAGTTAGGTATTTTGCCCCAAGGGCCAGTAGCACCGGAAGGGTTAACAGTGCAAGATTTAGTAGCACAAGGACGTTATCCTTATCAAAATTGGTCGCAGCAGTGGTCGGAAAAAGATGAAAAAATCGTGCAGCAGGCGCTAGAAATTACAGATTTGTTGAAATTGGCAGATAGGGCATTAGATACTTTGTCTGGTGGACAACGACAAAGAGCTTGGATTGCAATGGCGTTGGCGCAAGATACAGATATTTTACTTTTAGATGAACCAACTACTTTTTTAGATTTGGCGCACCAGATAGAGATTTTGGATTTATTGTATGAGTTGAACCAAAATCAGGGGCGGACAATTGTGATGGTGCTGCATGATTTAAATCAGGCGTGTCGTTATGCTGATTACTTAGTTGCAGTCAAAGATGGTCGAATTTTTGCTGCTGGGGAACCAAAGCTAGTGATGACTCAAGAAATGGTTCAGGAAGTTTTTGGGTTGGAATGTCGGATTATTCCTGACCCGGTGATGGAGACACCGATGTGTGTACCGATAGGTCGCAAGGGAAAAGTAAATAACAAACAAATTTACTTCAATTCCTGATTCTATTTTTATTAGAAATATCGCTCTCATGAATCGTCTAACTACAAATAAGAAACAGTCGTGACAATCATATCAAAATCTCCTAGAGTATCTAAGAACCTTAGAAATTCAGCCCACCCTTTACAACGCTTGCTCAACTATGGCAGCCAATATCGCCAACAAATGTGGCAGGCAACATTATGTTCTATCATCAATACGATTTTAGATTTAGCACCACCGTGGTTAATTGGTATTGCGGTAGATATTCTTGTAGAACAGCAAAATTCTGTATTTGCTAAATTGGGTGTAAAAGATATAGTTTGGCAATTTTTATTACTTTCATTGCTCACTATGATTGTCTGGACACTAGAATCAAGTTCTGAGTACGCATATAATAGAATTTGGCGTAATTTAGCCCAAAACATCCAACATAATTTACGCTTGGATGCTTACAATCATGTACAAGAATTAGATTCAGCTTACTTTGAAGAAAGCAGTACTGGCGGTTTGATGTCAATTTTGAATGATGACATCAACGAGTTAGAAGATTTTTTAAATTTTGGAGCCAATGACATTATTAATATTATCACCTCACTCATCATATTAATTGGAGGTGCATTATTCATTTTACCCCCTTATATTACTTTTGCAGCAATGTTACCAATGCCATTTATTGTTTGGGGTTCATTTAGTTATCAAAAACGTCTAGAAGCTCGTTACGCTGAAGTGCGAGAAAGGGTAAGCTTTCTGAACTCACGACTAGCAAATAATATTAGTGGTATTACCACAATTAAAAGTTTCACTGCTGAAGGTTATGAAAGCGCTAGATTAGCAGAAGATAGCGAAGCATATAGAAAAAGTAATGCCAAAGCAATTAAACTTTCTGCTGCATTTGTGCCCTTAATCAGACTGTTAGTTTTAGTAGGTTTCACAGCTTTATTATTTTGGGGAGGTATGGCAACGTATGGTGGTCAAATATCTATTGGTAGCTATAGTGTTTTACTTGTTTTAGTACAAAGATTATTATGGCCTTTAGTAACATTAGGAGAAATATTTGACAAATATCAAAGGTCAATGGCTTCTACTAATCGGGTCATGAATTTACTAGATACTCCCATAAATATTATTGCGGGAGACAAATGTTTACCTATTGCTCAAGTACGTGGTGAAATTGGCTTCAATCAAGTTACTTTTGCTTATCACGATAGAGAGCGAGTAATTAAAAAATTATCCTTACATATACCCGCCGGTAAAACTATCGCTATTGTTGGTTCTACAGGTTCTGGGAAAAGCACTTTAGTTAAATTATTATTGCGATTATATGATATTTCTTCTGGCACAATCACTATTGATAATATTAATATCCAAAAATTAAATCTAGGTGATTTGCGTCGTAGTATTGGCTTGGTCAGCCAGGATGTATTCTTATTTCATGGTACAATTGCTGAAAATATCGCCTACGGTACTTTTAATGCTACTGATAAACAAATCATTGAAGCAGCGAAAATTGCCGAAGCTGATGATTTTATTATGCGGTTACCCCAAGGTTATGAGACAATAGTCGGAGAACGGGGTCAAAAGTTATCTGGTGGACAACGCCAAAGAATTGCGATCGCTAGGGCTGTTTTGAAAAATCCACCTATTTTAATTTTAGATGAAGCCACCTCAGCAGTAGATAATGAAACTGAGGCTGCTATTCAGCGTTCTTTAGAACGGATTACAGTTAATCGAACGACCATAGCCATAGCTCATCGTCTTTCCACTATCCGCAATGCTGATTGTATTTATGTGATGCAATATGGAGAATTAGTTGAGTCGGGAACACATGAAGCATTGTTGGAGAAGAATGGGATTTATGCTAGCTTATGGAACGTGCAATCAGGGATGAAATAAAAAGTAAAGTGTTGCGGAATTGGGGCCACTATCAGGAGCATTAGCATCTTTGCCAACCGCTTCAATCACCCTATGTAGCCGCAGGCAATTGTCAAGGTAACGACAACGCGATCGCCTACCTTACTCTATAATCCAATACGCTTGGGTTAAGGGCTAATTGTACAAAATTGTGGGTTTTCGAGACGCGATAAATCGCCGTCTCTACAAGTGTTTTGGTCTTAGTAGATGATAATTATCCCAGACAGCATCCATCTATAGAAGAAGTTTATATTTATTTCCTTAGTTCTGTTAAGGTCGGCAGGGGGAGAGAAAAAAGCTTAACTGAACTGTATTGTCCAATACCAAACGCTTGGCTCAGTAATTTGGGGGTCGGAATAGAGGAATAGCCTCTCTTCCGACCCCCTTTTTTTCTTCTGAATCTAGCTTTTTAGTTCTAACTTGTTTTCGGCTTGATGTATGCGATCGCTTGCTTCCAAATGGTGGTTTGCTGACTGTTTTCATCAGCAATACAAATACACTGTGGATCTTGCCATAAAACCTTTCCTGTGAGAACATCGCTAGTCAGCAGCTTTAATTCCACTGGCGTTGTTTGTTTAATCAGGTTTTGGACTAGTCTAATACTGGGTAAAGTGGTGTCAAATTCGGTAAGCATTTTTAGTAAAGATGAACCTACAAGGCAAAATAAAGAGTAACTAATCCTTGATAATTCATCCTTGAGGAAATGGCAATCGAATTTACTAAGTATCATGGTCTAGGCAACGACTTTATTTTGATTGACAATCGCTTGTCATCTGAGCCTGTAGTGACACCAGAGCAAGCTATCAAGTTGTGCGATCGCCATTTTGGCATCGGTGCTGATGGTGTAATTTTTGCCCTACCTGGAGAAAACGGCACTGACTACACCATGCGGATTTTTAATTCTGATGGTTCAGAACCGGAAATGTGTGGCAATGGCATTCGCTGTTTAGCTGGCTTTTTGGCAGACTTAGAAGGCGAATCCCGCAATCAAGACTCATATCGCATTCATACTTTGGGTGGTGTAATGACGCCCCAACTCTTATCTGATGGTCAAGTTAAAGTAGACATGGGTTTACCCAGGTTACTCGCTAGCGAAATTCCTACTAATCTTGCACCCGCTCAAGAAAAAGTAATTTCTCAGCCGTTAGAGGTGGCGGGGCAAACTTGGGATGTCACCTGTGTAAATATGGGAAATCCCCACTGCATTACCTTTGTGGAAGATGTAGCAGCAATTGAGCTAGAAAGCATCGGCCCGAAATTTGAGCATCACCCAGCTTTTCCCCAACGCATAAATACCGAATTTATTCAAGTGGTACGCCGTGACTATTTGAAAATGCGGGTGTGGGAACGGGGTGCTGGGATTACCTTAGCTTGTGGTACTGGTGCTTGTGCTTCCTTGGTAGCTGGAGTGTTAACCGGGAAATGCGATCGCACTGCGACTGTAGAATTACCAGGTGGCCCCTTGCAAATTGAATGGTCAGAAGTAGACCAACGAGTTTACATGACAGGCCCGGCTGAAAGGGTCTTCACTGGGAAACTCTAACCCGCAGGTAGGCACTTAAAACCTGAAACCTAAATCCCCCCTAACCTAAAAAAGGGGGGAACCTTAAAAGCCGCCTTTTTAAGGGGGTTGGGGGATCTCTTGTGCGTCAGTCCCAACCAACTTACTATTGGCATTACTCAGGTAGTAGTGCCATAAAAGTCTTGCAGCTACAGCTCGCCACGGCCGCCAAATCTGTGCGATCGCTTCTAGTTGAACTGGTGTTGGACGCGTCGCCAAATTTTTGAGTTTTTGTAAAGCGATCGCGATCGCTAAATCGCCTTTGGGAAAGACATCAGGTCTTTGCAGCGCCATGAGCAAATAAATATCAACTGTCCAGTCTCCTATCCCTTTAAGACGCTTTAACTCAGTTCTGATAGTATTTTCATCCATTCTTTCCAGCTTGCTTAAGTCAAGTTGACCAGTTGCTATCGCCTGAGCCAACCCACGACAGTAGAGAATCTTTTGCCGACTAAATCCAATTCCTCTCAATTCAACATCATCCAATATCAGAAAATTTTCTGGCGTTAGAGTTACAACAACCCCACATAGACGTTTAAATACAGCCCTTGCAGCCGCTACAGAAACTTGCTGTTCCAGAATGATGCATAACAGCGTTGCAAAACCCGGTTCTCTTTGCCACATCGGTGGAGGCCCCAGTGTTTCTAAAATCCAAGCCAAATCGCTATCAAGATTGGCAAGCACCATTAAACCACGGGTAAGACTTTCTTGAGTCAACGATTCTAGTTCAGGCGTTTGTGCAGCTGTTTCTTCCAATGTCATCTTTGTAAAATTTTGAGCGAAAAATAAAAAGATACAGAGCAAGTTAATTGATTTATGATTACTGAGCGCAGCCTCTCGTAAAGTTTGACTTTTGACTTTTGACCCTTCTCTGCGAGACGCTACGCGAACGACTGCGCTCAGGGTCAAGGTTGAGCGAAGCCGAAGCCTTGACTTTTGAATTCCCCTTTCGGGTTGATTCTTGTATAAGCAGTTTTTGTTTGCGCTCAATTCCCCAGTGATAACCACCAAGACTGCCATCACTCCGCAGCACCCGGTGACACGGTACAATTAGCGCTATCGGATTAGCTCCACAAGCATTTCCCACCGCGCGGACTGCTTGGGGTTTGGCAATATTACGAGCAATATCAGTGTATGTGCGCGTTTCGCCATAGGGAATTCTTTGTAATGCTTGCCAAACCTGTTTTTGAAATGCTGTTCCACGGATATCAAGTGGTAAATCGAGATGTGCCTCACCTCCCGCAATCAAGTCGAGGATTGCTTGTATCCATTCCCTGTGTGTCTGGTCGTCACGCATGATGTGCGCCTGGTGAAATTCCTGGTTCAAAATATGTTCAAGTTTATCTGCTTCATCACCTAGCTTAACGCTGCAAATACCCTTTTCTGTTGTTGCCACAAGCAAATATCCTAATGGACATGGAGCGATCGCATAGACTATGCTGATTGTCTTTCCAGCAGCTTGTTGATAAATCTTTGGTGTCATTGGGAAGCGGTTTATACTGATGTCGTTCTGATATTTTAAATGCCACATTTATTAGACGTTTATATTATTAGCGAATGAAATGGCAAAACTAGATCATTTCTTTAAAGATTTTAATAAAACTAAACTAGAAAAACACATTCAGGATTTACTAAAAAACTATGATTTCAATCAGGAATTTGAGTCAGAGTTGATTAGTGATTTGATTACTGAAAAGCATTATTATTGTGCTTGTCATGGGCTTAGACCCTTACGTTTTAGAAAAGAACGTTATCCTGGTCGTTGCTACAACTTCTTTGGCTTTTTCCTAAGTTTAGGATGGCATCCAATCTCATGGAACCAGTGTATTTATCCTAAGAGTAAGGAAAATGTTGTTAAGGACGCATTACGAAAAGCCATAGAACCTGATATCTCTGAATATAAACGTCAACACCCTAAATGTGAGCGATGCGGTAAATTATCAAAAGAGATAGACCACATAGAGCCAGAATTTGATGTTATTGCTCAACAGGCACTGAAAACGCTTTCAGATAAAGATTGGGAGTCAATTATGATTGATTCTTTCAATTTTTTGATTAAGGAAGAGTTTCGACTACCAGACAACAATTCGGCTCTAATATATACCTTGGAAGCTCACAAGACTGTAAAATTACAAGCTGTTTGCAAAAAATGTCATCAGCTAAATGCAGAAGAGAGAAAAAATAATCAATAAGGCTCAGTTAATAGTTGAGAAAATATCAAAACTTTAACTTATAAAGATTAATCCTTTATATTAAATACATAGATGAAATTTATACTGGTAAGCAGATAAATAGGGAAATTCCCTAAAAAATTTAGCTAAAGTTATCAGTAATGAGCCATTCACCAATATTTAGAAGATTAGCCCGCACGCTTGGGATTGTCAACTATTGCCAAAAGCGTAATATTTCAACGAGCGAAGGCATTGAACGCATTTATCAACTTGAAGAACTGATGTCATTGCGTAAGACCAAGCGGCGGCAATTTCTAACTGATTTAGGGAAATTAACAATATTGGGGGGAACAATTGGTGTAGGGTCTGGTTATTTTCATCGTACTTTGGCCGCACCTTCTTCAATGGATGCAAAAATAGCGATTGTAGGTGCTGGTTTAGCAGGACTCGCTTGTGGCTACGAACTCCAGCGTCAAGGAATTAAAGCTACTATTTACGAAGCTAGTAACCGAGCAGGAGGACGCTGCTACTCACTTGATGGTGTCTTCCCTGGTCAAGTTGCCGAAAGAGGCGGCGAATTTATAGACAATCTGCACAAAACAATTTTGGGATATGTAAGCGAATTTAAGTTAGAAGTCGAAGATTTATCAAAGCAACCAGGTGAAGTATTTTATTACTTTAATGGTCAACGTTATCGGGAATCAGCAGTAATTGATGAATTCCGAGATTTTGTTACCGCAATGAGAGTTGATTTACGCACCCTTAAACAACCTACTGCGGATAACTTCACTGCATCTGAGCGATTACTAGACTTCACTAATCTCCAAGATTATCTCGATAGTCGTGGAGCGGGAGCTTTACTAAAAAATGTAATTAAATCTGCATATATTGGTGAATATGGTCGAGAAATTGACCAACAAAGTTGTTTGAGTTTTCTACTATTTATTCATGCAGATAGACGATCCAAGTTTCGACCTTTTGGTGTGTTTAGCGATGAACGCTATCATGTTATTGGAGGCAACCAACAGATTGTTGAAGGATTAAAAAACCGATTACCAGGGCAGATACAGTATGGTAAAAAAATGATTGCTACCAGGAAAGACAGTACAGGTAAAATCGAATTGATTTTTAACAATGGTCTTAGTGAAAAATTTGATGCTGTTGTATTTTCTCTTCCTTTCTCAACTCTGCGTGAAGTGGATTTAAAAGGGCTTCAACTACCTCAGTGGAAACTTGATGCTATTAATAATTTAGTTTATGGAACTAACTCAAAATTGATGGTAGGTTTTAATGGTCGTCCTTGGACTACCCTTGGTAGTAATGGTAGTGCCTATGCTGATCTTCCCAACCTCCAAGCTATTTGGGAAACTAACCCTAGCAAAGCTACATATGGTCGAGCAGTATTAACAGATTACGCTGGTGGCAATTTAGGTGCAAGACTTAACCCAAAAAATCTTCAACGGGAAAGTGCTAAATTTATTAATGACCTGAAGTTTGTCTTTCCTGGTGCAGATATTTCGGCTGCGCGGCTCAACAATACCGAATATCTAGCTTATTTAGAAAACTGGTCATTAAATCCACTCACAAAAGGAAGTTATACCTGCAACCAACCTGGTTACTTTACAACAATTGCTGATAATGAAGGCAAATCAGTAGATAACATTTACTTTGCAGGAGAACATACTAACTCATTTTATGAATGGCAAGGTTTTATGGAAGGAGCTGCAATCTCAGGTGTTAATGCTGCCAAGGAAATTTTGAAAGGTTTTAAAAAATAGACATCTCCGAAAAAGAATGTAGAGACGTAGCACTGCTACGTCTCTACAAGCAGTGCTACGTCTCTACAAGGGTTCTGGGTAACGCATATTTAATTTCTGGAGATGTCTAATAATTCCTTATTTATTAAATACTGAACAGATTCCTAGATATCTGCATAACTAAAGTTTGCTCCAGCAAGGTTTTGGCCTTTGAAAGAACGACCTATCTTGTTCTGACAGAAGAAGTCTTTGGGCATAGCTGGGCTGGTGAAGGCGAGGGTTTAAGCTGATGCGCGTCTAAAGTATATAAACACTCTTGATGGTCGTTAACTGTTGACTGTTGACGGTTAACAGTCATCAGGTAAATGTACAATATTATTTGCGTAACAGCTTATACTGAATACATCTTGAGTATCTGCTTTTACGGAATGTAACGCACTATTTCTATCTCTCTAAATTTGATAGAGTGATGCTTTGTCGATCGCTGGAATCTCTATTGGACATCCAAGAATTAAATTACTCAATTCCTGCATCCAACGTTACTATCCAATTTTTTCTCTCCCTGCCTTCCAAAACGATTGATTATTTTTTTAGTTGGAAGTCTCTATGTCGTCCCAGGTATCGCTCCCCCAATCGCTCCAGAAAGACCTACCCCTCACCGCTCTTGCGCCCATGCAGGATGTGACAAACCTCTGGTTTATGAAGGTCATTGCCCACTACGGCAGTCCTGACTACTTCTTCACCGAGTATTTCCGCGTCAATGATACCTCACGGCTTAATCGTAGCATTCTGGCAGCAATCACCGAGAACGACACGGGTTGCCCGGTTTTTGCTCAAATGATTGGCGAAAGCATTCCAGACTTAGTAAGAACAGCAAAAGAACTCTGCAAATATAATATCGCTGGAGTGGACTTGAACATGGGCTGTCCAGCACCTAGAATCTATCGCAAAAATGTTGGGGGTGGATTACTGCTCTTACCAGAAAAAGTGGATCGGATTTTGGGAGAACTGCGGCAGGCAGTCAACGATCGCCCTTTAACCGTCAAGATGCGCTTAGGCTTTGAAAATACAGATAACTTTTACAAAATTCTAGATATGATCGATCGCCACAGTATTGATTTGCTGAGTTTGCATGGTCGCACGGTGAAAGATATGTATCACGGGGCAGTAAAATATGATTTGATTGCTGAAGCGGTCAGACGGGTTGATTGTCCAGTACTTGCCAATGGCAATATCAACTCTGCGACAACTGCCCTTGAAGTACTTTCTCAAACGGGCGCGGCGGGTGTGATGGTGGGACGCTGGGCGATCGGGAATCCTTGGATTTTTAATCAAATTCGGCAGGCTTTGCGCTTCGAGCCGATCGCGCCCGTTCCTTTAGTAGAGGTACGCAACTATATCGATCGTTTATGGCAAACCCCCACAGCGGCAACTATGCCAGAGCGATCGCGCGTAGGCTATCTCAAAATGTTTCTCAACTACATTGCCTTGAGTGTTGACGCTGACGGTCATTTCCTGCGGCTGATGCGACAGACCCAGACCGAGGTAGAACTGTTTAACCTCTGCGATCGCGTTCTCCTTGCTGATCTGACGAAAACTTTAGCTCTAGCACCCTGCTTGAGCGTGAGTCAGAGATAGTTTTATATTTAAACAGTAGTGCCGCTCCAAGTTAAGTCGATTAAATCTAAGACGTAATCAACCGAGTTATCTATATAATCTTCTGGTTGGTCATTACCCAATACACACAATTTGCCGCCAGTAATATAAATTTTTTCTGTTTCTTTGTAGTGAGCTTTGTGTCTACTAATCCATCCTGGTTTATTACCAGTTGTTTCTAATTTTTCTATTTTAAAGGTGTGCCAATGTAATCTATAAACTGGAGTTTCATTATAGATTCTTGCATCGGCATATCCTAAACTACCAATAATATATATGTATTTTCCAACTAATGTAGCTGAATGAAAATCAGTTGGTGGAAAAATATGTTTGGGATAACCAAAAATCTGAAATTTACCATCACCTTCATAAACGACAACATCGTTATAGATACAAAAATCAGGATCGTAGTAGTCTTCATGCTCACCAGCAATTTCTACAATTCTGCCATCTGGTAATTCTGTAATGGTTCTGCCAAATCGATCGTAGCACCATACTTTATCTTGCCGACTTTCTGTATCTTTAAAAGTATTTTTGGCGCTATAAGCAGAACAACCTTCATAAATCATTACTTGCCAAAAGGGGATTTTCATCAATTCTGGATTAGCTTTACCAAAGCGCGGATGTTTGCCAGCAAAATATTGTTTTGGCGATAATTGTGATAGTGAGAATTTGCTGTTGGCAATTCCGGTAAGCGATCGCCGCATATCATCGTTAATATCGCTCACATCTTCACCAGCTGCAATTAACATTTTGACGATTTCTTTATTTGTCGTTATCTTAATGGCTTTGCCATCGCAATGATTGATTCTGCTGGGGTTTGCGCCAGCTTCTAGTAAGATTCTGACACAATCAGTAGCACCATACTCTGCTGCGATTATTAATGCAGTGTTATCAAAATCATCAGTGGCTTCAATATCAAATCCCTCTGCAATTAGCCACTGTAAAACTGAGAGCCTATTGTTTTCTACCGCATACATTAACGGCGTTTTTCCGCCGTTTCCCACATCGTTGTGATTTGCTCCCGCAGCTAGGAGTAATTTGGCTTTAGGTAGTTCACCCATTTGAATACTCAATAACCAAGGGGTTCTATGCCAACAATCACGCACATCTTGATCTGCTCCTTGTTCTAGCAATAACTTTACTTGCTCTAGGCTCCCAAAAACTATAGCGTGCATTAATTCTGTCCATTCCAGTTGCTCTGGGTTAGCACCCGCGTTCAATAATAATTTGACAGCATCAAATCTTCCTACATGAGCAGCTACTTTAATTGCAGTCTCACCATAACTACTTATGCCATTGACAGCAGCACCCCTAGAGATGAGTAAATTCAAAGTTGATATTAAGTTTTGATCCTGCAAGATATCTCGACCATGCATAGCATTAATTAAGACATCATAACCGTCTGGGCTTTGATAGCGAATATCTGCTCCAGCATCCAGAATCAATTGAATTTTATCTACATTTCCTGACTGCACAGCCAACCCAAGTACGGTTTTTTGATATTCTTGTTCCACAGCATTCACATTCGCGCCATGTTCCAAGAGGAAGCGAATCATATCAACACCTGCATTGGCGCTACTAACCGCACACATTAATGGTGTTTGCTGGGAATACTCGTCTAGGCGATCAATATCAACGCCATTAGCTATTTTACGTGCGACTCCTGCAATATTTCCCTGCTGTGCATAAACATGAATTTTTTGCATAATTTTTCTGGGCTAACTTCTGATCAGCTATTACGCTTTTAAATTACACAATAACTCATGAGGTTTGTTGACTGCTAACTGCTAACTGCTAACTGTCAGAAGTAAAACGCCTCTATTCATCACTCTATTGTGCAACGTCGGTACAGACCATCAGAAGCGATCGCTCTACAATAGAAGTATATAAGCGACAAGTCTATTATATTTGAGCAAGCAATTACAATCAGAACTAAAGGAGTAGTACCGCAAGGCGGAAATCAAAATTTAAAAATCAAAAGCCAAAAGTCTTATGGGATGGGGTTTTTAGTGATTTTAAATGGTTGCTCTATTTCCGCCGTGGCGTACTAGCGCTCACAGATGGATTGAATACCGTAAATATGGCAAACTTTACCAATGCAGACACAGAGGCGATAACTTGGCTTGACAAGCAGTGAAAGTGAATAATCCTGCACTTGCCCATCACCAATTTCTCTGATGATGGCGATGCAAATTTATTGCGCCTAAGGAATAGTACTAGTGTTTGCTCATTTCCAATTATATGCTGAGAGGATAGTCAATACCTAACTCTCAAGTTGCTCATCTGCACTTTATGCTAGGCGTCAAATTCACTGATTTGAATAAAACTTCTACATAAACACACACTGATGCAGTTTGATTTGCTTGAATAGCTATATTGATAGGACATTGATACGACGGCAATTCACAATCCTGATTATGGCAAGTAAATTCATTGATGTTAGGGAATATACTGTCAGGGCGCACAAAAGACAGATTCATACTCGTGTTTTTCAGTTTGTCTGTAAAGAGTGTAACGATCTGACAAAGCGCGAGACTTTCGGGCCTCGACCCTTATATTGCGAGAGATGTCGCCCTCCCCAAGCGCCTAAGAAATCCCAACCAGCATCTCACAAAGCAAAACCCAGAGCAATGTCTTACAAAAGTGACATCGATTTAAATTAATTGAAGCCTTATGACTCAAAATGGACAATTAGAACCACCTCCAGGCACTTTTCTGTCACCACTGTTGGAATTACGAGACTATTATGCTCGCCTTACAGAAGAGTATGAACGCCTCTTTGTGCAGGCGCGATCGCAGCTCGATCATGTAGAAGCGTTATTGTCTAACTGGTCTTTTTCTGATGCCGACAAGCGGATATCAAGACTGACGGCGGCTGATGAAACCTCAAATGTTTCCCAAGAAGGATCTGTGCCGTTTTTATCACCTCTTGATGACATCGACAAAATCAACTTGGTGGAGTCTGTACAGTCAGAACTTGCAGACAAAGACTTGGTTGAGATCGATAGTTCCTTTTCTGCTACTGTTGATACAAAAGAGAGTCAACCTTCAACTACGTCGCCAGATTCAAATATTGCCCCAGAGAACAATGATAGTTCAACAAAGGTAGCCGAAGTCCCCATGCTACCTCAGTATAATCACGCTGTTTCCCGAATGGAAGCCATAAAACAGCTATTGCAAGAGCAGATAGGTACTGTATGTCATATCGATTTTATCGTGCGATCGCTTTATGGAGATTTAGATTCCAATCTATTCAAAGTAGTTAAAGGTAGGGTTCAGTCTTCCCTCACCCAAGGCAGAGAAAGGAATTACTGGGTAACTATTCCTGATGAGCCAGGTTGTTATACTCTGGATTTAAGTTTGGTAGCCCCAAGTAACCGCAATGGTGCTTCTAGAAGCATCAAAAACAAAAATAAGAAGCCTTTTGTACCCCCGACAAAAGCAGTACCGATGCTCAAAGCCTTTGAGGGCCAATTCTTAATTGATGCCCTCACCTCTCTGTTTGAAGAAAATCAAGGTAAAGTTTTCAGCGTTGCTGAAGTCATCGCCGGAATTTATGGAGAACTAGATTCTCAGCAACTTCGAGAGGTCAAAAATAAGGTGCTGAATGAATTATCTAGAGGCTATCGGACAGGCAGATTCTCTAGGGTTCCTAACCAAATCGGCTTCTATACTTGGGACTCCAATATGATATTGGAGGGTAGTTCTCGTTAGATTGGGGATTGGGCATGGGGCATGGGGCATGGGGCATGGGGCATGGGGCATGGATCAATAATTAATAGTTATTCTTCTCCTGCTCCCCCTGCCTCCCCTGCTCCCTCATCCCCCTCATCCCCACTCCCCTATCCCAAAAACAGCTTGTATGCCGGATTCTTGTTTTCATCCCAATAGCGATAGCCCAGGTTATCGAGAAAAGCTTGCCACTCTTCCATCTCATGGGGGGGAACCTGGATACCAACAACGATTCGTCCGTAGTCTGCCCCATTGTTGCGGTAGTGAAAAAGACTAATATTCCAGTCGGGACTCATGGAGGTAACAAACTTCATTAATGCGCCGGGACGTTCGGGAAACTCAAAACGGTAGAGCAATTCATTGTGAGCGAGGGGAGAGTGTCCACCTACCATGTGCCGCAGATGTAATTTAGTGAGTTCGTCGTCGGTTAAATCAAGAGTTTGAAATCCTTGAGCTTCAAAGGTTTCTACCATCTTTACAGCATCAGCACGGTTTTGAATTTGCACACCGACAAAAATATGGGCTGTTTTTTCATCGGCAATGCGATAATTAAACTCGGTAAGGTTACGGTTGCCAATACATTCACAAAATTGGCGAATACTTCCCCGTTGTTCTGGAATTGTGACTGCAAAGATGGCTTCGCGGCGTTCACCCAACTCTGCCCGTTCTGCCACAAAGCGGAGGCGATCAAAATTCATGTTTGCACCACAAGCTACGGCAATTAAGGTTTGTCCCTCGATTTGCTCTCGTTCTGCATAACCTTTAGCAGCTGCGATCGCTAATGCACCTGCTGGTTCTAAAATGGATCGCGTATCCTCAAACACGTCTTTAATCGCAGCACAGGTATCGTCTGTATCCACCAGAATAATTTCATCTACATACTGCTGACACAAACGGAAGGTTTCTTCACCAACTTCTCGTACTGCCACGCCATCAGCAAATAACCCCACTTGGGACAAGCGCACCCGATGTCCGGCTTTTAACGATTGAGACATCGCATCAGCATCTACTGGCTCAACGCCAATAATCTTGATTTCGGGACGCAAGCGTTTCACATAAGCCCCAATCCCAGAAATTAATCCACCCCCTCCAATCGCTACAAAAATCGCATGAATGGGTTGCTGATATTGCCGTAAAATTTCCATCCCGATTGTTCCCTGTCCAGCAATTACATGAGGATCATCGAAAGGATGAATAAAGGTTAATCCTTTTTCTACTTCTAATTTACGGGCATAGCTATAAGCATCGTCGTAAGTGTTTCCATGTAAGACGACTGCTCCGCCCCTCATTCTAACCGCGTCCACCTTGACTTGCGGCGTGGTTACTGGCATAACGATAATGGCTTTGGTTCCCAAGCGATTGGCTGCAAGGGCGACCCCCTGAGCATGGTTCCCCGCCGAGGCTGCGATTACACCCTGCGCCAATATATCTGGTGGCAGCTGCACCATTTTGTTATAAGCACCACGCAGTTTAAAGGAAAATACTGACTGCATATCCTCACGTTTCAACAGCAGTTGATTATTCAGCCGCGCAGACAAATTTGGTGCATACTCCAGTGGTGTTTCCTGGGCAACATCGTACACACGGGCAGTCAAGATTTGGATGAGGTAGTCGCAAAACATGGGCGTCAAGGTGTTAGCAAATGCCGGATGGAAATTAATTTTACCTTAAATCTAAGCATGGGAAACAATCGATTCAATATCCCCAAAACGTGAAACTAATATCACAGGATTCTGTAATTAAGTTTCCTGGTAATTTGGGGATAGTAAAAACTGTGTTTCATAAAAAGCTACCCGATGCAAAATTCACGAATGTAACAATATCAAAAAATGCAGACGGTAGGTACTACGCATCTATTCTTTTCAACCAAACAGATAATCCGGTAGTTCCGATTCGAGAGGCTATTGGTATTGATTTAGGACTAAAGCATTTTGCTATAACGTCTGTTGGTTCAAAATATGACCTTTCTAACAAGCAATTAGTAAAGCAAGAATTCAATAGAAAACGCAAGCAGAAAAAATTAGCTAGAAAAACAGATAAGACTTCCAATAAACGTCTTAAAGCGAAACGAATAGTAGCCAAAGTATCTAGCAAAATAGCTAGGGCTAGAGAGGACTTTCTACACAAGCTATCTCGCAAAATAGCATACGAAAACCAAGTTATTTGTGTAGAAGATTTGCAAGTTTTGAACATGGTTAAAAATCCTAACTTGGCAAAATCTATAAGTGATTTTTGTTGGGGAATGTTTCAAACTATGCTCAAATACAAAGCCGAGAAGTTTGGTCATGCTTATCAAGAAATAGGTCGTTTCTTCCCATCTTCTCAGCTTTGTAGTGAGACTCTATTACCAATCCTAATGCTACAAAAAGTATGAATTGAATCGGCTTTACATTGATTTAAGCCAGAATTATCCAAGGCGGGAGTTTTTCCAGATACCAGAAAACATCGCCACTTGGAAACGCCCTACAAAAGCTCAAACACAAAACAATTGCCAAGCACAAACAGCGCAAGAAAAGTTTCCGCAATTGATAATAGTTGGATGTTTTGAAGCCATGCGTTCGTTTTTGTAACAGGTGTAGTAATCATGAACCCAGAAGCTAAACATATTGTTAGCGAATTAAGGCGTAAGTTCTACTCTAAGTTTGCTGCTGCTATGAAGATGTCGGTGAACATAACTGGTACATCTTATAGTAGTAATTCACCGATCGCATCTTGGATGGATCATAGGCAGAGACTGAACTACATAAATGTATACGCTTATACAGCACCTGATGAATTTGTCCCATTCCGCCCATTCATTCTTCGACTGGCTATTAACAAGAGTGCTGGTAGAATCACGACATTCAGAAAAGGACAAGTTTGCCGAGGTCTTAATTTGATGTGGGACTTTGAACTAACTGTACTACCAAAAGAAATCTTAGACTTTCTTCCCTGGATAGTTAACTTAGTTGAGGCTCATGACAAAGGTTCGCCCTTATTGCTACAATCACCACCTCATTCATTTGAATTAGAAATGCCAGAGGTTGGGTTATTTAATAACGCATGGACTCAAAAAGCTTGGCTCTTGGCAAATTCGACAATATCTTAATGGCTGGTGCTTATCGCTCTTTTAGCAACCGACTAAAAATATATGTGCTTGGGCTTTGTTTACCCAATAAGTAAAGTAGCAAGCCTACTTTGGGGAACATCCAAACCTTTATAACTTTTTAAAACAAAATATGCAATGTTGCACGAGTGCTAAAAGGTTCTCTTCATTTGCTTGGTAAATCCGGGTATAGCAATCCTAAATCATTCGTGAAAAAATCTATCCCCTACTCCCTACTCCCTACTCCCTACTCCCTACTCCCTACTCCCTACTCCCTATTGCCTATTCCCTGCCTCCACAACTCACATAGGATTGTTCGCGCATTAATACCTGCTATATGACTGATAATTAATAAGGCAATCTACAGAGAGCAAAGATGCAGACTCTCCAAAAACTCTTCCTTCCAAGTATGGGCTGCGGGACTTGGGCCTGGGGCAACCAACTGCTTTGGGGATATGACGAAAGTATGGATGACCAGTTGCAAGCGGTCTTTAACCTTTGTGTAAGCAATGGTGTAACTTTATTTGATACAGGTGATTCTTACGGAACTGGGAGATTGAATGGTCGCAGTGAGCTACTTCTGGGACAATTCAGCCGAGACTATGTAGGTTCAGGTAAAGAAAATATTTGTATTGCGACTAAGCTTGCTGCTTACCCGTGGAGATGGACACGGCAATCAATGGTAAGGGCTTGTAAATCATCTGCCCAACGTTTGGGAAGAAACGTAGATTTAGTACAGATGCACTGGTCTACAGCGAATTATGCGCCTTGGCAAGAGGAAGGGCTGTTAGATGGTCTTGCCGATGTCTATGAGCAAGGACTGGTTAAGGGAGTGGGACTATCCAATTATGGGCCTAAAAGGCTTAAGCAAGTGCAGAAAAAGTTTACTGAACGAGGCGTTCCTATTACTACTCTGCAAGTTCAGTACTCTTTGTTGTCTACATATCCTGTCACCCAACTAAAGCTCAAAGACCTTTGTGATGAGTTGGGAATTAAATTGATTGCCTACAGCCCTCTAGCTTTGGGGCTATTGACAGGAAAATACTCTGAGCAAGGCCCTTTGCCCAAAGGCATCCGAGGTCTGCTGTTTAAGCAGATATTACCAGGAATGCGATCGCTTTTGGCATGTTTGCGAGAGGTGGCACAGTCCAAAAACAAAACTATGTCACAGGTAGCAATTAATTGGTGCATCTGTAAAGGAACCATTCCCATCCCTGGAGCAAAGAGCGTCGAACAGGCGAGGGAGAATATTGGTGCATTGGGTTGGCAATTAGACGCCAGTGAGGTTGTAGAACTGGATAGGGTGGCGGCTAATGCAGGTAAAAAAATGGTACAAAATATTTTTCAAACTAAGTAAAATTCCAACATTGCTGAATTTAAATATGAATCTTTAAGCAAATCGCGCCTAAGTCCAATCGTCTCCAGGCGTGCTTATTATCTAGCAAAAGCCAAGTCACTTTCAATTAACTTGGCACCTGTTAGATTAGCCCCACTCAAATTGCAGAAGTGAAAATTTGCCCCTCTGAGGTCAGCTAGCGATAGATTAGCTCCTGTTAAATCTGCATCAGTAAGGTTAACTCCACTTAAATTAGCGCTACTTAAGTTAGCCCCCCTCATATCTGCTAGTTGTAGGTCTGCTTTGGTGAGGTTTGCCCTCATCAGGGTTGCCTTACTCAGGTCAACTCCATTTAAATTAGCTTCATTTAGGTCTGCTGCTGTGAAATCAGCTTTACTTAGATTGGCTTGACTTAGGTCTGCCCAACTCAACTTTGCATAACTTAGGTTAATTTCACTCAGTTTCGCTGATGAAAGTACTGCACACCTCAAATTAGCATTAATAAAATTTCTTTCTCCCATTGCATAACGGCGTAAAATTTCATCAGTTGCTACTCTGTCTAAAACAGCTTTTGATGCGCCTTGATAACACCATGTAGATTCTAATAGTTTGCTAGCAGTGTCAACAGCTACCTCATCACACGTAGCCATTATCACACCATTGCAGCCATCCCACTGACCGTTAAGCATAAGGGCAATCTCACTAGCGGCAGCAATTGAGTCAAATAGCAAAATAGAATCTTTGTGCCGTTTTAACCAGCTATTCCAACCAATCGAGTTAATATGTTTCATTTCTATAATTTTTGGCGCGTTAAATCAAGATTACGCCTCTAACTTCCAGATATTATTAAAGTTTGCTTACCTCTACCTCTGTCTTGAATTATTTATTCAAGGGTAGTTCCACCATCTGCCAGCACAAAAGACTGAACTTCCTTTTTTATTTTATATGCTAGTTAATGACAGGGCGCTGCACAAAGACCTACAACACAGATGCAGCCCATCTACAGCACCCAGTCATTAAGGAGTTACAATCGACTTAAGTACAAAGTCTGCAAGAATTAAGTTCTAAATAGCTGAGTCTGAGCGTTCTATTTGCTGCCGAATGGTTTCGATAGAAGCATTAATGCCAGCTAGTTTGGACTCTAAATCATCTCGCATCCAAATCAAGAATTTTAATTTCCGCTCTAAGCTAGCTTTGTGCGAAATGGGTTCGCTTCCATAACAAGTACTACCCCAAAAAGGAAACATAGTTTACCTCTGTATTTAGCTTTTGTAACAGTGCAATATATTGCACTACTACACTACATTATGACTAATCACAATCAGACTGGTGTGGGTAACAACCGACCTAAATTGTACGTGCTTAACGAACTTTGCTAAAAGTTATCTATTGAGTCGGCAGAGTTTCCCATACTGCCAGCAACTCTTTCTATTCCTCTTGTAAGAAAAAGTTGCAGTGAGGGCGGCATTTCAATTCAAGATAGAAAAATTCTGCCAAATTGGCATTACAAGTCTCTGTTTTGCAGTTTAAATGAGATATCAAGAGAACGCAACAGCCCAAAGGTTACACGAGGAATGGTTTACCCTATGCCTCAGTACCTCCACAAATCGCCAGTTGTTGACCCAACGCTGTAGAACATCTTTTCAGGCAACTTACAGCGCTCGGTCATCGCTTCACTACAACTGGCTATTAATTTACTAGAAAACACATATAGGAATTCGATTTGATTGCTGAATTACTGCTAGAGGCAGGGAATAGGGAACGGGGAACAGGGAACATAGCGGTTCCCATTCAGATGCGGTACAAAATTATATCGCAAGGTGTAGGGAACATGCCCATTGGTGTCAACTTAAGCTAAAAGTAGCTTAACTGAAAGCTTGACTCGCCCGCCTCGAACTAAAGTTCTAGGCTAATAGCTAAAGTCTACTAAAGTAGACTAAGGATTTTTCGGATTCTTGAGTCATCAAGAGATGACTTTCGCTATTATTCTTGGAACTTTAGTTCCTTGTGGGACATGGCTTTTACGTTAAGTTGACACGTATGGGCATGCCGTGCCCCTACGGGTGTACCTTACAAAACAGGGAGTAGGGATAGAAAAACATTAAAAACTTTAATTGTGGGTATAAAGCCCACTAAATAAAAAGATTTGTGCTCTTATTGCTTGCAATGAGGCACAATGCGTCCTTATTTCAATCCCACGCCTGGTTGGCGTGGGTTCCCTACTGCCTACTCCCTCTGAACTATTGCCTATTGCCTATTGCCTCTCTCCACTACTGATTTGCTTTTACAAGCTTAGTAAACTCTTGCAAAGTGTTCTGATACTTTCCTTCAGCTATCCAGAATAAGTCATTATGATTTGCCTCTTCAACCCACAAATAAAGTTTTGGAGATATTGCAGCATTAAATAATTTTTCTCCATGAGCAAAAGGAATGATATCATCTGCTTTGCCATGAATCACTAATATCGGGCATTTGACTTTTTTGATATTGTCCAGATTGGGAAATTTATCAAAAGGTAAAATCCGAAATGGTACTATTACTCGGAAAGCGGAAATAAATGAACTTTCAAGAATTAAACCAGCTACTGGTTTCCGCATTGCCAGGTTTAGCGCAGAACCACCGCCAACCGAGCGCCCCAAAACTATAATTCTTTCAGGTGATATTTTTAAATTTTGCGTTAAATAATTGTAAGCGCTATTGATATCTTCATATGCGTGACTTTCTGTCGGTTTTCCTTGGCTTGTACCATAACCACGATAATCATAAGCAAAGACACTAAAACCCCAGGATTGTAATTTTTCTAGTATCTGTTTTATCTCTCCTAAATCTTCAGAATTACCATGAGAATAAAGAATAGTATAATCAGCTTTATTGTTGAATAAGTATGTAGCTGATATATTCGTATTTTCTCCGCTTTTTAACTTCAGAATTCCTGGATTATCCTGATAGCTAGAAGGTTTAGACAGAAAAATCATGCTATCTGCACGAAAATATACATATACACCAAAAAATATATAAATAAATATTAAAGATTTAAGCAATCGTTGCCAAGTTAAATCACCAATTAGCAATTTTATAAGTTGCTGTTTTTCCATTAGATTTTATTTTTAGGGTAAAGCTTTTGATTTACAGCAAGTAAAAAAGGCTTTTTTACTTGCTGTAGCTGTGATGCACTATCATACCCAATAAAAATTATTTTGATTTTCGTGCCGATTTGGGCGGTGTTCGGTGTGCCCCAAAATACTTCTCACTACGATAGCGCAGCCATACCCGCAATACTTGCGGAATCTGCTCTTTTTGTTCCTTGCTCAGTGTATTGTAAAGGGCTAATGCGCGATCGCGTTCACCCCGACAAGCAGCGTTATTGTGAGCATCCCAATAGCTGCGGGCTACCCGAATCCGCCGACAGACTTCCTTAATCAGCGCTTCTCCTGTGAATGGAGCTTCCTGCTTTACCATACTCAGATGCAATAAATTTCTAATGCGATCGTAGCCAGTCAGACTCATTCTCACAATTGCAACCCAAACAAGTCAAACCTGCAAATCGATTTTACTAGACTTTAGACTGAGGCAGCAAAAGTAACTCAGCAATCAAATCCTCTGAAAACATAAATTTGTTCACTCCTAAGTATGTTGATGCTCCATATTTTTTGCTTGTACCATCAAAAGCGAACTACGCATGAATTTTAGGGCTGTCAAGAGGTGTTGTTATGACTACCGATGTACCTCAAAATCTTTCCCAAGATCCAAGTGTTAATCCTATTCATGACATTGTAGACGTACAAACCACAGATTGTTGCATTGTGGGTGGGGGACCAGCAGGAGCAGTCTTGGCGCTATTGTTAGCGCGTCAAGGCATTTCTGTGATGCTGCTGGAAGCGCACAAAGACTTTGATCGCGATTTTCGCGGCGATACGATTCATCCATCAGTCATGGAAATTATGGAAGAATTGGGACTTAGCGATCGCTTGCTAAAACTTCCCCATGCGAAAATGCGCCAAATTAGGTTTAAAACTCCTGAAGATACTGTCACATTGGCAGATTTTAGTCATCTGAAAACCCATTACCCCTACATTACAATGCTTCCCCAGGTAAAATTCCTGGAGTTCATCACCCAAGAAGCACAAAAATATCCTAGTTTCCATCTGGTGATGGGTGCGAATGTGCAAGAATTAATTGCCGAAAATGGCGTGATTCAAGGTGTCCGCTATCGAGGAGGCGGTGGTTGGCACGAAGTTCGGGCAATACTTACAGTGGGTGCAGACGGTCGCCACTCACGTTTACGCCACCTGGGTGAGTTTGAATCCATCGAAACCTCGCCGCCAATGGATGTCCTCTGGTTCCGCCTACCGCGTCAGCCAGAAGACCCAGAGGGGGGAATGGGTCGCTTTGGTCAAGGTAAAATCATTGCCATGCTTGACCGTGGTGATGAGTGGCAACTTGCCTATGCCATCCCCAAGGGAGGCTATCAACAACTACGGGCTGCGGGTTTGGAGGAATTAAAAAAATCTGTTGTCGAAGTGGTGTCAGAATTCCAGCAACGCATCCAAAATTTACATGATTGGTCACAAATAGCTTTTCTCTCAGTCGAATCCAGCCGCGTCAAACGCTGGTATAATCCAGGTTTGCTACTCATCGGTGATGCCGCTCATATAATGTCTCCAGTTGGTGGAGTTGGCATTAATTACGCAATTCAAGATGCTGTAGTCGCTGCGAATGTACTCACCAAACCGCTCAAAAACGGACAAGTACAACTTAGCGACCTAGCAAAAGTACAGCGTCAACGCGAGTTGCCCACACGTATCATTCAAGCGTTTCAAACTTTTATCCAGAAACGGGTGTTTGCCCCGGTTCTCATTTCAAATCGCACCTTTGTACCACCTGCGTTTTTGCGCTTACCCTTCTTGCGTGACCTTCCAGCCAGGTTGATTGGCTTGGGTGTTTTTCCAGTTCACGTCAAGACTTAATTTTTGCCAATAATTTTTTCTATTTCAGCAAATAGTGGTACAATTATACTACTCAATGCAGAATTCAATGCTCATTTAGTCAAGCGAAGGTAGCGAGTAGCATATTTAATGCTGTTCAAAGCAATCGCTTGGCTTTTATGCTAAAAATGACTAAAAAGAATTCAGCACCCAGGTGGTCGCCGAGCGTAGCCGAGGTGAGTCAGAAGTCAGAATTGGTAAGAAGTTTAGTTATGATTGGTATATTCATTCATCAAGTGTTCTTCTGACTACTGAATTCTGACTCCTGAATTCTGTTTTCAGGGTTGATGTAGAAAATTTGTTGAAACATTATTAAAAAATGCCAAAAATTAAACATATTTAGATATTAATTGGCACTACATAGAAAAACCCCCTCTTTTTGAATCAGTACTTTTTGCAGTCAGGAGTAATTTTAATGAACAGCTGCGTTTTAATGGCGGAAATTATTAACGAGCCGCAACTGCGTTATACAGCAGATAATCTGGGAGTCACAGAAATGCTGGTGCAGTTTCCCAATTCCCAGAAACCAGAAGATCCGCCAGCCACCCTGAAAGTTGTCGGTTGGGGGAATTTAGCGACAGAAATTCAGCAAAACTACCACCAAGGCGATCGCGTCATCTTGGTAGGACGTTTAAGCATGAATACTGTTGATCGTCAAGAAGGTTTCAAAGAAAAACGCGCTGAATTGACGGTGCAACAAATTCAACCTGTTGGAGGCAGTTTTAATACTGATCCATTGCCTTCAGCAACCGTAACTCCATCATTCACGGAAACTGCTTCACGACAACCATCTTCAGCATCTCGTCCTCCACAGAAAGACGTTCCCAGTTACGAGTCACCACGTCCCGCGCCTACTCCGGCTGCAAATCCTGTTGGCGTTGCTCCCCAAACCACAAGTTACGAACCCGTACCCCAACGCACAAATTATGAACGAACCACTTATCCAACAGTGAAAGAGGAAGAACCAGATCCAGATGATATTCCTTTCTAAATTTGATAGTTGAACGAAGAGGCAGGGGAAGTGGAAGAGGAATTGGGGCAGGGGGCAGGGGGAGCGAGTATGGAATTTTTCCCTTTTCTCCCTACTCCCTACTCCCTTTCTTATCTGGAATTCACGTGACGTTAGTGTAAGCTGGCTTCAACTTCCCCAGGAAGTTAAGCATGGCTGAAACCACAGCATCCGGCGACTCAATTAAGAAACCATGACCACCACAGTCAAGAACTAAAAGTTCAGCATTGGGAATGCCTTGAGCAAGTTTTTGGGAAAACTTTAGCGGGGTGAGAATGTCTTGTTTACCAACTAGAACTAGGGTAGGACAATGAATTTGTTCTAGGCGGTCTGTTGTGTCAAAGTCAAGCATAGCTTGGCTGTGATGATAAAGTGAATGAGTTGCAGGTGGGAAAGGATATCTGATTGCAAATTCGATCAGGCCTTCGATCATCCCAGGAATTGAGTAAAAAGTATCTGTAAATATCCAGGGTAATACAACTTTTTCATAAAGTTTCAGGTCTACATTACCGCAGAGTTCGCCCCAAGTCTCAATGATGCTTTTAAACAATCCATCACCCTTAGCCAACGATGAAATTAGCATCAGACTTTGTACCTTTTCAGGATGTGCTAACACTAGCTCTTGGGCTATTTGACCACCCATTGAATGACCTGCTACATGCACCTTATCGATCGCAATGTGGTCGAGCAATGCTGCAACGTCACTAGCCATCTGTTTCAGACTATAAGGGTCTTCGGGAGCAGAACTTCGCCCCATACCTCGGTTATCTAAGCGAATGACTTGATACTGCGAAATCAGGGATGGCATGAGCAGCGACCAATAGGCATGATCGCAAAGAAAGCCAGCTATTAATAGCAAAGGCTCACCCGTTCCTTTAATGTCATAGAACAAATCAATCCCGTTAATCTGAAGCTTTGGCATAGTCAATAATTCTGCAAGTCCCTAGAGAAAGGGTACACTCCTATGTCTTAAATCTCTCGTCCACCGGAATTTGATAGCCGTTAGCGAGGCGATTAGTCATATTGGCAGTGGCTGCGATCGCCATTACTTCCCCGAACATGTTATCATTCATGCCCTTGGCACGCGCTGCCGCTGTGTGCGAGGCTATGCAGTACTCACAGCCATTTGTCGCACTCACAGCGATGTAAATTAGTTCGCGCATCAGTGGATCAATCTCACCAGGACTGGTCATAACTTCCTTCACTGCTTGCCAAGTTCGTTGCAAGGTAGGAGTATGATTGGCTATAGCTTTCCAAAAGTTATTGATATAGTCATTCTGGCGTGTGGCGCGGATGTCGTCATATACTGCACGTACTTCGTCGCTGGCTTCTTCGTATTCAATCAGCTTAGTCATCAGTTGACAATCACTCCGCTAAGTAATAATCTTATGGGATTTCTCCTCATGATTTTGAACTTATTTTTTAGATACCAAAATGTAGGATACTACGTTTTTACCTGCGAACATTAGCGGTGATGAAATTCGACCTCTTTTTCTAGAATCTTAATATCATACTTGCCAAAGAAATCGTGACCCAATAAGCCGATGTTTGCTTTTGGTGCGATCGCAACCTGAAGATTATTGGCTGTAACTCCACCTGCTGCAAGAGATTTTACCTTACTAGTTGCGAATTCTACGTTGCGACCATCGGCAATTTGGGCTTGCATTGTACCTGTAGCTTGTAATTTAAGCGAATTTGCTATATCTTGCGTGATAATGGTTACGCTAGTACCTGTATCTACAATCATTTCAAAGGTCTTTTTGTCATTGAAGGTGACGTCGATCACAGGAGTTCCACCAAAGCGGCGTTTAATTAAGACTCGAAAAACTCTTTTGTCTGAAGGTGCGGCTATTACATTGCCTATATTCCCACAAAGCTTTCCCAATCCAACGGTTTTACCAGAGGAAGTTACCATGTAACATGCTCCTGGATCATCAGCTGTTGCTGTTGCCCGATGAGAAAATGCTAAAAATATCAGCGTCGGCATTAGTGCAATTGCAGCTAAGTTAAAGGTCGTAATCCAACGCCTCCAAGCATTATTCATGTTATATGTTTTCTCCAATTTTGCTAATATCTTTTAATAGATAAAGTTTTTGTTACAAGTATTGTCTAGGCTATTTACCTATTTTTTGTATTTTCAAGTTATTTAGTAATTTTTTTACTTTTTAGTTATGTGTCTCCATAATATAAAATTACATTTTACTCAATACATCTTAACTAAAATTACTGATTAATAAATTAAAGATTAAGTAAAGACATGATAAAACTACTTAGAGCATATTAAATCTGGTAAACTAAGAAGTTAGATAAGAGAAATTTGTTAGCTTATTTAAGAGTTGCTGCTGCATGTACAGCAGTTGCGATCGCATTTTTAACAGCAACATCCCTTTGTTCTAAGATGATATCTTCACTAACAGTACGACCAGCTACTACACCGCAAATAGCTGCTGCTGCAAAATTATAGACTCCTGCCATTTTAAACAGGGTGCCGCATTCCATCTCATAGTTCAAGATATTCAAGCGCCGATATTCTTCTGTAATACCATGCAGCGATCGCATTAAATTTGGATTCGCTGAATCAGTGCGTTCTTGTCCTTCATAAAAAGTATCAACTGATGCTGTAATTCCTCTGCAATGTTCAACCTCTAATTCTCGCGCAGCTTTCACTAAGGCGACTGTGAGAAAAGGATCAGCTGCGGCTGGATACTCCACAGGCGCAATGTCATTTGCTGCACCTTGGCGACACAATGCTGCACTGCTAATAACAACACTACCGACTGGTATATAAGATTGAATTGCTCCGCAAGTTCCAATGCGAATAATTTGCCGAATTCCTACTTGTACTAACTCATTGACAACAATACTTAATGAAGGCGCACCCATACCACTTGTAGCTGATAAGACGCTGTGGCCATTCGGTAAGTATCCCACATAGCTATTGAGTCCGCGATTTTCTGACAACAAGCGGACATCTTGTAAATAAGTTTGGGCAATTAGGTGCGATCGCTCCGGTTCGCCAGATAATAACCCAAGTTGCGGGTAATAAAATGCCGGATTGTGCGTAGAGATTCAATAGGGAAGAAAGGCATCAAAAATTTACGATGGCGATGTAGAAGCAACCATCAGTGATAGATAAATCATTTGTATTAATATTAACTTGTT
>JBBSOX010000004.1:0-135457 GCA_038259325.1 Chroococcales cyanobacterium | reverse complement strand
TAAGCCGCCCACAAGGGGCGGGGTTTCAACCTACCTGGCGATACAAGGATTTTATCGCGCCACTTGCGGGCGAGGCTTTAAACCTAAATCGAGGGCTAATTTCTTCCCCTACTCCCTACTCCCTACTCCCTACTCCCGCCCTGAAGGGGTTGTAAAACTAAGGGATGAGGCACTGAAATCATCCTTTCTATCCTTACATTTTGACACTACCTAAAATTATAGTGAATCCGATGAAATGTTAATATCAGGTCAACAATGGAGCCTATTCACTGGAATTGCATGATTGCTCACGGCATCACTGCATTTTCATACTTTGGCATCCCTACAGTAATAGGGGTTTTCTTTGCTAAAACTAGGGCAACTATCCCTTCTAAGTTTTGGCTAGCCTTTTTCTTATCAGGTGGATTCATACTATTTTGCGGATTTCATCACCTTCTGGCGATCTTTGAGCCACATTCGGTAGTGTCGCTGTTGCACTTAGGCGTACTTGATGTAATGGCGTTTGTTTCCTTGTCTGCTTTACTCTACCTGATGCCAACCGCTTATCAAATTGTAGAGGCGATCGCTAAATCTCAAGAAGATAACCGCGAACTTCAACGCAGCCAGCAGATGCAACGGTTATTCCTAGATCAGGGGCCGTTTGCAGCCTATATCAAAGATGAGCAATCTAGAATGCTCTACTACAACCAAGAGATACAGTCTAGATTTTCGGTAAATCCACAAGAATGGGTGGGAAAAACAGATAGTGAATTCTTGCCAAATCCAGAAGAGGGGCGGCGGGTAATGGAAAATGATCAAGTCGTTTTGAAGACTCTACGTCCCTTGAAGCTGATTGAAGAGGTAAAAATACCTGGTAATGATCAGCCGTGCTACTGGCTATCGTTTAAGTTTCCGTTTAGCGATTACGCAACGGGCGCTTACCGCATCGCTGGGATCAGTATCGATATTACAGAATCTATAGAAGCACAGCGATCGCTCACTGACCTAAATCGGCAGTTAGAAGAAAAAACACTGAAATTAGAGGCAAAAAAACGAGAACTTATATATCTCTCAGATATGGCGGATATGCTTTATTGCTGCGAATCTGAAGATGAGGTGTATCAAGTGGTTGCTTTAACCTGTTCCAAGCTGTTTCCTAATATGAGTGGTTCTATCTATATAATTGCTAATTCTAAGAATTATGTTCAGATGAATAGTAGTTGGGGAAGTGAAAGAACCAGTAAAGAAATATTTTCGCAATCTGAGTGTTGGGCTTTGCGGAGAGGGAAATTCAACCTTTTATCGGCGTGTAACTCAGGACTAATGTGCAACCACTTAATACAGCCTGTTAGCGGCACACATTTGTGTGTTCCATTGTTTGGACAAGGCGAAGTAGTTGGGATTTTACACATCGATGCGCCTGAAGAAATCAGCCCAGAAGATCAACAAATTACTGAGATTATTGCTAGAACATTAGGTATTGCACTGAATAATTTATCAATAAAAAAACGTTTAACTTATGATAACTTGCGGGATGGGATGACCCAACTATTCAATCAAAACTATATGCAAACCATAACGGAACAGAGACTAGCCGAAGCTGACCGATCGGGACAACCTCTTAGTGTTATTTTCCTAGATATCGATAACTTCAAATATTACAACTCGCGCTATGGGCATTTGACTGCCAACATTGTGATTCAGGGATTAGCAAAGCTGCTGTTAAAATCTATTCGTTCTTTTGATATTGCTTGCAGATGGGGTGGTGAAGAATTTGTGGTTGTAATGCCTAATATGACACTAGAAAACCTCAGAAAGCGAGTAGAACAACTAAGGATAGATGTTGAACAAATGCAATTGAAGGACGGCGATCAGATCCTTGAAAGGATCACCGCTTCTTTTGGAATAGCTGTATCAGAACCAGGGATTACGGTTAAGGATTTTCTGAATCGGGCAAATCAAGCGATGCTTGAGGCAAAGCGAACAGGGAAGAATCGGGTTATGGAATATGTAAATACGTATATTAATTGAAGAAGGCAGTCCCGATGAAACGGGAGCATCCCAAATGTGCAAAAACGTTGATAGCCCTCATCCCCTAACCCCTTCTCCCAAAGATGGGAGAAGGGGAACTAGAATTATGTCTCCCCTCTCCCATGTTTGGGAGAGGGGCTGGGGGTGAGGGAAAAAATTTAAGCAAAATTGGGATGCTCCCGATGAAACGAGTTTCAAAAGCCTTGCATGAAAGAGGAATTAGGGACTGGGGGCTGGGAACTGGTATTTTTACCCAGCACTCTTAAGTCAGAAGGCTGTTTTGTAGCCTGCGGGAAGCTACGCAATAGATGGGGATTCAAACTTCCTATATAAAAAAACAACTCCCACATCTTCATGGAGTTGTTTTTTTGTATTCAAGCAGTTTTTTAAACGATTCAGAATGGAGCGATGGCCAAACAGATGGCAGCCAAAATAGCAGCGATGACATAAAATACTCCAACCACTTGCAATTCTGACCAACCAGTTAGTTCTAAATGATGGTGTAACGGTGCCATTTTGAAGAGGCGCTTGCCTTTGCCATCAGGGCCTTTAGTGGCTTTATAATAACTTACCTGTGCCATCACCGAAAGAGTTTCTACAAAGAAGATACCACTGAGAATGAACAGTGCTACCAAGGTGTTTGTCAATAGTGCTACAGCCGCTAAAGCGCCTCCCAGTGCTAAAGAACCGGTATCTCCCATGAAGACGCGGGCTGGATTACGGTTATGGGCTAAGAAACCTAAGCACCCACCACTTAAAGCAGCACAGAAAACCATCAACCCAGGTGCTGTAGGCGCAACTAAAGCACCTAATGCCAAAAGTGCGATCGCTACTGTTCCTGCTGCCAAGCCATCAATCCCATCTGTTAAATTAGTCGCATTACTTTCTGCAACTAACACAAAACCTGCTAAAGGCCAAAATAGGAATCCTAAGGGTAGTGTGAAGCTCACCCAAGGCAAAGCAATATTTGTAATATTAGAAGGTTGATTAAACATCAGCCATAAACAAAACACAGCCGCAAAACTCACTTGCAAAGCTAGTTTTGTGCGGGGAGATATACCTTTATTTGATTTCCGGCGCAGAATTTGCCAATCGTCGAGCCAGCCAATCAATCCATAGCTGATTGTTAAAGCCGAAACTGCAAGCACCTCTTTAGAAAAGTTAGATAATATACACGCAAGCAGCACAGATACAGGTATAAAAAATATACCGCCCATTGTTGGCGTGCCTGCCTTTTTTAGGTGGGCTTGGGGGCCATCTTCACGAATGATTTGTCCAGTTTTGAGTGCTTGAAGTAGGGGTATTACCCAATAGCCTACGACACCTGAACCCAGAGCGCACAAAAGTAGTGGCAGGGTTAACGACATACTTTGCCAGGGTAGTCTATTGGCTATCGAATCCAAGAAAAATGCTGTTGTACCTAGCCCTACAGCTAATAAAGAAGCTAGAACGATTCCAGAAATATTTAAACCTTGCTCAGGAGATAATTTAGCGTCCACAGAAGTTTCCCTTCACTCCACACTTATAAAATTGAATATCACTAACTAGGGATACTACCAAGTCCCTAGGACACCACGGCGGAAATAAACATACCATTTCAAATGGTGCAAAAGTTTGAAATACAATTCTTTTAACTTTTGACTTTTGATTTTTAACTTTTGACTTCCGCCTTGCGGTACTAGCCTGAAAAGGCTAATCTTCAGCGATTCCTACATCGTCATCATCATTAAGGTCGTAGCCAATTCCATCTTCTACACCCATCAGGGAGTCTATTTCTTCTTCGTCATCTTGAAAATCCGGTTCGTGAACGTTACGCGCGATGATCCGACCGTTGGTTTGTAACCAGTCCAACAAAGAGGACTCTTGCTTTAGGGGGATGACATCGGCTCGCTGATTACGGGCTACTTCACGTAATGGAGAGTTCAACATATCGAGGAGGACAAGAAAAGGTTGACGTAAGTTGACATTTAGAGTCTATCACTTGACACGGATTAATTTAGTTATCTTTTCAACGCTTGAGTTGATAAATCCGCATTCAGATAGAAATTTTTTATTTAATAAGCATATTGCTTATGCCAAGCGATTATTCGTAATTTTTATGGCTCTACACATAGGTCATGAATATCTTGTTTATGCTGATGGAAAGGACTGATTTTTGAGGTGACAGGCGATGATGGGAAAAGCGGCTCTTATAGATGCGATCGCTGGGACAAATCGCGGTCTACTGGCGACCCAAGCACAGAAACAGGGTATCTTAGCAGCGATCGCCAATTTAGAAGATTTTAATCCTACACCCCGTCCGGTAGAAGCTAACAATTTGCTAAATGGCGATTGGCGATTGCTATACACCACCAGCAATGCTCTTTTAAACTTAGATCGTCTACCTTTGTGCAAACTAGGTCAAATCTATCAGTGTATCCGGGTAGATACTGCCAGTGTTTACAACATAGCTGAGATTTATGGCTTACCTTATTTAGAAGGATTAGTTAGCATTGCTGCTAAATTTGAGCCAGTTTCAGGTCGGCGCGTCCAAGTGAAATTTGAGCGATCTATTATCGGCTTACAACGTTTAATAGAATACAATTCTCCGGTAACTTTTATCCAACAAATTGAAGCAGGTAGAAAATTTCCGGCGATTGATTTTGCTGTAAACAGTGATAACCAGCAAGGCTGGTTAGATATCACCTATATAGATAACGATCTGCGGATCGGCAGAGGTAACGAAGGAAGTGTGTTTGTCTTAACTAAAACATAAGCTTCTACAAAATAACCGCTTGCGAACGAAGGTACGCTATAACGTGTACGTTGTCAAGTAGATCTAATACAGTTTTAAATTTGGGATGTGGTAGGGAGTGGGGAGCAGGGAGCAAGGAAGGGAGAAGAGAAGATTTTTCCCCCATGCCCCATGCCCCATGCCCAATTCCCAATGCCCAATGCCCAATGCCCAATTCCCAATTCCCAATTCCCAATGCCCAATTCAGACAAATAACTTAACAAAGACTCTTGCTGCGACCTTCAGGTTGTAGAGTGAAATCAATTAGCCCTCTAGATTGGCGATTGATAACTAAAAGGGAAAATAATCATGGTTCAACGTGGTTCTAAAGTACGTATTCTCCGCCCTGAATCCTACTGGTTTCAGGATCTAGGAACTGTGGCTTCCATTGACCAAAGTGGCATCAAATACCCTGTAATTGTCCGCTTTGAAAAGGTCAATTACTCTGGTATCAATACCAACAACTTTGCTCAGGATGAATTAGTCGAGGTTGAAGCACCAAAGGCTAAAGCACCTAAAAAATAGCAGCAAAGCATACAAGGGGCTTGTTTGATGCGATGATGAAGGGTAGTCTTAAGTCTGAAGTATGAAATCTGAAACTTTCAGTTCATTCATTCTTCATCCTAGCCTACCCTAATCTATGAGAGCCGCCCTGCGGGTATTTACGGTTTCTCTTGGGTAGTAATACGAGCCATCTACGGCTATGTAAGTTACTACCCCATCTCTTCTTTCTTGATCCCTCAAATACATCAAAATTGTCTGCTTAATCAGCTTGAATGCCTGAACTGCCTGAAGTTGAAACAGTCCGAAGGGGTCTAAATCAATTGACCCTCAACCAAGAAATCACGGGTGGAGATGTGTTGCTTGATCGCACCATCGCCTACCCGTTTTCTGTAGGTGAGTTTGTTGATGGAATTACAAAGAATGCCATCGTCACTTGGCATCGTCGCGGTAAATATCTGCTTGCCGAACTCTCTTCCCTCTCTTCCACAGGTTGGCTAGGGGTTCATTTGCGAATGACCGGTCAACTACTATGGCTGCATCGAGATGAACCATTACATAAGCACACGCGGGTTAGATTATTCTTTGGGGAACACCAGGAATTGCGCTTTGTTGATCAGCGTACCTTCGGCAAAATGTGGTGGGTTCCGCCTGGTGTTGCTGTAGAAAGTATTATGACTGGTTTAGCAACACTGGCAGCAGATCCATTTTCACCCGAATTCACTGTTGAATATCTAGCTCTCAAACTCCAAAATCGCCGTCGTCCGATTAAGACTGCGCTACTCGATCAATCGGTGGTGGCGGGATTAGGTAACATTTATGCCGATGAAGCCCTGTTTAAGAGTGGAATTTTACCTGAAACCTTATGTATAGATTTGCAGTTAAAGCAAATTGAGCGTTTGCGAACAGCCATAATTCAAGTGTTAGAAACCAGCATTGAAGCTGGTGGTACGACTTTTAGTAATTTCTTAAGTGTTAAGGGTGTCAACGGCAACTATGGTGGTGTTGCCTGGGTTTATAACCGCGCTGGAGAACCCTGCCGAGTTTGTGACACTCCAATTATGCGGATTAGGTTAGCTGGGCGATCTAGTCACTTTTGCCCACAGTGTCAAACAGGAGAGACGCGATGAATCGCGTCTGTACAAGAGAGAAGCGATTAATCGCATCTGTACAAGAGGAGTTTTTAGCTCGGAAGTCTTTTAAAATGCGGATAAGTCTAATCTAGAAATTTGAGAGGGAAACTTATGGCAGTCAAAAAAGGAGATTTGGTTCGCGCTATCCGCGAGAAACTGGAAAACAGTCTGGAAGCAAAAGCCAGTGATACTCGCTTTCCTCCCTATTTGTTTGACAGTAAGGGCGAAATTGTAGATATCAAAGGTGATTACGCCCTTGTTAAGTTCGGGAAAGTGCCAACACCAAATGTTTGGTTGCGTGTGGATCAGCTTGAAGAGTTCAAATAATAAGTAGAGAATTCAGGAGTCAGAATTCAGGAGTCAGAATGAATGGGCGGGGATTTGGCAGATAGATTTGGTGTAATGTTTCACCGTTTATTCATCTCCTAGTCGTACAGAGTTCGTACTGAATTCTGACTCCTAACTCCTAAATTATTGTTGATAAAAATTCTACTTTAATAATTATGTCTTCTTCGCCTAACTCCCCAATTGTGTGTAATTTACCCTGTGTCACCATCGTAGGTGCGGGTAGGGTTGGCAGTACTTTAGCTCAACGCGTTGCAGAGAAAAACCTGGCTGATGTAGTTTTACTAGATATTATTGCGGGAATGCCCCAAGGTTTGGCGCTGGATTTGATGGAAGCCAGGGGAATTGAAATACATAATCGCCAGATTATCGGCACAAATAATTATGCTGATACAGCTGGTTCTCAAATTGTGGTAATTACCGCCGGACTTCCCGCAAACCAGGGATGAGCCGCGATGACTTGCTGAAAACCAATGCCAAAATTGTGGTAGAAGCGGCAAAGAATGCGATCGCTCATTCTCCCAATGCTATTTTTATTGTCGTCACCAATCCGTTGGATGTGATGACTTATTTAGCTTGGCAAGCAACTGGTTTACCACGCGATCGCATTATGGGTATGGCTGGTGTGTTAGATTCCGCCCGTTTTGAAACCTTCATTGCCCTAGAATTGGGCGTTTTGCCCGCCGATGTCAAAGCGATGGTATTGGGTAGCCACGGCGATTTAATGGTGCCGTTGTCTCGTTATGCTACCGTAAACGGCATTCCCATCACTGAATTGCTCGATGCAGCCACAATTGAACGCTTGGTAGAAAGAACCCGGAACGGTGGCGCAGAAATTGTGGAATTGATGCAGACGGGAGGCGCTTTTTTTGCTCCGGCATCGGCTACTAGTGTGATGGTAGAATCGATTTTGCTAAATCAGTCGCGTTTGTTACCCGTGGCAACATATCTGCAAGGTGAATACGGTTTGGAAGATGTTGTGATTGGTGTTCCCTGTCGGTTGGGATGTGGTGGAATTGAGAGTGTTTTAGAATTGACACTCACTGATGAAGAAAGAAAGGGTTTGCATACTTCGGCTCAATCTGTGCGTAAAAATATTGAGCGATCGCAGGAAATAAATAATTCGTAATACTTCTCTACGAGAGGCTACGCCAACGGCTACGCTCAGTACAAGTTCGTAATTCGTCGAAATAACTGCAAAAACAAAAGGCAGTAGGTTCACATCCTGCTGCCTTATTTGTTATTCCGAAATTCCTCACCTTATGCCAATTCAATTAATGATTGCAACGCATCCTTGGGTAAAGACGCGATGAATCGCGTCTCTACAAATGGTCTATTTGTCGCATTCTTTTTTCAAATTGGTATTACAAATCAAATTGGGAAAACCTCTCTTTTTCTAGGTGAGAGGCTTGGAATTTTCCCCATTTCCTAGTAGGGAAGGGTTTGGGGGGTTAGGTTTGGCGTTAAGTTAACGGCGGTAATCTTGATCTGCGGGGTCGCCGTAGGGGTCTTCGCTGGCTGGGCGGACGTTACGAAACTCGCCTTTGTCTGCGGGATCGCCGTAAGGGTCTTCACTGGCTGGGCGAACTTTGCCGTAAGATGCCGGATCTGCGGGGTCGCCATAAGGGTCTTCACTGGCTGGGCGAACTTTGCCGTAAGATGCCGGATCTGCGGGATCACCATAAGGGTCTTCGCTGGCTGGACGAACATTGCGATTGCGGAATTCGGTATTTTCAGCTTGATCGCTGTTCGACCCCAAGAGGAAATCTTTCGCCTTTCGCAAAAAGTAATTTACCATAATCCTTCTCCTGATTTAGTTTCGTGTCTCCCACGTGCGAGATCGGCGTTATCCTCCGGGAAACCCGCTTTCTTATTTACACACGCTTCGCTATCTAGAGTGCCGGTGCTGCGGATGCAGTTATGCCAGTTAGATCGCGACCTGAAGAACTCCTGTTATACCCTTGGAATTGGCGATATTGTTGTGCTTGAGATTCCGGTACTCGAATTCCTTCTGATGGTGGAGTTACCCAGTGAGCGCGATGTTCAGCATCGCGGTAGTATACACGCCCGTTCTTGGAAAGATAGTACTTACCCTCTGCTCCTTCTTGGGGAGCATTTTTATGTTGGTTGTACATGTAGTAAAGTGCCGCAGCCCCCGCCAAAATTGCCACTTTTTGCCCTGTACCCATTCCCTTTTTAACTTCGGGTTGGTTTGTGGTGCGATTGCTCACTGTTCTACCAATGGTGTCATCAACAGGTGGTGGAACTGAAGCCTTTTGCGAACCGCCTCCGCAGCTACTCAGCAGAGGAACCATAAGCAATGCGGAAAGCAGCACTGCAAATAGACGCGAAACTATTTTACGTTCTTTATATATTGTGTTCATCGGATTTCGTCATCACCTGTATTTACTAAAAGCCTTGCTGTTGCAAATACAAAGTTGGAATTCCTGTTATTTCACCTGGCATTGAAAAAACATCTACCACTTAATTTACAACTGCACAGCTACAACGCTTCACTGTCATGATGATCGATTTTCTCAAGTATTCCATCCTGCCTTCGAGAGAAACTGCACTCATCCTAAGGAAATAACTTCTTGATTTTTGATTAATCAATTTAGCTAAAACGCCGAAATATTCAGCAATTTCTCGGTTATTTTTTTGGTGTAAATAAATTAAAAAGATACAGCTACTATGATGATCTTTGTCAAAGAATACACTCAAATATGACATCAAAAAATACACCCCAAACTAGAACTCGTCTCCTTTTAGCCTTGTGGGATTTGGGAGGAACGCAGCAGGAAGTTAAAAAGGGTCAACTCACTAAGCGAATTGTATCCAAAAGCCAGAAGGTAGCAGATTATCAGGGTTCATTTGAAGAGTTGCAGAATCAGGGTGCGATCGCAATCTCCAAAAAGGGATATTCTCTGACATCTCCCAAGGGTTTAGAGGTGTTGGGTGAGGGTTTGAGGAGTGGCGAGTTTAAGTTTGAAGGGACGATTGTTGGTACTTGGGCGGCGAATGCGCTGTTGCGGTGGATTAGTCAGATTGATGTTGCGGTAACTGGTGCAGATGTACCAGTTAATGGTAAGGGTGCGTTAGCGGAGTTTTCCAAAGGAATCGTATCTTACGACGAGTTTAAGTCGGTGGCGTTGGAAGTTTACGACAAGCTGAACCAAAACTACAACTTAGATGATCTCGTGCCAATTTATCGTATCAGGAGAGAAATAGGCGATCGGGTTAGTCGTACAGAATTCAGTGAGTGGTTGTTGGAAATGCAAGCTAATGACATTTTTCAGCTGATGACTGGAGAGATACCAGACTTTAATTCTGATAAACGTGACGATTCAATCACCATACCTGGAGTAGGATTGCGCTCTTACGCCAAGCGCTTGAATTAATTAGATTCTTACTAAAACATTCCCAGTGTATTAACTCACACCTTACAGAATCACTATGACAAATAACTCTACGTCCCCCATAGAAGCTATCAATGCTGCCATTCAAAGCCACAATCCATTTATTAATGCTGGCATTGTCAAAGAACAGGATATTTGGAAGAAGAAATCGCCAGACGTATCTACCTTAAATGCCCATGCTTCTGATGCGGTTTTTCGAGCAATTGAATTAGTGCGAACAAGTCAATCTAGTCAAGACAAAGTGACTTCAATTGCTATAACTGCACAGCAGGGAGTTGGTAAAACCCACCTGCTTAGTCGCATTCGTCATCATCTCGAAAAAGAAGGTGGTGCTTTATTTGTCTATGCGAGCGCTAATAACTATACAGACTTAAATTTGGTTAAGTACCAATTCCAGCAAACCCTAGCCGATAGTCTGAGCAAAACTGGTAGTCAGTGGGTTATGCAGTGGCAGGAAGTAGCCGCAGCTATGGTAAGCGAAGTTAAAACTGATAATTCCTCCACTCCAGCAGAGTTAGTCAAAAAATTTGACCAAGTGTATGCAAGTAGTTTGGCTAAAAACAAAAACTTGATGAATGCTCTACAAAAACAAGTTCTCAAAACTAAAACCAATGCAGATCCCTATATTCTTCGGGCTATTTTGTGGACGCTTTCAGAAACTCAAGCACCTTTTGCAATCAAATGGTTATCTGGTGGAGAGTTAGCTCAAGTTAATGCTGATGAGTTGGGGCTACCTAATCCTAGTAAAACAAATCAAGATAGAGAAGCTGAAGCTCTTAAAAATATTCAACAAATATTAAATTTGGTTAGTTTTTATAACCCAGTCGTTATTTGTTTTGACGAAATAGATCAAATAAACAACTCTACTGAGGATGGGTTTCCAACCGAAAGCGTAATTGCTAGTTTGGTCAAAATTCTCCATGACACTCTAGAAAATTCTGAACTTAGCCAAGGTGTTGTTATTCTCACAGTAATGTTGCCTGAAACATGGAGAGATAAAGTAAATTCTATGCCAGGTGGTACGCCTGATAGAATTTCAAAATATACACAACGAAAACCACTAGAGTTAAAACACGTTAGTGGCGATTATATGGTTGAATTAGTCACTGTTTGGTTGAAAGAATTTTATAGTGAAAAAAAATTAATTCCTCCTCATTTACTTTACCCATTTGAAGAAAGTAAGCTAAGAGAATACGGTAAAGTAAGCAAGCCCAGTGTCAGAGAAGCTCTGCGATGGTGTGCAGATAATTTTAAGATTGATGATGAACCACTTCCATCTGCTCCATTTGAGAGGTTTGCTCTAGCATTTAAAAGAGAAAACGAGGCAGATATTGGAGATTACTTAGAAAATAGTGACCTAATTGCTGATGCTATTTATTTTGGTTTTCAAACTTTAAAAGGTCAGACTTTAGAAGGAGTAATGATTGAAGAAGTGACAAATGATGTCCAACCCAAGACATACCATATAAACTATATAAATTTCAAAGTTATCGGGAATGAAAACGGGAAAAAAGTAAAAATTGGTGTAGCTGTAATACAGTCTTCTCAAGTTACATTAACAGCAGGATTAAAATGGTTAATAGATTACGAAAAATATGACCTTACTCGCGGGTGTTTAGTTCGTTCCGAATCCAAAATAAAACAGATGAAAAATAGTTCATCTGCATATAAATTACTGAACGAGCTTGTACGAAAAAGAGGTGGAGAACACGTAGATTTGATAGAAGAACAAATTCGTCCACTTGTGGCAATTTTAGCTATTTCTCAAAAGCGGCGAAATTATCAATTAACAGAGGAGCATATTTTCGACTTTATCTCTAAGAATAAGATTACATTTGATAATCTTTTACTTCGAGACATTTTAAGTAATCCGTCTGGCAATATTCCTAAACTTGATGATGAAGACGATGAGACTGAACTAATAGGGGAATTAACAGATTTGTCTAGTGGGAGTGAAATAGAAGAATCAGACGAATTGAGCGGGTTGTAATTAATCATGAATGAATCAGTTTTGATTTATAACGCCCTATGTCTACCTGCTCCTGATATTGAAGCTTTAATACAAGGGCGAATGATTGCAGCAATACCTCGTAAATTGCTTAATACTGGGCAAAAATTCGCTCTTTATCCCCTTGATTATTCAGCAAGTTTGCTTTCAATTGAGCAATACTACCACCCAAATTTTTTACCTATTGCTCAAAGTGCTTTAACACAGTTAAATAGTCAAGGTATTTTGTTACAACCTAAGCAAATCAGCTTACTTAAAAATGATGAACAGTTACAATTACCCCTGTTATCTCATGAGACAGTTTCAATTAAAGCTTGGGCTAAATGTGAACATTGCCAAATACTAGATTCGACTAAGAACTTAGATATTTTGTCTCAGTTAACTATATGGAAAACAGAAGTATTTGAGGCAATTTTACAGAAACAACCGCATATTTTTTTGGCTTACTTGCGAGTTTATCATTTACCTCAATTATGTGAAGTTGTAGCTGAACCCAACATTCAAGAAAAACTAGGTAAATTTGTTGCTTTACCTAATATTGGTGCTTCTGAAGCAACACCAGTATTAAACGATCGCACCTTCGCCCAACGCAAGCATCAATTAGAAAATCGACAGCCACCACTACATCCTGAATTGGAAGAATTGCAGAGTGCGATCGCATCCCTAACCATTAGCCAACCAGCAGCAAAACAATTAGACGACGATATCAAAATATTTTTGGGTTGGAGTAGTGACAAGCTAACTAAGCAACTCGATCCAAATTTAGCTTGGATAAATGATATTGCAAAATTGGGCGATCGTAGCATCGAACAAGACGAGGGTAAAAGCAACTATCAAGCTGGTACAGATTTTGAAATCATCGCACGCCGTAGCCTTGATTTTTTAGGATTCAAAGTTGAAGAAAACTACAAAGGCGGTGCAGGTGGCTTAGACTTATTTTGCTCACAACCTTATCCTCTTGTTTGCGAATGCAAAGCATGTAAAAGCATTCCTGATCGTGCAGTAGAAGAATTAGATAGGATTGGTAGAAGGCATCTAAAAGAAAATTATCTTCAAGCTGTAAGGTTAATTATTGGCCCAGGTAAACCGACTAAAAATTTGAAAGAATCTGCTGAAATATCGAAAATCAGTATTATAAATGTAATGACTCTACAAAAACTCGTTGAATTAAAAGCAAAATATCCAGGTGCTATTAACTTAGTAGAATTAAAACAATATCTAGAACCTGGGCAAATTGACTATAAAATTAGTGAATATATTGATAAAGTTGAGAGAGAGATTAAATTGCGATCGCATATTATCCAGCTTGTCAAAAATCATTTAGAAAAAACAGGTGATGTAAATGTTGGAGTGGATGCCCTTCACATAGCATACATTTATGGCAGTCCACCTGAGTCTTTGAAAAATAAAGAACTTTACGAAATTCTGATTGAACTTTCTTCACCGTTAACAGGCTATTTAGGACGAATAAAAGGCAGTGATTGGAATAGCGATCGCTTTTACTTTCTCCGCGATTTACCTATTAACTAAAAGTAGCAAAATATATCTCTTTTCTTACCTTTATCTTCTCTGCGCCTTTGCAGTTCATTTCAAAATAACTGAAGTGCGATTGATTTTACTTTGTGGGTGATTGAGCAATTGACTTATGCAGTTTTTCTCGCAATTTTTCAACTACAAGTTCTCCATCAATACCTTCCCCTCTATCCAGTTGATCAATAGCAACTTCAACTTTTTCTCGTGTTTCTTCAACCCACTGCTGATAACCTTTTTCCCACTCTAATAGCAACTTCAATGCTTTACTAATCACTTCTTCAGGATTTGCGTATCTACCTGTAGCAATTTGAGCTTGGATAATTTGCTCTAGTTCAGGTTCAATTTGAATATTCATGATTTATATTTCCAGTTTATTGAGAGCTTTAACCTTGTTATAACAAAATTTAAAGTAAGTTAATTTTAATAGCGATCGCAGTTACCCCAAAGTTAATATACCAGCTTGATAATTAACTACTAACGGCAGAATTTTTAGCCACTCTGAACCTAACAAAAATTCTGTAATTTCATCCCCTGCATAAACAGGGATTTCATACTCTTGTTCGTTTAATATCAACCTGCCTAAATAGATTTTAAACAAGCTTTCACCCTGTGCAGTTCGCAAAGTTTCCTTACCAATATAAAACCAGTCTAGACTATCTAAATCTTGTTTGTTAATAGCCAGAAAACCTGTGAAACCAGTATCTAACATGGCATCCACAGGCAAATTTAATCCATCATCAGTTATTAAATCAATTTCAAAAAATAGTTGACCCTTTTCCCCAAATTTACCCTGAATCATATTGTGCCAGTGGTTCCCGTTTCATTAAAACAAAAAACACAGTGGTCAGTATTTGGGTATTTTTCAAGCGCTTTTTTATGAGCTTGCATTTTATCTGCATCAATCAAGTAATCACCACTATTTGGCTCTACTGCAATATACCAGCCATAATGTTCCTGAATGAAATCTGGACGCACACGCTCAAAAATTACCCGACAACGCCGATAAAATAATTCATCTTCAGCTTTACGTCTAGCAAGTTCTTCTGGTGGTAAAGTCCGTTCTGGAAAAATTCTGCCTCGACGTGCAGGTTGTTTTGCAGGTGATTCAGTCATAGTATTAATCCTACTTATTGATGCTGCCTTAACTTTATTTTATGGGAAGTAATAAGGAGCGATCGCACAACCCACCGCAGGTATCACTATTTTATTTATAGTGATAAACTTTACAGAAATTTTATACTTAGCCACTGTGTAACTTCATTTACATAAGTTAGTAGATTTGGTACTGTCGAAGAAACTCATTATACTTACTACACTGGTGTTCATTGATAGCCAACTTGTACCAAGTTCAAAACTTAGGTGAGATGACCCATGTATTATCAAATTTGGAATTTCTTTCTTAAAGAAGATAAATACATTTATTGGAAAGAAAAAATAAAAGTTAACAAAAGTTTTGACAAAGCTACATGGCAAAAGATTATTGATTTTTTGTCGTTAGTAGAGCAAACTTTTCTATTGAAAAGTCAACTAGCAGAAACCGATAGTATTGAGCCGTTTATCAAGTTAGCAACAGAAAATGGTTACAATTTGACAGCAGAAAAACTTGCTTGGTTTCTAGTTACGAGAAGACAGATTTGGGATCTTTTTGATTTTGCACAAAAAACGCTATCTCTCAAAGAAGAATTGCTAACAGCGAAAGATCCTCAGCAGTTCGTCAATATAGCAGCTAATAATAGCTATTACTTTTCTGTAGAAGAGTTAGCTTGGTTGTTAATTGAAATCAAATCATCGCCAGAATTAGTATCCATCAACAATAGTGTTGGGGAGATTCTTACAGGTTCAAACTACGGCAGAATTGAAATAGGGTACTGGATTTGGCTAGCAGAAGACTGGGGAATTGTGCCACCATTCTGTCATCGAAATAAGCCGACTAATTTATTTGAAAATGCTAATAATCCTTTTTTACTTGATCGCTGCTTCCTACCCAAAAGTTATTTTAATCAACGCCTCTTGGTAAGTAGTAATTCGTAATTCATAATTAAGAGGTTGTGTTAAAAGTCCTATTTTTGGTAGCTAAAGATTTTAACCATAAGTGTCAACTTAACGTGAAAGCCATGTCCCGCAAGGAACTAAAGTTCCTTGCTAATAGCTAAAGTCATCTGAAGATGACTAAATATACCAAAAATCTTTAGTCTACTTGAGTAGACTTTAGCTTTTAGCCTTGAACTTTAGTTCAAGGCGGGTGAGTCAGCAGCATACATGAATGCGTTCCCATACGGAGCATAGGATAATACAGTTCAGATAAGACCAAAACACTTGTAGAGACGGCGATTTATCGCGTCTTGAAAACCCAAAATTTTTGCCAATAGCCCTTAACTGAACCGTATTGGAGCATAGAAACGAGGAAATTACGAATTACGAACTATACAGTAAAGCATCCTAGACGGAAGATAAAACTTCTATCTAGGATGCTTCACAATAAAAAATTGTTGCTGATACAACAATTCTGGACAAAATGTGATGTTTGTACTAGAGCTATCAGCTAGCAGAAACGGTTAAATTGCCGGGTTTCTGAAGATCACCTTGCAAAACCACGCCTCGCTGATTGGCATGGATATGACGCAAAATCTTGTAAATTGCCTCAACTTGCTCTGATGCGCCTGCCTTCTTTGCGAGTTCATCAAGAGAAATGGGAGCTTTTTCTTTTTGTAGGATTGCTAACACTCGTGTTTGCAAATCGAGAATGGAGGCGGCTGCTTTTTTACCAGCTTCTACCCCTGGCTGATGGTAAGCGTTGACGTTAACTAAGCTAGCGTATAAACCAACAGCGCGTTCATACAAAGCAATTAATGCGCCTACAGTTCGGGGATTAACTTGGGGAATGGTGACTGTAATCGAATCGCGGTGATTTTCATAAAGCGCTTGTCGGGTTCCTTGGAGAAAACCTGAAAGATAATCGCCTGATGTAACTCCCGGATCTACTTCAGTGGATGGCCCTTGACGATCTTCCAATACTTCGATGAAGGTAGCAAAGAAATTCGCTACACCCTCACGCAACTGCTGAACGTAAGCGTGTTGATCTGTTGAGCCTTTGTTGCCATAAACGGCGATGCCTTGATGGACAACATTACCGTCTAAGTCTTTTTCCTTGCCCAAGGATTCCATCACTAGCTGTTGCAAATAGCGACTGAATAAACATAAGCTGTCCTTGTAAGGTAGGACAACCATATCTTTTTCGCCCTTTCCATTGCCAGCGAAGTACCAAGACAAAGCAAGCAAGGCGGCTGGGTTATTTTTCACATCTGGGACGCGGGTAGCGTCATCCATTTCTTTTGCACCATCTAGCATGGCACGAACATCAATGCCCTGTAATGCGGCTGGTACTAGCCCCACAGCAGACATTTCTGAGGTACGTCCTCCTACCCAGTCATACATGGGAAATCTGGCCAGCCAACCTTCGTCTTTGGCTAGTTTATCGAGGTTGCTGTCAACGCTGGTAATTGCTACCGCATATTGAGCAAATTCCAAATTGTGTCCGGCGTAAGCTTTTTTAACTTCAATCATGCCGTTGCGGGGTTCCGGTGTTCCCCCAGATTTGGAGATCACCAAAACCAAAGTGCTGGCAAGGGTATTTCGTAGATGATTGATAACGCGATCGATACCTGCTGGATCGTTGTTATCGATAAAGTGAAGTTTCAGGGGCGGGAAATCAGGAGCGAGGGCTTCCGCGACGAATTGGGGGCCGAGAGCGGAACCACCAATGCCAATGGAGATAATATCCGTGAAGCGGCTTGCTCTGGGAGGATGAATAGCACCTGTTTGGACTTTTTCCGCAAAAGCTTCGATTTGTTCTAGGGTTTGGACAATTTCTTGTGTAAGTTCTGGAGTTGGCGCTAAATCAGGATTTCGCAGCCAGTAGTGTCCAACCATGCGATTCTCGTCAGGATTTGCGATCGCACCCTTCTCCAGTTGAGCCATATCCGCAAACGCCTTGTCAAACTTCGGCCGCAACGAATCCACGAAGGCATCATCGAACCGCATTCGACTTATGTCTAAGTACAGTCCCAATCCCTCGTGGAAATATAACCAGTTTTGGTATCGTTGCCAAAGGGCCCTAGCATCCATAGGGAAATCTCAAATAAAGTGTTTTCTCAAAAACCAGTTTAATGTAAGGTTATAGCGATCCCTGCCTAGCCTTATACAGTTTACAGTTTTAAGTGTTCGCTTGACTCTTCACTTTAACTGTTTCTGCGGAATTCCCCATCCGTCTATACGGTAGGGTACTTCACACATCTGGCATAGGGATGACACGCAGAAATTTCACAATTTCACCCCTGATTTCTATACCAATCAGGTAATTGTCTAGGGTGAAACGGTGAAAAATGCCTTCACCATCAAGCTGTCGTAGTTCTTTTAAATCATTCAGTTGCCACTTTTGGGCCAACTCAATAAACACAAAATCATACACCCGCTCGTAGGCGGCAGGTTCTAAATTTTTCAGGTCTAGCAAAAAAGACCTTGCATAGCGCATTTCCAGATTCACTAGGCATTACCTTAACCAAAATTTGAGGGACGCCAAAAGAGCGCTGCTGGATCAGAAAAACATCAACAGTCGTACCGCTTCTTCATGGGTTAAGATATCCCACGGTTGCTGCGATCGCTTAACTTGTTGTATCGCTTTAAGCATATAAAAGTCACAATGTAAAGCTTCCAGAACATCCCAAATGTCTTGCAAATCTTCATCGGCTAACTGCTCGATTAAATGATGCATCCTCAGTCGCAACAAATTCATAGGTCAACTATTCCCTACCAGCAAACACCAACAATAAGTAGTATTCCCATAAAATTAGCTACGCTCAAGCTACGCTAAAATTTATTCGCTTAGTGAGTGGGAGTGGGGAGTAGGGAGTAGGGAGTAGGAAGTAGGGGGACAAGTGAAAATAACCATTCCCCATTCCCCATTCCCCACTCCCCATTCCCCACTCCCCATTCCCCACTCCCCATTCCAAAACATGGTTGACTATCTCATTTTCTTAGCAATTTCTACAGCACTTTTTGCTCTATTCGCACTAGGACTCAATTTACAGTGGGGCTTTACGGGGTTAATTAACTTTGGTCATATTGCTTTTATGACCCTCGGAGCATACACAACCGTATTATTAAGCTTAAAGGGCGTACCCCTACTGATATCGGCAGTAGCTGGAGCAATTGTCGCCGCCTTGTTGGGTTTGATAATTGGTTTTGCAACTCTCCGCTTACGGGAAGATTATCTAGGAATTGTCACGATTGGTACAGGCGAATTAATTCGTTTGGTTGTAAATAACCAGGAATTACCTGTGGGTGACACCTGGATTTCTGGGGCGTTTGGTGTGCAAAGTTATCCCATACCCCTATCTACAGAGCCGAGTTTGTTTGTCAGATTCGTGATGATTGGGTTGTTAACGCTGCTAGCTGCTGTAACTTTTTTTTCGTTATGGCGATGGATTCGTATCACTCAAATATCTCGGACTACTGATTTAGGCAAAAGGACAACTAGTAAACAAGAATTTATATCCCGCTTGGCTGTGGGAATTGTGTTAGCAGTTTTGGCGGCAGCGATTTATATTTCTGGGGTGATCGGACTGTATAATTACAACCCAAAAGCCGGTTTAATGCTGGTGTTGCTGTTGGTTTTAGCATTTGTATACTGGCGCTTAGAAATTTTGGTGCGATCGCCTTGGGGTAGAATTCTCAAAGCCATCCGTGAAGATGAAGAAATTCCCAAGGCGCTGGGAAAAAATGTCTTTTGGTATAAATTACAATCTCTCATGCTTGGGGGTGCGATCGCGGGACTTGCTGGTGCTTTCTTCGCTTGGCAACTCAGCGCCATTTACCCTGATAATTTCCAACCGCAGATTACGTTTGACACTTGGATTATGGTGATTTTAGGCGGTTCTGGTAGTAATGTTGGCACAATCTTAGGTGCGGTAATTTTCTTTGCTTACGATGCGCTGACACGGGAAGTCTTACCCAGAATCGTCCCCCTTGATGAAGCACGTTTGGGTGCATTTCGGATCATGATAATCGGACTAATTCTGATGGTACTGATGATTTGGCGTCCTCAAGGTATCTTAGGGAAAAAGGAGGAACTCACTCTTGGTAAATAACAATTCATCGCCACTTCCCCTTTTGGTAGCTACTGGACTTTCTAAAAGCTTTGGTGGTATCAGAGCCGTTAATGAGGCAAAAATCGAAGTTGCTAAAGGCAGCATCACGGGCTTGATTGGCCCCAATGGTGCTGGTAAAACCACTTTATTTAACTTACTCTCAAACTTCATTCGCCCAGATAAGGGACGGGTGATTTTTGACGGCGAACCTATTCACAATTTGCAACCATATCAAATCGCCCAGCAGGGTGTAATCCGCACTTTTCAGGTTGCACGGACTCTCTCGCGGTTGTCGGTGTTAGAAAATATGCTGCTGGCGGCGCAAAAACAAACGGGTGAAAATTTTTGGCAAGTACAATTGCAACCGCACATCGTGGCTAAAGAAGAAAAGCAACTGCAAGAGCGGGCAATGTTCCTATTAGAATCAGTCGGCTTGGCAAAAAAAGCACATGATTATGCTGGTTGCTTGTCTGGTGGACAACGTAAGCTGCTGGAAATGGGACGGGCGTTAATGACTAATCCCAAGTTAATTTTGTTGGATGAACCAGCTGCTGGGGTGAATCCGAGGTTGATTGATGATATTTGCGATCGCATTATCACTTGGAATCGCCAAGATGGGATGACCTTTCTGATTATTGAACACAATATGGATGTGATTATGTCCTTGTGCGATCGTGTTTGGGTGCTTGCCGAAGGGCAGAATTTGGCTGACGGTACACCCGCAGAAATTCAAACTAATCCCAAAGTTTTAGAGGCGTATTTGGGAAAATAAAATGCAATTAGCTTTCTGTTCCAAAGCTCCCCCACACAGGGAGAGAGGCTTTTATTCTTGCTCTGATTCGCTGGTAGGGAACGGTTTAAGGCTTAGGTTTGAGAGAATGGTGAATTTTAACCATATCAGAGCTTTTTCCCGGTTGGGAATTCCCCGTTACTGAATTGTGGCCTCCTATTTTTACCGAGAAGAAACACAAATTTAGTGAAGAACTTTGCTAGCTACTTGCTAAACAATTTTAATTTAATTTTTTTGGATGAATCAGCATCCGGCGCAATCAGAGCTTTACAGCGCTTCCCGCTATTATGCAATACAGTTCTTCTTCTTGCCCCTCTCCTAGCATAGCTTTTAGCTTTTAGGATGTACCTCATAGCTGCCGGAAGTGCTGTATCTTTTAATCTTCATTATTTTCTGCAAAATTGACTTGTTCGTAAAGGTCACGCAATTCAATTTGAAAATCAACTGTTTGCAGTGATAAAATTGCAGATTCATGTTCAAGTTCAGTAAATATCCATTGACTTTCCGCAGTTTTTACATACTGCATTACATGATACTGATATTGGTCAATTAAAATATATTCCTTGAATTCGGGAATAGAGCGATAATAAAGAAACTTATCGCCTTGGTCATAATTTTTAGTCGATTTAGATAAAACTTCAGCAATTAACATCGGGTTCATAACTGTTGTTGTGCTAGTTCCCGTATAAATAGGTTGTCCCTCAATCACCATCACATCAGGATATGTATGCTGCCGATAACGGGGTATCCACAAACGTACATCACCAATATAAACATCATAATTTTTACGCCTTAAAGCAATTTTTAAAGATGCGGCTAAATTTAAAGCAATTTTATTATGATTTGTAGTGCCACCCGTTATCGGTACAATTTCTCCATCACGGTATTCGCTTTTGTATTCTGCCTTTTCTTCAATTTCTAAATACTCTTCAGGTGTGTAATATAATTTTTGCGTTTCTAACTGCATAAAAATACGACCTATGATTGTGCGGTTTGTTCATCTTTCATGTCTATGTTGTACGCCAATAAACCCCATTCTCTCGCTGCATTAACTGGCAAGCAATCAACTCTCGTCGCAGGGTGGCGCAGTCAATATGGTAGCGTTTGAGAATATCGTTTACTAGGCGTTCAGGGTAGTTGACTCCCACATCAAACTGGTTTGCTAACCACTTAAGAATAACTAGACGCTTTTTCCGACTAGCAGGAATTTCTTTGAGGCGATTGTCCTCGAAATAGTTTTTCAAAACTTTGCTTTCCCAAGCTTCAGTATCCACATCCTCAATCAAAGATGCTATTTTCTCAGGTGTGAAAATTTCCTTGCTAATGCTTTGCAAAGCCTCGCTATCCAATTGATATAGACGGCTATTGCCTTCGGGACGCACAGTTACCAAATTTAGCTCTTTAAGTTTCGCTAAATGATGAGATACCGTCGGTTCTTTGAGTTGCAGTAGCACCGCTAATTCTTCGACGCTGCACTCCTGATTTGCCAGGATACCTACAATCTTCAATCGGCTATCATCCGCTAATGCCTTGAAAAAGCGCAGTAAAATATTGAATTGCTCTGGTTGCATAACTAACTTCTAATTAGATAGATATCTAATTAGAAGTATATCTAATTTAAAACCGATTCGCTTAGAACCCCGACTTTTCAGCAAAAATCAGGGTTCTTGTTGTTTAATTTAACTAAACTGTTCCTCTGCATCGAGGTTGAACAGCATTTGCAGAGTTTGCATACAGCGCCGTCTAGCTTCTACATCTTGCTGCGATCGCAATTGCACCATCGGGTCATGTAAAATTTTATTGACAATTCCCCGTGTCAATGCTTCAATCACCTCTTGGTGCTTTTCAGCGAATTCCGAACCCAATCTCGACAAAGCTTTTTCTAACTCTTGTTCGCGGATGGTTTCGACTTTATTTCGCAGACAGCTAATAGTAGTCACAGTCTCCAGACTGCGCCACCAAATATCAAAGGCTTCCACTTCTTCCTCTAAAAGTCGTTCGGCTTCCTGTGCAATCTTCCGACGGCTTTCGTAGTTTTGCGCTACTACTGCCTTCAAATCATCCACATTAAACGCCTGCACATTTTCCAGTTCATTTACATCCGTATGAACATTACGCGGCACAGAAATATCAAATAACATTAGAGAGCGCTGAACTTCTAAAACCATTTCTAATTTGGCGCGGTCAAGTATTGGCTCTGTAGCAGAAGTACTTGTAAACACCAAATCACTATCGGCAATTACAGTCATCATTTCCGATAATGGATGAATTTCGATCGGTTGCTGAGGGAACAGCTTTGCTAATTCTTGAGCACGTTCACGAGAGCGATTTACAATACTAATTTCCACAGCACCTTTAGAAATTAGGTGTTGCACCAGCAGCCGCGACATTTTACCAGCGCCTAAAATTACCACTCGGCAAGCTGCTAAATTTGCCACTTTTATCTGCGCTAACTCTACAGCTGCCGAACTGATAGAGACAGCGCCAGTACCAATACTAGTTTCAGTGCGAACCCGCTTACCAGCTGTTAGCGCTTGTTTAAATAATCGATTCAAAATGGTTTTTATACCGTTATATTGCTGTCCCAGTTTGTGAGTAGTCTTCACCTGAGCCAAAATTTGACCTTCTCCAAGTACCAGACTATCTAAACCACCGGCTACCCGCATAACATGCATCACTGCATCATCATGTAGCAGCATAAATAAGTGTTGTCGTAGAGAAAGCATGGGTAATTTACTGTATTCCGCAAGAAACTGCGTTATTTCGCGGATACCTTGGTCTGCTTCACTGGTAACAATGTAAATTTCCAGACGGTTACAAGTGCTAAGAATTGCAACTTCGTCAATATGGGGATAGCTAGCCAGTTGAGCGATCGCACTTTCAATTTGTGGTTCTGGAATGCTCAGTTTTTCCCGGACTTCTACTGGGGCTGTTTTATGGCTTAACCCCACCACTGCTATATTCATTTGCTAAATCGTAGTTACTAGTTGGTAGTTGAAAATAGGGCATTGAGTGAGAATAGGGAATGGGGAATTTTTGTTCATTGGTTGGTAGTTATTCCCAGCAACAAACAACTATTAATCACTAACTACTAACTATTAACTACATGTAAGGGTAAAGCATTTTCATAATTATTTCCTATTTTATAGAAAGATTTATTTCCAAATGCTTCGCCCCTACTTTTACCATTCCCCATTCCCTAAAAATTAGTTCAGTTGGAGAGTCTTGGGTTCACCAAACATGTGAATTGTATCAACAAATCGAGCAGTTTTCGACTGGTTAGAAATTACCAAGCTTTGAGTTCTAGCTCCGCCGTTGAAGAAACGTACACCATTCATCAGATTACCACTGGTAATGCCGCTAGCAGCGAACAGAACAGTTTCACCAGATGCTAGTTCATGAGCATCATAGACCTTATCGGGGTCATTAATATTCATAGACTTTAAGCGATCGATGTTAGCTTCTCTGCTTTCTCCAATCAAACCTGTTTTTACAACTGCTGGATCGTAAATCAGTTGACCTTGGAAGTGTCCACCCAAAGCACGCATTGCTGCTGCCGAGATTACGCCTTCAGGAGCCGCACCAATACCCATCAGCGCGTGGATATTAGTTCCAGCAAAACCGCAGCTTATAGCTGCACCCACATCACCGTCTGAAATTAGGGCGACTCTTGCTCCAGCCTCACGGATTTCTTTAATTAAATCGTTGTGGCGTTCGCGTTTCATGACCACGATCACGAGTTCTTCAATAGAGCGTTCTAGACACTCAGCGAGAATCTTCAGGTTTTCTGTTGCTGACTTGTTAATGTCTACCTTGCCCTTAGCTGCGGGGGGTGCTGCTAACTTCTTCATGTAAAAGTCAGGAGCAGCAAATAATCCACCCTTTTCAGAAATTGCCAAGACAGCCATCGAACCAGGTTGTCCATAAGCTACTAAGTTCGTACCTTCACAAGGGTCAACGGCGATATCAATTTCAATTAATTCATCAGGGTTACAGAAACTTGCGGCATCTGGTTGGGTACAGATACCAACTTCTTCACCGATGTATAACATAGGGGCATCGTCGCGTTCGCCTTCCCCAATCACAATGCGACCCCGCATGTGGATTTTATTCATCCGCTCCCGCATAGCTTCCACAGCTACCTGGTCAGCGATGTTTTTTTCGCCTTTACCCATCCACTTCGAGGACGCGATCGCGGCTTGCTCTACTACTTCAATAATCTCTAACCCAAGTGTATTTTCCACAGAGTCTGCCCTCTCAATTGCTTGAATTTCCGCCGCTTTATCTGGCTATTTCAGTCTTCAAGTCTACCAAAGGGCGGATACACGTGGAAGAAAGTTAAGTTTTGCTGCTAACTGGTTACAAAAGTGCCAGTTAACACATCCTTATTTTTTACTCCTAACTACTCCAGTATAAAGCGTGTTTAAAAGTCACTAAGTTAAGAACTGACATAAATACGTAGCAGTGTATATAGGAATCCGGTTTGATTTATGAAAATATACGTAGGATGTGTTAGCGACAGCGTAACGCATCAAACCCTTGATGATAGTGCGTTACGAACTCCGTTTTAACACACTCTACAATACCTAATTTCGTTCAAAAATCAAATAGTAATCTTATATCGAGAACATTGTTTTTCTTCAGTGTTTATCTTTAGATATAAAATAATAAAGAAAAAAAGCTAGTGAATTCATTAAAAACTGAAAAACAAAGCGCAGAGTAAATAGCTTGTTAAATTAAGAGGTTAATCGTGTTTATCGACTACATCACACTCATGTTGATCAATATGGTAGCTGGGCTATTTCTACTGGCTGACTATGTGTATCGTGGTATAGATAATTCTACACAAAAGCAGTGGATTCCTGGATTCGGAATTACAGGTGCGATCGCACTCACAACTGGTTTACACATGAGCTTTACTTGGCCAGTTACTGGTAGTTTTAATATTGCCTTTGGTGAGACAAGCGTCCTATTTGGAATCTTATTTGTTGCGGCTGCGATCGCACTTGCTCAAGGTTGGGATTTATTGACAATAGCAATTTACGGCTTTTTTGCTGGTGTAGTTGCGATCGTAGTGGGTATCCGCATCATCAACTTGAATTTGACAAAGCAACCGATTTTATCAGGAATCGGCTTTATTTTAACTGGGTTAGGTGGTGTTTTTGCTGCGCCAACTCTCTATTGGAAAACCAACCGAACCTGGCGGCTAATAGGCGTAGCAGTGCTGATAGTAGCAGCTCTAATTTGGGCATTCACTGGATATTTAGCTTACTGGAATCATTTAGAGGGTTTTCAAAAGTGGGTTCCAGCCCCAATGCGGTAAGCAATGATCTAAATTATTCATAAAAAAATCTATTCCCTACTCCCTACTCCCTACTCCCTACTCCCTACTCCCTACTCCCTACTCCCTACTCCCTATCCCCTACCTCCACGACTAATTTCACAATCTCATTTAGGATTGCTATAGGCTAGAGACATAGTTAAAATTATTGCTTAATAAAACATGCTGGACTTTCTTAATCCTCTCTTAAATCGCCATCCAGAGCGAGTCAAAGCCAACGTCGAGCTTTACACATGGCAAACTTGTCCTTACTGTATTCGTGCCAAAATGCTGCTGTGGTGGAAAGGTGTAAATTTTACTGAGTATAAAATCGACGGCGACGAAGCGGCCAGAGCTAAAATGGCAGAACGCGCTAACGGACGCCGTACAGTACCACAAATTTTTATTAATAACCAGCACATTGGCGGCTGCGATGATCTTTATCAACTAGACACACAAAATCAACTCGATTCCCTTTTAGTCCAAGCCGCTATTTAGCTTCAGATTTTTAGTCATTATCATTACCCCCATTTTTGTAACAGTTAAACTATTGCGGTGACGCACATCCCGCCTAGAACTTAAGTTCTAGGCTAAGAGTACTGTCCACTCAAGTGGACTGAAATTCTTGTTTAGTCCTCTTAAGAGGACTTTAGCTATTAGCCTTGGAATTTATTCCGAGGCGGGATAACAACGAAGCGGGGATTGTCAAATGTAGGTAATGACAAGACTTATAGTTTGCGAGCTATATACTTTTTCTTTCTTGTAGGATCGGTGTCTCGCTCGTCCAAAGGCGAGCATAATTTTAAAATTTTTGTATTGATAAGTATATGCTAAATAAATACGTAGATCATCTTATACATAAACAATGGATGAGTTATGCTCTAGAATTAGCACAAACAGCAGGTGATGCAGGTGAAGTCCCTGTAGGTGCTGTTATCATTGATTCAACAGGCAAATTGCTAGCACAAGGAGAAAACAGAAAAGAGCGCGACAAAGACCCTATCGCTCATGCGGAAATTCTGGCTCTCCAGAGAGCTGCAACAACTTTACAAAATTGGCATCTTAATAAATGTACCCTCTACGTAACTCTTGAACCTTGCCCGATGTGTGCAGGTGCGATCATCCAAGCGCGACTAGGACTACTCGTATATGGAGTAGACGATACAAAAACTGGCGCAATTCGTACAGCTATTAACATACCCGATAGCGCTGCTTCTAATCACCGCTTACAAGTAATCGGAGGCGTTCTAGAGTCAGCTTGTCGTGAACAATTACAGACTTGGTTTGCCAATAAACGGCGTAGTGTAAACTAACAGACAGAGGTAAAACTGTCCATCTACTACGACATAAGTCACACAAGAGAATCTACGGTGTAACTAATCAGACTTTTCTTTAAATTTTACCCGTCAATCAGCTGCATCCGTCATGATGGAATTTTACTCTTCATCCGATACCTGCCAGCACACCCCAGCAAATAATCAGGTGACTGGTACTACCTCAAGGGTTTCTCCTTGGTTAAGTCCTCTGGCACATTTATTAGGGCGTCACTGCCTATTACCATTATTCTTTGGGCAAATAAGCATAACCGGACAAAAAAATATCCCTACAACTGGGCCTGTGATCTTCGCGCCTACTCATCGGGCGCGTTGGGATGCATTGCTCGTACCCTACGCTACCGCTAATTGTCGGAGAGAACAAGACTTGCGGTTTATGGTGACTATTGATGAATGTCAAGGTTTGCAAGGCTGGTTTGTCAGACGTTTGGGGGGGTTTCCTGTAAATTCTAAGCATCCATCAATCCGCACGCTGCGACATGGAGTTGAGCTACTTCAGCAGAAAAAAACCCTAGTCATCTTTCCAGAAGGTAATATTTTTCGTGATGGCCAAGTTCATCAGTTGAAGCCAGGAATTGCCCGTCTTGCTTTGAGTGCTGAATCTAGCCATTCCAAGCTGGGAGTGAAAATTATACCCATAGGTATTAATTACAGCCAACCTTATCCAAATTGGGGAACAGATGTGAGTATTCACATTGGTTCCCCAATCAGAGTAGCGGATTACATGAGTGGCTGTATAAAACAAGATGCCAAAAGCATCACAACTGATTTAGCTAAGGCAATGCAACAATTAAGCCATCAAGAAACAAAAGTTACTAATCGCGCATTTGCAGAAATTACTAATTCTTGATGTAGTCAAACGTCAAAAGTCCCAAAATTGGCTCTTAACCATTGACCATTAACCGTACATGATTAAGAACCTGCACCTTTTTCAGGTTTGACACCAATTGCTATATTCATCCTGAGTCAGTAACAAAAGATTAGTGGTATTTTGCAACTTTTGAGGATGTTATATATAAACTTAGTCTCTATTGACGGGATATTTAGCCAAATTGGCATTTTTTAGAGCAAATAGCCCATCATTGTTTGCAAGCTACTGAATTGGTAGATGATAAATATTCTTACTATTTGGTCAGTCAGTTAAAGGAAAATCTTTGGATTTTCCTTGATTTTGTAAACATGACTGGTAAAAAAAATTTTGGGAAGCGCGAACTGGGGACATCGCCTTGTTTAAGTGGTTTGGTGCGATGGCGTTTCACGCCCGCTAGAAGCGATCGCAAATAGTTCAAGCAGTGCTTTGGAAAGATTCTCGTGTCAAATATCCAACTTAACCTGAGATAATTATTGGGGAGGAAAGTTGGTAGTCAGACAGATGGTGAAGTGATGAAGCAGTCTAAATCCTAAATCCTTTTCTCAAATCAACTTTTCGCCAGCGCCTTGTCAAACTACTCCCAAGCTGCTCGTAAACCGAAGATTAAAAAATCAGAGGAATTAACGCGATCGTTCATAGCAACGATTTTAGTTAATTAGTATACAGGAGCAATGGGAACTCTATTAAACCGATTTTCAGTCTAAATCAGAGAAACTTAGGATGCGGCTTTGCTTTGTCCAAGACCAAAACAGAGTTAAGATACCCGAAGTTTCCATAACTTTTCTGTATAGTCGTTGCACTACTTGACCCCATGAACACTGCTGTCGCTGTTACCTTGATGCGCCGTACCTTTTTATCAGTCATAGCAGTCCTCACTCTGCTATCACCTGTAAATGCTCAGGTATCACAGTCACCAGGCACTACTAGCCCACAACCCATCGATCCCAACGATCCTAATAATTTACGCCCTATAACCCAAAGTAACAGTCTTTTGAGTATTCAAGGTGGCGATCGCCTTGTGAAAGATGCAGAACAAGCAGTTTCTGCTCAAAATTACCCCTTAGCTGCTAAGAAACTGCAAGAAGCGCGTCAGGTTTATAATCAGCTATCTAATTTTTATCAAGAGTTAAACTCTAGCTTTTCGGGAATTGACAATAGAGTTTCTGATTCTCAGCGTCAAAAAGCTCTATTAACAGCCCAAAAGCGAGATGAAGCCACCTTTCAGCTAGCATTGGTACATCGGGCACAAAATCAGCCAGAATTAGCTGTGCCATTGTTGGTTCAAATAATTAAGAGTCAAAACCCGACACGGGATTTAGGTAAAAAAGCCTATCAACAGTTATTTGAGTTGGGTTTTGTTGATTCTCCTTATCCTAGAGGAGGTAGTGCTTCATCTTCCCCACCTCAAAAAAAATAAATTAAATTTTTCTTGTCTGTTTTCCCCTACTCCCTCATCTCCACCCTCCCCGTGAGCAGCAGCTTGAGAACGTCCCAATGCTAGGATAGGATTATCTACCGTAGCTTTGAGCCAGCGTCCTCAAAAAGCCACCTTAGAGGTGCATTTATTTCTAGCCTTGCCAAAACCTGAACTTGGCACAGGCATTGCTCCATATCTGTTAATAATAGAAAAGTAAGTTTTTTCAGGAATAGCGATGATTAGTCCGCAGCAGGTTGAGGCAATGATCAAGGCGGAACTGCCAGACGCTCAGGTTCAGGTGCAAGACTTGACTGGTGGCGGTGACCACTATCAGGTAACAGTAGTTTCATCGCACTTTGCAGGTAAGGGACTAGTGCAACAGCACCAGTTAGTTTATGGTGCTTTGGGGCAAGCTATGTCAACTGAAGCAATTCATGCCTTGGCAGTAAAAACATATACTCCTGAATCTTGGCAAGCAACAGCAGCTTCGTAAACATAGAGTTAGGAATTAGCAGTTAGGAGTTATAAATTTTTAACTTCTCACTTGTCATCGTTGAATGCAACATAGGAAACACAAATACCATGACGCCAGAACTGAAAGAGAAAATTGATAACTTGCTACAACAGAACAAGATTTTGGTTTTCATGAAGGGAAACAAATTAATGCCCCAATGTGGTTTCTCCAACAACGTTGTGCAGATTCTCAACACCTTGGGAGTTCCCTTCGAGACAATTGACGTTCTATCAGACTCTGAAATCCGCCAGGGAATTAAAGAATACTCTAACTGGCCAACAATTCCCCAAGTGTATATCGATGGTGAATTCGTTGGCGGTTCTGACATTTTGATTGAAATGTACCAAAAAGGTGAGTTGCAAGAAAAGGTAGAAGTAGCACTAGCCTCGTCGTAATATTTCTTTACGCAAACTAGACGCAATTAAGGCAATTTGCCACTTTTAATTTAATGCCCTTGAAATTTCTCTGTTCCTTCAAGGGTTTTTTAATGTGTTTGCAACCAAAACACTTGACATGTGTTGGAATTGATTTCAGGCATAGTCCAATACAGTTCAGATAAGACCAAAACACTTGTAGAGACGGCGATTTATCGCGTCTCGAAAACCCACAATTTTGTACAATTAGCCCTTAACCCAAGCGTATTGAAGCATAGTCAACAATCCCCTCAGCCGCATTGGCAAGACCAATATGGGGCTGAGGGGATACGTTTTATCAATACAATATCTCCAAAATCTCACACCACGGCACCAGTTGACCAATACAGATAATATGCTATGATTATCTGCGGTAATTAACGGTTACTCTGAATGACTAAGTAAATAGTACTTAGTAGTAATCGGGTAGTGGCTGTGGTTGCGGCACTGCAAAATTTGATCCATCGTACAAGTAGCGGCTGGCTTCCTCTTCTAGGCGATGAATCAAGATAGGTTCAAGAATGTTGCCATGTCGTAGTGCGGCTAGATATCCATCCAAATACATCCGCATGTCATCCGTGCGATAACCGCGATTCCATAACTCGACGAAGGCGTCGGTGAGTCTTTGGTAATAGCGGATAGTTTGTGTGTCTTGGAGCATAACTGCTGTATTAAACTCTTTGGAATGAGAATTGTAAATGATTTACGCTTAAAAGTGAACTGTAATTTCACTTTGGCATCAACTCAAAGTCAACACATCTACTTTGGGCAGTACCCTCCTAGCAACTACAACATACTTTAATCCTATTCCAGAAAACATAGATTCTAGTTATCTGCTAAGTTATTCTTATGAATTTCATAGTCTACAACCCAAGTGTATTGGTGATATATTCGTGGGTATAGGGACTAGTTTCTGCAAGATAGTACCACTTTTGCGATCAGGTTTAAAAGCTGCTGTAGTAGCGGTTAGCTGGTTGGCTTATAGATATTTGCCACATGACACTCATCTAAAAGCAGAATGTTAAGTTAAAAGGACTTTTCATAAGTTTAACAACACTTTCGAGAAATTTAATAAAAATTTAAGGATATTTCTAATCGCCTATCGGCAAGGCATAAATTAAAAATATTAATCCTCTTTTTATTAGGAAATGTAAAGTTAATAGCTATTGAAGTAACAAAGGCTACAAAACCTTAGAGATGAGCTTGTTACTTTGAAAGTCATCGACGCTAAGGGGTCTTGCCGCTGTGGGTTCGGTTTGTATAGAAATCATTGAGGGGAATCCCCATCTAAGGTCGTTGCTGGGTTGGCACTTGCAACAACTAGAATACCGTGTGCATCAAGCAGCCAGCATTTATCAAGCAAGGGAAGTATTTTTAAGTCATCAACCAACACTGGTCGTCTTGGATGCAGACCTGCCTGATGGTGATGGCATTGAGTTTTGTCGTTGGTTGCATCGTCAGCAGCAGCCTCTAATCTTAATGCTATCTGCCCGAAATAGTGAAGGTGATATCGTCGCAGGTTTAAAAGCGGGTGCAGATGATTATCTGAGCAAACCTTTTGGGATGCAAGAGTTTTTGGCACGGGTAGAGGCACTGATTCGCCGGAAGCGCACACCTACTGCACCAGCTTATTTGGATTATGGCACTTTGCAAATCGATTTAGTTCAGCGCCGTGTCCGCTTCCAGGGAGAATTCATCGACTTAACACCCCAAGAATTCAGTTTGCTGTACGTTTTGGCACAAGCTGGGGGAGTACCTTTGAGTAGGTCAGAATTGCTGCGCCGTGCTTGGCCTGACGCTATCGATAACCCTCGTACTATTGATACTCACGTTTTATCGCTGCGGAAAAAGGTTGAACTTGACCCTCGCCAACCCAACTTGATTCAAACTATCCGCAATGTAGGATACCGTTTTAACATGGAAATTTTGAATAGCAATATTTCACAATCACAAACAACAAAATTAGCTAGAGAGAGATTTAGTAATCAACGTTCGACACTGAGTAGTAGTCAAGTGTGAATGGAGCATGGGGCATTGGGGTGAGGGGGAGTAAAATAACTATTCCTGACTCCTGTCTGTTGACCAATTCAAAATCTAAAATCCAAAATCGTCTTGAGCTTCTGCTTGAATTAAGCTTTCTCGTAATTCGACCCAGTTTATTTCAGAGACTTTTTGATTTGCCAATAAATGACCTTGCTGTAGATGTAACAACCGATTGCAAAACATCTGGGCTAGTTCTAGTTGGTGATTTACCATCAAAATCGTAGTTTGATGGGTTTGACTCAACTGGGTTAAGACTTGCATTAGATGAGAAGCAGTACCAGCATCTAGGGCAGAGGTTGGCTCGTCTAATAATAATATTTTAGGCTGGATTACTAAGGCACGAGCGATCGCTACTAGTTGTCGTTGTCCGGCAGAAAGTTGCACCTCTGTTCGCCCCAACCATTCACTGGGAATGTGCAGTTGTTCTGTCCAGTGACTGACTCGTTGCTGAATTGTCTGTTTGGACAAACCACGCAAAATTAAAGGATAAGCCAAGGCTTGCCCAACTGTCATCCCCAACAGTTTTGCTTCTTGCAATACAAGTACAACCATCTGGCGTAATTGGACGACGGGAATTTGGCGATATTCTTGGTTTTCTAAATAGATTTTGCCACTCGTGGGTTCAATTAGGCGGTTGATAAGGCGTAATAACGAAGTTTTCCCAGCGCCAACTGGCCCTACAATGGCAAGTCCTTCGCTTTGGAATACCTCCAAGGAAATATCTTGCAGTATGGGGTATCCTTGCTGATTGCCTGGAAGTTGGGTTTTCAGCTTTGTAAACAGGTTGACTTGCTCTAGCCTGAGTGTGGCTTTTGCTGTATTCAAGGGAGTGGGGAGTGGGGAATAGGGAGTGGGGAGATGGGGGAGCAGGGGAGGCAGGGGAAGAAGAACTATTGATTGATTCTTGAGCTATGCCCAATGTCCCATGACTCATGCCCCATAGCAATTTTAAGTTAATTGTGCAGTGGTTAAGGCTGTAGCGATCGCCCAGCCATCGACCAATAGTAACAGCAGTGTGAATAATAATAAAATCAAGTACATCCACGGCTGTGCTAAAGGGCGAACGTCTGTGGTATCAATACCCGTCTTTGCTTGGACAATTTGCACGAAACGGGCAAATCCAGCCACACGCATCGGTAGTAAATAAGCTTTCCCATCCTGGCTGAGGAAGTAATAAACTAGCCCTCCTTGACCAGTGGTGCGGGGTTTTAACTCTTTCACTTGTGACCAAGGTAAAAACCAGCCTTTACGAAAAAAGCGAGGCACCCAGGCGGGGTAAGTAACCTGAATTCCCTCGTCATCTACCATTACTTGTTCAGTCAATACAGCATACAAGGCAACTAAGCCGATGCTAATTCCTATCCACAATAATTCTGGGGGTACAGGTGCAGCTGTTACCTGCGATAAAAAGGGTAATGGAACTGTGAGTGCTATGTATAGACTCAGCAGGGTTATCCGAATCAAAGGAGACAGACGAAAAACAGAAGCGGAAATATTGGCTGAGGTTGCTGTCACGGCTCAATTACAATGCTTTTCTTCATTGTAGGGTAGGTCTATGTCCTACCTCGCCTGTTGCCCAAAAGCTATGCCACTTTAATAATTTATAATTCGTAATTCGTAATTCGTAATTCTTTAGGGTAAATACTTTTGCACCACAATCCAACCAGTAAAGGATACCCAGGCAAATCCTATAAATAAAATAATATTTACGCCGATGTGTAAGGGTCTAGCCCAAGGTCGTCTGGCACTAATTTGCGTTGCACTGAAAGCAGATAGTAAAACTAATGCTACTACTATCAATCCAGCAACTAAATGTGATGAGTGACCCAAGGAGCCAAAATGACCAAGAGTGCCAACAATGCCGATCGCTAGCAGTAGTAGCACTAAACTTACCATGCTGATGCCCATTGTATAGTGGAGCGATCGCACTGTCTTATTCCCGCCCATAAATTGGGTAATGAAAGGGAATTGCTGCGAAGTTCTCGCCCGAAACATCCAAATGCCGGTGACTGCTAACATCACATACGCCAACAGGGACAACCCCATTGACCAGGCGGCTATTTTCCACAACCAAAGAAATGAAGGCAGATTCATAAGAATGATTGTAGATGAGATGAGGGGGACAAGGGGACAAGGGGACAAAGAGAATAACCAGTGCCCAATGCCCAATGCCCCATGCCCCATGCCCCATGCCCAATCCCCAATCCCCAATAAATAATAAACAAAAAGGGCTGCTGAATTAGCAACCCTTAAATTTAGTAAAAAATTTTTTTTTAATCAACTGATGCTCAACCAACGATTTGTAAGGGTTTTGTAGTATCTCCGATTTTTGTATTAATTTGCTGCACCAAAGGTCTGGTATTAATAAGGTCTTTTTCATCTGATGAGTCTGTATCAAACTCATAAGCGCTGGGTTCGTCGAGCATTAAGCGATCGCACGGAATTTTATCGGATAAAATTGCACTTGCCATCATCCCTGTATGAATCTCCACTTGACCTTTTCTTGGAGCTTCAAATACTAAACGTTGTCCAGGGAAAACAACCCTTTCAAAGTACCAGTTTGGAATATTGGAGATGCGAGCTATCTGGATTTTGCTGGTGGCATTAATGTAGCAGCAGAGAATTTTTCCCGATTGCTCAGGTGGTAGAGGATCTAATATTTGAGCCATAACTGCTGAGGAGCTTTACGCCACAATTTTACATTACACCAGCCAAGCCTAGCATTGCCTGATCCCCAGTTGCTGTAGCTCCGACTACCAACTGAAATGTTAGTAGATTATTTCTACCTAAAGACGTAGGCAGGTTGTGAAAATTTTGTAAATATTTATTCTTTATCTCCAATTTTATACTACGTGAACACTTTTAAGTTCTTAATTTACCGCAAAAAATCTTCAACTTTCTGAAGGCGGATAATTACAGGGTAGCTATGGCGAAGATCCCCTTAGCTTGAGCTAGTTCAGGAGTGTATTTTTGTGTTTTAGCGATCGCAGGATTAAAAGCCTGGGATCATCGCTTAATGAATGAACTCGATGTTATCGTAAAGCTATATGAAAAACATCTTCATAAAGCTTCTCTTGATCCCCTGCATTTAGTATGCAAAGCAATTTTATTGATTCGTGCATCTATAAAAATTTACACCTATCAATAATTGGCTTCAATGTCAAGCAAGATTATCAGAGATTAAGAGCAGCCAAAACAAAAACACGCTTTAAAACAGGAATTTATCTCGCTTTCCCCAAAGATTGGCAAGATGGAAGTCAAAACACCCATGATGGAAAATCGAATTCTTTACGTTCGCCTTCCTTGTAACCCTATCTTTCCCATTGGGGTTGTCTACCTGAGCGATCATGTTCACAAACAGTTTCCTAATATCGAACAGCGCATTTTTGATTTGGGAACAGTGCCACCTTTAGATTACAATTCTGCTTTGGATCGCTGTATCGATGAATTTAAGCCGACACTGCTAGTATTTTCTTGGCGGGATATTCAAATTTATGCTCCAGTTGGTGGACGTGGTGGTAACCCACTACAAAACGCCTTTGAATTTTACTATGCTAAAAATCCTCTATTGAAACTACGTGGAGGATTGGGCGGTTTACGAATCTTCATCGCTTATTATGTAGAGTTATGGCGCAATCAGGGCTTAATAAAACGCGGTTTAAAGCGTGCCCAAAAATATAATTCTAATGCCCGTGTAGTTGTAGGTGGTGGTGCAGTCAGTGTATTTTACGAACAGTTGGGTAAAAGCTTACCTCAAGGGACAATAATTTCTGTAGGTGAAGGGGAAACCCTGCTGGAAAAACTTTTAAGTGGCAGAGATTTTCGAGATGAACGCTGTTACGTTACCGGAGAAACTCAACCACGCAAACGGCTAATTCACGAACAACCCACCCCACTAGAAAAAACAGCTTGTAACTACGACTATATCGAAAGCATCTGGCCGGAATTTAACTTTTACCTGCAAGAGCAAGACTTTTATATAGGTGTACAAACTAAGCGTGGTTGTCCTCATAACTGCTGCTATTGCGTCTACACTGTTGTCGAAGGTAAACAAGTACGCATCAACCCAGCAGATGAAGTAGTTGCTGAGATGCGTCAATTATACGAGCGCGGCATTCGCAACTTCTGGTTTACCGATGCCCAATTCATCCCAGCCCGAAAATTTATCGACGATGCCATAGAACTCTTGCAAAAAATCGTCGATTCTGGTATGACAGATATCCACTGGGCAGCATATATTAGAGCCGACAATTTGACACCAGAGTTGTGCGACTTGATGGCAAAAACTGGGATGAACTACTTTGAAATTGGGATTACCAGTGGTTCTCAAGAACTCGTGCGGAAAATGCGGATGGGGTATAACTTACGAACCGTCTTACAAAACTGCCGCGATTTAAAAGCAGCTGGTTTCAACGATTTAGTTTCCGTCAATTATTCCTTTAACGTCATTGACGAACGTCCCGAAACCATCCGCCAAACCGTCGCCTACCACCGGGAACTAGAACGGATTTTTGGTGCCGATAAAGTGGAACCTGCCATTTTCTTTATTGGGCTGCAACCCCATACCCATTTAGAAGAATACGCGTTCAAAGAAGGCATCCTCAAGCCAGGGTATGATCCAATGAGCTTGATGCCGTGGACAGCCAAAAAACTCCTCTGGAATCCCGAACCTCTCGGTTCATTCTTTGGAGAAGTCTGCTTGCAAGCTTGGCAACAAAACCCTAACGATTTCGGACGCGAAGTCATGAAAATCTTAGAAGAAAAACTAGGTTGTGCTGACTTAGAAGCAGCACTTTCCGCGCCAATAGAGACGAAAGAAAAACAGTTAGCGGGTATATCCTAGAAAACACAATAATATGGGGATATTCAGAATTATGAATTTCTCCCCCTCTCTTCCTCTGTGTCCTCTGCGCCTCTGCGGTTATTTTTACCAAATCCCATGTTAGAAGGTTCAATCCTACAACAGCTAGAAACAGCCCATCGCCATACTACCAGGCCAATTCGATTTGGTGTTTACTATAAAAATACCCTAGTTGCCCTGTGCCATGCTCTAGAAGACCATATCTTAACCGACGACGGTATACCCCTAGTGATCACAGCCTTTCAACAGGGGAAATGGTATCTACAAGAAGCTGAACGATATGCAGACATCGCCCAGCGCAGCTGCCAAATTGCCATCATGGCCGCCTCTGAATCCGGTTTTGGAGAGCATCCTACCAGCCAGCTATCCAATGTAGACTTAGTGGCGTTAGATTCAGGCGATCCAGTGGGGCAGGAGTGGCACTTAATTATTTTATCGCCTAAATACACAGCAATGGTAATTTGTCAAGAATTATCAGAGGCTGATTATGGCAGCACTGGAGTACCGACATCCGACTTAGAGCGTAAATTTTATGGCTTGTGGACATTTGAGCCAGAGTTAGTGCAAGAAACAGCAGAAATAGCGATCGCTCACATCAGAAAATACAACCCAGAACTGGCCCAAAAACTCACAGGCAATAAACAGCAAATTGTACCGTCAATGGACAGATCCCAAAATTTAGGTGCAGTTGTCTCCCGTGTAGTAGATTACCTCCAGACTGGGCAAGATAATTTATCCATCCCTACAGCACTTCAGAAACAAACGCTAGATCGAAACTTGGTTTCTAACGAAATCCAAGCCTTTTTGCGAATGGCGCAACTGATGGATATGGCAGATGTCAACAATCCAATGGCAGCTGCGGAAGTAGTAGTTCTTGCTGAAGCGATCGCCCAGCTTTTGGATCTTCCCGCATGGCAGATTAAGAGGTTGCGGCTAGCGGCTTTGTTACATCGCATAGATCCATTACAAAAAGCAGAAAGCGTACTCACTGGTGGTATATCCACACGCTACCAAGAAGATGCCCCCAGTTCTCCATTAACTTGTCCCTTAGTACCAGGGGCACAAGTATTGCGAACTATGCCAAGATTACGAGCAGTTGCCCAAATTATTACTCACCAAAGCGAGTGGTGGGATGGCACAGGGGAACCAGCAGGTTTAGCTGGAGATGAAATTCCCTTAGAATCGAGGATTTTGGCATTATTAGCAGATTTTCAGTGGCGAGTTAATGAGCGAAAATCGTCAAATCAAAGCCGGGAACAAATATTTACTCAAGCTTTAGATGAGTGCAAACAGCAACAATCTAACCGCTTTGACCCTAAACTTGTAGATACCCTAACTTTATTAGTTATGGGTTTACAACAGGGACTCGACTTACCCATCATGACACCCAAATTCAGCGCCGGCATCTGGATACTTGATTCCCAATGGGATAGCCACAGCAAGATCAGTGAGCAGATTGGTAGTTACTTTACATGAATATTGAAGCCATTAGATTAGGAAAACTCAAACAACTTCCAGGGGCAAATTTAGAAGACGAGGAACTCTCCCGACTAGATTTAAGCCGGATTAATCTTGCTGGCGCTACCCTTGTCGGCACTAATTTTGCTGGTTCTAAGCTCGAAGGTGGACATTTGGAGGGGGCAAATTTGATGGGAGCCAACCTCCAAGTAACTGACTTACGGGCGAACCTGATGGGAGCAAACCTAATGCAAGCAGATTTAACAGGCGCTGACTTGCGGGGTAGTAATTTGCGTGGAGCTAACTTGATGGGAGCAAGACTCAGTGATGTTTCATTAGTGGGGGCTTTCTTAAGTGGTGCCAATTTAATGAATGTGAACTTGCAAGGCGTTGATTTGCGGGGTGCTGACTTGCGTGGTGCAAACTTAACAGGGGCAAATCTCAAAGGTGCAGATTTGAGTCGCGCCGATTTGCAAGGGACGTTGTTGAGTGAAGCAAACCTTGAAGAAGCTGACTTGCGGGGAGCGAATTTGGCGGGGGCGAATTTGACAGGAGCGAATTTACTCTGTGCAGAGTTAGAAGGTGCAAATTTGGGCGGCGTTAATTTGAATAAAGCGTGTTTAGTAGGGACAGTAATAGAAACGCTTGCGTAAAGATTGTACCAAAAAGCCTAGTATCCTTGGCTATTGTTGAAGTTTTTGCAGATGAAGCAGGTGAAAATTTGTGAGCCTAACCGTAGCTAGTCGCAGTCCCTATTAACGAATCAAAGCATGACCCATGAAAGCCAATCAAACAACTCAGATGAAGAAGAGTTTGACCCGGTAACAGATTCAAGAGATTGGTCGGCAGCAGAAACAGAGTTAGCCTGTTTTGCGCTTGCCAGAAGCAAGGGTAAACGGTTGGTTAAAATCATCAACACCAAAAAACCACCGATGCCGATTATTTGTATTTTTGAGGACTACCCAGAATGACACCCGTTGCCGCACAAGTCTCAATCACTGCAATTATTCCCATGTTGACCGCGATCGCAAATCGGCAATGGGAACAGTTCAAAGAACTGGAGGCAGATTTTGTATCCCAGTATGGAGTAGAAGTATGGCAAGAGGTTTTTAATTTCCGTCTCAAGCCAGTACTGGATAAAGATTCTGACAGATGGCTACTGATTCAGTGGTGTGGTGAAGGAATTATTTCAGTCAAAAATGTGGCGTAGGTGCGATCGCGCAAGGTGAATTATGGCGATCGTTTAATTAAAAACTTCTCCTAAGTGCGCTCTTAATGCATCGATACTGCCCCACTGCTTCATCAAGTTTTCACTAGACAACAATTTAGCTTTAGTATCAAACCGACCCCACTCGGCTCTCATTTCCTTTTGATCAAGAGGAATACGGCTGGGATTGTCGAAATCAGCAATCCAATAAACCTTAACCCATCGGAAAATACCCCATGTATCTGTTCCCCATTGAGGTTTATCTTCACTTCCCTCATTAACCAGTTCAACTACGTGTGTCAAGAATCGCTCGTACTCAGGTAGTTTTTGAGAAAGGATGATAAAAGATCCTTTTGGTAAGTTAAAGGCATGATTATCTACACCTTTACCCTCTTTAAAGTTTAACTGAAAGTAAGCTCCAACAGGATAGATTTTATACGCCCAAATATCACGATCATCATTTACATTTTTGATATATTCTAGACGACTACAATCCATTCTTTTTAACCCTAAACCTTTATTTGATGTGAATCTCTAAAAGCCTTTTGGCTACACTCTGACACTTTGCCTAAATGGAATATTAATGTAGTTTCTTTCTAGCCGATATTTTATTTTTCTACAAGTCCATTACCCATTTTTAATTTTTCACTGTTCGCCCTCGTATCCACAAAGCTAGTACACTCATCAACAACACCCCCATCACTCCTTGCAGGGGATTATTATTCACACCAGTTACCCAATCAGGAACTTGACCAGAATATTTCACTAATTTACCTACATTAATAATGTAGTAGCCCCATACTAAACCACCATGTAAACCAATTGGTAAACCCAAGCGTCCCCTACGCCAACGCTTTCCCCATACTTGCGTTAACCCCAGCAGCACTAAAGCTGGAAATTGCGGCAGTGTATGAATAATTGCTTCCAAGGGTTTAATGAAGTGCAATGTAGCAAAGGCAGTTGCATCTGTCCACAGTGCCACACGCGGACTGTAATCTCGTTGTAATTCGTCTAGCAACCAGCCTCGGAATAACAATTCCTCAGCAAATCCAATACCCAAGCCAACAAGTAAACCCTCTAAAATTACTTTCAGCAAAAAAACTTTCGGTTGTTGCCACACCAACCAACCCAACAAACTTTCTACCCCAAAAAGTATCAGAATATTAAGTATCCCCAGAGCCAAGCCACGCAGTAAATCCACACCATTTTGCCGCGTGAATTCTAAGCCATAATGCCGCAGAATTTGAGGCTGCTGGTAGATATATTTACCCCATAGTCTCAGTAGAAAAATAAATACCCCATATAATAATACCAATGTCAATATACTTTCTAAATTTGAATCATCCACTAGTAAGTATATTGGTGTAGCCAATGGCAACCATAGCAGCAATAAAGTCAAAATAAAACAACCCAGCCTAATAGGGGCAGGGCGTTCAGCTAAACGGACAAGGTTTTTTTTCATACTAGGTAAAGTCACCAATCACCAGCCAGTACTCTAAATTTTGACTAATGACCAATACTTCGACTACGCTCAGTACAAGTGACAAATGACCAATAACTAATGACTAATGACTATTCATCAGGTTCAATTGTGCTACTTAAACCGTGACTTTTTAATGTTTCGCAATAGAACTCAGCATGTTCCAGAGCGCAAGTAATAACTAAAGCTAGCCCGTTAGTATGGGCTTCCATCATGATGCTAATAGCCTGGGGTTGAGTAAGGCTCGGTACAGTGGCTATTAGTGACTGCACAACATGCTCCATAGAGTTGTAGTCGTCATTATGGAGCAAAACGCGATACCGAGGCGCGAGCTTACGGGTTGTGGAAGGCTTTTGAATAGTTTCAACTGACACGGCTCTTTGCTCTTTTCTTGTTGATTCACTACAACAAAATGTCTGTGTAGCGATCGCTTAACAGTTATTTACCTATTCTATAGTATTTCTGTTCAGATACTATGCTAGAAAACCCCTTTGCTGCCGAGGAGACGCTTGTGAGGCACATGTCTGAAGACATGGTTGCCGTGAGAGTGCTACCCTAATGTTACAGAAGCTTCCTTTAAAAGTAGCGGATTCTCACTTTTAAATTAAAGAAGTTACAAAACAATCGTTGTCCCTGCCCAAACTGCATAATGATGGACATTAGCCTAAATTTTCTTCAACCAGGACAAATTGTGTCTTTAGAGCATGGCGACAGGAATCTGTATGCAGAAGTGATTCAATTTGTAGTTTCCCGTCAGTTGTGCTGGGTGCGTCCTTTATTAATGGTTAGTTTTATTCAAGAATCACTGCTAGTTACCGATTTGCGAGATGCATCTGACTTGCTTTGGCCTGCCAATTTATTTAGACCAGCATTAGACACAGAAGTAATTAGTTTGTTGAGCCAAGTTTTAGCAAAAGAACCAAAAAGTGAACCTGACTCAGCCGCCAAGCAGCAACTTAATCAATTTATTCACCAACTTTGGCAAGCATACCAAGATAGTGCTGAGGGGTATCCTGGAGGAACTGGTGTCCAAACGTAAAGAGTAGTTTTAAGAAGCTAAATTGACCAACATAGAGATTGCAGTCCATTCAGGATAATGTCACGGCGATTTTGGTAAGCCGACATGATGGCTTGGAGTTTTGCTTCAGTGGTATTAGAATAAGCTGCGATCGCACATGCTTCAAGTACCTTAATTACCCCAGAATCAACATTAGTTTTTACCTGCACCAAGCCTTTAATACCGACAGCATTAGCAACAATAAAACCAACTTGCTAGCCTGTCATGTTAGAGAAAAAACCTCTATAATTTGGGTTTAACCCCGTCACTCTAAACTGCTCATCCCATAGAGATATGCCTAAGCAATTAGGAATATCCTAAATTAGGAACCAACTTAATTCTACCAGCATCCATCTCCGACATTAATAATTCCAAAGCTTCGTAGTCAACATCAGAAATGTAACCCAGTTCTGTCAGTTCTGAGTTGATTTCATTTTCTATCTCTGGAGTTAGTTTTTTAATGTCAAGAGCTTTTTCTACCAATTTACGAATCGCGTACTGAGTTCTCATAAGTAATAAACCAACTGTATATGATATTAATTATCCCAGATATGTCTAAGTATAAAGAGTGATCCAAATCATAACTTACTAGTGATATAGATAACTAGTAAATTAGTTAAATAGATAATTCGCCATGACTCTCTTGTATGCCATCAGCAACGCTAAAGTGGGAGATTTAACTTACCGTTAAGACTTGGCTAAATTAGCTCTAGTTATGACTAGGCAAGTTTTCTCAGCATAGTTACTGATGATTTGTCTGCTCTAAATCTGTCTATGTTGATTGTTTTTGAACTGAGATAAAAAAAAAGTATATATAAACACACTTTAAACTGGAATTATGACAATCTTTAAATAGAGATACTAAAGAAATAAAGATTCAGCAAAGAGAGCTAAGACATATGGTCGATGCAACAAAATAGAGTTTATGTTCCAATAATTCTTAGCTTGACGCTTTAATAATTCTAAATAGGATGTAACTATGCAAGCAGTGCTTAACTATCCCAAGATTGCAGTCATTCGCCCCCAAGGCTGTTTGAATGCTGCAAACGCCTTGGAATTTGAACGAGATATGACCACAGCGTTGGCACAAAATGGTATTTCTATCTTGGTAGTAGACCTCGCAGCAGTAGAATCGTTAGACAGCGCGGGGTTGATGGCATTGTTATCTATACACAAACTGGCTCTTAGTTTAGGGAGGGGTTTCCGACTTTGCACTGTTGCTCCGTCAATTAGGATTATTTTTGAACTAACGCAACTCGATAGGGTGTTTGAAATATTGGATGGTGAAGTTGAGTTGGCTGCAACATAACTTTATGTAAAAGCAATTCGGTTAGGAAGTGGACTTTATGTAAAGGAGTTATAAGTTGCAACGATAAACTCTGTTATAAGACCTAATTCAATGCTAAGGTTAGGTTTGAGTAGCTGTAATTAAGGTAGCTAGAAGATAGCACAGTGGCTGTTGCAGTTGAAAAATTAATAACATCGGATATTTTAAAACCAGGACGTTACCTGGGTAATGAGCGTTTAGCAGTACACAAATCTTGGGATACGGCAGCAATACGCTGGGTGTTAACCTACCCAGAAGTATATGAAGTCGGTGCATCCAATTTAGGGCACATCATTCTCTATAACATCTTAAATGCCCAACCGCGTCAATTATGCGATCGCGCCTACCTCCCAGGGCAAGACCTAGCAGCCAAACTACGCGAAACTAATACGCCATTGTTTGCGGTAGAGTCAAAGCGATCGCTCACTGAATTCGACATTTTAGGTTTTAGCCTCAGCTACGAACTGGGTGCAACTAATATCTTAGAAATGTTGGATTTGGCTGGAATTCCCTTGACGTGGCGAGAACGCCAAAAAGCTGGCGTTGCAGGGGGAGAATTTCCAACTCTCCAGTCCCAGTTTCCGTTGATTTTTGCTGGTGGGCAAACAGCAACATCCAATCCTGAGCCTTATGCCGACTTCTTCGACTTTATCGCCCTTGGAGATGGAGAGGAACTGTTGGCGGAAATTGGTTTGGTATTGGAAGAAGGCAAACAAGCAGGATTGAATCGGGAACATCTGTTACTGGACTTAGCACAGATACCAGGTGTATATGTCCCTCAATTTTACGACATGGCAGAGGATGGCTCAGTTCATCCTCGTCGCCCAGACGTACCAAAACGGATTCTGCGACGGGTTGCAACTCCCATACCAGCATATTCCATTGGGCTAGTTCCCTACGTAGAAACGGTGCATGACCGTTTGACCATTGAGATTCGGCGTGGTTGCACTCGTGGCTGTCGCTTCTGTCAACCAGGAATGCTGACTCGACCAGCACGGGATGTAGAACCAGATAAGGTGGTAGAAGCAATTGAACAGGGGATGCGGGCAACTGGTTACAATGAGTTTTCTTTATTATCTCTGAGTTGTTCTGATTATTTATCCCTACCAGCAGTGGGGATGGAAATCAAAAATCGCTTAAAAAATGAAAACATTTCTCTGACCCTACCAAGCCAACGGGTAGACAGATTTGATGAGAATATTGCCAATATCCTTGGAGGTACACGGCAAGGTGGACTGACTTTTGCTCCAGAAGCTGGAACTCAGCGGATGCGAGACATTGTAAATAAGGGTTTGACGAATGAAGAATTGTTGCGGGGAGTGAAAACCGCTTGGGAGCAAGGCTGGGATAAAATCAAGTTGTATTTTATGATTGGCTTGCCGGGTGAGACGGATGCTGACGTTTTGGGTATTGCCGAAACGGTAAGCTGGCTACAGCGAGAATGTCGGGGTAAGGGGAGAAAACCCCTAAACTTTAACCTGACGATTTCTAATTTCACCCCGAAGCCCCATACACCCTTTCAATGGCACTCAGTTTCTACTGCTGAATTTAAACGCAAACAAAACCTGTTGCGGCAGGAATTCCGCCGAATAAAGGCAGTGAAGGTAAATTTTACCGATGTCCGCATTTCCGCAATGGAAGATTTTGTGGGACGAGGCGATCGCAATTTGAGCAAAGTAGTGCGCCGTGCTTGGGAATTGGGTGCAGGGATGGATTCCTGGTATGAAAATTTAGATCAAGCTTTTAGTGCTTGGGAAGATGCGATCGCCCAAGCCGATCTAGATTGGAAATACCGCCAAATAGAAAATGGCGAATGGAATTTGTTTCACGCACAAGATCAGACAAGATCGCCAGATGCGGAAAATACCCAACTCCCCACTCCCAACTCCCCACTCCCCACTCCCCACTCCCTCGATACTCCCCTCCCTTGGGATCATATTGATACCGGAATTGACAAAAAGTGGCTCAAAGAAGACTTGCAACGCGCTTTAGAAGCTGCAATTGTACCCGATTGCTCTTTTGAAGGTTGTTCCCATTGTGGCGTATGTGGCACTGATTTTGGCCATAACATTGTTATTGAACCACCTGCTATCCCGACATTCGCTGGCGAATTTGTCCCCAACACAACTAAGGCACAACGACTGCGAGTTTGGTTTGGAAAACAGGGTAATATGGCTTTGGTAAGCCACCTAGATTTAATCCGTCTGTTTGACCGAGTTGTGCGGCGAGCAGGCTTACCAATCGCTTTCACTGGTGGATTTCATCCAATGCCGCGAATTTCTGTAGCAACTGCTTTGGCTCTAGGAGCTACTAGTAGTGGTGAAATTGCAGATTTTGAGTTAACTGTACCAGTGGCAGTCGACACTTTTCGAGAACAGTTGGTTCGGGAAATGCCCACAGACATACCTATATATGATGTGGAACAGATAGATTTAAAAACTCCGGCAGCTACTCAACTGCTAGAAACAGCAGAATATTTAATTACCGTAGCAGCACTTGAAGAAGTAACACCTATACAATGGCAAGAATGGATTGATACCATAAAAGCAAAAAACGAGCTCTGGTACGAGCATACAACAAAGTCAGGCAAGAACCAGTTAATAAATCTGCGCGATCGCTTATTTGAACTGGAATTAGTAGAAAGCCCCAAAAGCATTGCAGAATCTATATCTGTTATCCGTTATGTAGGTAGCTATCGCCAAGATGGTTTTCTATTGCGTCCTGAACAAATCCTGTTTATGCTAGGGATAGTGGCTAATGTAGAATTTCAACTCCTGCACATCCACCGCAATCGGCTAATTTTAGGGGTATAATCCCTGTAGGGCAGCTTGCTAGTAGCTGTCCTAAAATGGCATACGTCGGAATTGATTTTTAGCAAGGTTGCGTTAGAATGGGGTGAAGAGAAATTTTCTGACGCTGCATTGAATTAGCTGGTTCACTACCCTGGTGTTCAGGGGGCGAAAGCAAAGATATTAGAGTGCAACTTCTAGGATTTTATCCCAGACAAACTGAGGCAGATTAAAGAACACACTCTCTCTATAGCTACCTTGTGAATCAGTAATTAACAGCAGGCTCGGTTAGCTTCTCTAAATCCATGCTTTTTAAACAACTGCTGAATGTTTAATCCATAGGAGTGCCCAAGAGCTAGTGAGCTACTTTTCTAGAGTTGTTCGCCCTTGGCGTTCCCGTAGGGTAAACAACAGTCATCGGTTAGGCCGAACTTGCAGACGTTCACATACGCGCAAAGCGCGGCTTAAAGTAGGGTAGCAGCTGGGGTTGCTGAGTATAACCCTAAGGATAAATCCGGGGAATGGAAAATAGAAATAGTTTCTTTTTCTTAACGACATCAGTAGGACACTCTCAAATGAAGCTTCCTGAGTTAAAAACTCACTCAGGATTCAGAACTTTCAACTCAGAACTCTCTTTATTGAGGGTATTGCATCATAAATCAACCACGGACGGTTGATTTAATTGCTTAAACATGCAACCGTTCTGGAATAATCCGCCGTAAAAATGCTCTTAAGAGCGCCAATAGCTATTTAATTTAGAAGCTCAGGTTTGCGATTTTTATTATCAGTAGCACCTTTTGAGGGTTGCAGGGGCAACAAAGGTATAACAAACCTCCAGACCTATTGGTGCTGCCAATTTTGAGGAAATTGAATGCCAAAACAAATTATCATCGCGGAGCAGCACCAAATTGCTGCTGTCTTTTCTGAAGATCAAATACAAGAACTAGTTGTTGCTACGGGTCATCATCAAATAGGTGATATCTACTTAGGAGTAGTAGAAAACGTATTGCCTGGGATAGATGCGGCTTTTGTCAATATTGGCGACCCAGAGCGCAACGGTTTTATTCACGTCACCGACTTAGGGCCATTAAAGCTAAAGCGTACCGCAGCGGCAATTACAGAACTACTTGCACCACAGCAGAAAGTTTTGGTGCAAGTAATGAAAGAGCCAACGGGGACAAAAGGGCCCCGGCTTACGGGTAACATCACCTTACCCGGACGCTACGTAGTACTAATGCCCTATGGTAGAGGTGTAAATTTATCCCGACGGATTAAAAGTGAAAGTGAGCGCAACCGCTTACGGGCACTAGCGATTTTGGTCAAACCGGCGGGAATGGGTTTGCTTGTGCGTACAGAAGCAGAAGGCAAACCCGAAGAAGCGATTATGGAAGATTTGGAGTTGCTGCAAAAGCAATGGGAGGCGATCCAGCAGGAAGCGCATTCCACCCGTGCTCCAGCACTACTCAACCGAGACGATGACTTTATCCAGCGCGTATTGCGGGATATGTATGGCGCGGATGTAAATCGGATTGTCGTGGATTCCAGTACTGGTTTGAAGCGCGTGAAGCAGTACTTGCAGAACTGGAGCGGAGGTCAAACACCGCAGGGATTGTTAATTGACCATCACCGCGATCGCTCGCCAATTTTAGAGTACTTCCGCATCAGTGCCGCCATTCGAGAAGCCCTCAAACCGAGAGTAGACTTACCTTCTGGAGGCTACATCATCATTGAGCCGACGGAGGCATTAACCGTAATTGATGTTAACTCAGGTTCCTTCACGCGATCGGCAACAGCTAGAGAAACAGTTTTGTGGACAAACTGCGAAGCTGCAACAGAAATTGCTCGCCAGTTGCGTCTGCGGAATATCGCTGGGGTGATCGTTGTTGATTTTATTGATATGGAATCACGACGCGATCAACTGCAAGTTCTCGAACACTTTAATAAAGCACTCAAAGCAGACAAAGCTCGCCCGCAGATTGCCCAATTAACCGAACTGGGTTTAGTAGAACTGACTCGCAAACGTCAGGGTCAAAACATTTACGAATTGTTTGGTGAAACTTGTCCCACCTGTGGCGGTTTAGGACATACCGTGCGTCTGCCTGGAGAAATCGAAAACCGATTACCAATACCAGCAGAAACACCAGAGCGTGAGCGTGAGCGTTTTGTATCCCTGCCTCACCGAGAACCACGTCAACCGGCTGCCCGCATACCAGAACCACGAGAAACCTATGATGGATTTGGGGAAACATTTGACGGCGACTCGGAATTGAGTAATTTAAATCTGATCAATCATCCTAGTTATCAAGACCTTAATGATAATAAGCGTCGTACCCGGACTCGCCGCAGTCGAATTGGCATCAATGGTTTAAATGGGAAAGATGAAGCTCGCGTTATTGCCAATCCACTGGCTTTTGTCAACGAGCCAGATTTAGACCTTGATATTGAACCGGAACTAGGAGTTGCACCAGAAATCCCCTCACCAACCCTTGGTAAACCAGGTTGGAGTGAAAGAGTAGAGCGTACTGTAGAGCGCACTAAAATTACCAAGGCAGAGCCAGTCAAACCAGTGGTAGAACCACCGGAGATTAGAACTGTAGAAATGAGCCTCCAAGAACAGGATATGTTTGCCTTGATGGGAATATCTCCGTTAGTGAAGCTAGATCAAGAGGTTAAAAATACCAAGTCTGTGATTATTAACGTGATCCAGCCTGGTCAAGTGCCAACGACCTCGACTGAATCAACCTCAGAATCAACTACTGCCCAAAAAGTAACATCTGAAGTAACTGCAACCAAATTACCAATACCAAAAGTTATTGAGCTAGAACAAAAACCTTTGATAGAAGAGACAACTGAACCATCGGAGTTAACTGCCAATCCTTCGGCACGCTTGTCTACGAAAGCCGCCGCCAACCCGATCGCAGATGAAAGCGATGCAAACAGCGCCGCCACTGCTAGCCGTCGCCGTCGCCGTCGTTCTTCAGCGATCGAGGATAATTAATTTGCTTTATGGTAGAAACGTCGCCAGCACCCTTGGAAAAATCCAGTTGGTTGGAGTTTTCTACCTTGTTAGGGATTCCAGGATTGGTTGCAGGTGTCGATGAAGTAGGGCGAGGCGCTCTATTTGGCCCTGTGGTAGCGGCAGCAGTGATCCTACCAGATCATGCTTTGCCAATACTGATGGCAGCTAAAATTAAAGACAGTAAAAAGTTGTCTAGTTCTCGTAGAACTCGGCTAGCGCAGCAAATTTGTGGGCTAGCTATAGACTGGAAAATTGGGTTTGCTTCTACTGCCGAAATTGACAAGATAAATATTTTGCAAGCGACACTGTTAGCAATGAAGCGGGCTGTGGTGAAATTAAAGGTACAGCCTGCACTCTGCTTGGTTGATGGGAATCAGTCAATCAAAGACTTGCTAGTGCCGCAACAAACAATAGTTAAAGGAGACGAGCGATCGCTCGCTATTGCCTCTGCTAGTATTGTTGCCAAGGTTTGGCGTGACGAACTGGTACTGCGTCTAGGATTAAAATACCCTATGTACAACCTGGAGTGTAATAAGGGTTATGGTAGCCAGCAGCATTTGCTGGCTCTCCAACAATACGGGCCCTCGCCTCTGCATCGTCAGTCTTTTCGTCCTTGCCAAATCAAAGTACCGAATGCTGAGTAATGAAATAATTACTCAGCATTCAGGATTGGTAATTCAGTATTGTCACCGTCAAGTCCTCTATCTTTGGTTTGTGATGTCACCCAGTAGCGATAATCCGCCAAAAGTTGATTTAATAACCGTTGCTTAACCGACAACAGCACGCTTTTGAGCAAAGCATTGCCAGTAGCTTCTAAAATCGGCTTAGGAGTGAAGGAAAATGGCGGTGGCAAATCCACCAGCACTTCTAAATCAGCCCTTCCTTGCAGGCGAGTGCCAGTGCTTAACTCTTGGGGAGACAAATGCCCTTTTAAATTGAGAGCAAAGCGCTGGTTAATATACTCGAAACCCAGGATTTCACAGCCTAGCGATCGCAAATAAATTATTCCATTTGATTCTGCCCAAACTCTCATGTCTACAGTAGGTTGAATACTCAATGACATAAAAGTTAACGGACGCATTTTCAAGCGAAATACTTCCTCAGAAAGGTGCTCAATTCTACTGTTGTCAGCCAAAGCCTTAACCAGACGTTGAGGCTGGCGCAAGTAGTGCTGAATGGGAATAGGCTGCTCTGGAACAGCGATTTCAACCGATTGGGAGGCAGTAAACCGGGTAGCCATGAGCGGATAAAAATATCTGTTTCTTAATTTTAATATTTTTTAATAAATTAAATCTGATTATTGGAAAGTAGAAAATTTATTGGACATAGAAATGATTGTTGCTTATCAGCTATACATCACTAGCAAAAAGTTGGTACGCTTATTACTATCTTTAGTTCAATAAATATAGATTAAAGTTCAAGCATTGACACGAAACTCATAATATGCATTGCGATTAGTTCAGAAAGCAACATAATTGGTCTGAAGTTTTTGGAGTAATTTAGCAACGAAACTGTCAGGAAATCTATTTGCTAAAAAGCTGATTTCTATAACTTGTATTTCGGTCTATTTGTTTAGTACGTAAATTTTAGAGATAACAGTGTTTAGTAAAAAACCCAAAATATCATAATCTCTATTTACGCATTAAACTTGCAACTCAAGGCTAAAAGCATGACTTTATTGATCGCACATTTAGGACCTCCCGGTACTTATGCAGAACAAGCAGCGGTTTTTTATGTCAACTGGCTAACTAAAAGTACGGGAGTTGAAGCTACGTTATGTCCCTATTCCACCATCTCTCAGTCACTGCACGCTGTTGCTGATGGTCAAGCCCACTTGGCTGTTGTGCCAGTGGAAAATTCTATTGAAGGAAGTGTTACAACAACACTGGATACACTTTGGCAGTTAGACAGTTTGCGAATTCAGTTGGCTTTGGTATTACCCATTGCCCATATGTTAATTTCCTGCGCGTCTAGCTTAGATAAAATTAAAACTGTTTACTCTCACCCGCAAGCTTTGGCACAATGTCAGGGATGGTTAGAGCGGTTTCTCCCGACTGTACAAATTATTCCTAGCAATTCTACAACCGAAGCATTACAACGATTGGAGCAAGAGACAACAACGGCAGCGATCGCTTCTAGTAGAGCAGCTCAACTCTACAACCTGCCCATACTTGCCAGTAAAATCAACGACTATGCAGAAAACTTTACTCGTTTTTGGGTAGTAAGTCAGCGTGAAGCGATCGCTGAATATCAGTCATCAAAAGTGCCTACCAGTCACACATCACTGGCTTTTAGTATGCCTGCCAACACACCCGGAGCATTGCTTAAACCTTTGCAAATATTTGCTCAACTAGGAATTAACCTCAGCCGCATTGAATCTCGTCCAACGAAGCGATCGCTAGGTGAATACTTGTTTTTCATGGATTTAGAAGCGGATGCGAAGGAAGCACAAATGCAATCTGCTTTAGCAGAATTAACTATCCACACAGAAATTTTAAAAATTCTTGGCGCTTACAATATTTTGCCGATCAGCGCTGTTACTTGAGAAGTTAGGAGTTGTCAGTTATCAGTTAGGGACTATAAATTATAAGTTGCCAATATTTTATTTTTTGTTATTTCTTCTAAATCCTAACTTTTAACTCCTGACTCCTCACTTCTAACTCTTAACTTATCACTTTTCATTAAATGTATCTTTGAGAACAGCGCGAGCCGCCAAGTGATTCCGAGTAGAGGTTAAAATTTCTGCTTCCCGCTCTAGACGAGTTGCAGTATCTTGCATTTCTAACAATAACTGCTGCTCTGCGGCTACACCATAAAGATTACTCGCTACCCAATAAGATAACTCTGTTGGTAGGTCAGGCAAATCTTCTGGCAGTTCAATATTTTGTTCGGTCAATTTGGCTGATAGACGCACAACATCTCGCAGTAGTTGTTCTACTTCAGAAGACAAAGGTCGCAAATCTTTAGTCGGTGGTTGGTCTTCAATCCATTCAACTAACCCAACGCGGTATGGCTTTTCACGAACATACTCTAATACACGAAATCTTTGTTGTCCTAAAGTCAACATCTTGATCCGATCATCTGGCAGCCGTTGGTGATGAACGATTTCGGCACAGCAACCAGTGTTTGCAATTGTACCTTTAACAGGATCGACCATTAAAACACCAAACCTGCGATCGCTTTCCAAAATCGTGTTCATCATGATTCGGTAGCGAAATTCAAAGATGTGCAAAGGCAGTGGTCTAGTAGGAAACAGAACTACTTCGGGTAACGGGAACAGAGGTAGTTCACGAACTGCAATTTTAGAAGATGATGTCATTGTTACCTTGGTATAAACTTAATCTTTAAAATTTATTTTTCTCTGCTTTTCCCGTACTTTATCTACATTCTATCATTTGTTTCTTAGCTAAATAAAAGCCCTGAGATATATTTCTTCAGGGCAATGTAAAAATTCATACTAATGTCATCTGTCATTTGTCCTTTGCTAATGACTAATGACCAATGACCAATGACTAATAACTAATTAAAGTTTGACTTCGATATCTACACCCGATGGTAGATCCAATTTCATCAGGGCATCAATAGTCTTAGAAGAGGGCTGGTAAATATCAATAATCCGGCGATGAGTACGGGTTTCAAAGTGTTCCCGTGAATCTTTATCTACGTGAGGCGATCGCAGCACACAATAGATCCGGCGTTTTGTTGGTAAAGGAATTGGGCCTACGGCTGTAGCATTGGTGCGGTTAGCTGTGTCTACAATCTTCTCGCAAGATGTATCTAATAAGCGTCGGTCAAAAGCTTGTAAGCGAATTCTAATTTTCTGCTGCTGTAGAGTTGCCATCTTTAATTTTCCAGGTTCTGCGTTATTAGGGGAATGGGGACTAGGGACTAGGAACTGGGAACTGGGAACTGGGAACTTAATACCTAATCCCTAATCCCCAATCACCAGTACCTAGAATAGAAGGAAGAGAAAGGAGCAGAGAGGCACAATAAAGACCATCTCTGCTCCTTTGTTATGAGCGAAAAGGTGCTTATTTGAGAATTTTGGAGACGACACCAGCACCGATGGTGCGACCACCTTCGCGGATAGCGAAGCGCATTCCTTGTTCAATAGCGATCGCGTTGATCAATTCTACTGTCATCTTGATGCGATCGCCTGGCATCACCATTTCTACTTCTTTGCCTTCATCGGAGGTGTAGGCTTTGATAGTACCAGTTACATCGGTTGTCCGCACGTAGAACTGGGGACGGTAGCCAGCGAAGAATGGAGTCTTACGACCACCTTCTTTCTCTGTTAGGACGTATACTTCACCTTCAAATTCCATGTGAGGTTTAATTGAACCTGGTTTGGCGATTACCATACCCCGTTCAATATCAGCCTTTTGGATACCCCGGAGTAGTACGCCAGCATTATCTCCAGCCATACCTTGTTCCAGACTCTTCTTGAACATTTCAATACCAGTTACGGTAGTGGCGCGAGTATCTCTGATACCCACTAGTTCAACGTTATCGCCAACTTTGACAACACCCCGTTCAATCCGACCGGTGGCAACAGTACCACGACCTGTGATTGAGAATACGTCTTCTACAGCCATCAGGAAGGGCTTATCAACATCCCGCTCAGGAGTGGGGATAAAAGAATCCACAGCGTCCATCAATTCGTAGATTTTATCTACCCAAGGATTTTCGCCTTTTTTGGTCTTAGGATTCTTGGTCATTGCTTCGAGAGCTTGCAGACCAGATCCTTTGATGATGGGGATATCATCGCCAGGGAAATCGTAGCTGCTTAATAGTTCTCTAAGTTCTAGTTCCACTAGTTCCAAGAGTTCTGGGTCATCCATCAAGTCTTCTTTGTTCAAGAATACAACCAGACTGGGAACGCCCACTTGTTTTGCTAACAGAATATGTTCGCGGGTTTGGGGCATAGGGCCATCGGTAGCAGCTACTACGAGGATACCTCCATCCATCTGAGCAGCGCCGGTGATCATGTTCTTCACATAGTCAGCGTGTCCAGGACAGTCTACGTGAGCATAGTGCCGATTTTCGGTTTCATACTCAACGTGAGCAGTGTTTATGGTAATACCCCGTGCCTTTTCTTCTGGCGCGTTATCGATTTGATCGTAGCCCTTAGCTGTAGCTTGACCAAGAGCTGCCAAGGTCAAGGTGATAGCTGCTGTTAACGTGGTTTTACCGTGGTCAACGTGGCCAATAGTACCGATATTGATGTGGGGTTTATTTCTTTCAAACTTTGCGCGTGCCATGAATGCTCATTTCCTTATTTTAACTAAGCGTTCCCTTTGCTTTTTGCAATGATAGTTTCAGCTACGCTCCGAGGCACCTCTTCGTAGTGGCTGAACTCCATCGTGAAGATACCCCGACCTTGGGTCTTCGACCGGATATCAGTTGCGTAGCCAAACATGGTCGCCAATGGAACTTTGGATGCGACCTTAGCGAGTCCCTGTTCGGTGCTTTGACTTTCAATTTGCCCTCGACGGGCGATGAGGTCGCCAATGACGTTCCCAATATAGTCTTCAGGAACTTCAACCTCAACTTTCATCATAGGCTCTAAGAGGACAGGTGATGCTTTCAGCACAGCCTCTTTCATCGCCATTGAGCCGGCGATTTTGAAAGCCATTTCCGAAGAGTCTACATCGTGGTATGACCCATCAATTAGCGTCGCTTTGACGTCAATCAACGGATATCCAGCTAGAACACCAGATTCGCAGCTTTCTTTCATCCCTTGTTCTGCGGGGCCAACGTACTCTTTAGGTACTGAACCACCGGCAATTTTGGAGACGAATTCAAAGCCAGTACCGGGGTCTCCAGGCTCCAAATTGATCACAACGTGACCGTATTGGCCTTTACCACCACTTTGGCGGATAAATTTGCCCTCAATTTTGCTCACAGCTTTCCGAATTGTTTCTCGGTAAGCTACTTGCGGCGCTCCTACATTCGCTTCCACCTTGAATTCTCGTAACATCCGGTCTACTAGAATTTCTAGGTGTAGCTCTCCCATCCCCGCGATCACGGTTTGGTTTGTTTCCGGATCGACGCGGACTCGGAAGGTGGGGTCTTCTTCTGAGAGAGATTGCAGAGCTTTGGACAGCTTGTCCATGTCGTTCTTGGTTTTGGGTTCAACCGCCACCGAGATCACAGGCTCAGGAATGAATAGGGATTCCAGAATTACTGGCGATCCATCATCACAGAGCGTATCACCTGTCAAGGTGTCTTTTAATCCCAGAGCTGCTCCTAAATCACCCGCCCGCAGTTCATCGACATCTTGTCGGTCATCTGCCTTCATGAGAACTAAGCGGGAAATCCGTTCTTTTTTATTCTTACTAGCGTTGAGAACGTAGCTGCCCTTTTTCAGGACACCAGAATAAACTCGAACAAATGTCAGGCGACCGTAAGGGTCAGCCATAATCTTGAATGCCAGAGCCGCTAGGGGTTCGTTGTCATCAGCCCGCCGCTCAACAGTATCGCCATTTGGCAGTAAGCCTTGAATTGGCGGTACTTCACTTGGCGCTGGCAGGTAATCTACAACGGCATCCAGCATCAACTGCACGCCTTTGTTTTTGAATGCTGAACCACAAAGTACTGGTACAATCGTCCCTGCAATTGTGCCTTTACGCAAGGCAGTCCGAACTTCCTGTTCTGTAAGTTCTTCGCCCTCGAAGTACTTATTCATCAGAGCATCATCGGTTTCTGCTGCTGCTTCTATTAGCTTGGTGCGGTGTTCTTCTACCTGCGCTTGCAATTCTTCGGGGATATCTGTTTCCTGGATATCGGTTCCTTGGTCATTGGCGTAGATATACGCACGTTGCCGTACTAGGTCAACAATACCTCGGAAGTCATTTTCACTACCAATTGGTAGTTGAATGGCGATCGCATTCGCCCGCAGGCGATCGCGGATTTGATCGTGAACTCTATAAAAGTTCGCTCCAGTGCGATCCATCTTGTTGATAAAGGCTATCCGAGGAACTTTGTAGCGTTCTGCTTGACGCCACACTGTCTCAGACTGCGGTTGCACGCCGCCCACAGAACAAAATACTGCGATTACACCATCCAACACGCGCATGGAACGCTCAACTTCAATTGTGAAGTCTACGTGACCCGGAGTATCGATAATGTTAATTTGATGATCTTTCCAACTGGTACTGATAGCAGCAGCAGTAATGGTAATTCCCCGCTCCCGCTCCTGATCCATCCAGTCTGTGACGGCAGTTCCTTCATGAACTTCGCCAATTTTATGAATTATCCCAGAGTAAAATAATATTCTCTCTGTTGTTGTTGTTTTGCCCGCATCTATATGCGCCGCAATACCAATGTTGCGTACTTTCTCTAGCGGGATCGTGCGTGCCACAGCTACCTCCTATAGTTTTTGCCTCATGATATCTTGTATATTACTCTTTGTTAAGATTCTATACTTTTACGGAAAACCGTCTTTCTTTGTAAATCCACGATATACCGCTTTGGCAAGGCGATATATCGCTTTTCTACTTAGTAACGATAGTGTGCGAATGCTTTATTAGCTTCCGCCATCCGGTGCGTTTCTTCGCGTTTCCGAATGGCATTGCCAGTTTCGTTGGCAGCATCCATTAACTCATTTGCCAATTTGCTTGCCATTGTCCGGCCTGGCCTAGACCGAGAATATTGCACTAACCAACGCAGTGCTAAGGTAGTGCCCCGCTCTGAGCGCACTTCCATTGGTACTTGGTAGGTTGCTCCGCCTACTCGCCGAGCTTTTACTTCTACTAAAGGCGTGGCATTTCGCACTGCTCTTTCAAAGGTTTCTAAGGCAGCGCTACCAGTGCGTTCCTCAATAGTTTTCAATGCATCATAAACAATCCGTGCGGCAAGTGATTTCTTGCCATGACGCATGATCCGCCTGATAATCATGCTCACAAGGCGACTGTTATATACGGAGTCAGACGGAACTGGGCGCCTTTGAATAACACCACGACGAGACATACTTCACCTTTAATTCGGAATTGGCAACGAAATTATATGCTATCAGACACCGGAAACTAAAAGCTGTGGAACCCAACCCTCAGACTTTCTCAATTTTGTTTTCGACTGTTGCAGCAAGGCTGACTTATTGACTGCCAATTTTGGATTAGAGTTTTTGGTAGATGTTCCGACCACAAGGATTGGAAAAAATCAAAAGTCTGTAAGCCTTATCCCCTTGTGGGTTCGACCAATCCAAAATTGCAAATCGCTCGACTAAGCGTAGTCGAAGTCTAAAATCTAAAATTCATTGACTTGCTACCTGCGACTAAATATTCAAGGCGACAAGATTCTAAACTTTAATGTCCAGATTAGAATTATGCTGTGGGTTACAGCGTTCTCCTCAGAACTTCTACACTTGCTCGCTTAGTGTAGGTGTAGCTTGATTTTTTTAAACAGACTTGAGCAGATTTTATAACTGCTGTTAGAACACAGGATCTGATAGTTTTTTTTCCTTGAGCGCTTCTAAGGTAGACGATTAATCGTGTTGGATGCGATTAATCGTCTAATCCTATTTTTTCGCTTCTTTAGGACGCTTGGTTCCATACTTGGAACGGCCTTGTTTGCGGTCTTTGACTCCTGCTGTATCTAGGGTGCCACGGATAATGTGGTATCTCACGCCTGGTAGATCCTTAACCCTACCACCACGAATCATCACAACTGAGTGTTCTTGTAAGTTGTGACCAATACCTGGAATGTAAGCTGTGACTTCAAATCCAGAGGTAAGTCTAACTCTTGCTACTTTGCGTAGAGCTGAGTTAGGCTTCTTTGGTGTGGTTGTGTATACTCTGGTACAAACTCCCCGACGTTGTGGGCATTGTTTCAGAGCAGGGGACTTGGTTTTCTGACGCGCTTGTTCGCGCTCGTTACGTATTAGCTGCTGTATTGTTGGCATGAGTTACAGCGCGTAAAGCTGCTTATATGTCTAAGTTTTAACAAATCCTGATTATATCGTTTTTTACGGTTTTATGTCAATTGTAATTTTTCCTTAATTACTTGGTCATTTTTCCTTTGTTATTGGCAAATGATCACTAATTAAGGATTATTGACTAGTTATGGAGAATGAATTGCCACAGCCACAGGTAGCGATCGCCTGGGGATTCTGAAAGCGAAAACCACCACCCATTAAGTCTTCTGAATAATCCATCCTCAAACCGTTGAGGTAATTTAAGCTTGCGACATCTATGACTACTTGAATTTCATCCAAATGGAAAACCTGGTCGCCAACTTTTATTGCTTCATCGAAGGACATATCATAAAACAACCCGGAACAACCACCTGGTTTTATTGCCAACCGAAACAAAACATTTGGCTGCTGCTTGGACTTTATTCGCCCAATCTCACTCGCGGCTGCTTGACTCAGATGAATCATGGAACTATTTTTTTGCAATTGAATATCCCATCTTCATTATTTTACAGACAGATGGGTTGACTCTCGCTTCTTAAAAATTCCAAATTACCAAAGGCATAAGCGCGATCGCCATTACTACATTTATAACACTAACATGTTTCAGTCCCCACCTTAACTAGGTAGGGACTTCTGCCATGCAGTAGTTACCAAAGACGATTTGCACAAAAATGTATTTGGTTTTGGGATTAGAGCTTCAATAGCGTTCTTTTGGTTTAATCCTTGGTACGGGCATAGTCATCTTGGTAGCGAATAATATCATCTTCACCCAAGTATTCGCCATTTTGTACTTCAATTAACACCAAGGGGATCACACCAGGATTCTCTAAACGATGAGATGTACATTGAGGTACATAGGTTGACTCATTATTGCTCAGTAGTACTTCTTTCTCACCACAAACTACCCTAGCTGTACCAGATACGACAATCCAATGTTCACTGCGGTGGTGGTGCATTTGTAGACTGAGGCGGTGTCCGGGCTTAACTTCAATGCGCTTGATTTTGTATCCGCGCCCTTCTTCCAAAACTGTAAAAGCACCCCAAGGACGTAACTCAGTTGCAGCAACGCCTCTGGATGTGATAGTTGAAGATAGGTGTAGAGTGTCAGTCTGTGTAGTTTCTTGATATCGAGCCATAGTTACCTCATTTGAAGACATAACAAACCGTTTGTACTCTTAACTAGTGATAAAAAATCTGGCGCTATCTTGCAACGTTGGAAATCAGCAATTTTATTGCACCTTGATAAACATAGCAAAATCAAACCTTATGGTGTAAATCATCACTACTAAAATTCTTGTATTTACACCAAGTCTTCATCAAGCAAAATGATAGCTTGTTCTAAACTTTAAAAAACATGAGGCATTGAGCATTGATGATTAAGAGGCTTTTTTACTTCCTACTCACTCATTATCGTGGTTTCAGGAAAATCCCAATTCCATTATGAACACGAGCAGCGGTACTAGGTGAACGGTCGAGTAGTTGTCCTCCCAAGTAAAGGCTGGTAGAACTACCACCGTCCAAATTTAAGGCGTCTACACAGCCCATCTGTTGCATCAATTGGGCATTTTCTGCCAAATTAGGGCCATAACCGCCGGCACGATTATGGACAGCAGTAATCATCAATGTGCCTGTTGCCGTTGTGCAAATACCGCTACGAATAGCCTTTTCGGCAATAAAGGCATTGCTGAATTTTTCACCTTTGGCATCAAGGACAATTTGGCGATTTTGGATTAATAGTGGCCCGGCTCCGATAATATGCGGATAACGACTAAAATCAGTGGGAGTAGTGCTGCTGGAAATGCTTACTGCGGTTCCAATAGGTAACTGTGAGGCAGCAGTAACAGCTTTGGCGCGTAAGGTTAGTAGGTAGCCATCCTGGGGAATAGGAACCGCCGTCTCACCAACTTTCCCGCCTGGTAACTGTTGAGTAATTTGGTCTTTCTGTACCAATAGAATAATTTCGTTATCCGTCAAGGGCATGTAAGTTGCTCCCCAAGCTGGGGTGTAACGAGCAATGCCACTCTGGACGTAACCGCTGTTAAGAAACAGAATTGGTAGGCGCTGATTATTTGCCGTGATTAAAGTTTCTTCTAAGGTGAGACGACCGAAGTAAAATTGGCCAGAATCATTCCAAGCGATCGCACCTCGGTTGAGAATCGGGCCTGATAACCATTGGCCATCTCGACGAATTGCACCTAAGGGCAATCTGTTATTGCGGTTAAAATAACCACCGTTAATTCCAGCTACTGCTAAGTAACGTTGTGCTGTTTGAATTAAGGGAGCAGTACCCGCAAGCCCATCAGGACTAGCCCACATAGGTTTCAACGTTAGCCCAAATTTACGAGGATTAACTTCTAACCAGACCACTGGGAAGCGTTCTGTACCTAAGTTTACATAGTGCTGTCGCCAGCGCAATCCTGGGGCCCAAGTAATATCTCGTTCTTCTAGGGGATCGGGTCGAATATCGATAATCAGGCGATTGGGGTTAGCTACAGTACTAACTTGAGGCGATAGACCGAAAGGAACGCTCAGACTAATAATTGTTTGGTTTTTCACAACCTCCACTTGTTGAATCAGTGGTTCAGGGGTTGGTGCTGGTGGTATTGGTTGTGTTGGTGTAACTGGTAATAATTGTTTAAGTAGGTTTGGCAGCAATGTTGGTGGTGCTGCTGGTGGCTGGGGGGTATAGCGTTCTATTAAAACAGGATCGGCTATTCCATCGAGGGTAATTCTCCACTCTCGATTTGGTGGTGCATTGGATTTGGGAGTTGGTGTGTCTGGATTAGAGGGTGGAGTTTCAATTTTTTTAATAATTGACCCTTGTGCAACTTGCCAGGGAGTTGGACGATCTAAATCAACAAGAATCCGAGTTTGTTGCAAAGGCGCACTCGCCTCTAGACCTTCCTGGCTCTGAATAATATTTCTAATTTGTGCTTTTGGGGTAGCAATTATCAAGGTGTTGCCATTGGTTCGGATTTCCCATCCAGATGTTTGAGCAAAATTGCTAATATCCAGATAGCGATATGCTCCTAGTAGTCTGGTGGTTAAAACCAATGGCTTTGTCACCGATGAGAACCACTGTATTGGTTGCCTTGCTGAGTTACTACTATTTAAGAAATTTACTCCAATTAATTGCCTAAATACCCCATCACTGAGATGAGTTGTTACCTGACCAGCTTTGCCAGGTCGCTGCAACCAAGTTCCTGGTAAGGTACGACCATTGAGGGAAATTTGATTACCAGAAGATACTACGCCTAAAGGAGGTGCAGGTGACTGGGAGATCAACCTTGGTATTGATTGGGCGTTTTTTGGAGACTCCTGGGCGTTGGTAGCACAGGTAGTAGTTAAGCACAGTACTGATAAAAGTATTGGTGACACAGTAGCCCGGAAAAATCTGCCCTCGCCAATCCCTGGTTGGAAACAATTCAGCATTTTCACCATAATTTACTTGGTATTTTTGAAAACTATCACCCAAGGTATAAATTAACTAAATTATTTGGAAATATAAAAAAATATGAGTTTATTTTTCTTAAAATATGCTATTCTATATATTGGCTAGTTATCTCTTTTAGCAGCAAAAAATTATTTAGACGCTAAAGCCACTGGAATTAAGTGTTTTAACTAGCACTAATTCCAACCACACTATACACGGTAGTGTTGGTTATCAAAACTGGATTAAGATATTCAATCCTGACTGAATGCTGCTAAATTCAGTCAGGTCTAGTTAATAATACATGTGCCAGATGGTAAGCGGCAAAACTCTAGACAACAAAGATATTTGGGAATTGTCAAATGGGTATATATTGTAATACGCTGATTTTATTGCTGGATCAGGATAACTAAATAATTAATTACTAATTCGTAATTGAAAGGGTACAGCAACCCACACTAAATTAAAGATTTAGTGGTTAACAAGAAAATGGAGGGTACAACCCCCCACTGATTGCAACTACGAATTAAGGTAGCGTAACTTAAAGCCTTTTCTTTTCCCTTGGCGCTAGCCTGTCCCTTTGGGAGAAAGGAAGAGGCTACGCGAACACTTAGAGCAAGTCCTTGTTGTCACGAACAATTACGAATTATTTTGACTTTGGCTTTAAAAAATAGTACAGCGTTCAGTTTGAGTTTTGTTTCAGGTGAGCCGAAATAGGCTCTATGAGTAGCTATCGTGCATCTGCAAAAAGGGAATTGAAAAAATACTTAGCTTCACAATATAAAAAAGAAACTGTCAGGGCAAAAATGATGTCTTGGCGGAGGTAACTTGTCTAACACCGCATAAATACATAAAAAATACGCAAACATTTTAACACGGGTCAACTAACAAAAGTAAAACCGAAGTTAAAATTTTTTTTCCCTAAATTTCGGTGCTTGTCATAGTTTTCCATCGCTAAATTTAAAAATTTTCTCCCATAACGTAGTGGCAAAATTGGTAACTCAATACTTCAGGAACAGGGTATGAATAATAAACCGATGAATCAAGACCAACAAATCACAGTGGATATAAATTCAAGAGATACCTATCAGGGGCAAAAGTGGTTAGTAGAGGAAAGAGATGCCTGTGGTGTAGGTTTTATTGCTCATCGCCAAAATCATACCAGCCACGAAATTGTCGAAAAAGCCTTAGCTGCTTTAACCTGCTTAGAACACCGGGGAGGTTGTAGCGCCGATCAAGACTCTGGTGATGGTGCTGGAGTATTGACAGCTATCCCTTGGGAGTTGTTTCAACAAGACTTTGCCGAAAGTGGAAAGGAACTTCCATCCATCAATAATATAGCTGTTGGGATGATCTTTCTACCACAAGACCAGGAAGCAGCACAAAAAGCTAGAGCGGCAGTTGAGCAGGTAGCTGCTGAAGAAAAATTCATTATACTTGGTTGGCGAGTTGTGCCAGTGCAACCTGATTTACTTGGGGTACAAGCAAGAGAAAATCAACCCCAGATTGAACAAGTTTTGCTAGCTTCTGTTGACAAGAGTGGCGATGAATTAGAACGGCAATTGTATATTACCCGCCGCAGAATTAGTAAAGTTGCAACCAACATCTCAGAAGAGTTTTATATCTGCTCGTTGTCAAGCCGCACAATTGTCTACAAAGGCATGGTGCGTTCTGCCGTATTGGGCGACTTTTATGACGATTTAAAGAATCCAGCTTACAAAAGTGCCTTTGCTGTCTATCACCGCCGCTTTAGTACCAACACAATGCCCAAGTGGCCGCTAGCCCAACCAATGCGGCTTCTAGGTCACAACGGCGAAATCAATACCTTGTTAGGTAACATCAACTGGATGATGGCACGAGAAGCGAGTCTGGATCATCCTGTATGGGGCGTACAGCGCTCCGCGCATGAAAACGACGGAGCCTCTTTGCAGGAGACTCGCATCAAGGAACTCAAGCCCTTAGTTCATATTGATAACAGCGACTCAGCTACCTTAGACAACGTAGTGGAATTGTTGGTTTGCTCTGGACGCAGCCCCTTGGAAGCTTTAATGATTATGGTTCCAGAGGCTTACCAAAATCAGCCTTCTTTACGTGAATCTCCAGAAATTGTTGATTTCTACGAATATTACAGTGGTCTGCAAGAAGCATGGGACGGGCCAGCACTTTTAGTATTCAGCGATGGCAAAAAAGTTGGTGCAACTCTAGATCGTAATGGCTTAAGACCAGCTCGCTACGTGATCACCAAAGACGACTACATTGTAGTAGCTTCCGAAGCTGGTGTAGTGGACTTTCCAGAAGCCGATATTGTCGAGAAAGGTAGACTCGGCCCAGGGCAAATGATTGCCGTGGATTTAGTAAATCATGAAGTCCTAAAGAATTGGGAGATTAAGCAGCGCATTGCCAAGCAGCACCCTTATGGTGAATGGCTGCAACAGTACCGTCAAGAACTCAAACAAATTGTCAGTAGTCAGTCGGCACATGTGAATGGAAATGGACATCTGGCTGCTGAGAATGGTAACGGGCATAGTACAACTAACAAAATTGATAAGCAAACATTGCTTCAGCTGCAAACTGCCTTTGGCTACACCACAGAAGACGTAGAAATGGTGATTCATCCAATGGCGATCGCAGGTTCAGAGCCGACTTTCTGCATGGGGGATGATATTCCTTTAGCGGTACTGTCAACAAAACCCCACTTGCTTTATGACTATTTCAAACAGCGTTTTGCTCAGGTGACGAACCCAGCAATTGATCCCCTACGGGAAAAGCTAGTGATGTCTTTGAAAGTCGAACTGGGTGAACGGGGTAACTTATTAGAACCCAAGCCAGAATATGCTCGGAGATTGAAACTTGAATCGCCAGTGTTAACGGATGGTGAGTTAGAGGCAATTAAGCTGTCAGGATTTGCCACAGCTGAGTTGTCAACCCGATTTGCGATCGCTACCGGCCCTGAAGGATTAAAGGCCGCAGTCCAATCTTTACAAGCACAAGCAGCCCAATCAGTCCGCGCAGGTGCAAAGATTTTAATCTTAAGCGATAAGGGAAATGATGGTATCAGCCCAGAAGATACATACATTCCTCCCCTGTTAGCAGTGGGTGCTGTACATCATCACCTGATTCGGGAAGGGCTGCGAATGAAAACATCTCTGATTGTCAATACTGCCCAATGCTGGAGTACTCATCACTTTGCTTGTCTTATTGGCTACGGTGCTGGTGCAGTTTGTCCGTATATGGCTTTGGATACGGTGCGTGATTGGTGGTCTGATCCCAAAACTCAAAAGTTAATGGGTGTGCAAAAAATTCCCACCCTCACCCTAGAACAAGCTTTAGGAAACTATCGCAAAGCAGTAGAGTCAGGTTTGCTAAAAATTCTCTCCAAGATGGGAATTTCTTTGCTCTCCAGCTATCAAGCAGCCCAAATCTTTGAAGCTATTGGCATTGGTGGAGATTTAATCGAACTGGGATTCCGTGGTACGACTTCCCGTATTGGTGGTTTGAGTGTTAGCGAACTAGCTGATGAAGTGCTTTCCTTCCACTGCAAAGCTTTCCCAGAAGTGACGGCCAATAAGTTACAAAACCTGGGCTTTGTGCAGTACCGTCCTGGCGGCGAGTACCACATGAATAGCCCAGAAATGGTTAAGGCGCTGCATAAGGCTTTAGATGGCAAAAACTACGACCACTACGAAGTTTACAAGAAGCATCTTCAAGGTAGGCCAGTAACAGCCTTACGGGACTTGCTAGACTTCCAAGGCGATCGCACCCCAATTTCTATAGAAGAGGTAGAGTCAGTAACTGAAATTGTCAAGCGCTTCTGCACCGGTGGCATGTCTTTAGGCGCTTTGTCAAGAGAAGCTCATGAAACTTTAGCGATCGCTATGAATCGCATTGGTGGTAAATCAAATTCTGGAGAAGGCGGCGAAGACCCAGTACGCTACAAAGTTCTAGATGATGTGGACGAGTCTGGTCACTCGCCAACCTTACCTCATTTAAAAGGATTGCGGAATGGTGATAAAGCTTATAGTGCCATCAAACAAGTTGCATCGGGACGCTTTGGTGTCACGCCAGCGTACCTAGTCAACGCCAAACAAATTGAAATCAAAATTGCCCAAGGTGCCAAGCCTGGGGAAGGTGGACAGCTACCAGGGCCCAAGGTAAGCCAATACATTGCCATGTTAAGGCGCTCGAAGCCAGGTGTCACACTGATTTCACCACCACCCCACCACGATATCTATTCCATTGAAGACTTGGCCCAACTGATTTTTGATCTGCACCAAATTAATCCCAAAGCCAAGGTGTCAGTGAAGCTAGTTGCAGAAGTTGGCATTGGCACGATCGCCGCTGGTGTAGCGAAGGCAAACGCTGATATTATCCAGATTTCTGGACATGATGGTGGTACAGGTGCATCGCCACTAAGTTCGATTAAACATGCTGGTTCCCCGTGGGAACTGGGTTTAAGTGAAGTGCATCGCGTCTTGATGGAAAATAGCCTGCGTGATCGCGTGATTTTACGCGTAGACGGCGGACTCAAGAGTGGCTGGGATGTGGTAATAGGTGCATTGATGGGCGGTGAAGAATTTGGTTTCGGCTCCATCGCCATGATTGCTGAAGGCTGTATCATGGCGCGAGTTTGCCACATGAATACCTGCCCCGTGGGTGTTGCTACTCAAAAAGAAGAACTCCGCAAGCGGTTTACGGGAATGCCAGAACAGGTTGTCAACTTCTTCTACTTCATCGCCGAAGAAGTGCGTAGTTTGTTAGCACGACTTGGCTACCGTTCTTTGTCAGAAATCATTGGACGTGCAGATTTGTTGAAACTGCGCCCAGAGGCAAAACTCACTAAAACGCAGTCATTGAACCTGGACTGTTTACTTAAGCTACCAGATACCAGAGACAATCGTAGTTGGTTGCTGCATGAAGAAGTCCACAGTAACGGTGTGGTTTTAGATGACAAGATGCTTGCCGATCCCGAAATTCAGACTGCCATTAGGGATCAGTCCACTGTCACCAAGACTTACCCTATTGTCAATACTGACAGAACAGTAGGCACAAGATTAGCGGGAGCGATCGCTTCTCAATACGGTGATAGCGACTTTGAAGGACAAATTAATCTCAACTTTACAGGTAGTGTTGGGCAAAGCTTTGGTGCGTTCAATCTCCCTGGTATAATTCTGACCCTCGAAGGGGAGGCAAATGACTACGTAGGTAAGGGGATGCATGGTGGTGAACTCATCATCAAACCTCCAACCGATGCTACCTATAACGCATCACAAAACGTGATAGTTGGCAATACGTGCCTCTATGGTGCTACTGGTGGCATGTTATTTGCCAACGGTTTAGCGGGAGAGCGCTTTGCTGTGAGAAACTCCAAAGCCATAGCAGTCATTGAAGGTGCTGGGGATCACTGCTGTGAATACATGACTGGTGGTGTGATTGTCGTCCTCGGCAAAGTAGGACGTAACGTAGCAGCTGGAATGACTGGTGGACTGGCATACTTCTTAGATGAAGACGATTTATTTCGTGAGTTAGTTAACCCGGAAATTGTCAAAATTCAGAGGGTGATTACAGAAGCAGGTGCAAAACAATTGCAAGAGTTAATTAAAACTCATGCGGAACGCACTGGTTCACTAAAGGCGAAGAAAATTCTCCACGACTGGCAAGAATTTTTGCCGAAATTCTGGCAGTTGGTTCCACCTTCTGAAGCTGATAGTCCAGAAGCGAATCCTGAAAAAACAGCTGAGTTCAGTTTAGTAAGCAGTCATTAGTAACAGTAACCGTTCTCATTCTCTGTCTTCAGGTATTCTCCCATTGGAGAAGTTGCACAAACAGGTACTCTGCGAAAACCCTTTTGGATGTTTAAAGCAGTCACCAGAATTTACCCCAAGAGCGTAGAGAGAAATATATTCCCCCTTTTTTAGGGGGAATATTCACTAACTGATTCACAGATGGACTTGAGACTATGGCAACAAAAGTGACTGAGCAATTAAATCCTGTGAAAGTCCAGGTAATAAAGCAATACGGTTCAGTTAAGCCAGAAAAATAAATTTGCGTAGGTTGGGTTGAGGAACGAAACCCAACATTTTCGGGCATTTGTTGGGTAACACTAAAGTTCAACCCAACCTACAATTATCCTTAACTGAACCGTATTGGGTAATAAAGTTGATATCAGCACTGTATTGAAATCTACCTAATTGGGTATAGAAGGCATTATCTAAATGCTGGTAAACTGACATAGAAATGTTTGCTAACAAATAGAATTTGTCTCTCAAAATGTCGATAGAAGAGCAAGCTCCAGATCGGAAAACTTCTGAAGAAGAACGTTTCCAGGATGATTATTATTCATACTTTGAATCTCCTGAAAATGCTACCCGATACACACCATCAGTTTGGTATCTTGATGAGGTTTTTAAGCAAGATTCGTTCTCTTTGTTAGATTTAGGATGTGGCAATGGGGCTTTGAACAAATATCTACCTGAGCGATGTGACTATCTGGGGATAGATCACAGTGAAGGTGCGATTCAATACTGTTCAAAACTGTACCCCAACCAGAAATTTACTGCCAAAGATTTATCAGTAGCACTGCCAGAATTAGCTTCAAAAAATCAAAAATTTGATGCCGTCGTGCTAGCTGGCTTGCTATTTCATAATGTTAACAAGAAAACACTAGAACAAAATAACGATCAAGAACTTGTTCAATTCTGTTTAGACAAACTAATAAGTGACAAAGGATATTTGGTGCTTATTGTACCTTTTTGTTATGGCGATCATGCATCTCATAATCTGTATGTTCGCGCAGAATGGCTACAAAAATTGGTAGAAAAATTGCTGAAAGCTGTAAAGACAAAAATCGTTTACGAGAATATTTCTCTACAAATTGGCTTGGACGACAAGGTTCGACACCAAAAGACTACTCCTGACTGGTTTGTTCCCGATAGCAATACTGAGTATTCTAGTAAGTATGTTGGAACATACATGGCAACTTGGACAATTATTGCCTCTCCATCACCGGGTTAAGCTGTCATCTGAATAGCTAAGATTATTCATCAACCCAAAAGTTTATTTGTTCTTTAGTTTTGCACCAATAAATAGTCTAAACTCCAATCACAAATAATGCATCTAAAGCAAAAAATATAATTTTATTAGTTATTAGCTAATTAGTATTGAGTAATTATCCATGATTAATAATTATTTTTTGTGAGCAAGCAACTTTTGGTCTGTATCTTCCATTTCTAGAAGTTCTGGGATAGTAACAAAGCGATAGCCTTGCTTTCTAAAGTTGTTAATAATTTCTGGTAAAGCTTGCACAGTTCTAGAACGGTTACCACCACCATCATGCATTAAGACAATACCACCAGGTTTTGAATCTCTCATTACGTTATCGATCAACTTTGGTACAGTTGGCAACTTGTAGTCTATGGAGTCAGCAGACCACATCACCACAGCATATTTTTGGCCTTTAGCATAAGCAGCTAACCCATTGTGCAGGTTGCCACCAGGCGGTCGGAAGAGATTTGTTTTAGCACCTGTAATTTTATAAATTAGGTCTGTTGTACGCTCAATTTCAAAAGCAGCTGCTTGTGGATTAAAGGAGTGATACCAGTGATGCCAAGTATGATTGGCAATGATATGACCTTGAGTGACAATCTGCTTTCCTAACTCTGGATAATTTTTTAGGTTTTGCCCGACGACAAAAAACGTCCCTTTAATATTATTTGATTTTAGAATATCTAGCACTTGCGCTGTGGTCTCGGGCCAAGGACCATCATCAAAGGTGAGAGCAATTACTTTCTCCTCCTTAGTGAGTTTTACCGCTTTAACTATTGCCCCTTGAAAACGTGATGGTATGGCGTAAGATAGTCCTTTTGTTTGTGCTTCTTGCTGCCAACTTTTAAGCATGGCCGCCTTTAATTTCTCAATTTGCTGCTGAGTTCCTATATTTGCAGCTACATCTTTAACATTTATAGTTGGTCTACTCTGAGCCTCCGAAGTATTTGGCCTTAGAAGCATCATGAAAGCAACGCTAAAAACACCACATAAGGCAAGCAGTGCAATTAATATTCCTTCTGGCCACAGAAACGACTTATTGTTTTCCACCTCATAGCTCCTTCAAAGATCGAACCATCAACCACTTTATGACGGTACTTTATAACACATTTTTTTTAGATATCAGATGCTTTCTGGTAATCCTGAAAATTGGAATTCAAATCAACAGAAATTCGCAATCGAGAAGACAGACTATAGAGCCTTAAGTGAAATCTATATGCTCTAGATTTGGATCAACGTTTAATACAATACTTGTTACTGTTTAATGTCAATCCATTCATAAAAAACAAGGTCTGAACTTCTATATTCTTACCGCTACGTCTAAGAAGGAGCATAATCGCATAATTAAATACACCCCAAATCATCTTAATAGGAGTTATGAAATAGTTGCTGTCTTTAATTTCACCGTTAAGGCAGCATTATTCTTTCAAAATTTATACTTTTGCAAATAAGATAAGTTAAACTGTCACGCCTACAATTAGCATTTTTTGCAGGCTGAACTTTTTATAGCAAAACTTTCTATAGGAAAGTTGTATAATTTACATTGCTTCCTTTTTAAGAAAAAGTTAAATTTTCAAATCACAGAATGTTGACTTGTAGTTTATAACAAATAGAAAGAGACGAAAATTGATTCAATATAGTTTCTCATTGTCAACGGGCACTTATTAGTTAATCTAGATACTTTTGAGCAATTCAGCAAAAATGATTTTATCAGCAGCTTCGTTCTAGTTTTGATAACGATGCTTTAGTCTCAATTGCTAGTAGCTTTTTATCCGTTAATGTTTTTCTCGATTACTCAAGAGATTCATATATTATTAATAGTACAATTTAATATGTATTATCACCGTATAATTACGGTAATTAGCAGCATTTATATATTAGATTCAAATTTAGTTTTTCAAATAGACGTAGGGAGCCAGTGCATTGCGGTGAGAAAGTCCGCAGAAGATGGGGTTTCCCAGATGATTACCTCATCTGAAAGAAAGTTTCCAACGCTTATTCGCCCTACAGCCCTTCTCCTAAAGGAGAGGCTACGTGTAGCTTGCTTCCTTGTAGGGGTACAGGCATCCTACGGCTGACTTGCTAACGCTGCACTATCCGTTGTAGCAACTGGTGAACCAGCGCACCCAGGAAGGTTTTCTTCTTTCTGTAGGCGACTGGCAATAGCGAGTCAGACGCTCCTACGTGACTATCGATTGAAGCTCGATAGTCACGTAGGAGCCTTCTCTTCTCTCAAAAGGAGACGCTATGAGAACAAGAGGCTTGATAAGCTAGTACCGCTGCGCGGAAGTCAAAAGTCAAAAGTCAAAAGTCAAAAGTCAAAATTAATACAGTGTAAGCGTTTCATTGATTTGGAATGGGTGGTTTATTTACGCCTTGCGGTACTAGATTTATGTCTTTATTTAAAAGTACCTTTAAAATAAGATTAATTTTGTGTAATAAACCGCATCTACCTTAAAAACCATAGTTTTTTGAAATCAGTGTAAAGTTCAGAACTGAAGCCACGACCGAATAATACACTCTCCTTAAAAACTTCAGGTTTCAAAATGGACAAGATTTATCATTTTATTTAAGATTGCTATTTATACCAAATATATTTTCTTCCAACTGATTCTCCAACAAAAATGCCCTCTGCTTTTTTACAATAGAAGGGGACAGTTATTGCAAGACATTTGGTAAGCTGTTTTACTACTCAACGAGCAGTTTTCTGCTCAAACAGAAAACGACTGGCTGTATTGGTCTAACAATTGATAACTGCTTTTTTAGCAGGAAGAAGCAAAAGTTAAATGATCTTATAACTTGCCTTATAATTGCAGCAATTAGAATTAAGATTTTTAATTATCTATGTAAAAATCCTAATCATCAGCTTACATTGTTTTAGACAAATCACACCTTATTTGCAGTACTTTTGCTTATCTTTCGTAAATGCAATAATTGTATTATTTAATATCTGTATGGGTTGATGCAGAACCCAGCTTGTTTATTAGTATACCTTTTGAGTCAAAATAATCAAGGTATTTGTCCCACTTCTGAAACTGGCTAGAAACTTTTATGATTCCTCACGAAAGTGATGCAAAACAAGAGCGTGCGTCGTTAAAAGTATGGCGTAGTTGGCAAGAAAATCTGATTTTAATTGCGATCGCATTGTGTTTGGCATTTCTGATCCGGACTTTTATCGCCGAACCCCGCTATATACCTTCTGATTCGATGCTGCCCACTTTACATACTGGCGATCGCTTGGTAGTTGAAAAAATCTCTTACCATTTTCACCCTCCCATAACTGGGGATATTATTGTTTTTCAGCCACCCGCAGAACTACAACGTCGAGGATATCCTAAAGACCAAGCCTTCATTAAGCGGGTGATTGGTCAGCCTGGTGAGGTAATTAGTGTTGCTTCTGGCAAAGTCTATCTTAACGGTCAACCCTTGGCAGAAGACTACATCGCTGAACCACCAAATCAGCCATATCAACCAGTGAAAGTCCCAGAAGATGAGTTTTTTGTGATGGGAGATAACCGCAACGATAGTAATGACTCTCGTTATTGGGGATTTTTACCCAGAAAAAATGTCATCGGTCGGGCAACGTTTCGCTTTTGGCCTCTCAATCGCATTGGGTTTATTTGATTTTGGTAGGACTTACGCACGGGTAACGGAAAACGAACCACAGAGGGCGCAGAGATCACGGATGAATGAGAGTTTGAGAGGGTTTTTGCGTAAGTCCTATTTGGATTGAAATAGACAGTGAAGGTACGGGATTATTTTTTGATTCCTGCGGAATTTTTTGAACTCGGTGCAAACAGTAACAATTTATAAAGCTCCTCAGAAGGGGAAAGGGCAAAAATTTCTCAAGGATGGTCTTCATCCTCCTGATTTCCCATACAATCCTCCCAATGCTGATGGAAAGTGTTATTTTGCTGCTCCTAGCAGCAGGAATCTTGCCCAGCAGTATTGTAAGTACTACAAGGACGGAATTCTAGAAGTTACAATTGACCAAGAAACTTATGATCGCTATTTTAAGCCCCTTGAAAAACCCTATCAAGGTGGGCCGGATATTAAGCTAGCAATTCCTCACAAATTATTTTTGATTTTGAACCAATTTCCTAGATTTTTAAAGTCGGAGTAATCCCATGATCAATGATTTTTGGAACCAAGTAAAGTCTAAGTATCGCCTTGGAGAACTCATTGAGGGAAAGGTTGAGTATCACGCTCCATTTGGGATCTTCATTGATATTAGTGATGAAAATGTAAGAGGCATTATCCAGATTACAGATTTTGTAGATACAGGATATATGACCCCAGAGATGTATCCTAATATCGGTTCAACGATAGAGGCAGTTGTTGTTGGCTACACAGAAGATGACCGGAAACAAGTTTGGCTAAGTGTGAAACCCAGCATATTGCAAAAAGCCTCTTCACGTCTCAAGGTTCCAGCTACAACTGAGAAATTGTGACAGTGTAGTTGAACTCTGAAAACTAGCTGAAATCTAATAGTTTAAATAACCTTTTAAAAACGGAGAAAATACATCATTTGAGCGATCGCATCACCAGTTAACTCCAACCGCCGTTGGAAATCAGCCAGGTTGCGGTAAGGCCCGGCTGATTGCCGATTTTGCACCACTGCTTGCGCCAGAGATAAATCTATAAATGGAATTTGTGCTAATTTTTCAACGGTTGCTGTATTCGGATTAATTAAATGCGGAGGATTTTCTAAGGATTCGTGATCATAGTAAATAAAACTCAGTAGAGGCTTTAATGGCTCCAGGCGCAGCGCTGGTACAGCTAAAGCCGCAGCGATGTCTTCAATACAGTAAAATTTAACACCTGAACGTGAAAGTTCCACAAGCGATCGCGCTTGGTGAATTGACAAACCTGGTAAGCGCAACCAATCATCTACAGTGGCTTGATTAGCATCAATGCGAATACCTAATTTAGCCGCTATCTGAATTTCTTCCCCAGATTGTAGACGATAGTAAGGATCGTTAATGAGCTTGGCCCGGAGCTTTTGCAGCTTGGGGTTCAAAGGTAGCCAGTTATTCATGTTGTCGCTTACCTCAAGAAATCTGGTCTAGCAATTGGCGGCGTTTTTGCTCAAATTCATACTCTGAAATTAGTCCATCCTGGCGCAGAGCATCTAATTCTCGCATTGCTTCTGCGATCGCTCCTACCTGATTACTCGCCCTTTGTGAGTTCCTGGACACTGACTTGCCTAGATTAAAATTACGATCAAAAGCCTCTTCATCTTGGGCTAAATACCAAACTCCCTCAATGGCACTAGCTACCTTGGGGATCGGCGTCCAGGAAAGCAAAACATACAAAACACCCCACAACGGCTGTCCCAAATAGAATTTATGTAATCCTGAAATTGGTGCTAGTGTGCCAGAAAAAGCTAAAACAGCAGCAACACTTCGGCTTTTACGCTTAGTTAACATATTTCTAACGAATATATCAATACCATAGTTTCCACAATAAGACAGCCAAAAGGCATATTAAACAATTCAAAATTTCATAAGTTCGCGTAGCATCTCGTAGACAAGAAAAGTAATTGTAGTCAACATCTTGACTATATTGGCAAATTTTTAATGATTAGTGTCCATATAAATTTATTTTAGTCAACTACACCAGCTTGCCCTTCGGACTTTTAAGTGGAAAATCCCACAAATTAGTATTTGAAGAAATTTGAGTAAGTTTCACATGACTGTGCATTGAACTTTGATGCTAATTTTAAGTTTTTAACGAACGGATCTAGATTACTACCATGTCACAGACCTTCCTCCCGCCAGAATGGCTTAAACAGCTTTGTGATCCTTACGCTGTGCTAGGAATTTCTGTGAGTGCTGATGATCGTCAGATTTTAAAACGCTATCATACTTTAGCGAAACTGCTACATCCCGATCGCTATACCAAAAACTGCAATCTAGAGCCAGAATTAGCAACGGCAGTATTTAGCCATTTCATCAATCCCGCTTATGAACACCTAAAAAATCCACACAAGCGCTTGCTTGCGATCGCTATGCTGCGATCGCAAGCAAAAGTTTTGCAGCAGCAAGCTTTGTCTTCTCAAAGTGCCATAGCTCAGGAAATTATGGAAATGTCTGCACCGGAGGCAGAATTGTTTTACGAAAAAGCGATCGCCTGTTATGCAGAAGCTCAATATCAATCGCTAGATCAGTTTTATCAGGTGACGAAACAAATTCGGATACTTAATGTAGTGTATCTACGTTTATATATATAAATCAGACCTACTATTACCGCAAAAACCTGTTTCCATTATCTCAGAGGTAGAAGTCAAGACAGTTGAATTGACATTAGATGAAAAAACTAGTGTCAAACCAGTTTTGACAAACTACGCTCAACGTCACTACCGACGAGCTATTGATTACGTCAGGCTAGCTAAATGGTCTATAGCCGTGCAAGAATTGCGTGATGCTATCAAGTTAGAGCCAAATAACAGCGAATATTATGCCTTATTAGGTTTGGTACATCTCCAACAGAAATTTATCGGTATGGCTAGGGTTTACATCCGTCATGCATTAAAACTGAACCCGCACAATTCACTAGCTTTGAAATACGCTCCCAAGCTGACAATTCAACCTGGTGAAAACATTAATCCTAAATCAATGGCGAAAGCTGTGAGTATTGCGGCTTTATTAAGTCGGTTTACATAGGGGAAAGGTTTTAAAGTCAAGTGGTGAAATTTCGGTAACAAACCGTACTAAAACCGAAGCTTTGTTACTAAATTACTCCCCTAGACTAAAATAATAATAGAAGTAAAACTATTAAGCTACTGAGTCTGGACACTCAGTTTAATATAAGCAATATGGGATTCTTCGATTCTGAGATAGTTCAGCAAGAAGCAAAACAGCTGTTTGAGGATTATCAAGCGCTAATCAAGCTTGGTAACAGCTATGGCAAGTTTGACCGCGATGGCAAAAAGCTGTTTATTGAGCAAATGGAAGCCATGATGGATCGGTATCGCATCTTTATGAAGCGCTTCGAGCTATCAGAAGATTTCATGGCACAAATGACAGTAGAACAAATGAAAACGCAATTAGGTCAGTTCGGTGTCACCCCGCAACAAATGTTTGACCAAATGCACCTGACTTTAGAACGGATGAAAGCCGAGCTAGAAAAACAACCTTAGTCTTTAGATTTTAGATTTTGGATTAATTGCCAATCCAAAATCCAAAATTCAAAATCCTAAATTATTGTGACTTAGGTCGAGAAAACTGGGAAGGTGGCTTGAAGTTTTCTACTGGTACGTTTTTAAGTGCCTTTTCCATAAAATCTTTCCAGATGGGAGCGACCATGCCGCCACCCGTAGCACGGCTAGCTAATTGTCTATTGTCGTCCCTGCCTACCCAAACAGCAGTGGTTAGTTGTGGCACAGTGCCAACATACCAGATATCCTTTTCTGAGGAAGTTGTACCTGTCTTACCAGCACTTGGACGAGCTATAGCAGCACCTTTACCTGTACCATTGGTGACTACCGTTCGCATCACATCGATAATGGCTGCTGATGCCCAAGGATCTAAAACTAGCTGGGGTTTAGGTGTATTATCTAGTAACACATTACCACTACTATCGGTGACACGAGCAATTACAGTTGGTGGAGATTGCCAGCCATAATTAGCAAAGGTAGCATAAGCACTAGCCATTTCTAGAGGAGTCATACCAATTGCACCCAGAGGTAGGGAGGTAACTGGTTCCATCGGACTCATGATGCCTAAGGTACGGCAAGTTTCGATCACTCTATTCATGCCAATAGCCTTACCAATCTTGATCACGGGAATGTTGCGTGATTGGGCCAAAGCTGTGCGGATTGGCATCGGGCCGCTAAAACTCCCATCATAATTTCTGGGAGAGTAGCGACCACTACCATCTTGATAGCTGACTGGAGAATCTACCACCGTTGAGTCTGGCGCATATTTCCCAGTGGCAAAAGCAGCATAGTAGACAAACGGTTTAAAAGAAGACCCAGGCTGCCGTAGAGATTGAGTTGCACGATTGAATTCACTGGTCTTAGGATCTACGCCGCCCACCAGTGCTTTAATAAAATGCGTGCGCGGATCAATTGCCACCAAGGCGATTTGATTCTTAGATAATCCCTGCCCAAGCAGTGATTTATGCCACTTACTGACAGTTTCCTCCGCCATCATTTGGAAGTTGGCGTCAACTGTAGTTTGCACCCGCATCCCACCTTTGAGTAGTGTTTCGCGCCCAAACTTCTTAGCCAACTCCTGAGCTACAGTGTTGGTTATATAAGGTAGGGCACTACCTTGAAAGGATTTGATTCTACCAAGTTTGATTTCCTGGTTGAGCGCATTGTCGTACTCTGACTGATTGATCCAGTTTAAATCCAGCATCCGTCCTAGCACTTCTTTTTGTTTCTGTTTTGCCAGTTTCATACTCGCAAACGGGCTGAATTCTTCTGGTGCTTGGATCAAACCCGCCATCATCGCTGACTCACCCAAGCTTAAATATTCTGCCGACTTATTAAAGTAACTGCGGGCTGCCGTTTGTACACCATAATTGTTATGACCCCAATAAACTTGATTGAGGTACATTTCTAAAATTTGATCTTTAGTGAGAATTTGTTCTAACCGAATTGCCAGCACCCCCTCCGCTAACTTACGGGTAAAGGCACGCTTGCGAGACAAAAATAGGTTTTTTACCAATTGCATAGTAACAGTAGAGCCACCCTCTTTGACTCCACCTGCTACAGCGTTAACTACTACAGCACGACCAACACCAGTGGGGTTGATACCGTGATGCTCGTAAAAGTGGCTATCTTCACTTGCTAATACCGCCCGTTTTAAATTCGGGGAAATTCTATCCAGGGGCACGACCTCCCGGTTGGCTTCCCCGTGGATACTCGTTAAAAGTTTACCCTTAACGTCATAGATGTAAGTTGTTTCTGAGGGAAAGAAATTACGTAGCTGTCTTACATCTGGCAAATTACGGAAACTAATGGCTAAACCAACCAGTCCTCCGGCTACAATGGAACTTGCCAGCATGGTGATTGAGAGGAGAGTACCGCCAGCTACCTGACCGACTCCTTTCAAAAAGTCAAAACCTGATGAAGCCCGACGTTGTGGCTGTTTATCTTCAAAAGTCCTAGAAGACGACACGGCGATTTTACTTCCTCATTTATAAAGTTAACTGTAATTGATTGGACGAAGCAAGGCGGTTAATTTTTTGCAATTATAGTAGTTTGGCAGATGAGAAAGCGGATAAATTGCAAGTGTTTATAACCAACTTAACTTCTAGTTTGCAAAACATAGCTAACAGTGGATTTTCTAGTATGACGCAAGATTTTCCTTGGCTGCGTCGTGGTGTAGTAGAAGTTTTCCCACAACCAGTTGATGTTAACAGTGAAAGTCTAGAAAAGCTCTTGGTAACTACAAACCAACCTTTGAGGATCAAATTGGGCATTGACCCTACGGGTACTGATATTCATCTTGGTCATAGCATACCAGTACGGAAACTGCGAGCGTTTCAAGATGCAGGCCATATAGCAGTTCTGATAATTGGCGATTTTACAGCACGCATTGGCGATCCGACAGGTAAATCTGAAGTGCGTCGTCAGCTTACAGAAGCAGATGTAGCTAAAAATGCTCAGACTTATCTCGATCAAGTACGTCCTATCTTGGATTTTGACACACCAGGAAGATTAGAGGTGCGCTATAACTCCGAATGGCTCTCTAAGCTCAACTTAGAGAAAATTTTGGAGTTACTCTCCACGATGACGGTGGGGCAGATGTTAGCGAAAGAAGGATTTGCCGATCGCTATAGAAAAGAGAATCCGATTTTTATCCATGAGTTCCTATACCCGTTAATGCAAGGTTTCGATTCCGTTGCTGTTGAGGCAGATGTGGAATTAGGAGGGACTGATCAAAAATTTAACATTGCTGTGGGCAGAGATTTGCAACGCCATTTTGGTCAAAAACCGCAGTTTGGGATGCTGCTGCCAATTTTGATTGGCACAGATGGGGTGCAAAAAATGTCCAAGTCTTTAGGTAATTATATTGGGTTATCAGAACATCCGGGGCAAAAATATCAGAAGTTACAAGGGGTTCCAGATAATCTGCTGGAACAGTATTTTGAACTACTAACGGATTTACCTTTAGATAATCTGCCAGAAAATCCCCGCGATCGCCAGACACTTTTAGCATGGGAAATTGTCAAACAGTACCACGGCGAACAAGCAGCCCAAGAAGCGAAAGAAGCAGCGCAAAGCGGCGGGAAAGAAGGTGCAGTTCCAGAATTTTCTCTAGCTGAGGTATCGCATCCCGCTAAGTTAGCGTATATTCTCAATGTAACTGGCTTATGCAAAAGTACAGGTGAAGGAAAGCGAAAAATTCAAGAAGGTGGAGTGCGCTTAGATGGCGATCGCATTACCGATGTTGATACTACTTTTGCTTCTGTTGCTGAATTACAAGGTAAGGTTTTACAAGTTGGGAAAAATAAGTTTGTACGTTTAGTGCCTTAAATGGGGAGTGGGGAGTAGGGAATGGGGAATAGAGAACAGGTAGAACAACGAGTTATTGTGGCTTTGGATGTCCCGGATGAACAAAGTGCGATCGCTCTTATAGATCAACTTCCGCAAGTTAATTTCTGGAAAGTCGGTTTAGAGTTGTTTACCAGCACTGGCCCGAAAATTCTAGAAGAACTAAAGTCCCGGCAAAAGCGCATTTTCTTAGATTTAAAGTTTGATGATATCCCCAATACTGTTGCTGGTGCTTGCCGGAGTGCAGCTAGATACGGAGTAGATTTACTGACAATTCATGCTACTGCTGGTAGAGATGCCCTGAAAGCTGCAACTGAGGCGGCACAGGAAGGGGCTGCAAAAGCAGGTGTAGAACCACCAAAGTTAATTGCCATTACTTTGCTAACAAGCATTTCTGCTAGGCAGTTGGCATTTGATTTAAAAATACCTTTGGAATTGCCAGAATATGCTCTAGAAATGGCACTGCTGGCTCAAGAATCTGGTTTGGATGGGGCAGTTTGTTCACCTCAAGAGGTGGCGCAATTGAGACAAACTTGTGGAGATGACTTTTTGCTAGTTTGTCCGGGAGTACGACCAACTTGGGCAGATAATGCAGATCAAAAGCGATCACTCACCCCAGCACAAGCAATTATTGCTGGTGCAGATTATCTGGTGATTGGGCGTCCCATTACTACTGCTACTGAGCCGGAGTTAGCTTGGAAGAGGATTTCTGAGGAGTTAACCACGGTGGCATGAAGCTAAAAGTCAGTAAGAAGCCGGGGGATAAGGTGCAGCATCTAGAGGAGAAGAATCTTACCTCTTCGCTTAAAAAGAAAAATTATAGTTGGCTTTTAGCTTGTGGCTTCTGGGTTTTAGGATCAAATAACCTTGCTTACCCAGCGTTCTCGATAAACCTCACCCCTAAACCCTCTGCACTAGCAGAAAAAGAAAATGTCAACGGTGGGGTGAAGTCTTTGTGTTCTGAGCAAAATTTAGAAACATTAACTATACAGCTACTAGAAGATTTACCTAGTTACACCAATCGCGCTAGTCAACGCGCCCGCCGCCTCAAAAGAAGCAGTGATATTTACAGTTATATGCTAGTGGCAGGAAGACCTGAGTTTACTCCTTTGCCCCTTAACCTTGAAGAATATAGTGCAGACGCGTCTAAAAGTTCTGCATCAGGAGTTGAGCAAGTTTTCTTTACTACCTTGGAGCGGCAGTACATAGGAAAGAAAGCAGTAGAATTGCAGGAATTTCACTGGCTATTTTTGACTAAAACTAAAAGTGGTTGGCGTTTAGTGATGATGTTTTCTCAAATTGGTCCCTATTCAGGACAGCAGCCAGTATCTCCGCCACGCGATAGTAGTAACGGCACTGTTGCCCAAGGAGTTAAAACTTGGTTACGCGATTGTCAAGCTGGAAGTGTAAGACGGATGCGTACTGTGAATATGGGAGACAAAATTGAACCGTTAATATCAAAGTAGAACAGCTATAACTCGAACAAAAATGCCTCGCCTTTAAGATATTTGCTACAGAGGTTTTCACTAATGTAGGGTACAGTTTCTAATAAGTAATCGTGTTCATTTGGCTGCGACGCTAAAAAAGCAAAATTGTTTACCATTGCTCCTAGAAAGAACGCCTCCAAGATACTCTGATAATCATCGGGCAGTTGACACACACTTTGATATCCCCTGACGAACGATCTACGGTTTTCGGGAAACAGATGCAGCAGTGTATGAGCAATGTCATAAAGGTAGTAACCAAAGCCACAACAGGAAAAATCGATGGCCCGCACCTCACCTGCATAAAAAATGTAATTATTTTCATTCAGGTCTGCGTGAATCAGACCCCAATTGGTGGATGTTTTTTCTAGTGCTGTCATCACATTACTAATTCGCTGAACCGTACTCTCAAGCACAGTGAAATCAGTCAGAGATATCGTACCAGCATCTATTAGCGATCGCAGCTTCATTAGTGAGGCGTGTAGTTGCTCCCAGTCATATTTTGGTCGTGTGAAGCTTGAAGGCAATTCCCAAAAGCTGGCGTGCTGGTGCAACTGAGCCATAAGTTCGCCGATTTCCTCAGCCTGCATCGCTGTAGGTTCAGTTTCGAGAGGGAAACCATCGACCCACTTTAGTAGTGTACAGTTAAGCGTTCGGCTAGTGTCATCAATTGCGACAGAGGTAATAAAACTGCCACTGAGGTTCTGTAGGGGGTATGGGACGACCAAATCTGTATCTCTATGCAACGCAGTCAGCCACATGAGTTCTGACTCAATGACGGCATATTGTTGCCAGATCCGATCGCAAAACTCAGCGATCGGATAATGGATACGGAAAAGAAATAACCCTTGCTCATCATATTCTTCAGATGTAGCAAAATTTTGATTATTCCGAGTGTCAACGCGAAACGTCACATTTTCGCTATGACCTAAAAATACCAATTGAGCAGCACTGAAATTGTACTGAGCTAGCGTAGTTGAAGCGAGACTCTTCCAATCGATTTTGCTCTCCATCCATTTTCGATTCAGATACTTATTTCAAACAAAATAAATGTACATCATCCAACTAGCTTGTATCAGTGTAATTGCGCCTGTATCTTAGGGAGGATTTTGAGGAGAAATAGCTGATAAACAGCGAAAAAAAAGCAGACATTATTTAAAAACGAAGCCTGGCTTGAATTTAATCTTTGTAACTCCCGTTTTTTGGCGATAACATGTAAATAAGTTTACTTTAAGCTTCTCAAACCGCGTTTGGCGTCAGTTTTTTATGGAGATTCAGTTAATTAATATCGGTTTTGGTAACATCGTGTCTGCCAATCGAGTAGTTGCCATTGTCAGTCCAGAGTCTGCCCCGATTAAACGGATTATTACCGATGCACGGGACAGAGGCCAACTGATTGATGCAACTTACGGTCGCCGGACTAGAGCTGTAATTATCACCGATTCTAGCCACGTAATTCTGTCGGCGATTCAGCCGGAAACGGTAGCGAATCGCTTTGTGATTTCCCGCGATCATCAAACTGTAGATAATTGATTAGGAGTGGATAACAATCTCACTTTTATTTGCACCACATCGGCAGTACCATGTGAATTAGACAAGTTTTCTGTCACCCTTGCTACAAATGCTTTAGTCACTAGTACAGTCCGGCGGAAATAAACCTACCATTTTATTACAGCCAGAAAGACCAAAATTAAAACTTTTTGACTTTTGACTTTTGACTTGCCCAAAGGGGCTGATTTCCGCCTTGCGGTACTAGTGGGCTTGGCCAGGAGCACAAGACTAATGAATAATATCTATTGATTGATTCACAGGTTGAAGGGATAATGCCAGTTTTACCCATCCAGAGTATTGCTACTACCGAAGAATGCTTACATTTAGGCAGGTTGATTGTCCTAACTGGCCCCAGTGGGGTCGGTAAAGGCACTTTAATGCGATCGCTCCTAGAACGTCATCCAGAACTTTATTATTCTGTATCCGTGACGACTCGTTTTCCCCGTCTAGGAGAAATCGATGGCAAAAATTATTACTTTATCAGCCGCAGTAAGTTTGAACAATTAGTTGCTGAAGGTGAATTTTTGGAATGGGCAGAATTTGCTGGTAACTATTATGGCACTCCCCGTGAAGCTGTGCTTAACCAAATTCACTTAGGCAAATTTGTGGTGCTAGAGATTGAGTTAGAAGGAGCAAGACAAATTCGTGCTTCCTTCCCCAGTGCTTTCAGCATTTTTATTTTACCGCCTTCTTTTGATGAATTAGAGAAACGGATACGCGATCGCGCCCAAGACTCTGAAGAAGCGATCGCCCGTCGTTTACTCCGCGCCCAAGAAGAAATTCAAGCGGCAGATGAATTTGATATTCAAATCGTTAATGACGATTTTGAAACTGCTTTAAATGACATTGAAACGGTTTTGTTTAAATAGTCTAAGAGTTAAGAGTTAGAAGTCATGAATTTAAGCTCCTAACTCCTAACTTTTAACTTCTAGTAATTAACCAAATAAACCTTGAATTACTCCCAGATTACTAGTCAAAAAGTAAGCAACTATTGCACCACCAATACCACCAATTAAGAAAGAACTGGCAAAATTGTTCCAACTTTCTTTAGAGTTAAAAGCATCTATCGGAGGGTTGGGTACGGTAACACTAGCAAGTGCTTTGGGCGGATTGCTATTTGCGTACAGGGATAGGCCCGCGGTAAGAAGAACAACCAAGCCAATGGCTGCTAGTAAACCAGCTAAGTTAGCGTTAGCTGTATCCCGCAGTGGGCCAAATTTGGCAAAGGGGCCAAATATCCAGTAGCCATGAGCCATCCCAACTTCTAAAGCGCGTCTGGCAGGAGAGAGTCCTGGGCGATAGGCAGGTAGGTTATTAATGAACCACTTCACTAAGGGAGAAGCATTAATCGGGGTTTCTAGGTTGCCCAGTTGCGGATCGCGGAATGCCGGAAAAACAACTTCCCGATTTCTGGGATCACTAGGGAGATTTTTTGATGCATCTACTGCTTGTGCCATATTTTTATGTTCGCCTCTAAATTAAAATGGTGGCATTTTTATATTAATAATAATTGTAGCTAAATATGGCTTTTGCTTAATAAGTTTAGAAAAATTAATTTAGCTTTTTTTAAAACAGTAAAACTCGCGATCCTGTTTACAGATCGCGAGTTTCAAAAAACTATTTTTGCTGCGTATTTTGTTGATAATTCTGCCTAAAATAAGCTGAATACATCAACTACATAATATGAGGCAAAAAATAAAACATTCATTCAACTGTCCTAAATCCTATTTTCCACTTATGGTAGTGGGTGGAAAAGTAGATCGGGGAAAAAGCGGTTGAATTCAATCAAGATACCTGCTGTGATGAACAGCCATAAAGTGGCTGCCACTGGCGCTGTGGAAATAAACTTAACCAAATAGGATGATTGGTCGCCTTTGTCTGCCATGAATTTAGTCTCCAAAACAAATGAAATAGTTAAGCTGATTTAGCGTGGAGAAATAGGGATTTCTGTATCCTTCGCTGTTAATTTTCCAGAGAGTAATTCTTGGACTGCTGCTACTGGCCAAGCAAAGCCTGTAGCCATGATGGGTAGTGCCAAACCAAGATCGATTTGGATTTCTTTTTGTTCAGTGTTAGCGTCTTTTTTGATCGCTTGCAGATAGGCACGACCTACCCAACCAATCCAACCAGCAATATATAGAAATAGAATGCTGGGGATCAAAAAGTCACCAGCGTGATTTAGACTACCATCAACAATCAAGTGAGGATAACCTTCAGGGCCGCATAGCTCTTGAGAATAACGCTCAAAACGTTTTTTCCCAGATTCAGGATCGGCGGTGGTATTACGGGCATTAGCAGCTAGCTGTTGAAAAGCGGGATTATCCTTGCACGGTGTCAAATTAGCCCCTAAAGCTTTTGCTGGGGAGGCAAAATTGAACCAAAGACAAATCGCTAAAATCAAAGCAAACAATCGTCGCATAGAGTTGTTTCCTTTTACTACAAAACAAAAAGTTTTATGTACAAAACGAAGCGGCTTGTACAGTTGTTTATTTGCATAACTAGGAAGTCATCATACTCTTGGGTGGGAACCGAGTAAAGTTTAAGTAAATAAAAGTTAAAGCTTCTCAACCAAGTCCTTATCGAGTGCTAAGTAGTTAGTAACGATTCTTAAGTATAAGAATTGTTGTTGTAGGGTAGTAAAGAAGCAAGATTTTGTCTCTAATACTCAAAACTCAGCACTCAGCACCCTCAATGGCAACCGTTTTAGCAATAGAAACCAGTTGTGATGAAACAGCAGTCGCAATTGTTAACAATCGTAAAGTTTGCAGCAATATTGTAGCCTCGCAAATTCCAGTCCATCAGCAGTATGGCGGGGTAGTGCCGGAAGTAGCGTCTCGTGAACACTTGGAAACGATAAATGTTGCGATCGCTCAAGCCTTAGAGCAAGCCCAACTAAACTGGGAGAAAATTGACGCAATTGCCGCTACTTGTGCGCCTGGACTAGTAGGAGCGCTATTGGTCGGGTTAACTGCTGCCAAAACCCTAGCGATGGTACACAACAAACCATTTTTGGGAGTTCATCACCTCGAAGGTCACATTTACGCAACTTATTTGAGCGAACCAAGTTTAAATCCCCCTTTCTTGAGTTTATTAGTTTCTGGCGGACATACAAGCTTGATTTTTGTCAAAGATTGTGGTATCTACGAAACTCTAGGACAAACCCGTGATGATGCTGCGGGTGAAGCCTTTGATAAAGTGGCGCGATTGTTAAAGCTGGGTTATCCGGGTGGCCCAATAATTGACAAGTTGGCACAACAGGGGAATCCCCAAGCCTTTGCTTTACCAGAAGGAAAAGTTTCTTTACCTGGTGGGGGGTTCCATCGTTATGATGCGAGTTTTAGCGGGTTAAAAACGGCTGTATTGCGTTTAGTGCAGCAGTTAGAGAAAGATGGTGGACAAGTACCAGTGGCAGATGTAGCAGCTAGCTTTCAGGAAACCGTAGCGCGATCGCTAACAAAAAGAGCGATCGCCTGTGCCTTAGACTTTGGTCTAGACACAATTGCTATTGGTGGCGGTGTAGCAGCTAATAGCGGATTGAGAAAAAATCTCCAAGCTGCCGCCGTTGAACATAACCTACGCGTTTTATTCCCACCTCTAAAATTCTGTACCGATAACGCCGCCATGATCGGCTGTGCCGCCGCCGAACATCTCTCTCGTGGTCATACATCTCCCCTCACACTAGGCGTTGAGTCTAGGTTAGCTCTTACCCAAGTGATGAAGTTGTATCACCCTATTGAGTAGTCATGAGTCATTAGACAAGAGAGAAGAATTTTCTGTTTGTTCCAATGCCCCATGCCCCATGCCCCATGCCCCATGCCCCATGCCCCATGCCCCATGCCCTATGCCCTATGCCCTATGCCCTATGCCCTATGCCCTATGCCCTATAACTATTGACTATCGACCGGATGTGACCAGCCACTGCATCCGGCTGTTCCAACATCGTCAAGTGTCCGCAATCAGGAATTTCCAAAACATTGTCACCACAATATTGGAACAGTCTGTGAAAGCTGGCTAAATGGCGTACATACTTGGGTTCCATAACTTTATCTTCAGCACCAGCCAAAAAATAAACTGGCTGCTTCAATTGGGATACTAGCTCAGGTAAACGATTGATTTCTTCCTCAGTTGTAGAGTCTAACAGAGTTCCCAGAGCTGCTTCCGGGTCAGCTACAACGAAATCAATCAGGCGCTGACGTGCCCAATGGCGCTCTAAAGGACGTACCACACTGGCTCTGGTAAATAGTAAATCAATCAAAGGTAGTTGGGACAACCAGCGCGGGCGGATTTGCAAAAATTTCTGACCCGCCGAGCGAAACTGCTCAAAGGCTTCTTTAAGGTAAATACCACCGCCAGCGTTGATACAGATAACTCCCTTAACACACTCAGGTATTTGATCTGCTCCCCAAAGAGCGATCGTACCTCCCAAAGAGTGACCAATTAGCCAAGCGCTAGTAATATTAAGCTGTTTCAGGAGAATAGCTAAATCCTGAGCATAGGCAACAGGAGTATAAAGAGAATCGATTGGTGAGCCAAGCCCATTACTAGAGATGGGCGTAAGGCTCAAAGACGTTTGTGCCCAACTAAAATCGGTTTTTACCTGGGATTGGGATTCACCAAAACCCCGCAAATCATAGGAAAGGCACTGCAAATCATCTGATAGGCGGGAAATCACAGGTTGCCAATATCCACGGCTATTAAGCCAACCGTGGATAAATACTAAAGCGTGGGGGCAGGAAGTGGGAGCCGTTAGCTCGTATGCGTGTGGAACGCCCAAGATTTCGATAGTTGCCATACTTATATCGTACCCCTAAGGGTGGGTGCGACTAAATACGGAGTGCGAAGAGTTAAGAGTTAAGCTTATCCCACTCTAAAAAGGGATGGGATTTCACGTTGGCTGTTGACTGTTGACTGTTAACCGTCAACCGTCAACGGACTAAAAAGGCTTCTCTCATCCCCTTTCTAGGAAAGAATAGGTTTTCCCGACGCCTTTTTATAACTTTTTTTATTTATCCAGCAACCTCTGTCGCACCCCTTCAGCAATTTTATGACCCAGATATTCAGGAATGAGGCTTTCATTCGGCCCCAACAGGTAGAGAATTAGCCGTGTACGTCCGCGCCAAACCAGTAAATTTGCATTGACTACCAGCAGGTCTTCCTGCCAGATGGCGTACATCACTTTGTAGAATAATCCTGGTTGATTATCGGCTTCAATCATCAGGGCAGGGAGATGAAAGACCGGATCGACATAGAACTCAGTTTGTACCTGCTCTAAGCCAGTGTCAAGATTAAATTCTACTGCCAGCATCTCTTCTACCTCAAACCGACCTCCTAAAGCCTCGCGAATGGCACGACAGACATTTTCTGCGGTTTTCTCGGTCAAGGCTTTACTACCACGAGATACTAACAGTTTGATAAAAACTAACATTGGCGGACGGATCTGACCGTATAGACTCAGACCGTGAATAGTCAAGCCATAAGCTGCTAGTACACCAAAAATATCGCTGAGAAGAAAAGACTGGTTGCGGTAAGCAAAATGCAGGGCACTTTTGCTACCTTCCGGTTTCAGCTCAATAACAGCGCGTCTAGTTTTATAAAGACGGTATGCTAGCCGCAAATTTTGCAGTTGAATTTCACTGCTGACAAATTGCTCATAAAACTGGGGAAACGCTCGATTAAAGCGCTTTAGGAGTTCCAGTGTCGAAGATTTTAAACCAGAAGCCATTGTTAAGAGTAAAACTCGCTTGCTTTCATCATCTGGGGACTAGAGGCTGGGTGTTGGGTACTAGGGAAGATTTTCTCAAATACTCAATCTCTTGTATACAATTCACTCCTAAGCTAACGTGCATTTAAACTCTATACGAGCAATTGCCAGGATTAGGTTCTTCCATTTTGAATTACAGGAGTTTGCTTTTTAAGCGAGGTACAAAATGCAAGACTCACGCATCAGATATTCAGACAACCCGCACCTTCGCTTCGTACTTCATGCACAAAAAACTGCTGCTGTATTTATATCCTTACCCTTTTGGTGAATTTCTCCTAGCTTTTACAACAAAATGCTAAAGTTGAAAATGATTGGTGTGAAACACGCCCTAACTGGCTGTTACCATTGCAAATCCCGAAAACAACCGAAAAAATTTCAGTGTAAAAGGTAGTAAATGGGGTAGCTATGTTAGACGTGAATCAACACTCCTAAGAGTGGAAACCAATTCAGTTATACTACCCGAACCACGTTGGCATGGGTTTTTGGAAAACTTGGTTTAGTACTCCTGAATCTGTAGCGACAACTAGGACAAACCCCTTTGAAGAATATAGAGTTGATGCTGCGGGCAACTCCAACCCCAGCAGCGTTAGCGAAGCTTCTTCAAAAGAGACTCGCATCGTCTTCAGTACGGAGCGAGACATTGACCTGTATGAGCTAGAAGAACTCTGTGATGCAGTTGGTTGGTCGCGTCGTCCTCTAAGAAAAGTGAAAAAGGCTATTGAGCATAGTTTTCTCGTTGCTTCAATGTGGCAGGTGAGAGGAAACCAAAAGCGGCTCATTGGTTTTGCCCGTGCTACCTCAGATCACGCGTTTAATGCCACAATTTGGGATGTGGTGGTTCACCCAGACTTTCAAAGTCAAGGACTGGGTAAGGCACTGATGAAATACGTTCTTAAAAAACTTAGGAGTGAAGAAATTAGTAATGTCACTCTCTTCGCCGATCCCCACGTTGTAGATTTCTACCGAACTATGGGGTTTATGGCTGATCCGGAAGGCATTAAAGGCATGTTCTGGTATCCTCACTAGCACTTAATCAAAATAAAACCCGATTTGCACAAGAAAGTCAGGTAAAATAGCGAAAATCTATTATTTTGATGTAGTTAAACTGATGCGCGTCTAAAGTATATAAACACTCTTGATGATGGTTAACTGTTGACTGTTGACGGTTAACAGTCATCAGTTAACCATCATCAGGTAAATGTACAAATTAAATGCGTAACAGCTTATGCTTTTTTTCTGCCGACGAAGGCGCAAGTATATATCTTGTCAAACTAAGTCGGCAAAAAACCTTTTTTATGTAAAAATGTAATCTATCTTGTCTTTGGCAAAAGATAAAAAAGATTAGGCATAAGCGGTCTGATATGATATAGTTATCCTAATGCTTGCTTTTGGTAAGGCGCGATCGCTTTGATGGTAAATTAAAACCAGACCAGAAAAAGTAGATAAGTGTAAACGGGATGTAGCGCAGCTTGGTAGCGCGCCTGCTTTGGGAGCAGGATGCCGCAGGTTCAAATCCTGTCATCCCGATTTAAGTAATATATTTAACATCTGAGGGAATTGACTAGAGTTATCTTGCTAAGATGTGCAATTAAATTTTAGATTTTTACGGATAAAAAGAAATTGCCTGTTATAGTGTTGAAGCCTAACAGGCAAATTCCGCTTTTAAGCAGTAAGATATTCCTGACACTAAGCTTTGTATCGATTTGAGAAGATATTAAAGCAAGTGCGATGGAACGATTGATTAAGTAATAGCGTCACCCGATATTAGAAAAAGCCGATAAAATGGCATTTATCATCTCCAAGGTCGAGAGACAGGGAGACTTTTCAGGGTTTGAGAAGACATATAATAGGCATCTACAGCATTTTGTGGTGAATAGCAAAACGAAATCGAGAAAAACACAACTTTAGCACACTCGATTTTTCAAAACGTTACTATAGCAACCCTAAATAGTTGGGGGATATTGGATTTTGACCGTTGATGGTTAACGTACCTCAACGTACACAATGAATTTTTCACAACTGAAATAGATTGCTATATAACTAAAGCTAGTTGGTGCTGTGGAAATCCAACCATTTGTTTAATTTAATTGGACTATTGATGCGAGGAGCAGTCATGAAATCATTTATTCGCTTGGGCGCAACATTGGGTATAGCTGGCAGTGTATTTTTAACGGGGCTTTCAGGAATAGGTAATCTACCAGGAATAGGCAATTTAGAGGCGATCGCATTGCCACAAGATCAGGTAGTGAAAAAGCTCCAAGAAGTACCTGTATTCACGCTTACTAATCCTAAAGGCGAATTTGTAGTTCTTTCAAGGAACAATGAATCTAAGCCAATCTCCCAAGTCGGATTTTTTATTAGCAAGCAAGATGCTCAAAAATTCCTTGACAATCGGCTCAAGAAAGAAAACCCTCAGTTGGCAAGCACCCTACAGGTAAGACCTTTGTCCTTGGCTGACTACTATAAAATAGTCCAAGAAAGCAAAAAGAAATCAGACTCTGTAATTTATACTTTAGTACCGACGCAAGCACAGGTAGCTTCGGCAACAAGTATGCTAAATCAAAATGGTAAAAAAGGGGAGCAATTTAATGGTATTCCCTTATTTGTACCCAAATTTAAGAAAGATAATAGCTATTTGACGATTCCCGTCGCCAATGGCAAAGAGCGATATATACCTTTCTTTTTTGAGAAAGAACAAGCAACCGCTCTGTTAGACGAATTCAAAAAAGCCGTGCCCAAGGAAGGAGCCAATACTGAAATTCAGGTGGTGGATTTGTACGGTGTTATGGAGGCTCTAAATAGCAGTACCGACCCTAGTATAAATAAAATTGTTCTGTATCCATCGCGGGAATCCATCAATTTTATTCGTTCGCTTGCACCGAATCAATCTCCAGCTGCCAAGCCTGCTGCTCCGAAAAAATAACGGATATAGGCTACCAAGGTTGAGGCATGGGGGAGAAACATCTGATATCTGGTTTACAACTATGGCAGTGGCGCAATACTGCTCACCAGGCAGCGATCGCCACTGATGTCCCGCCTGCCGAAGTAGATTGGCTACTCTTAGAAGTTGCTGGGTTAGACCGCTTGGCACTGCGTTTGGAGTCTTTCAAAAACTGGCCTCAAATTCAGCTGCAATTGCCGCTAGAAGAGTTAGACAAGCTCTGGCAGAGACGATTAAGCGATCGCTTACCAGTGCAGTATATTGCGGGAGTTACACCTTGGCGCAACTTTCAAATCGCGGTGTCAAGTGCGGTTTTGATTCCCAGACCAGAGACAGAATGCTTAATTGATTTAGCTTTAGCATCTGCTAGTAATGCTTCAGGACACTGGGCTGATTTAGGGACTGGGAGTGGAGCGATCGCTTTAGGACTAGCAGATGTCTTGCCAAAAGCAACAATTCATGCAGTTGATTTCAGTTTAGAAGCTCTGGCGATCGCCCAAACCAACGCCCATAATTTAGGTTTTGCTGACCGGATTAAATTTTATCAAGGTTCTTGGTGGGAGCCACTAACATTTCTCAAAGGTCAGTTTAATGGTATGGTGTCGAATCCCCCTTACATACCCACCAGTACCTTACCTACCCTGCAACCTGAAGTAGTTAACCATGAACCACATCTAGCTTTGGATGGTGGCACTGATGGCTTAGATTGCATTCGCCATTTGATAGAAATTTCTCCCAGCTATTTGCAACCTGGTGGCGTGTGGTTAATTGAAATGATGGCAGGGCAAGCGGATGCAGTGCGAAAACTTTTACAAAATCAAGGTAGCTATTGTAAAATTCAAATTTACCCTGATTTAGCTGGAATTGAACGCTTTGCGGTGGCCTATAAAAGTTAGAAAATAGGGGATGGGGCATGGGGCATAGCGCATAGGGAATAGAAAAAATGCTCCATGCCCAAACCGATAAAAATGACACAAGTTTCTCTAACAAATCTCATAACTGGCGCACGGGCTGGACTCTTGGTGAGTTTTCCCACGGATACTGTTCCTGCGCTTGCAGCTATACCAGAAAAAGCAGCATTGATTTTTGCGGCGAAGCAACGCAGTCAAGACAAACCTTTGATTTTGATGGCTGCTAGTGCAGAAGATTTGTGGTTGTATGTTAAAGGTAGTGAGAATGAGTATAAAATTTGGCAAGAACTAGCACGCAAATATTGGCCAGGAGGGCTGACATTAGTTTTACCAGCTTCAGATCGCGTGCCAAAAGTTATGAACCCTATTGATCCAACAACAATTGGTATCCGAGTTCCAAACAGTGCGATCGCCCAAACTATTTTGGCGCAAACAGGCCCCCTTGCTACTACTAGCGCCAATTTTTCTGGTCAGCCACCTTTGCAAGGGATGGCAGAAATTGAGGCTCAGTTTCCCAAGGTTCTGACTCTAGCAACAACAGAATACCAGGGTGAAATATCAGGGCTGGGTATACCTTCCACCGTTGCTAAATGGACAGGGATGAATTGGCAGATTTTGCGGCAAGGTGCGATAAAGTTAGATATTTCAAGTGATAACCAGATATAGTACTAGTATTTGATTTCTGAAAAAACTTAGTACAACTAGGAAGCCTTCTTTCCTATTGCCTATTGCCTACCTACGCAAATCATTTCAGAAATCGAATCGGATTTCTATATAACGCGATGTGCAACTTATTCTTGAAACCCCTCTCCAAACCTCTCCCCGAAACGGAGAGAGGCTTTGATTCTTGCTCCCCTTCCCTTGTAGGGAAGGGGTTGGGGGTTAGGTCTGAGAGAAAGTCGCACACGGCGTTATATAGGTAGTTATAATGTTGCTTTCCTGATTTTAACAACAGAGAAATCTGGAACTTTAGTTTGCGCTGTTGTGGTTAATTAACAAGTTAATAATTGCCAGATTATGAATTGGAGCAACTGGATATATCTAGGAGCAGGAATAGCACTAGGTATAGTTTTCCGTCAGTTATTTGCGCGATGGCTACGCCCGTCGCAGGCATTATCAAACGTTTTATCTAGTTCATTTCCAGTAGCGCCATTAGCTCAAGAGGATATGCCACCAATATCGCAACAGCTACACCAAACGCAGCTGGCATACCAAATGGCAAGGGAAATGAGCCAGTTTAAAGCTGGTTTTTTAGCGCGGACTACCCATGAATTGCGATCGCCCCTCAGTGGTCTAATAGGTTTGCATCAGTTAATTTTGTCGGATCTGTGTGAAGACCCCGCCGAAGAGCGAGAATTTGTTGCCCAAGCTCACGAGCGAACACTGAAGCTACTCAAGCTGATGGATGAAATTCTCAGTGTTGCCAGAACGGAACACGGTACTAATAAATTAGATATTCAGCCCAGACCATTAGCCCAAGTTTTGCAGGAAGTTCATAACTTAACTTATATGCTGGCGGCCAATCGCAATTTTCCGTTGCAATTGTTACCTGCCGACCCAGAAATTTATGTTTTGACAGATTACCTCTGGCTCCGCCAAATATTGATAAGTTTAATAGACACTGCCATTACTCAAATGGAGGAAGGCAGTATCTGTATTTCCAGCAGTACTTTACCCACAAATAATTTTGTCAACATTTGGTTGGATGTACCAACCCATGCCATACCCTGGAGCGAACCGATTGATTTGATCAAATCTGAAGATCAGCTAACCCAGATTGACCAAGGAAACGCTGCTCTTTCACCAGGAATGAGGCTATTAATCAATCAGACTTTAGTGGAAGTTATGGGAGGAAAATTAGAGATTCTACCCTCGACCATTGCCAAAGAAACATCTGTGCAGTTTACCAGACTACAAATCTCTATCCCCCTAGTGATTCCTGAAGCTGAACTTCTGTAGCAGGAACGAAAGCAGGGTCAGTTAGGTTGTGTAACACCATCGTAGTGTTTGTATTAGGTTGAAAACCAATCTTTTCGTAGAAACCCTGCTGGTGAGTAGTCATCAGGTAAACTCGCTCAACCCGCTTCATCCGGGGATGACTCAAAACAGTTTCTACTAACTTGCTTCCCAATCCACTACTTTGATAATCTGAATGAATCACAACATCCCAAATTGTGGCGCGATATATGCCATCAGATGTTGCTCTAGCAAAGCCAATGAGTCGATCGCGATCGTAGACGGAAATCACTGGCTCACTGTTGGCAATAGCTATACCTAAATCTTCAATACTGCGACCTTTTGCCCAGAAAGCTGAAACGTTGAACAGTTCTTGGAGTTGGTAAAGGTCGATTTCAGACTGGCGTTCGCCTTCGCCGCAGCGGAGCTGTTCGCTAAATTGAATCTGAGACTCGTTCATGTATGGTATCTACTTTTGGCAATATCTTTGTATGCTTAAATCATATTTTGCTAGAAATTGCTGTACGTGTACATAATATATACAACGAGAAAGAAAGTTTAATGACAAACCCACTTCCATAGAGGATGAGTTGGTCCCTGCTGACGTATTCGATAAACTTGTTTTTCTAAACGTTGTTTTTCTTGCGGTGGTAGTCCAAGTAAGATATTCCGACTTTGCCAAACTAAAACAGCAGCAGTCATCCCAATACAAAAGGCTAAACCGAAGGTAGACAGTGGATGATAGAAGAGTCCATATCGCACCGCTACCCAGGTAAAATATTGTTGCCACAGAGAAATTTCTGCACGTAGACCCCACAAGCTAACAGGCGCAATAGTGAGCCATAAACAGGCGACAAATAGCCACCTGCCATATATTGTTAGCTTGTGCAATCTTTGTACTTGTTGAGCAAAGGATGGGTCAGTTATTGACAATTGTTCGGATTGATCCATAGGCTGTGGGAAGGTGGGGGATGACGGAGATGAGGGAGCAGGGGAGGCAGGGGGAGATGAGGGAGAACAATATAATAACCAATGCCCAATACTTCGGCGTCGCTCAGTACAAGTGCCCAATGCCCAATGCCCAATACTTCGACTACGCTCAGTACAAGTGCCCAATGCCCAATGATTAGTTACCAGCAGATGTATCAATCGACTCACTACTGACTACCATAGTTGCTTGACCATTGCGCTCTCGCCACAAAGTTAGAAGAGTACTGGCGATGAAAATACTTGAATAAGCCCCTGCTGTAAAGCCAATAATTAGAGCTAAAGCAAAGTTTTTCAGAGTTTCGCCGCCAAACAGAAAGATAGCAAACAATGACAGCATTGTGGTAAAGGTTGTGTTGATTGACCGTCCTAAAGTTTGGTTAACGGCATCATCCACAATGTCAGCGATCGCTCCGTTGGGATTCGTCTTGAGGGTTTCCCGGATGCGATCGTAAATTACTACTGTATCGTTGACCGAGAAACCTGTAATTGTCAGTAGAGCAACGATGAACAAGCTATCTACTTCAGTACCCAGTACTAAACCAAAAATCGAAAAAATCCCTGCTGTGATGAAGACATCATGTAATAGTGCAACGATCGCAAACAATGCATAATCTAACTGAAACCGGAAGGTTAAGTAGATTATGATGCCTGCAAAGGAAACTATTAGAGCTATTACCCCAGACCTAAATAGCTCTGCCCCTAGAGTCGGGCCAACCGTGTCAAATTGATTTTTTTGCTCGTCAAAAGTACCGACTTTTTCACTTAAGGCATTTTGCAAATTGGTACGCTGTTCGCGATCTAAGTTTTTAGTGCGAATTGATATACCATTTTGCCCACCCGTGTCTCTGTCAGCAACAATTTGGATACTGCTATCACCCAACCCCTGTTCTTTAGCTACTTCCCGAACGACATTGATATCAATTGGCTGGTCGCAGTTACCGGGTTTGGTACAATCTCGTTCAAACTGTAATCGTGTACCACCGACAAAATCCAAACTGGGACGTAGGGGTGCTTTGATGTTCGGGTTTTGCCAAGAAATCACCATTGAGATGATACCAGCCAGAATGATGGCACTAGAAATAGCCCACCAAAGCGATCGCGATTTGTTAATACTTAGTTTCATTAAGCCACCTCTGCCTTATTTGATGTTGGCAGGTTCGGACAGAAAAGTTCTGGTTTCTTGAGTGCGGGAATTGTAATTGCTAAAAACATCAAGGTGCGGCTACAGGTAATTGCTGTAAACATACTCACTGCTACGCCCAAAGCCAAAGTTAGGGCGAAGCCTTTCACCAAACCAGCCCCCAGCCAGAATAGTGCGGCACAAGCAATGACTGTAGTCACGTTGCCATCTAAAATACTGGAAAAGGCGCGGTAAAAACCAGATTCTACAGAACGATACAGGGATTTGCCTGCTTGCAATTCTTCCCGCGTCCGCTCAAAAATTAGCACATTCGCATCCACTGCCATCCCAATACTGAGGATAAAACCGGCAATTCCTGGCAGAGTTAGGGTGACACCCAACAAAGCAAAGGTAGCCCAGGTTAGGAGGGCGTAGATCAATAGTGCTACATTGGCAATCAGCCCTGGTAGTCTATAGTACACCACCATAAATATTAATACTAAAGTCAGACCACCGATACCAGCATAGATACTGCTAGTGATACTGTCTTTACCCAAGGTTGCCCCAACAGTGCGAATTTCTGCAATTTCTACTGGTACGGGTAATGCCCCACCACGTAACTGCACACCTAAATCATTAGCTTGTTGGGCGGTAAACCTGCCTGTAATTACGGCAGCGCCACCAGTGATACCAGTAGCGGCAAATTCTATACCTACAGTAGGAGCGCTGATCAGTTCATTGTCCAGAAAAACACCAATGCTCCGTCCAGTACCAGCGAGATTTTTTGTCAAATCCGCGAACAGTTGACCACCCTGTGGGTCGAAGCGAATGGCAACGTTCCAGTTGTCACCTTGAGTGGGTTCACCGTATGCATCCTGGAGGTATTTGCCAATTAGCGGTGGATTGGTACTTTCAAACAATTCAGCGATCGCTTGATTATTTTTTTGCAAATCTTCTTGATTTTTGACAATTGCCGCTTTGTCAGTACTCTTTCTCAACTCTTCTTGCTTGGCTTTCAATTCGGCTCTAGATGCTTGAAAAGCAAACAGTTGGGTTTCTGTATTCGGCTTTTGTGTACGAAATTCTAACTGTGCCGTACCTCCTAAAACCCGTTCAGCTTGCTCTGGATCATTGACTCCTGGGAGTTGCACCAATATTTTATCTGCGCCGACTGTTTGGATCACTGGCTCAGAAACACCCAGACCATTAATCCGACCTTCGACAACTTTCTTTACACCTTCCAATTCTCGTTCGGTAATTGTAGGAACTTCCGCAGATGGTTTCACCTGAATTGTTAGCTGTGAACCTCCGCGCAAGTCTAGCCCAAGAGGTATCGGAATTGTAGCAATCACCGTAATAGCGGCGATTACCAGGACTAAAATCAAAATTAATAGCGATCGCTGTCTTTGCATACCATAACTCGCAACTGACAAAGGCTATAATAGCGCTCTTTTATGGAGTTAGGGCATTGGGCATTGGGCATTGGGCATTGGGCATTGGGCATTGGGCATTGGGCATTGGAAAACTCTTCGCCAGTCCCCAGTCCCCAGTCCCCAGTCCCCAGTCCCCAGTCCCTAGACTCGCAACGCTACCATTTTTTCCACAGCTTCCACGATTTGCTCTGGTTGGATGATTGTTAATCGTTCCAGATTGCCGTTGTAAGGTGTGGGGATATCTTGGGAAGAAAGCCGCAGTACTGGCGCATCCAATTCATCAAATAAGCGATCGTTAATTGAAGCGATGACTTCTGCTCCAATGCCCGCAGTTCGCATGGATTCTTCCACAACAATGACTTTATGGGTTTTTCTTACTGATGCACCAATGGTATCAAAATCTAATGGTTTGAGAGATATTAAATCGATAACTTCTGGATCATATCCTTGTTTTTCAAGAGTTTTTACGGCTTGGAGCACATGATGCCGCATCCGCGAGTAAGTGATAATTGTGACATCTTTTCCTTCACGCACAATTTCTGCTTTATCCAGAGGTAGCAAATATTCTTCTTCTGGTAAATCTTCTTTCAAGTTGTAAAGTAAAACGTGTTCAAAGAACAACACAGGATTATCATCGCGGATAGCAGATTTTAGTAGTCCTTTAGCGTTTCTTGGTGTGGAGCAGGCAACAATCTTCAACCCTGGCACAGCTTGGAAGTAAGTTTCTAGTCGCTGGGAATGTTCTGCGCCTAGCTGCCGTCCGACACCCCCAGGGCCACGAATCACCATCGGAATTTTAAAGTTACCGCCAGAAGTATAGCGCAGCATCCCGGCGTTGTTGGATATTTGGTTGAAGGCGAGCAGTAAAAAGCCCATATTCATGCCTTCAATGATGGGGCGTAACCCAGTCATCGCTGCTCCCACTGCCATGCCAGTGAAGCTGTTTTCAGCGATGGGGGTGTCTAGAATGCGGAGTTCGCCATATTTTTGGTACAGGTCTTTGGTAACTTTATAGGAACCGCCGTAATGTCCGACATCTTCACCGAGAACGAATACGCTGGAATCACGCGCCATTTCTTCATCAATGGCTTCCCGTAAGGCGTTGAAGAATAGTGTTTCTGCCATTTAGACCTTTTTGTACGATTATGGTTATAGAATTTTATCGTGCTGCTGTCGCAAATACGGTGAGCGATCGCACTAGTTAGAGATTGGGTTTTTTAAATAAACGGTCCCTAGCATAGAGCGAGTAATTGCCATAACTATATCAAAGCTATTTAATTTCGATTTTAGAGGTTTTATGAGCTTGATGAGCGATCGCCTCCCCCTTTGGCAAAGGAAGGAATATTCTATTTATGTAATATCACGGAAACAATCTGCATAAAATCTGTTATGGCAATAATTTAAATATGCCTACTGTAGAACAATTGAAAACGTTGTTTATCTTAAGTTTTTGGGCTACTAAAATGTATTTACCTGTGTTTTTAGTCCGAATCGATGAACGAACAAAAAATCTTGTAATTCTCGCTGGTCAAGAAAATGAAATTATAATTTACTTAGACGGGAAGTGGAGATATGTATGAGTAAGCCAGATTTTATGACAATGCCCCGTATCCAATTGCGTCAATATATCCTTGACCACAGAGAAGATGATCAAGCCTTTCAAACTTATTTAGATCGATTCACCTCTGAAGACGCTGTAATCTTTCCTGCGCCGCAGTCAATAGATGATTTAGAAAACTTCCCAGAGTTACATCAACAGAACCTAGAAAGACTACGAAAGCAAGCTTAAGCGATCGCAAGGCTCAAAAAAATTTTACCAGCGATCGCCTCGCACTCTTGCAAAGGAGGCTTATCAAGATAGATCCCCGACTTCTGGTGAGAAGTCGGGGATCTGGGTTAGGCGCAGTCATAACCCACAAATTCACTAAAAATTAATTTTTAGCAAACAAACGATCCAAAAAATCAATTTTTACTGCCAGGTTAATTATCCCTCGATTTATAGCAGCGTCCGTAATTTCAGCATTATTCAGAGCCATAATATATGGTTCACCTCTAACTAAGCCGATGATTGGCCCACCAGAAGAACCACCTGTAGTATCACAATCATGTAACAGTACTTCTTGCTGCTCTTGGACAATACTACATCCTTTTGGTGCAAAATTGTCGGTTAGCTGTTTTGATGGCTATGTATTTTTAGACCATATTAGTTGGGATAACTTTAATGAATCAGGCGATTTAAAATCACAAGTCGAAGCCTTTAAAAATTACACTGGTTATTATCCGGAATCTGTTCATGTTGATAAAATTTATCGCACCAGAGACAACCGAGCTTGGTGTAAAGAAAGAGGGATTAGAATTAGTGGAGTCCCTTTAGGTAGACCTCCAAAAACTGTCAGTCCGGAAAAAAAGAAGCAAGCTCAAGAAGATGAAAGAATTCGTAATTCTATTGAGGGCAAGTTTGGACAAGCTTTCATGAGATTTAGCTTAGGTAGAGTTATGGCGAAACTGTCTCATACTTCCCAAACTGCAATTGCTATTACTTTTTTAGTGATTAATCTTTCTACTCAACTGTCACGGTTGTTTTATGCTTTTTTATGTCTATTTTTGAAAACTACGACTTTTTTACAGTCTGCTATTAATAAAGATTATGTTTTAGCTATGTGTAGACAATAAAAAATTATATTTGACCATTGTTGAGTCACTAATCAATATTTCTATTACTTTTTCGCTACTTTTTCAGCAAACCCTACATTAGCTTCGGTTAAAAGTTCAACCAAACTGCGGGCGCGCGATCGCTCACTAATATGCAATGCCAAAGCGTCGTATCCTTTAGATGGGTCTTTTTTGTGCAACTGCATCAGCAGGTCGATGTATAACCGATAATAACCCTGTACAGTGGCAAAATAGGAAGTACGCAGTTCTTGACTGGCAATTTTGGTGCGTAAATCTTCAACGATTTCAATAGCTGCTTGAATATGTGTTTGAGCTTGTTGGAGATTACCGCGATCGCGTTCTAGGAAAGCCATATTATTGAAGGTGATAGCTTCCACCCCCCTGTCCCCCACTGAACGGAGTATGGGTAAAGCTTGGTTGTAGTATTTGAGCGCTTCTTGCTTTTCTCCTAAATCGGAGTAGACTAAGCCAATATTGTTGAGGGTGCTGGCTTCCCTTCCCCTGTCCTCCACTGCACGGAATATGGGTAAAGCAAAGTTAAACTATAACGGGTAAATTTTGGTAGCAAGCACCAAAAAAACCACTGAGACTTTGCACTCCCCATCATTGTTTAGCCTCAATCTGTGATTATTAACAACCCTATTCCTACCGAACCCAATCCCTGGTAGTCTGCCAAGCTAAGTTTGCAGCGTTTGTAGTGAGCGCTACCCTGCGGGAACGCTTCTCTACGAGAGGCTCCGCCAACGCGAACAGCGCTCAAATCAAGGACTAAAGTCCTGACTACAAACTTATTCACTCATCAAAGTTGCTTTGGCAGACTACTAGTATTAGTAAATTATTTAATTATCATCAGGGATATTGCTGAAACTTTATGTTGATTTTATGGGTGCGGTCAAAGTTTACGGTTGTGGTTTCTATTTTTGCAACGAACTTCCTCGATAAACCCTGATTTCCTCGTTCTCACGCCTCCTAGCAGGAAATAAGGCAATACAGCTCGGTTAAGGTTTTTTGATGAAAATACCAAATCACAAAAACGCGATAAATCGCCGTCAAGACAAAGACTGATTATTGTAGAGACGGCGATTCATCGCGTCTCTTGCCTTAACCTAAGTACAAGCAATTCTTTATCTACGCTCCAGCCAAATGCCACAAATAAAAGGATAAAATCGAATCAGACTCAAATATGAAAATTATGAAAACAGCTATTATTGCCAAAGTAACGGCTGATGGAAAGCTAGAAATTCCTCCAGAAGTGTTAGCACAGCTTCAGCCCTCTACTGAATATGAAGTCTCGATTACAGAGGATGAGATAGTTTTCAAAAAAACTTATAAACAATTAACACTAAAAGAATTAAGACAGCGAGTGAAAGAGGCTGGTTCAGATCCAAATCAACCAACGCTTGAAGAAATCAGCCAAATAGTCAAAGAAGTTAGACAAGAACTTTGGACTGACAAATGAGGGTTGTAGTTGATGTCAATATTTGGATTTCAGCATTACTGTGGGGAGGAGTGCCAGATAAGGTTGTGATACTGGCACAAGAACAGACAATAACTATATTTGCTTCTGATGCTTTATTTCTGGAACTAGAAACTACTTTACGTCGCCCAAAGTTTCAGTCCAAAATACAGTCTTTAAATTTAAATTTGGAAGATGTGATTGATGCCACAAAAGATGTGCTAGAGTTTTGTCCAACTATATCTATAGATGCTCCTCAATTACGCGATCCAAAAGATACTGTAGTATTGGCTGCGGCTGTTGCAGCAAATGCTGAAGCAATTGTTACTGGTGATTTAGATTTATTGGTGTTGATAGAATTTAACGGCATTCCAATTTTAACTCCGCAAGATTTTTTAAGCCGTTATTTCTTAGATTAAGTTTTAGCGTTGTTGTTTGAAGGTGTCTCGTGATATGCCATATAGTGATTTTACTTTAGAAAAAGTCAAGCATAACTTTCAAATAAATACTATTGAAAGAACAGATATTTTTGCTAATATACCTGATATAGAATGCAGTGAATTATTAAAAGAAATTCTTCAATATAATATACCTGTAGCTATTGCTAGTAATAGTGAAAAAGCTCGTTCCGAGATGATTATTTCTCCAATACTACTAGATTTGAGAAGACAATTAAATGATCAAATAAATTTATTTTCTGGTGTTGAATTCAATGTTGATGCAGCACAAGGTTTAAATGGAATTTGTGATTTTCTAATTACCCGTTCTCTAGAAAGACTAATTATCACTGCACCAGTTATTATTATTGTGGAAGCTAAAAAAGAAAATATTCCTGCTGGTTTAGGACAATGTGTAGCCGAAATGTTAGCAGCAAGAATATTTAACGAACGAGCAGGTAATGAAAATTTGATAATTTATGGAACTGTCACCACTGGAAGTATTTGGCAATTTTTAAAATTAGAAGGTCAATCTATCCAGATTGATTTAAGTGAATATTATCTTAAAGATGTCAATAAAATTTTAGGAATCTTAGCTAGTGGTGTCCGGTGAAAAAATTATCATTACAGCAGATTTCAAGTAAATGAAGTACATATTATAAAACCCAAAACCCTGTAGAGACGTAGCAGTGCTACGTCTCTACGTGTATTCGATTAGAGCGCAATCTGCTGTAAGTAGCGATCGCATCGCATCCCTAAAACACTATTTCTCCGTTTTCTCCGTGTCCTCTGCGCCTCTGGTGCGGCAAGGCGTTCGCGTAGCGTCTCGTAGAGAAGCGTCTACGTTATTCCCTAACTCTTGCGTAAGTCCTAAAAGAATCTCACGCCCAAACACCAAAACACAACTCTGCGTCTTCGCGCCTCTGCGTGAGATTTCCCCCTAAATTAGTATTCAAATGCCTAGCCTACTTTAACCATCGCGCTGCATCTTTAGCATGGTAGGTCAAAACCAAGTCTGCACCAGCCCGTTTAAACCCAGTTAAAGTTTCCATAACCACGCGCTCTTCATCAATCCAACCATTGAGCGCCGCAGCTTTCACCATCGAATACTCACCAGAAACATTGTAAGCCGCAACTGGCAAGTTACTTGCTTCCTTCACGCGCCAGATAATATCCATGTATGCCAAGGCTGGCTTAACCATCAGCATATCAGCGCCTTCAGCGATATCCAATTCAATCTCTTTAATGGCCTCGCGGGCGTTACCAGGGTCCATTTGGTAAGTTCTTCTGTCCCCAAATTGTGGTGTCGAGTCTGCTGCATCCCGAAATGGGCCATAATAACCCGAAGCATACTTAGCAGCATAAGACAAAATTGGCGTATCTTGAAATCCGGCTTCATCCAAACCCTGACGAATTGCCTGAACAAAGCCATCCATCATCCCAGAAGGCGCAATGATATCGGCACCGGCTTTCGCTTGCGAAACTGCTGTTTTTTTCAACAATTCCAGAGTTGGATCATTTAAAACTCGTCCTGTTAAATCACCAGTTTGTAAATAACCACAATGACCGTGACTGGTATACTCACATAAACAAGTATCAGCAATTACAATCAAATCTGGCACTGCTGCTTTTACCGCAGTCGCTGCTTTTTGGACGATACCGCAATCATGCCAAGCGCCAGTGGCATCCACATCTTTCTCAGCCGGAATCCCAAATAAAATAATAGAAGGAATTCCTAAGTCGTAAACTTCTTTTGCCTCTTCGATAATTTTATCTACCGAAAGTTGGTAGACTCCGGGCATCGATTTTACTTCGTTAGCGATTCCCTCACCCGGTACAGCAAATAATGGGTAAATTAAATCGCTTGTTGTCAAAACAGTTTCACGAACCATCCGGCGCAGTTGAGGATGAGTACGCAGACGACGGGGGCGGTGTGTAGGAAACATAAAATTTTATGAAGAAAAACAACGCAAATGGACACAAAACAAAGCGTCACAAAAGCAGGCTAAAATTTTCCTGCCGTCAGACAGACTACAAACAGTGCTTAACTGTCCTTTGCCCTACTCTTAATCAAGTTGTGGGGCAATTTTGTATTCTACAGCTTGCTTGCATCTATCCGACGGGCTGGAAAAAAAAGAACATAGTAAGCAATTCAAAATGGTAAGATCCTCTGTTAGCGAAATCCTGGCGAATTGAGGGTTGAAATTTAAACGCAAAGTGGCGCAGAGGTAAACGCAGAGGCACGCAGAGAATTCGCTACGAATTAATTAAATGTTGTACTTGGTAGCAAATAACTGACAATTACCAATGCCCAATGCCCAATGCCCCATTCCCGATAATTTGTGCTAAAGAAATCGGAAAATATAGGGATAACGGAAGGGTACATCAGGATTGCTGAGAACTCCGATGAGCGCCCAAATTGTTAATCCCCAGTGCAACAAATATCCAATACCCGCTAGTGGGCCCAGAACTAATAAAGGTAACACTAACCAACCAAAGAGAAAAAACAGCGCTCCCAGAATTCCTCCATAAAGCCAGACATTAAAGTGGAAATTGATAGATTCTTTGGCGTTTTCTTTAACAACAGGATCATCAGATACAAACAGTATCGCAATAGGTATACCTACAGATACCAATGTCGTGCTGAGAAAAATGGCTCCATGCGATAAGCCAGATAAAAGCTTTCGCTTGTCTGTGTCGTACATTCTTTTCTCCTATTTAGTCAGATTGTTGGTTATATTACGACCCTATCACGAGCATCGTTGTCTTAAGATTAAAAGACTTGCTATCAAAAAAATTAAGTTAGCTAACAAAAAAATACACTTATGTCTACTGAACTTCAGTCTGAACTTATTCAAGCAGTTGAACTTCGCCGCAACTTTGCGATTATTTCTCACCCCGATGCGGGTAAAACTACACTAACAGAAAAGCTGCTGTTATACGGAGGTGCAATTCACGAAGCTGGCGCGGTGAAGGCGCGACGGGCACAGCGTAAGGCTACCTCTGACTGGATGGCGATGGAGCAACAACGGGGTATTTCCATTACTTCCACGGTGTTGCAATTTGAATACCGGAACTGTCAGATAAATTTATTAGATACCCCCGGACACCAAGATTTCAGTGAAGATACTTATCGCACCCTTGCCGCCGCCGATAATGCAGTGATGCTGATTGATGCAGCAAAAGGTTTGGAACCCCAAACCCGCAAATTGTTTGAAGTATGTAAGTTGCGCGGTATCCCGATTTTTACATTTATCAACAAGCTCGATCGCCCAGGAAGGGAACCCCTGGAATTGTTAGATGAAATTGAGCAAGAACTGGGATTGCAAACCTATGCGGTCAACTGGCCGATTGGTATGGGCGATCGCTTTAAAGGTGTTTTTGATCGGCACAAGCAACAAATTCACTTGTTTGAACGCAGCGCTCACGGCAGCCGAGAAGCCCGTGATACGATAGTCGAGTTAGGCGATCCGAGAATAGAAGAACAGCTAGAACAAAGCCTGTACCACCAACTGAAAAATGATCTGGAACTGTTAGAAGGAGTTGGGCCAGAGTTAGATTTACAGTTGATACACGAAGGCAAAATGACGCCTGTGTTCTTTGGTAGCGCCATGACCAACTTTGGGGTAGAGTTATTCCTTAAATACTTCCTCGACTATGCCCTGAAACCCGGTTCTCACTACAGCAGTCTTGGCGAAGTTGCTCCTACATACCCAGAATTTTCGGGCTTTGTCTTCAAACTGCAAGCGAATATGGACCCGAAACACCGCGATCGCGTCGCATTTATCCGGGTCTGCACTGGTAAGTTTGAAAAAGATATGATGGTGAATCACGCCCGCATTGGTAAACTCATCCGTCTATCTCGCCCGCAAAAACTCTTTGCTCAAGAGCGGGAATCGATTGATGTGGCTTATCCTGGCGATGTGATCGGTTTGAACAATCCCGGTGTTTTTGCGATCGGGGATACAATTTATACGGGACAAAAGCTCGAATATGAGGGAATTCCGTATTTCTCGCCGGAACTGTTTGCGACGCTCAGGAATCCCAACCCCTCGAAGTCTAAACAATTCCAAAAAGGCATTGCGGAATTGCGAGAAGAAGGTGCTGTGCAAATTATGTATTCAACTGATGAAGCCAAGCGCGATCCAATTTTGGCGGCGGTGGGTCAGTTGCAATTCGAGGTAGTGCAATTTCGCTTACAAAACGAGTATGGTGTAGAAACCATATTAGAGTTATTGCCCTACAGTGTCGCCCGTTGGGTTGAAGGTGGTTGGGAAGCATTAGAAAAAGTGGGACGAATATTCAATACCACTACAGTTAAAGACAGTATGGAACGGCCAGTGTTGCTATTCCGCAATGAATGGAATTGTCAACAGTTGCTGGGCGACCATCCAGAGTTAAAATTAAGCGCGATCGCTCCAGTATTTTCTAGTCAACAACCAGTGAAGGAATGAAGAAGAATACAGAATACAGAATTCTGAATTCAGAATTAGCCCTACAAAAGAGCTAACTGAATTCTGACTCCTGACTCCTGACTTCTGGATTCAATCTTTATCATTCACTTGACAAGCAAAACCTGAGCGCGGTTGATTTCCACGGTATCCGAGGTTCGCGCTTTTGCACAAACGTGGATCATATAGAAGAGATTGGAGTGCCAGAATTTGTATGCCTTCACATGCCAAACCGTCTTTGGAGGCTGGTTTAATTGCCCTTAAGCAGGGAAATTACCAAACAGCGATCGCTCAACTAGAACCTATTGCTAGCAGCCAAAACAATGGGACTGCTAGCTTACAAGCTCAGGTTGGTTTAGTGATGGCTTATGCTCGCACTGGCGAAGTTCCCAAAGCGATCGCTATTTCCCAGAATCTCATTGAGAGTAATAATCTGCAAGTTCAAGAGTGGGCAACACGCGCTCTCGAACACCTGACAAAACGTAAAAAAACCGAGCAAGAATCAAAAAAAGTTGAAACTGGATTTGTTGCCTTTGATAAATCAACTCCAGATTCTCCCCCAGTTACCCCCCCGGTAACTCCTACATTAGAGGAAAAGTCAGAAGATCAAGTAGTAGAAACCAAGAGCGACGATACCCCGCCGATGGTGCCACTAAGTAGACTCAAAGCTACAATAGCGACACCTCTACCGCCGCCACCACCTGCTGTCCCTCTAAACGGTTTCATGGGTTCCGTTACCCGCACCCAAGCTCAATTATTCGGTGTTATTTATTGGCGACAAGCACAACGCGCCAAAGCATGGCAACCCCTACGGAAACCAAAATTAATTCCTTTGCGGTTGCTGACAGCAGGAACATTCATTGCCCTGTTTTGGGTGATTCGAGAAATCCTCAAGTTAGCATTTGGATTGATCAACCAGACTTTAGTTAAACTACCTTATCTGGAGCCGTTACAGCTTTTATACCGCGACCCTACTAAATTGTTGCTCATAGTATTGGTGATTTTGATCGGAGTATCACCTTGGTTGCTGGATCTGCTATTGGCGAACTTGTATGGTCAACGAGAATTTAGCAAAGATGTATTGAATGCCCATAGCCGCGAAGCTGTCCGGGCGCTACAACGTTGTTGCCAACAGAGGCACTGGCCGTTACCCAAACTGCGGATTTTACCAATGGCTGCACCAATTATCCTGACCTATGGTAGTTTACCACGTAATGCCAGGATTGTTGTGAGTCAGGGGCTATTAGAGCAATTGGCAGATGATGAAATTGCAATTATCTACGCCACGCAGTTAGGGCATATTGCTCACTGGGATTTTGCTGTGATGTCTTTGTTGCTGCTGGTGACACTACCAATTTATAAGCTATATCAGCAAGTGTCGCAGTGGGGAGACAAAATATCAGGGATTTGGCGATCGCCGGTGACAATTCTGGCGAGTCTCCTTTATGGAGTTTGGTGTTTGCTGACTGGGACTGCATTGTGGTTGTCGCGGTTGCGGCTTTATTATAGCGATCGCGTCGCCTCTGAAATTACTGGTAATCCCAATGCTCTGATTCGCGCTTTACTCAAAATTGCCATTGGAATCTCAGCTGATATCCAAAAACAGGAACAGACCAGTTGGCAACTAGAAAGCTTAAATCTTCTGATACCAGTCAGCCACCTACAGAGCCTTTCCTTGGGCACTATTGCCAGTAATTTATCCTTTGAAGCCTTTTTGAAGTGGGATACTGCCAATCCCTATCGCCGATGGTTTACGATTAATAATAGTCATCCTTTAATGGGCGATCGCATCGAACGCCTCTGCCAAATAGCCCGTCACTGGCATCTAGACACCGAACTACATTTTGCAAGCGAACCATCAAAGGTTAAGCGTCAGTCTTTCTTATTACAAATCGCTCCCTGGTTGGGAATTCCTCTAGGGGTTCTGTTTGCAGCTTTAGTCTGGTTAACCTGGCAACTAGCATTCGCACTCAAGTTTTTAAATCTAAAGTGGATATATGAAGATTGGTCTTTCATTACAGGCTGCCTTCTGATTGGCTTTAGCATCGGTACAGTGATGCGGATTAATTCTTTTTTCCCCGATATTAAACCGGCCACTGTGCAAACTGACGATTACTTACCCAACCTGTTAGCTGACCCTTCTGCCTTACCAATTGATAGCATCAGCGTGCGGCTTGTAGGTAAACTATTAGGTCGTCAAGGTACTAGCAACTCCCTAGCGCAAGATTTAATCCTTCAATCCAGCGCAGGTTTAGTAAAATTACACCATGTTTCTTGGCTAGGACAGTCAGTCAATCACCAGGATCTCATTGGTAGGCAAATTATCGTCACAGGTTGGTTCCGGCGAGGGGCAACACCTTGGATCGATATCCAAACCCTAGAAACTCAAAGTGGTAAAACCATTCATAGCCCTCATCCCATTTGGTCTACTTTTTTGGCAGTTGCAGCACAGGCTTGGGGCGCATACGTTTTTCTTACTGGTTAGTCATTGGGCATTGGTCATTGGGCATTGGGCATTGGGCATTGGGCATTGGGCACTTGTACTGAGCGTAGTCGTAAAGCCTGCGGCATAGCTACGCTTCGGGTGCAGCCTCTCGTAGAGAAGTATTGGGCATTGGACATTAGCAAGGGACAAAGGACAAATTGGAATGTAAAGAAAAGTTGCAGGGTTTCTTTGGAAGTGTTACATTTATTTACACAAACAATAGCAGCCGATATAACTCAGCACTACAGCTTAGTTGTGAAATCGGATGTTTTCCCCCCGCTCCATACCTTTTTATCCTCCCAACACAGCAGGAAATTAACCAGCCAATGGCTGGTTTTTGTTTCAAAATATGCTCACTTGAATAAAAAATGTGTTTTATGTTACGATGCAATAATACTAATGTCGGAAAAGTATGCGCTAAACTAGCTACGTAGAAAATACCGTGGTAATGTAAGGAATGGTATTTGATTCTGCGAAAAAGGCATGGAAGAAAGCGTGTACTTTAGCAGGCAATAGGCTATTAAATTTACAATTCTTAGAATTAAGGTGTTATTAGCTCACCATAGTGTGGGCCTTTGGATTAAACAAGCTTGATCCCGACTAAAAACTGTATTGTTGTATAGGTTAACAGTTTCGAGCAAAAAAATTGGTTGATGTCAGTCTTGGTCAATAGCATCTATTTAATTAAAAGCCAAAGCCAAGTTATTGTTTTCTTACCTTGCCATGTTCATTCAACTCTGGAGGTATAGTTCATGTCCATTCGCCTATATATAGGTAATTTGCCTAAAGAAGAAATAGATCGTCAAGATCTGCAAGCAGTTTTTGCAGCAGAAGGTGATGCTGTAACTACTAAATTAATTAAAGACCGTAAAACTGGCAAATGTCGTGGTTTCGGTTTTCTGACAGTTAACAACGACGAACAAGCTGACGAAATTATTGAAAAATATAACGGTCAGATGTTCAAAGACACTCCTATTAAGCTAGAGAAGGCATTACCTCGGGCAAAAGGTGATGAGGGCGACGAGCAAGCTCCCAAACCAGTTACTGCTACTAGTAGTACCCCTACTCCTATGCCTACTAGAGAAGGTAGCCGTCGTGAGAAAAGCTCTAAGAAGCCTCGTCGTGGCTCAGGTGGCGGCGGAGGTTCTCGTGAAAACAGCACTACAACCACCGATTCAGACGCTATTCGTCCAGATCCACGTTGGGCTTCGGAATTAGAAAAGCTGAAGCAGATGCTAGCTGCACAAACTACGAATTAATCCTTAAGGGAGAGAAATTAAAAATTAAAAATCAGAATTTTTTTGATTTTTAATTTTTAATTGTTGATAATTATCTAGCTGCTTAGTTAAAAGCTAATTACAGCTAATTTTGTAAGTACGTAGGTGCAGCCCTCTGTAGGTATCGCATCGCCACTAGTAACACTAAGCCGTACCTAAGAGTTAGCAGCTAGGAGCGTGCAAACCGCCTAACCTCCATAAATCTATCTGGGTTTGAATAAAATCAAACGACACATAAGTTTCACGAATTTATCATACTTGCGTAACAAAAAAGTATATATTGATGCAACTATAGTTTATTTAGACTTATTGTTAAAGCTTGCTTATAAAAAAATAAAATTAAGTTTTTGTGATTGGGGTCAAATGAGTAGTGATACCGTGTTAGAGGGCGATCGCACTCACTACCCCTACCGCAATCTCCTACAAATTTATGCTCAAAGATGTATTGACAAAATTCACTTATTTTTAAATTGTGATAAATGGGAGGTGTGGGGGATGTGTTTCTATTGAGTGCATAAATCAGAAAATGCATCGTACTAAACAATATGGGATGAGTACATCCCTAGCATTGGATATTGCGTTTAATTGGAGTATTACGTATGAATTCTCAACACTCGCAATTTAGTTCAGACAATAAAACAGATTTAGAAGCTCTAGGTTTAATCAAAAAGTTAGATAATGAGACCTCTCAAGTTATTAGCGGTGGATTCCTCACAGCCAACCCAACACTCACAGCCAACCCAACAGTCCCACTCACACCCAATCCCAATCCAAACGGATCGAAAAATGCACTTGACATATACAATGGGACTTCTTCTCCGCTCTATTTTGATTTAAGCTTTGGTAATACAATTTCGCAAGATCTTCAACTAAAACCCGGTAATTCAATAGTCTTTTCAGACCAAGCACAAATAGCTGATGTTAGGTTTGATGGAGATTTGAACACAGCTGGTATTCAACTAAATAAAACTACCGTCAACGCTCCTGGAAGTTATGCTTTTGTCTTAGGTTCCGCTGGGATACTAAGTCTCGTCTAATGCAACGCTTCTTAGTTGCAAATATTTTTTAAAATACTAGTCTGCCATGATTTGTTCTATAAAAAAATCATGGCAGACACCATGAAAACAAAAAAAATTGCAGCAGTGTTTATAAATTATATTCAGTAATGGCAAGCTTCATAATGCCAAGTGAACAAGAGGCGCGTAGGCGTAGCCCGCGATAGGCATCGCTCTAAAGATAATTTACACTCAAGGTAAGACCGATAATTTGCAGCTTCTGTTATGTCCTCAACTCTAGATTCTTTGCCACCTGCGCTCGCTAAAATTGTCCAGCGCTTTCAACGCGCTTCCGAACCGAAGCGACGCTACGAACAGCTAATCTGGTACGCTCAGAAGCTCAATGAGTTCCCAGAAGCGGAGAAATTACCCGAAAATAAAGTTCCTGGTTGCGTGTCTCAGGTTTTTATCACCGCAGCTTTGGATGACGGTAAAGTTGTGTTTCAGGGCGAGTCTGATTCCCAGTTAACCAAAGGTTTAGTAGGGCTTCTCGTTGAAGGATTGCATGGACTAACGCCAACTGAGATTGTCCAACTTACTCCAGATTTTATTCAAGAAACAGGTTTAAACGTTAGCCTGACGCCTTCCCGTGCCAATGGGTTTTACAATATTTTTAAAACCATGCAAAAAAAAGCATTGGAATGTAAGTTAGATTTGCCTAGCTAAACTTGGTTATTGGTCATTAGTCATTGGTCATTTGCAAAGGACAAAGGACAACTGACAAATGACAAATAAGGTACAACTACCAAAATTTAGTCTCATGTCAACAAATTTATTATCTACCCCTGCTGCTACTGGTTTTGGTGGAGTAGTTCAAGAATATCTCTGGAATTTTGAAAATCAGCAATTGCGGGTTGTTTATGAAACCCTTGGTAAAGGTTCACCGCTATTGCTACTACCATCTTTCAGCAGTGTTTCGACGCGTTTGGAAGTAGGCGAACTTGCCAAGTTACTAGCTCCGAATTTTCAAGTTGTGGCTATAGATTGGCCAGGTTTTGGTGAATCTTCTCGCCCTAGCTTGAATTACCGACCGGAAATATATCAGCAATTTCTGGAAGATTTTGTCAAAGCTATTTTTAATACTCCCATTACTGTGGTAGCCGCTGGCCATGCTGCTAGTTACGTTTTACAATTAGCCCTCAAGCAGGCTGCTTTCTCAAAGATTGTATTGTTAGCTCCTACTTGGCGTGGGCCTTTGCCAACAATGGGGGCAAGTCAGCAAATAGCTGGCTTTGTGAGAGAATTGGTGCGATCGCCTATACTTGGTCAAGCTCTCTACAAACTCAATACTGCCCCATCTTTATTAAGTTTTATGTATCGCCGTCATGTCTTTACTGACGCGGCTAAAATTACACCCAGTTTCATTGAGAAGAAATGGCAAACAACTCAACAACCAGGAGCGCGATTTGCATCTGCTGCCTTTGTAACTGGTAATCTCGATGCTGTACACGAACAATCTGATTTTCTGGAACTTGTGCAATCTTTAACCGCACCACTCATGGTAGTAATTGGGGAATCTAGCCCCCCCAAATCACGAGAAGAAATGAACGCTTTGGTAGCCTTACCAGGAGTGAGAAGCGTTGTTATACCTGGTTCTCTGGGACTACATGAAGAATACCCAGCAGTTGTTTTAGAAGCAGTTCGAGATTTTTTGTTCTCCCCAGAAAATTAAATCTTCGCACCAAGACGCAAAGAATCATTTTGCATCTTGGTGCGAGATTAGATTAGTTCAAGCTACTGCGAGTAAGTTTTTGCAAGCGAGAAAGAGAAAGCGCTAGTAGACCGACTATACCAAGACCAAGAACAGTTGATGACTCAGGTACTGCCTTGACTTCAAAATCAAAATTGAAAGTGCCAGACTCCTTAAAAGGAAGACGGTGATTATCAGTGCCTAAATCTACTAATTTGAATGATGCAGAATAATTTCCCAGTGGTGCAGCAGCATCAGTCCAAAAGGTAGGGGTGAACGAAAAATTATCACCACTGCCAATTGTGTACATATCACCGACTGACTTGACAATATCGACGCCTGCTGAATCGCCAATATTCAATCCACTGCTAATTGAGGCTAATTGTAAACCAATATTTGCACCCTCAAGAGACGACTGCCAACGACCATCAGAGCTATTGAACAAATACTGGTTATCTAATTCTTTTGAAGTTTTTAGAGACGCTATAGGTTCTATTGTGAGATTGCTATATTCCTTATCTGTTGGAGTACTAATCAAGCGACCAGTATAAAACCCTGTGCCAGGTAATAATGTTAGCGGCGGTTGTTCTGAGTAAGACTCAGGAATTCGGTTATTTGTATTGGTTGGGTTAATAGTTGGGTTATCTAAAGAACCAGAGTAGCTATAAGTACCAATGCCGTGGAAATGGCTAGATTCCGGCGTGTCTTCATCCCTGTGTGCAAACAGAAGGGTCAAACGATTATAGTTGGGGTTTTCCAATCCTGCGTATGTCCCTGTAGAGAGAACCTCCAAACCATCTAACCCAATGTAAAAGCCCGTTTCATTCGAATGATTATGAGTATCATCAGCTTGTGCCGGGGCTATTGCGGTAGATAAAACCAACGGCGCAACGACTAAAAAGCTGGCTGCAATAGACGCAGATGCTTGTCCTGCTTGAGTTAATTGCTTTCTCAAGTCGGTAGTGTTTTTTGAAACCACCATGCTACTCCATCAAAGTATAATTTTTTCCTTAAGATAATGATTATCATTTTAGTCGTAAGATTGTCAAGGTACTAACCTGCGACTTACCGCAGGTTGTTGGCTTGTATGCAATATTGCATACAAGCCAACTTTTGAATATCTATTACTTATTACAGATGCATAAAAATAAAATGTTTGGTCATTAAATTATGTAATTATTTTGCTGAAACCCAAAATAATAGCAAGTTCGCACAAAAATATAAAAAGATTTATGATATGTGATAATGATTATCCATAAGGTGAGACAAGAGGAATTTAGAGTATGGTGGCTGACGTAATCAACAATTCAGTTCCCGTTACTGTTCTTACAGGATATTTGGGAGCAGGTAAAACGACTCTACTCAACCACATCCTCACCTACGAACACGGCAAAAAAGTTGCTGTGATTGTTAATGAATTTGGGGAAGTGGGTATTGATAATCAATTGATTATCGATGCAGAGGAAGAAATATTTGAAATGAATAATGGCTGTATCTGTTGTACAGTGCGTGGCGATTTAATTCGCATCATTGGCAATTTGATGAAGCGGCGCGATAAATTTGATCATTTAGTAATTGAAACGACTGGATTAGCCGATCCTGCACCAGTGATTCAGACATTTTTTGTGGATGAAGATTTGCAAAGCCAATTGTCTTTAGATGCAGTAGTGACAGTCGTAGATGCCAAGCACATCTCACAGCACTGGGATGCAGACGAAGCACAAGAACAGATTGCCTTTGCCGATGTAATTTTACTTAATAAAACTGATTTAGTAGCGCCAGAAGAGTTGGATGAATTAGAAAAACGGATTCGGGCGATGAATGCGATCGCAAAAATCTACCGTACCCAAAATTCTGAACTCGGAATGGATGCTTTATTAGGTGTAAAAGCCTTTGATTTAGATCGGGCATTAGAAATTGATCCAGATTTCTTAGGAGAAGATGCCCACGTACATGATGAAAATGTCTTTTCTGTGGCTTTAGTAGAAGCAGGTGCAGTAGATGGAGAAAAATTAAACGCTTGGCTTTCTGAATTACTGCGTACCCAAGGGACAGATATTTTTCGGATGAAAGGCATTTTAAATATTGCTGGAGAAGATAATCGATTTGTATTCCAAGGAGTCCACATGATATTTGATGGCAAACCCGATCGCCCCTGGAAAGCAAGCGAAACCCCCAAAAACGAACTAGTCTTCATCGGCCGCAACCTTGATGCAGCCCAACTCAAGCAAGATTTTCTTGCTTGTCTAGCTTAAATAGGGAGTGGGGAGTAGGGAGTAGGGAGTAGGGAATTTACCATTCCCCATTCCCTATTCCGTATTCCCCATTCCCCATTCCCCATTCCCCACTCCCCTTTACAAATATGAACACCACAACCAGCAAATCTAAGGAATTTGAACAACACTATTCGGGGACACTTTCAGATTATGTAACTGCGATCGCTTGGTCGCCACAAGGTAAAACTTTAGCAGCAACTTCCGCCGCCGGGGAAGTAGTTCTGTGGAATGATCGTGAACTCACAACCTTAGAAACTGGTAACGGTAAATCATTAGACTGTCTCGCCTTTTCACCAGATGGAAAATTTTTAGCAGTTGGTGGACAAGATGGACAGGTGAAGATTTGGCGCGATACTGAATTAATCGCCACCTTGGAAAATGCCCCCGCATGGGTTGACAAGCTAGCTTGGAATTACACCAGTAACCAACTGGCTTTTAGTTTGGGGCGTTACGTCCAAGTCTGGGATGCAGATACTCGTGAAATTGTCGTGACACTGAATTTTGAAAACTCGTCAGTTTTGGGCATTGATTGGCGCATTGACGGACAATACTTAGCCATTAGCGGTTATCAGGGTATCAAGATTTGGCATAGTCAAAACTGGGATGAAGAACCATACATCTTGGATATGCCTAGTGTCAGTGTAGCGATGGCTTGGTCGCCTGATGGTAAATTCCTGGCTTCTGGCAACATGGATCGTAGTGTCACCGTTTTAGAATGGAACAACCCCGACCCTTGGGTGATGCGTGGGTTCCCTGGTAAAATTCGCCAATTGGCATGGTCAGAAGCTACTACTAAATTGGGTGCGCCAATACTAGCATCTTCTAGTGTTGAAGGTATTGTGGTGTGGGAAAAGCTAGAGGATGATTCTTTAGGTTGGGAAGCACGAGTATTAACAAATCATGCGGGTGTAATCAATGCGATCGCTTTTGCACCCAAAAGCTTCCTTCTAGCTTCTGCTGCTGCTGACGGTTGGTTGTGTTTGTGGAACAAAGCTAAGGAAGTATCCCAAATTATCACAGGTGTCTCAGCAGGATTTTCTTGCCTAGCTTGGCATCCCCAAGGCAAGTTACTGGCCGCAGGTGGTGAACAGGGCGAATTACTTGTATGGTCAAAGGTTTTGCGGGGTCAAGGATTTGGGCGCAGTTAAAGTTGAAGGTAGGCAATTTATTGGCTATGCTGTATCAACAAAGGTATCTTTATGTAAATTATGAACATAGTCAAACTGATTTTACTTGCTTGTCCTGCCTTTCTGATATCCATGCTGCTGATAGTCAATCCAGCACACGCATCCAGCCTAAAATCTGTAGATACTACACAAATTATTACGGTAGTATCCATACAACAAATTCCTGATCTGGCAACACCAAAGTTGACTCAAGCATCTAATCCGATTATTGATCAGCTTGGTTGCAATTGTGCAAACTGTGTTCAGTCTAAATTTCAGTCTTTACAAGGCAAACTGCCATCTGTCGATTTTTAATAAAGTTAGGAGTTATGAATATTGTAGGGGCACAGCATTGCTGTGCCCTTATTAGTTTTATGAGCTTTTTGTACGCGTTCGCAATACGCCGATGCACCCACAGACTTTTACCACGCTATGCCCTTATTAGTTTTATGAGCTTTTTGTACGTGGCGATCGCCTACGGCACGCACTCGTTGCGGCATAATTATTTATGATATTCGCTGAAGATCGCGCCTGAAAAACGAGGTAGGAAAGCTGTTAGGTGAATTCCTAGATACTGAGAAAGCTGCTGGTAAGCCAGTGAAATTGGTGCGTTCCCCATCTGCACTCAAGCTGTTAAGCTCTTGTTAAAAGAGCTAGTCCGAGGATTAGAAAACTTGCTAGAGTGAACAGAGTTAGCCTTAATGTCTAATCCCCAAAACCTATACATCTCATGGATTTTGCTAATATTGCATCCCAGCTAAACGCTGGAACGATTTTGCCAGAGGGGATTGTTATTCTCACCCTCTTGGGGGTTTTGATTGTTGATTTGATTTTGGGGCGTACATCCGCACGCTGGATTGGATATCTAGCGATCGCAGGTTTATTTGCTTCGATTGTCGCCCTATATTTTCAATGGGACTCTCCTAATCCCATCGGTTTTACCGGTAGCTTTAACAGTGATGACCTGAGTATCGTCTTTCGCGGTATTATCGCCTTGTCTGCGATCGCCACTATACTGATGTCAATTCGCTACGTTGAGCAGAGCGGCACTGCTTTAGCCGAATTCATCGCTATTTTGCTGAGTGCTACTCTAGGAGGGATGTTTTTATCTGGGGCTAGTGAGTTGGTGATGATTTTCATCTCCCTAGAAACCCTGAGTATCTCCTCTTACTTATTAACAGGTTATACCAAGCGTGACCCCCGCTCCAATGAAGCGGCGCTGAAATACTTGTTAATTGGAGCTTCCAGCACGGCAATATTTTTGTACGGTGTATCACTGCTGTATGGATTATCGGGAGGACAAACTGAACTTAGTGCGATCGCTAATGGCATTGCCACAGCTAAAGTCGGTCAATCTTTAGGTTTAGTGATTGCCCTGGTTTTTGCGATCGCGGGTATTGGCTTCAAAATCTCCGCTGCACCCTTCCACCAGTGGACACCAGACGTTTACGAAGGCGCTCCCACCCCAGTCATCGCCTTTTTATCTGTCGGTTCCAAAGCAGCTGGTTTTGCCTTAGCCATCCGCTTGTTGGTAACAGCCTTCCCCCTTGTTGCTGACGAGTGGAGGTTTGTCTTCACTGCTCTGGCCGTTCTCAGCATGATTTTGGGTAACGTAGTCGCCCTAGCTCAAACCAGCATGAAACGGATGCTAGCTTATTCATCCATTGCCCAAGCTGGGTTTGTGATGATTGGCTTAATTGCTGGTACACAAGCAGGGTATGCCAGTATGATATTTTACTTACTGGTTTATCTGTTCATGAACCTGTGCGGCTTTACCTGCATCATCCTGTTCTCACTGCGGACAGGAACCGACCAGATTGCCGAATACTCTGGTTTATATCAAAAAGATCCACTCCTAACACTGGCGTTGAGTATCTCTCTGCTTTCCTTGGGTGGTATTCCACCATTAGCTGGGTTTTTCGGCAAGATTTACTTATTTTGGGCTGGTTGGCAAGCAGGACTTTATTGGTTAGTTTTGCTGGGCTTAGTTACCAGCGTCGTCTCCATCTACTACTACATTCGTGTAGTTAAGATGATGGTAGTCAAAGAACCCCATGAAATGTCCGACGCGGTGAAGAATTATCCACAAGTGCGTTGGGATTTGCCTGGACTCAGACCTTTGCAGGTCGGGTTGGTGGTAACATTAATTGCCACTACCGTAGCAGGGATTTTGTCAAATCCACTGTTTACATTGGCTAACAATTCCATCTCCAATACCCCATTTTTGCAAGCAACAATCAACACTAATGTAAAAGCACAAAATCTAGTGCTTTTGCAAAATTTAGATTCGGTTAGTCAGTCTCAACCTTCAGTTGATTCTACTGCTAAGATTTAACCGATTCTCAACCAAACTTTGTACTAAAAGACATGCCTGTTTGCTAATTAGCAGACAGGCATCTCTTTTAACTTAACTTGAGTTCGACGGTTCATCTGGTGTTTATCTAAGGGAACTCCAAAAAATAAATTATCCAATTTTTGGAATCAAAACAATTTTTTCTCCCCCTGCTTCCTGCCCCTTACCTCTATAGCGTAACCCTTTGGGGAAGCAATTCAACTGCTGATAAAGAATCTGTATCGTTACTGTGCCCTACTACTGCCTTAAACATAAATTTATTTATATAAAAAATTATTTTTGATACGGTTTTTAATTAAATAGGAAGCTTAATGATAAATTCTGAACCTTGTCCGGGCACTGAATTTACCTCAAGAGTTCCTCCATGTTTTTCGACAACAATTTGACGGGCAATTGATAATCCTAATCCTGTACCTTGACCCACAGGCTTGGTGGTGAATAAATAATCAAAGATTTTTTGCTGCACATCAGGCGACATTCCTACCCCATTATCTTTAATGCAAATCAAAATCTGATTTTTGTTTTCAGTGAGGCTAGTCTGAATCAAAACTTGATTAGGATTTGCTTCAATTTCAATATAAGTGCGTCCTATATTAGACTCCTCTAAAGCATCAATAGCATTAGCTAATAAATTCATAAATACCTGATTTAGTTGTCCGATAAAACATTCTAATTCTGGCAAATCATCGTAATCTTTAATTACCTGAATATCGGGACGATCCTCGGATGCTTTTAAGCGGTGTTTGAGAATCATGATTGTACTATCGATGCCATCATGAATGTTGCAAGAAACTTTGCGATCGCTATCTGCACGAGAAAAAGTTCTCAGACTAGTACTAATGTTACGAATGCGCTGAACGCCCTGTTTCATTGAGGAAATTAAATCAGGAAGATCGACAAGCATATACTTCAAATCTATTGCTGCAATCTCCTCTTGAATCTCTGGAACCGGATTGGGATAATGCTGCTGATAGAGGTTAATGATGTTAACCATGTCTTGGAAATATGTCGAAGCGTGTCCGAGATTGCCATGAATAAAACCAACTGGATTATTAATTTCGTGAGCTACTCCTGCTACTAATTGACCAAGGGCAGACATTTTTTCTGTCTGTACAAGCTGAAGTTGAGACTCTTGTAGGTCTTTTAATGCTCTAGACAATGCTACTGTCCTTTCTTCAACTCGTTTTTCTAAAGTCTTGGTGAGGTTTCGTAATTCAAGATGGGTTTTAATTCTAGCTAATAATTCTTCTTCATGAAAAGGCTTAGTAATGTAATCAACTGCACCTATATTGAGGCCTTTTACCTTACTATCAGTATCAGAATTGGCTGTCATAAAAATTACTGGTATATCACAAGTAGCTGAATTCCCTTTCAGCCTTTTGCAGGTTTCAAATCCGTCTATTCCCGGCATCATGACATCTAATAAAATTAAATCTGGTAATATATATTCAGCCTGTTTAAGTGCCCTTTCTCCATCACTTTCTGTAGTAACTTTAAAGCCTACATTAGTTAATATTTCTAAAACAATTTCTAAATTAGTAGTAGTATCATCAACTACTAAAATTAAACTATCTTTTGCTACATAATGCATCTGGCTCTTTGGCTTATAATTCATGTATTTAACTTAATTTGACTCCTTGTTAGTTCGCAGCTAAGTCACCTTTATTTTATTGGCAGACTGACTGACAAATTCCTTGTCTGACAATCCTATAGTTCCCAAAAACTCTGATAACAGCAACATTCTCATGCTAATTTTTTGTATGCGTAGGCGTAGCCCACCGCAGGCATCACCCCAGCTTATATTTTCACTAGAGTTGAATATCCTCTCTCATCAAGGCGATCGCTCTGAAATTAGCCATTATTACCCTTGGCTTTTTATAAAATTAGCGCTAAATAGAAAAATATTTTTAATGCTCTCAGTTAATTTTTTCAATTAGTCAACAGTGTTTATCATGAGCATACCTAAATATAATATTCTCTGATAGGAATTTTATCAAAAAATATAATTCCAGATAATTACGGTTATTTTTTTTTAAAAAACATTGAACAATATTGAATAAGTTTGGAAATATTCATATGGATTTACACATTCCTAACAGTGCCCTAAATATGATTTACACACTGCATAAAAATGTGTTAGTTCAGCGAGTCTTTTGCAATTTTTCTTATAGTCTCTGTGTAAGTCTATTGATTTCGTTTTCCTGTACATCATGTTTGTTAATCACAACTAATATATTTTTATGAAAGAATTACTTTCTCCGGGTTTATACTGTCCATTTCCATCCAAAATTAATAAGCATGTTGATGTTTTACAGGAGTCTGCTATTGAATGGGTGCTTCGCTTCAATCTCCTGGACAATGAATCAACTTATAAGCGTTTTTCTAACTCTAAATTCTTTTTATTAGCTGCATCTGCGTATCCTGACAGCAATCTAGAAGAACTTAAGATTGCTAGTGACTGGTTGAGTTGGGTATTTATTTGGGACGATCAATGTGATTTGTCAGATTTAGGAAAAAAACCTGAAGTTTTAAAGATTTTTAATCAGAGATATCTAGAAATATTAAATGGGGTAGAAGTTACAAGCCGAGATACACCGCTTGCTCTTGCCTTAAATAACCTAAAAGAAAGGATTCTTGCAAGACGGAATTTAACATGGTTCCATCATTTCATCACTAGTTTTCAGGAATGGTTACAAGCATGTACTGATGAAGCAAGTATCCGCGCCCAGAGAATCGTACCAGACATAGATGCGTATATCATGACACGTAAATCAAGTATAGGAGTGGATGCTTTTTTAACATTGACTGAATTTTGCCATAATTTGACGATTCCCAATTTTGTACGAAAAGATGAAACAGTTCTCAAACTGCAATTTCTAACAGGACATATTATTGCCTGTTGTAATGATATCTTTTCTGCATCTAGAGAAATATCTAGTGGTGATGTTCATAATTTAGTATTTATACTGCATTATAAACAGCAAATTCCGATAAATCAGGCAATTCATCGTGTAGTAGAAATGCACAATAGCGCCATACAAACAATGATGGATTTAGAAACATCTATTCCTATATTTGGAGAAGAAGTGGATGCTGAAGTTGCAAAATATATATTAGGAATGCACGCTTGGATACGTAGCAACCATGATTGGTATTCCCAGACAACTCGCTATCAGAGTGTAGAAAGGCTGGAACTAACACAAAATTAGAAAATGGTGAATTGTTAATCTATATTTCGATCCGATTACAAAAATGACATTACCCCATCTTATTAAAATCCCTTCTCTGCTACAAAAGCTGCAATGGATCAGTGATCCTGTTGGCTATATGGAAAAAGCAGCTCAACAATATCCTGACATTTTCACTGGTAGGATAATTGGTTTTGGAGATACTGTGGTATTCGTGAATCATCCCCAGGCAATCCAGGAAATTTTAAGCAACGATAGAAAAAAGTTTGTAGCCGTCGGTAAGAAGAACAAAATTGGGGAACCTTTAGTAGGGGAATATTCAGTTGTCTTACTAGAGGGTACTCATCACAAACAACAGCGACAATTTGCGATGCCTGCTTTTCATGGAGAGCGAATGCGAGCTTATGGTCAACTTATCTGTGATCTGTGTACAAAAGTTTTTAATCAGTTACCGCTAAATCAGCACTTCTTGGCCCGGAACTCAACACAGCAGATAACCCTACAAGTAATTTTACAGGTTGTCTTGGGCTTGAATGAAGAAGAAAAACTTGAAAAACTTAAGCATCTATTGCCGCAGATGTTGGATACTTTTCGGTCACCAATGACTTCTAGTTTATTATTTTTCTCATTCTTGCAAAAGGATTTAGGAGCTTGGAGTCCTTGGGGAAAATTTCTACGCGATCGCCAGGAAATTGATAAATTGATCTATGCTGAAATTAGCGAACGTAGACAGCAACTCGATCCACAACGCATCGATATCTTATCCATGCTGATTTCAGCACAGTATGACACTGGTCAATCCATGACGGATCAAGAGTTACGCGATCAGTTGATGACTCTCATGGTTGCTGGATATGAAACTACAGCAACAGCGATCGCTTGGGGATTGTATTGGATTCACCAAAAGCCCCTAGTCCGTGAAAAACTGCTCCAAGAACTGGATACTCTCGGTGATTCCCCAGATCCCATGAGCATTTATCGACTACCATATCTAACAGCTGTTTGTAATGAGAGCTTGCGAATTTACCCCGTTCTAATGTTTTCCTTCCCAAGAGTAGTGCAAGAACCTGTAGAACTACTAGGACATCCTTTAGAGCCTGGGACTGTACTGCTTCCTAATATTTATCTCACTCATCGGCGTGAAGATTTATATTCCCAACCAAATGAGTTTCAACCAGAGCGCTTTTTGGAACGGCAATTTTCTCCCTATGAGTTTCTGCCCTTTGGTGGTGGTGTCCGTCGTTGTATTGGCGAGGCTTTGGCTCTCTTTAAAATGAAGTTAGTATTAGCAACCGTCTTGTCGCGCTATCAGTTAGCACTAGTTGATCGGCAGCCAGAGCGGCCTCAGCGTCGAGGTTTCACACTTGCACCTGCTAATGGAGTCAAAATGGTAATTACAGGACAGCGTGCGCGTGAAGAGTCTCTAGTGAATATGACAACTACACCCATTTTTTAGTAATCTGTCAGAGCTATTTTAATAAATATTAGAAATCCAGTTTTTCACAAAACCTGGATTTTTAGCACTCTTAAATTTGGGCTTGACAGATTACTAATCTAGCCGTCTAACTGTTGCATCGGTATCTCAATAGCAAACTCAGTCCCTTCTCCTGGCGTAGAATCACAGGTTAAACTACCTTTGTGTTTGTCCACGATAATCTGATAGCTAATCGACAACCCCAAACCAGTGCCACTTCCTACTGACTTGGTGGTAAAAAATGGGTCAAATATTTTCTGCTGTACCGCTTTTGACATACCAGAACCGTTATCAGCAATCCGAATTATCGCCGTATTAGAATCTGTTAGTTCAGTAAAGATGTGAATTTTTCCTACTCTATAAGAAGCTGATGACTCGTCTATGTCCTTTGTTATTTGTTCTTTGTCATTTACCAATGATGGATAATCAGTGACAAATGACTCTTCTAAAGCATCAATCGCATTACTCAGGATATTCATAAACACCTGATTGAGTTGACCAGGGTAACAAATAACTTCCGGTAATTTTCCGTATTCTTTGATGACTTCAATTTCAGTACAATTGCTCTTTTCTTTAAGTCGGTGCTGCAAAATCATTAAGGTATTGTCTATGCCTTCATGAACATCTACAGGCTTCATATCAGATTCATCTAGGCGAGAAAAATTGCGTAAGCCCAAAACAATATTCCGGATACGCGAACTCCCCACTTTCATGGAATCTAGAATCTTTGGCAAGTCTTCTGCTAGAAAATCTATATCAATCTCCTCAGCCTTATCCTTAACTAAAGGCGAGGGACGAGGATATTCTTGCTGATAAATAGCTACCAAATGCAGCAAGTCTTGAACATACTCGCTAGCATGACTAATATTGCCGTGAATAAAGTTAATGGGATTATTGATTTCATGGGCAATTCCCGCCACCATTTGTCCCAAAGAAGACATTTTTTCACTTTGAATCAATTGGACCTGGGTACGTTGCAATTCCTCTAGGGTTTGTTGTAAGCAGCTATTTTTGTCGTTGAGTTCCTGCGTTCTTTCCTGGACTTTATTCTCTAGCGAATGGTTGTATTCCTCTAAGCTTTCTTTAGCTTGTGCCAGATTTTTGTAGAGGATAGCATTCTCTAGGGATATTGCTGCTTGAGTGGTAACTAGTTTGAGGACTTCTACGCGATCGCCTGTAAATGCTCCGGTTGTAAGATTATTTTCTAGATAAAGAATCCCAATTAATTTACCTTGATTGATAAGAGGTATAGATAACAAGCTCTTAGGTTCTTCAGTAAGAATGTAGCTATCACTTGCTAGAAAAGAAACAGCCTTTGCATCATCAATAACCAAGATGTCTCTGGAGCGTTTAACGTAGTTAATCAAAGTGATAGGAACATCGTAGCTTGACTCAAGGCTAGTTGATGGAAACTCAGTGTATGTATGCTCAAAACATGAACTTGAACAAACCGCTGTGACAGTTAATGCTAAGTTATCAGCTTCGCTCAAAATTAAAGCACATTTAGAGGCTCCTGCATTCTCCATAACAACTTCCATTAAAGTAGAAAGCAGCCGCTCAAGCTCTATTTCCCCAGAAAGTGCTTGAGATGCTTTAATAAATGCGGCTAAATCCAGAGAGTCAGAAATACTTGTCTTCGAGCCAATAACAGTTTGTTGATTACTCAGGGTAGGTAAAGATGATATAGATATGTGATTGAAAGAAGTGCTTTCATCGCGGGGATGGATACTTAGTTTTTCTTGCTGAAATATAGGAGCAAGTAATTGAGGATAGCGTTTTTCTAAATCGTCAACTTTGGCTAACGCTCCCCAACGAACATAACTATAGTAAGCATCTGTGAGGTAGGTTTGGGCAATCTTATGTTTACCCCATCCTAAATAGAATTTGGCGGTAAGTTCTTGAGCAAGGGCTTCTTCATGAATGTACTCATATTCTTTGGCCAGGGAAATAGCGCGATCGTAGAATTCTATTGCTTCGAGATATTGACCGCCAATCCGATATCGTTCAGCTTCTACAAGATAATATTTGTGTGAATAATTCATCGGAGCATGATGTGTCCAATGTTGCATTTTCTCCTGATTCACTTCAACCTTATCTAGAATACGCTTTTGCTCAAAAACGGATGCATTAGAATATAATGCCAGTCGTGTTAGTGAATCATAAAAGTAAAACAGAGGAGTAACTAGCTGTCCTCTTCCACCGTGTAAATACTTTTCTGCTAAGGTAGCATTTTCCAAGGCTAAAAGATATTTCTCAAATAGGTAACAAAGATGTAATTTGCTCACATATAAGTAGAAAATTCCCATTACATCATTAGCTTCAAGGTAAAGCAACAGCATTTTTTTCTCGTCATAAGCTTCACCAACTAAATGATAGGGATTTTCCACATTTCCTAGTAAATTTAAGACAGTCTGTCGGTGGATACTAATCCAGTTAAATGCTATTTCTTGCTTGATTTGAGCTATAGCATTACTGTAGGTTGCTATCTCTCGTTCCAGTCCTGTAAGTTCTCGACCAATGAAATACGAAGAGTATGAATAAGCATTAAGACAATAGGCTGCAAATTCTAAATCTCCCGTTTCTATTCCAGTATAGTAACCTTCCAGTAAAGGTTTTAATATTTCCTTAGTATGTTCTTTCCAATGCTGAATAGCTGTACTAAATCCCAGAATGATTTTAGCTTTAACTTCTTTAGCATTTAACTTATCTACTAAAGTTGCAGCTACTTTACCAAATTGATAGGCAGACTCAATATCTCCCATTACACCAGTGAGTATTAACCCATAATTGACATAGGCAAAAGCAGACAAAGGTGCATTGCCATATTTAAGCGATACATTGATTTGTTTGAGGACAATTAGTGGAAATAGTTCAGGCGTAACTAAATAGGTAATAGCAGCTACAGTCGATAGGATACGCATCGTTGCTATCTGGTGGGCGTCTATCATCTCTGGCAGATCAATTAAGTCTTTAATGTGTCTCCCATTTAGATTTGATGTTAATTGTGCAATTGCTAACTGAAGATCAGACTCGCTCGGATGTTCAGGAAACTCCACTCCCAAAAGTTTCAAAAAGGTGAGTGCAGTATTTACAGCCTCCAATGCTTGGTTCTGTGCCCCATAAGCCTGAATTTTGACTTCATAAACTTTTACTTTTTCCAGTAGTGTTTCACGTACCAATACCACCTCTGCTAATTGTTCCATCTGTTCAAATTTACCAGCTAGATATGCTGCCTCTGTCGCAGCCTCATATAAAGCAAGGGTAAGATGATATTTCATCTCCCAGCTATCATCTGCCAGTAGTTGGATGCCGGTAGTTAAATACTTCACCGCACATGGATAAGCTGTTGATGCTAAAGCTTTACGTCCAGCAATTAGATTCATCTGGGCTAGTTCATCTCGTTTCGCTTGAGGGGAGATGAATTCTATTGCGACATTAAACTGATTGACAAGTTCAAAAATCTTTTCTTCCTGTTCTGCAACTGGAATATTGTTCAATAACAGTAGCCCAATTTTTAAGTGAATTGGCTTTTTTTGTTCTTCGGGAATTAAAAAATAGGCGGCTTGCTGCACTCGATCATGTACAAATTTATATTTAGGTACTTGTAAATTAGAACTTAAAAATTGTGTAGTTTCTATTCCATTTTGATCAGTATTATCTGTGGAAAAAATGTTATAGTTTTCTGTCTGCGGTAAAACTAGCCCATCAAGTAACGCTTGCCATAAGTCTGATGCTGTATCTACTACAGATTTTTCATTGACGATCGCAAGAGTTTTTAAGTCAAATTGATTACCAATACAGGCAGCAAGTTTCATAATTTTTTGGGTATTTATTGGCAACTTCTCTATTTGAAGTGCGATAAATTCTACTACATCATCTGTAAGAGCTAATTCTTTTATTTTGGAAATATCATACTGCCAATATCCAACATCAAAATTTAATGCAATTAGCCCGTCATCGTGTAAAGATTTGAGGAATTTAACGGAAAAGAAGGGGTTGCCTTTAGTTTTGGCAAATACCATCTGAGTGAGAGTGACAGCAACTACTTCGGGGCAATTAAGGGTATCAGCAATTAGATAATTTAAATCACCCTGATTTAATGGTGCTAGGGTGATAGTATTAATAGTTGCTCCTACTTTTTGAATTTCCTGTAGTGTTAAATAAAGCGGATGTGCCTTGGAAACTTCATTATCTCGATAGGAACCAATTAATAATAAACCTCCCTTTGCTTCATCTGCCTCTTCTATCTCTTCTGAAAAAGAAGACAATGTGTTTTCACACATTAATAACTGAATTAATTTCAAAGATGCCGTATCTGCCCATTGCAAGTCATCCAGAAAGATCACCAAGGGATGTTCTTTCCTTGTAAAGATTTGAATGAATTTTTGAAACAATAAATTGAAACGATTTTGGGCAGCACTACCAGAGAGTTCTGTAACCGGAGGTTGCTTGCCAATAATCTGTTCGAGTTCAGGAATTACATCAGTAATCACTTCGGCTTGTGTGCCAAATTCCCGCAGAATTTTGGTTTTCCATTGTTGAATTTGGGCATCAGTTTCTGAGAGTAGTTGCCCAATTAAGTCCCGAAAAGCTTGCACCAATCCTGATAAGGGAATATCACGTTGAAACTGGTCAAATTTTCCTTTGATAAAGTAACTACGCTGCCGCACAATAGGTTTATGGACTTCATTGACCACAGCAGTTTTGCCAATGCCAGAGAAACCCGCGACTAATATCATTTCTGTTGTCCCTTCTGTCACACGCTTGAAAGCAGCGAGTAGGGTTTCAACTTCACTTTGGCGACCATAGAGTTTTTCAGGGATTACGAAACGGTCTGAGATGTCCCGATCGCCTAGTTTAAAGGGTAAAATATTTCCTGTTGCTTGCCACTGGCTTTGGCACACCTCCAAATCATGCTTTAACCCCAAAGCACTCTGATAGCGGTCTTCGGCATTTTTTGCGATCAGCTTGCTGATAATGTCAGACAAAATTAGCGGAATATTCGAGTTAATCCGACTGGCTTGTAGCGGTTGCTTGGCAATGTGAGAGTAAACTAACTCCATCGGATCTTTAGTTGTGAAGGGTAACTGTCCGGTGAGGAGTTGAAAGAAGGTAATACCAAGAGAATAAAAATCAGTGCGATAGTCAATACCTCGGTTCATTCTTCCAGTTTGTTCTGGGGAAATGTAACCTAGGGTGCCTTCTAAGATGTTAGGATTCGTGACAAATTGAATTTCTCTCGGTAGCAGGGTGGCAATACTAAAATCGATGAGTTTTATTTCATTCGTGGTAGGGTTTATCAGGATGTTGGCAGGCTTGATGTCTTTGTGAATGATGCGATCGCGATGCAGTCCTTCAAGGATAGAAGCAATTTTAATGGCAATGTGGAAAAACTCATCTAGGGAAAACCTGTTTTCATCCTTCGCCTTGTCCTCTAGCCGCCAGTCTTGGAGAGAAATACCGCCAAAATCTTCCATCACTAGGACGTAGCTGTTACGGCAGCTTTCTAAGCTATAGGTTTTGATTATCCCAGGAAGATCGAGATTTTTGGTGATGATATATTGATTGCGGAACTGGGCGATTTCCGCGAACGTAGGATATTCATTTCGCATCAATTTGAGAACGACTGATTTTTGGTCTTGTTCTCTAATGCCCCGATAAACTAAGGTTTTACTGCCTGAGTAGATTTGCTCAGTGAGGCGATAGCCAGGAAACGCATATAATGTATCTAATACTACTGACATTGCAGACTACGCTCATAATTCTTGTTTCTATGGCTTAGTATTCCCGTGCGAAGACTATCATTATCATGAAATAAAATTTTTTTTGTTTAATTTGTATTTAAAAATATAATTTTTTACTAAATATCTTAATTTGAACTATGTAATTCTGGAAAAAGCCAATTTTAATGTAAAAGCATAAGCTTGCCAAATATACTCTTAGGAAATTTATCTGCTAAATATTTTCCCTTGTTGCTTTCGATTTGTGGAGTACCTATCAAGTTGGGTTTCAAATATATCAGACCAAACAACAAAAAAGCCTGCCGTTCTCTTAGCTTAAGAGCAAACTGTGGCAGGTTTAGTGTGTTTGGGACTGCTTTGCTAGACTGTCAACCTCTTTTTTTGTGAAGACGCTGCGCGATCAGGGAATTCAAAATTCAAAATTCATAGAGACACAGATAATTGCTAGTTATTTTTCTAGTTTTTGAATTTTGTTGTCAACGATGATTTATCAACATAGGTGTTTTTGAACTAACTATTTTTACCCGCTTTTAATCGGATACCCGTTATTAGAAACAAGGTATTTTTGGCTGCGATAATAATAATGAGCACAAATGCTACTTGATTTTTTGTTTAATAAAGGTCACAACCTGAGTTAACTGTTTCTTCAAGCCATCGATTTCAGCTTGCATTTTGACAATTTTCTCATTCAATGCATCAATTTCTGCGTTAGAAGCTCCTCCGGTGCTAGGAGTTGTGTTGCTTGCCACCGTAGGCATCGCAGTATTAGCTACACTAGGGGCTGCTACTGTAGTATTAGCGACACTAGAAGTTGCAACTGTGCCATTTTTGACGGCAACTGCTGCTCCTACTGTTACTAGTTCTGGGCGTGGCTGTTTCGCCTTCGCCATAGCTAACTTAATCGCGCCAATTAGTTGCTTCTGATCAAAAGGCTTGCCCAGAAATTCAAAGTATTCAAAGGGTTCTGTAATTTTCTCAGTCACCTCTTCCTTGCGACCAGACATGATCACCAAAGGAATTTTCCTTAACTCCGGATCGGCTTGAACTTTCTGGAAAACCTCCCAGCCACTCATTTTAGGCAACAGAAAATCCAGCATAATTAGGCTGAGTTTTTCCTGAAGAATAAAATTTAGTCCTTCCAAACCGTCTTTTGCTTCCAGTACCTCAAAATTGCCCGGAGGCAACATTTCTCGTACTTTTACCCTGACAACTGTAGTGTCATCGATAACTAAAATCTTGTTGCTTGCCACGACTGTTTGCTCTAACAGAAACTTTAAGTGTAAATAGCGGCTTTGCCGATTGTCATTGAGAATTCCCCCACTATATACAAAATTTCTATGAATTGGGGGATAGTATATTTCGGTATAAATGACATTGATAGAGGTGTTTTGCAAAACTTTTGCTTGCGCTCTTTTCAATTTGTGTCATGGTGATATTTAAGGCTTTAGCGTTGTTCTAGGGCATAACTGATAACTGATGACTGTTAACCGTCAACAGTCAACAGTTAACCACCATTAAAGACCGTTACTCCATATCCGCATCTTGCTTGGATGTCTATGATTTCGTCAGAACAAGCCAAACTAAAGTCTGAAATTACGGCAATGCCTCGCTGGTTACGTCGTCCTATTGGCAAAGCCAGTGAAATCTCTACCGTACAACGTATTATTAAGCAGCGCCAAATTCACACGATTTGCGAAGAAGGGCGCTGTCCCAACCGGGGGGAGTGCTATGCCCAAAAAACTGCAACTTTCTTACTAATGGGGCCTACTTGCACACGCTCTTGTGCTTTCTGTCAAGTGGATAAAGGTCATGCACCGATGCCTCTTGATTTAGAGGAACCCCAAAAGGTAGCACAGGCGGTGCGGCTTTTGGGATTGCGCTATGTGGTGCTGACTTCTGTAGCCCGTGATGACTTGCCTGATCAGGGCGCAGGGCACTTTGTGGAGACGATCGCGACTATCCGCCAGTTGAACCCAGAGACTCAAATTGAAGTGCTAACACCAGATTTTTGGGGTGGTGCTGGTGTTGGGGAATTAGGTCAACGCCAGCGAATAGCGATGATTGTAAAAGCCAAACCAGCTTGTTTCAATCACAATATTGAGACAGTGCGACGGTTAACTAGGCCAGTGCGCCGGGGAGCTAAATACGATCGCTCCCTCTCGGTACTAGCTATGGTCAAAGAAATCGATCCGAGAATTCCCACCAAATCAGGTTTGATGCTGGGACATGGAGAAACACATGATGAAGTCGTTGAGGCAATGGCTGATCTCAGGGCTGTAGGGTGCGATCGCTTGACTATTGGACAGTATATGCGTCCTTCTTTAGAACATCTGCCAGTCCAAAAATATTGGACTCCAGAGGAATTCGAGCAACTCGGCAGATTAGCATGGGAAATGGGATTTAACCATGTTCGTTCTGGGCCTCTGGTTCGCAGTTCCTATCATGCTGGAGAAGAGGGAGTAGGGAGTGGGGAGTAGGGAGTCGGGGATGAGGGAGCAGGGGAAGCAGGGGGAGCATGGGGAAGAAATACCCCCCAATGCCCACTTGCCCTGAGCGAAGCCGTTCGCGTAGCGTCTCGCAGAGAAGGGATGCCCAATACCCAATACCCAGTCCCCAGTCCCCAGTCCCCAATTCCCAATTCCCAACTTCACACAAATATTCTTAAAGAATTTGAGTATTTGGTACGCCAGTTTGGTATTTCTTAAAAAGTTCTGACATTAGGAGAATCGCATTATGACTGCTAAAAGCAAAGATTTACCAGTTGCCGACAGTGGAGCTAAACCTCCCTACGCCTTTCGCACAGGCTGGGCACTGCTCTTGTTAGCTATCAATTTTTTGGTGGCAGCCTACTATTTCCACATTATTGAATAGTTAGGTAAGTGGAGTGGTGCTGCTCAAATCGTTCCTTTGAATAACCCTTTGGGACGAATGAGCAGCACCAAAATCATGATTAACAGTGCTATACCCTGTTTGTACTGTGAACCGAGCCAAGGGGTGCTGATTTCTTGGACAATGCCAATAATAAAAGCTGCTGCGATCGCACCGTAAGGGTTGCCAATCCCACCAAGAATTACTGAGGCAAATAACGGTAAAATTAAGAACCATCCCATGTTTGGACGCACGGCTGTAATTAACCCATACATACTGCCACCCAATGAGGTAAGAGTGCCAGCAATTACCCAAGTCCAGAAAATAACTCGGTCAACATTAATACCTGAAACCCTGGCTAAGTCCAGATCGTCAGCAACTGCTCGCATCGCCTTACCAATTTTGGTATTTTGCAGCAAGTAATGCAGCGCCAAAATTGCTAGAACCGCCAAACCCAATACCAATAATTGATTTTGCGGCACCTTTAAACCAAAGATGTCTAAAGCTGGCGTAACAGGTAAATTATAATTTTGGTTCTTGCCACCCCAGATAAAAATAATCCCATTGCGAAGAAATAAGGCAAGTCCGATAGAAATAATAATTAACGTAGTGGAAGTAGCACGAATAGAGCGCATCTTTGACCACAGTAACTTTTCTGATAACAGCATTGCTGCTACTGTTCCCGCCGCCGCCAAGATCATCGACAGCCAAATATTGACCCCAATAGTGTTTATTAACCAAGTCAGATAGGCTCCTAAAGTGAGAAAGTCACCATGAGCAAAGTTAGATAACCGTAAAATTCCGTAGGTAAGAGTGAGTCCAACTGCGGCTAAAGCAATAATGCTCCCTACCGCAATCCCATTAACGATTAGTTGGGCAAATTGTGTATCCATAAGCCTTAAGTTGGTTTAGAAAATTTCAAGTCAGTGGTTTATATAATAATTTTTTTAGACTAGCTGCTAAATTCAACATCATAAGTTATGGTTTATAACAACATAAGTTATGGTTTATAAATAAAAAAGAATTGTCCGCTAATATACATAAAATCCTTATCGGATTTTTATGTGAAGCTAAACTTGTTCAGCGGTCTAGTTGACCATGCAGCAGTACTCAAGCTTATCAGACCAGAACTCACAGATAGATGCAACGCCAAAACTTTTGACAACAATTCAGCAACTTCGCGCCAAGTTGTGGCTGGAGAGCAGCTTGAACCAGTTGCAAAGTCGCCTTAATGATTGCCTAGTTTCTGCTTGTAACAATGTTCCACAGGCAGGAGCCGCAGAAGCAGAAATTCTCCAAACTGTGGTCAACCACATTAACAGTGCCGTGAACAGCAGTAATTTGGCGTTTACAGATTGTGCCGTAGGCATCGCTCTGTTTCAACCACAAAAAACTGTTGCCACAGTTTGCTATGTTTCTTGTTCTCCATCCTCAAACTCACAACCTCTATTGAGATTGCAAGAGGTCATAGAACTTGAAGATTTGCAGCAGCTTGAGAATCAAACAACACCGAGCGCTTGGCGGTTAGCTGATGATTCTGGCAACGTCATGGGCTGGCTAATTATCGCCACAGCGCCCCTAAGCTGTGATCGTGAGTCGCTCATAAAATCACAAGTTCAACTCAGATCAGAATTGATGGCAAGGTCTGCTAAACACTGTACTACAGCCTTAGTACAGCTGAGACAGATCCTGTATTGGCAAGAACGATATCAACAGTTAAGTAACTCTAATCTAGAATTGGAGCGCACCAATCAACTCAAAAATCAGTTTCTGGCAAACACCAGCCACGAAATTCGCACACCCCTTAGTTCTATTATTGGGTTTACCCACCTGCTCTTAGCCCAAGGGTATGAACCAACTAAAGAACGCCAGCAAGAGTATTTAAATATCATTCAGTCTAGCGGTAAGCACTTGCTAGCTCTGATTAATGACATTTTGGATCTTTCTAAAATTGAGGCAAATCAGCTAGAAGTGCAGTGGGAAACAATTGATGTGCCAATGCTATGTAGCAATGTTTTCGCACTGGTGAAGGAGAAAGCCGCTAATAAGGGTTTGAAACTCCGTCTGGAAATTGACCCCGATATCACAACCCTAGTAGCTGACCCCTTGCGTCTCAAGCAAATGCTGTTGAATTTACTCTTCAATGCCCTAAAATTCACCAGCAAAGGAAGTGTTGGCTTAGAGGTTGCTCCTAAAGGTCTATTTGTGTATTTTACAGTTTGGGATACTGGCACTGGTATTTCCCAAGAAGACCAGGCTCAACTGTTTGAACCCTATTTCCAAATTACCAAGGCTGTCGCTGCTGGTGGTGAAGGTACTGGTTTGGGTTTAGCAGTGACTCGAAAACTCGCCCAAATTCACGGTGGTTCCGTGAAAGTGGAATCTGAAGTAAATTGCGGTTCCCGTTTTACCCTTGTACTTCCCTTTAAGCAAGAGGCAAAAGTGGGGGGAGATGAGGGAGCAGGGGGAGCAGGGGAGGCAGGGGAGGCAAAATTTTCTTCATCTCCTTTGCCTTTCACCCCTAGTTCTTCTGTAGATATTTTGCTGGTAGAAAATGACTTACCCAACGGTAATTTGATGCAAATTTATCTACATAAATTGGGATATCAGGTGACTTGGGTTAAGAATGCTGCCGAGATGTGGGAAGCTCTAACAAAGTTAGACCCAGTGGTGATTTTAATGGATGTTCATCTGGCAGATGGAAATGGTCTTAACTTGGTACAGCAGCTGCGAGAAAATCCGCAATATCGGTCGATTCCGGTAATTGTTCAAACAGCAATGGCAATGAAAGGCGATCGCGAAACTTGTCTAGCAGTTGGAGTAGATGACTATATTTCTAAACCGATTGATTTACCACTTTTAGCCAGTCTGGTGGCCAAGTACAGCAAACCGCCAACAACAGAAGAGTAGAAGGAAATGACTACAATGGAAATTGTTGGGTGCTATCGGGTTTGGGCAGGATTGGGAAATGATGCTGAAAGAAAAATTTGAGCAATTAAAAGCCTTATTTCAAGAAATGGAGCAGGCGTTGATTGCCTACTCTGGGGGCGTTGATAGCACTTT